>CAYQTE010000049.1:0-25147 GCA_964420285.1 uncultured Tepidisphaeraceae bacterium
CTGGCCGTTGGCGTGGTAGGTTTTGAAGATGGGGGCGGTCTTGATATAGCCGGCGTCCTTGTCCATCTGAGCCACGCTGGGATAGCGGGTGGTGACCGAATCGAAGATGCGCTGCCAGACGGTGTCCTTGGCGAACTGCGGGTTGATCTGAATCCTCAGGAAGGTATTGGCGATCTCAGATTCGACGGTGTCATCCCAGGAGGGATCGCGCGCCATCGCAAATTGCAGGACGGTGTCCCGAGCCGCGACAGTATCGGAGAAGACGACCTGCTCGGCGGGGATGAAGCCGTCCTTCTGCAATACCACGTCGTACCGCACGTGCTTGCTGAAGTCGAAGTCGTATTTGACCGGCGTCACCCCGGCCTTGTCGTCATTGACGGTGACCATGGCGCCCGGAGGATCGGACATGATGGTCTTCTGGGTGGACGCGCAGCCAAACGCACAGAGTAGAGCAGCGCCCAGCGGCGCCAGCAATGGGAATCGCATGATGAGCCTCGTTATCGGTCAGTGAACCAGACCCGGGGGCAGGTCGCCCTTATTGACTTCCTTGATCACGGAGGATTGGAGCGTCACCAGGGAACCAGTCTGAAGATCCTTGAATTGAACGGCGGCGCTGTCGGCGATGCTGTAGTGGTCGGTGTAATACGTCTTGCCGCCGCTGGGTTCCTGCACGCTGTAATAATGCTGGCAGCCGGCCAGAGCGAGCAAAAGAGCCAAGCCGGTTGCGGTGAAGATGGATCGCTTCATGGGGTGTTCCTTGGTTCGATCTGTTATCGGGCCAGCTTATACGTCGCGATTGCCACGCTGACAACGTCTGGCGCAGGGCCATACTTCGCCGGCGCCAACGCGACGCAGATACAAAGAATATCGGCAAATCGGCCCGGCCGCTAAAGGGGAGTTCCTCACGACAGCAGCAACTGCAATTCCTCGCGGCCGATGCGGGACAGGACGCTGTTGTCGGCGTCGATGATGGCGTTGGCCAGGTCGCGCTTGGTTTCCTGGAGTTGGAGAACCTTCTCCTCGACGGTGTCGCGGGCGATCAGGCGGTAGGCGAAGACCTTGCGGGTCTGGCCGATGCGGTGGGCGCGGTCGATCGCCTGGGCTTCGACGGCCGGGTTCCACCAGGGGTCCAGCAGGAAAACATAGTCGGCGGCGGTGAGGTTGAGGCCCAGGCCGCCGGCCTTGAGGCTGATGAGAAAGAGCTTGCAATCGGCGTCGTTCTGGAAGCGTTCGACGCGCTGCTGGCGGTCGCGGGTTTGGCCATCGAGATATTCGTAGACGATCTTCTTCTCGTCCAGGCGGGCCTTGACGATGGCCAGCAGGCTGGTGAACTGGCTGAAGACGAGGGCTTTATGACCTTCATCCGCGGTCTGATCGAGGAAGTTGAGCAGGGAATCGATCTTGGCGCTGGATTCGTTGGCGTAGGCCTTGTCGAGCAGGGCCGGATGGCACGCGGCCTGGCGCAAGCGCAGCAGGGCTTCGAGAATCTGAATCTGCGACTTCTTGATTCCCTGGGTATCGACATGGGCCATGAGCGATTGGCGATAATGGTCGCGAAGCTGATCGTAAAGCTCACGCTGCTTGGGGCCCAGATCGCACCAGACGGTCTGCTGGAGCTTTTCGGGCAATTCGGGGGCAACCTGTTCCTTGGTGCGGCGAAGAATATACGGCCGCAAGGCGCGGGCGAGTGTCGTCCGCACTTCGGGATCGAGCGATTTTCCCTGGCCGGCGGTTTGCAGGATCGAGCTTGACCCCAGCATGCCGGGATTGAGGAAATCGAACAGACTCCACAATTCGCCCAGGTGATTCTGCACCGGCGTGCCGCTGAGCGCCAGACGATGGCGGGCGTTGAGAAGGCGCACGGCCTTGGCGCTTTGGCTGGCGGAATTCTTGACGGCCTGGGCCTCGTCGAGAATGGCGTAATCGAACGGATAATCCTTCATCCAGGTGATGTCGCTGCGCAGCGTGCCGTAGGTGGTGATGACGATATCGGCATCCTTGAACGATTCGGCATCATTGGCCCGGGCCGTGGACGTATGGTCGAGCAGGCGAAGCTCAGGGGCGAAACGGCTGGCTTCCTGGTGCCAGTTGAAGACCAGGGATCGCGGCACGACGACGAGGCTGGTGCGCGGTTCGTCGGCATCACCGGCGGCACGATGATGGCGTTCCAGCAGGGCCGCCAGAACCTGGATGGTTTTGCCGAGACCCATGTCGTCGGCCAGGCAACCGCCCAGTCGGAATTCGCGGAGGAAATGAATCCAGCCCAGGCCGTCGCGCTGATAGTGGCGCAGCGTGCCGACGAATCCCTGCGGAGCGTCGATGGCGGCGACGCCGTCGAACCGGGCCAGGCGCGAGCGCGCGGCGGCGGCGGCCTCGTCCCAGACGGTCTGCGTCTGGCTGGCCAGCATCGCGTCGAGCAGGCCGAGCTGGTTGGGGCGAAATCGCAGGCCATCGCCCTCGGCCTGGCCGGCGCCGGCCAGAAGACGGTATTTCTGAAGCCACTGCTGCGGGACCATGCCGACGCTGCCGTCGTCGAGCACGACGGTCGATTCACCCTTGCGGATGGCCTGAAGCAAGCGCGGCAGGGGCACGAAAGTATCGCCGAAATGGGCTTCGCCGGTGACATCGAACCAGTCGATGCCGCTGGAGACGTTGATCGAGATCGCCCCGGCGTTGCGATAGACGGTGCCGGCGGCCTCGACGTGCCAGCCTTCGGCTGTCAGGGCAGCAACGGCCGGCGGCATGACCGATGAGCGGATCGCCCACACTCGGGCGGTTCCGGTTTCGGACCATTCGGGGGTGAATTTCAAGACCTTCAGTCGCTTGATGAATTCGTCCTCGGCCTGGACGTCGCGGCGGATGAAGCGGCGGCTGTCCTGGACGAAGACGGCGGCGGATCGCGAATTGGTGCATGGTTCGAGCACTCCGCCGTAGTCGAAGCTGACGGTCGCGGTCAGATCGCTGTTGGAGTATCCGGACCGGGCCGATCGCTTCTGGATGAAGAGTCGTGGCCGGGGCGCAGCCGTGGACGATTCGATATTCAAATCGGGATCGAATTCGACGTGGGGGAGCCGGCCGACCTGGCACAATTCGGTGAGGAAGGAATCGAGCTGGGCGCGGGGGACGCGGAATTCGGGATCGCTGCGCAGCGCCTGCACCAGCGCCGGGGCGCCGCCGTCATCCACCAGGGCGACCTTGCCGCGATGGATAAGCATGCCGTCATAAATCAGTTCAACGTCGTTGATGGAGAGGACGGATTCGCCGCGCATCAGTCGGCCGTGCAACTGCACAGCGCCCGTTCCCGGCAGGGGGACGATCGAAAGCCGAAAAGTCCAGGGTCCGGCGTCGTCCATGATCAGGGGCGCGGGATCGACGGTGCGGGGATCGGTGCGCAAGTGCAGGCGGCTGGTGCGGCAGAGCATGGGCAGGACATCGGCCAGCGCCAGCGGATCGAGGACGACCTCGACCGGCACCTTGACTTCGCCGCCGTACCAGCCGCCGGCGCGGCCGGCAGCGCCGCAGAGCAGTCGGAGGATCTGCCCGTCCAGGGGATCGGGCGCGCGGGAGACGCAGGCGGTGGGGAGATTCAATTTACGAAAGGCGCTCTTGGCGCCAGCGCCGCGGGTGCGCAATTCCAGCCGCAGTTCGGTGCTGCCGCTGTAGGTGGATTCGTAGAGGCCGAGGATGTAATAGATCGGCCCGATGGCCGGCCAGGGCTGTGGAGCGGGGTGGCGGTCGAATTGCGTGGAGTCGATGACTTCGCGCAGACGTCTTTTCCACGCAGGGCCGTCGGGCTGTCGGGCGAAGTAGGGGAACGTGTATCGGCGATAGGACATATCAATCCGCGCTGGTCTTCCACGTCACGCCGAGGCACCGGCGGCGGCACAACCGCTCACCGGCCGACCATCGGCCAACAAAGCAACGCATCGTATCAAAGCCGGGGCCGGTGCGGTATGGGGCGGAAGAGTTTGGGGGATAATTTCCGCGCCGGAGGTCGAACATCTCGCGGCGAATGCGGATTAGAGGTCGTCATCGGCGTCATCCGCCACATCAGGGCGGCGGAATGGCAGTTGGCTCAGGCGTTCAAAGTCTTGATCGGAAATCTCGATATAGATCTGCTTCGGTGGCGTGTTTCCGCATTCCGGGCAACGATCCGGCGTGGCGCGGAGGTCGTAGCCGCAGGTGGGACAAAGACCTCGGCGGCTTTCCGTTCGGGCCTTGTGCCGCCGGCGCGTCCAGCGGCGTGTCGCGTCGCCCGCTCGGCAAATCAGAAATGCCGCGGACAAAACGAAAATGGGGGTGCAAGGAACTTTCACGCCTGTGTGCCCGGTTGTATAGATTTGCAGCACTGGATCGGGCGTGTTGTCATCATCCATGAAGAAATGCACGCTCAGGCCCGGACTATTCACGATCCATCGGTTCAAATCCGAGCCGAACGTCGTGACCACGAGCCCCAGAAGCGAAAGCGCAGTCAGTGCCCTCAACAGCCATCGCAGTAGGTATTCCACGCGGTAAATGATACCGCGCCGTGAGCCGGTGGAGTACGCGGGGTGTTGTGTGGCGCTGCGCGGGCGCTGAAGACGGCGCACGAAACGCCGCTGGAGCGCTGTATGGCAGGCATCGCCGACCCCTCATACCGAGTAGCGGGAGTTGCCCACTCCATAAGGCGAAAGACAACATCAGCCGGCCGATCAATGGGCTTTGGCGGCGGCGGGCCGTTGATATCCTGGTGCGGCGGCTGGTGGGATTGGCAGTGCCGGGGCTGTTTGTGTATATGCCTCGCGACTGCGTCGTGCGTCGCTCGAACCAGCCGGCGATGGGAATTCTGTACGTGGCCAGCGTGTTGGTCTTCATTGGTGAGATCAGCGGCCTGTCGCCGGCAAGAGCGGCGGGAATGCCTTCTTGAGCCATGCCATGAGCCATGCGACCGAATCTTCGCCCCCTTCGCCGCACTGCCCGCGATGCGGATGCGCGGATTTATATGTGCGCAAGGATTTTCCACCGGCTTTGGGGTACGGTATTGTGGCGATCGCGGCCGGGGCGTTTCTTGCCCTTTCGGGCTGGCGGCGGATGACGATGTGGGGATTCATCGTGATCCTGGCCGCCGTGGCCCTGGACGCGCTGACGAACATGCTGGCCGGAACCGTGGCGGTGTGTTATCGATGCGGCCAGCCGTTGCACGGTCGGCCGGTCGAGAGTTCGCTGCGGGAGTTCGATGCGTCGATCGCGGAGAAATACCGGCCGGCAGGGGACGACCAGACGGATGGGCAATAAACGAGGCACGACGATCGGTTGATCGTCAAAATACCTTTCGGAGGCAACATGGGAATGACACAGGTGGTTGGAATGATCGCGTTGCTGTTTTCGGTGGTGATGCCGCAGAAGATGTGGTATCCACGGGGCCAGCCGATCAACGTGACGATCAAATCGGACAAGGCCGTCAAGCTTGACCTGACGGATTTCACCGGTAAGTCGCTGGACGCCACGGGATCGGCCACCGTCGATCCGGACAAGATAGTGGATATCGCAACGATCTTCCCGCAGGTGAAGTCGGGAGGCACGTTTGTCCTGTGGGCGACTCCGGCGGCGGGGGGCGATATCGTCGGCACGCCAATCGTGATCGAAGCACGCGTGAGCCCCAACGCGGGAAAAGAGCCGATGGTGTATCACCTTGAGCCACTGCGTTACGCGGTGATGACCACCGACAAAGGCCCGGTGACCATGGCGTTCTATTATGACGTGGCCCCGAACACGGTCGAGAGCTTCCTGACGCTGGCCGACGGCGGCTATTTCGACGGGCTGAATTTCCATCGGATTGTGCAGGGATTCGTAATCCAGGGCGGCGATCCCACGGGCACCGGCATGGGCGGGCCGGGATACGATGTGAACCAGGAATTCAACGATCATCCGCATGAGGCCGGCGTGCTGTCGATGGCGCGGGCCAGCGATCCCAACAGCGCCGGCAGCCAGTTCTTCATCTGCCTGGATTACGCACAGACCAAGCAGCTTGACGGGAAATACACGGCGTTTGGCAAAGTGACGGCCGGGATGGACGCGGTGAAGGCGATCGGATCGACGCCGGTGGCCGATCAGCAAACGGGCAAGCCAGCCACGCCGCAGGTGATCCGCAAGATCGAGATTCAGCCGGTCAGCGCGGCGAACAATCCCTATACCGCTCTGATGCCCAATCGGTCCAAGAAATAAGCCGCCAGTCGCGCGTTGCTTTGCTGGCGGGCGCAAATCGAGTAAAAGAACGAAGTTCCGCCGTGGAAAGCGGCCGGGTCCGATGCAAGGGTCGGCCATGAACCGGGTCAGGTTCGAAAGAAAGCAGCCCTTAGTGAGTCCGGTCCTGTGCCGTCGTGTACCCGGTCGCTTTCCGCGGCGTTATTATCTAACCGCAGAGACGCAGAGGACGCAGAGAAGACAGCAGATTCCGTGAAGCATGAGACAATTGACTGGTGCTCGAAACCGCGGATTCGGGCCGGTTGTGATCCGTCTTGAGTCGCGTATTCTCTGCGCCCTTTGCGTCTCTGCGGTAAAGTTCTTTTCGCCTCGGATGTAACGCATGCGGCTGCTGATCATCGCCAACATGAGCAAACCGGCGGTGCGGCCGGCATTGGATGAACTGGTGCCGATCCTGGAAAAGCGGGCGCAGATCGTCGGCGTGCGGCCGCAGGAGTTCGAGCCGGGGATCGCCGCGACGGCCGATGCGGTCCTGGTGCTGGGCGGCGACGGTACCCTGTTATCCGCGGCGCGGCGGCTCAACGGGCGCAACATTCCCATTCTGGGCGTGAATTACGGGCGACTCGGATTTCTGGCCAGCTTTACCCCGCGGCAATTCCGGCAATATCTCGATGCGTTTGTCGATGGCCGACTGCCGATCAGCGCACGGTCGATGCTTGATGTCAGTGTGGTTCCGGCCGGTTGCGCCGTCGATTCCACGGACCACCATGCCGTCGCCTCCGCGCGGCGATTTGTCGCCTCGGCGCTCAACGACGCGGTGGTGACCGCCGGGCCGCCGTTTCACATGATCGAACTTTCCGTCGGCGTCGGCGGCGAAACGGGCGTGAGTTACTTCGGCGATGGCGTGATCGTCTGCACCAGCAGCGGATCGACGGCCTATAACGTGTCGGCCGGCGGCCCGATCGTCAGCCCCAACGTCGATGCGTTCTGCGTGACGCCGCTCTGCCCGCATAGCCTGTCGTTCCGGCCGCTGGTCGTCGCGACGAGCGTGACGTTGGCCATCACGGCGATCAAAGTCAACGAGGGCACGGCGCTTTATTGCGACGGCCAGGAGAACACGCGGCTGAACGTGGGTGAGAAAGTACACATCCGCCGGGGCGAGCACGAAGTGCTGCTGGTGGAAAATCCCGATGCGCGCGAGTGGCGGACATTGGCGCAAAAACTCGGCTGGGCCGCCCATCCCCAGCGCGAGGAAAATACCTGAAACCATCGGTACATATCGCCGCGCCCCTTTGTTGCACGACATTTCATTTACGCAAGGAATGATATGCACAGTCAAGAATACCGATTTGTCAGTTATCTCTGGGACGACGCCCAGGCCGCCAAACTTGATCCGGTCGGGCGGCTCATCTATCGATCCAATCTGCTGGGCGCCGATCAGCGCATCACCAACACCGGCGGCGGAAACACCAGTTCCAAAATCGCGCTTCCCGATCCGATGACCGGCAAACCAAGCCCGGTCCTGTGGGTCAAAGGCTCCGGCGGCGATCTGCGGACCAGCACGAAAGAAAATTTCTCGTCGTTGTACATGGACCGGCTTCTCGACCTGGAAGCCCGCTACAAGGCCGAACCCCGCCGTGGAGCAAAGACGCCCATCGAGGATGCGATGGTCGGCCTCTATCCCCATTGCACCTTTAATCTGAATCCGCGCGCGGCGTCGATCGATACGCCGTTGCACGCCTATCTGCCGGCCGTGTGCGTCGATCACACCCATCCCAACGCCGCCATCGCCGTGGCGGCGTCGAAGAACGCGCAGAAACTTACGCGGGAAATCTATGGCGATGATGTCGTCTGGACTCCGTGGCAGCGGCCGGGGTTTGATCTGGGACTCATCCTGCTCGATATCGTCAAAGCCCATCCATCGGCCAGGGGGATCATTCTCGGCCAGCATGGGCTGATCAACTGGGCGGACGATGACAAGGCGGTGTACGAGTTGTCGCTCGAACTGATTGAGAAGGCCGCCCGCTACATCGAAGCGCACGATCGCGGCGAAAAGACCTTTGGCGGCGCGAAATATGCATCGCTGGACCCCAAGAATCGCGATGCGGCGTGGGCGGCGATTCTGCCGTGGCTGCGCGGGCAGGTCAGCCGCAATAAGCGGCTGGTCGGCACGGTGCAGAGCGATGACGCGATTCTACGTTTCGTGAACAGCGTCGATGCCCCGCGTTTGGCCGAGGTCGGGACAAGTTGCCCAGACCATTTCCTGCGCACCAAGATCAAGCCGATGTACGTGCCGTGGGATCCGCAAAAGCAGACGCCGGCCGATCTGAAGCGGTTGATCGCGTCGGGTCTGGAAGCGTATCGGGCGGATTACGCGGCCTATTACGCGAGATGCCGCCGTGCCGATTCGCCCGCCATGCGCGATGCCAATCCAACCGTGGTGCTGATCCCGGGTTTGGGCATGGTGGCGTGGGCCAAGGACAAGAGCGAATCGCGCGTGACGGCCGAGTTTTACAACTGCGCCGTCGAGGTCATGCGCGGTTCGGAGGCGATCGATCAATACGTCGCCCTGCCGCAGCAGGAAGCGTTCGATATTGAATACTGGCTGCTCGAAGAAGCCAAGCTGCGGCGCATGCCGGCGGAAAAGGAACTGGCGCGGAAAATCATCGCGGTGGTCGGATCAGCCAGCGGCATCGGCCGCGAAGTGGCGCGCCGCATCGCCAAAGAGGGCGCACAGGTCGTCTGCGCCGATCTCGACGAAGCCGGCGCCCGCCAGACGGCCGATTCGATTCTCGCGACAACCGGCCACGGCATCGGCGTATCGGGGACCGGGCTGTCGGCCTGCGGGCCGGCGATGGCGAGCGGGTGCGACATCACCGACCGTTCCAGCATCCGCGCGATGCTCGATGCGGCGATTCTCGCGTATGGCGGGATCGATGCGATCGCGATCACGGCGGGGATCACCGTGCCCAGCGATACGACGGGTCACATTCCCGACAAGAAATGGGACGTGACCTTCGCGATCAACGCCATCGGGCCGTATCTTCTGGCTGATGAAGCGGCGATCACGTGGAGGGACCAGAACCTGCCGGCGACGCTGGTGATCACGACCAGCGCCAACGCGGTGGTGGCCAAGCGCGGGATGCTGGCGTACGACACGAGCAAGGCGGCCGCCAGCCATCTGGTCCGCGAACTTGCCGTCGAATTGGCGCCGCTGGTCCGCGTCAACGGCGTGGCGCCGGCAACGGTGGTCGAGGGCAGCGCGATGTTCCCGCGCGACCGGGTGATTTCGAGCCTGACCAAGTACCACGTTCCGTTCACCGAAGCCGAATCGACCGACGTGCTTCGGCAAAAGCTCGCGTCGTTCTACGCCGGGAGGAATCTCACGCAGAGCACGATCACTCCCGCCGATCAGGCCGAGGCCTTTTTCCTGCTGCTGGGCGAACGGCTCAGCCGCACGACCGGCCAGATCATCGCGGTGGACGGCGGCCTGGCCGAAGCGTTCCTGCGATGAAAGATTATTTTTTCTTTGTCTCTTTCTCCGCGCGGACAGTCCGCTATAATCCGCGCAACTCATGTGCCAAGGCTTTCGTTTGTAAGCCTTAAAGGAGCGGCGGTCGATGGTAAACGGCGACGATTTCATGCCCAAGGAATGCTTCTTCACCAAGGGCGTCGGTCGGCATAGTCAGAAGTTGATGAGTTTCGAGTTGGCGCTTCGCGACGCCGGGATCGAAAAGCAGAATCTGGTTCGCGTCTCGTCGATCTATCCGACGACCTGCAAAATCATCCCCGTCAAGGAAGGCGTCACGCGCCTCAAGCCGGGGCAGATCACCTTCTGCGTCCTGGCCGAGACGGCCACCGACGAACCCAACCGCCTCATCTGCGCCGGCATCGGCCTGGCCATTCCCAAGACGCACGAGCACGGCTACATCGCCGAGCATCACGGCTATGGGATGACCGAAAAGAAAACCGAAGACCTCGTCGAAGACCTGGCGGCCACCATGCTTGCCACCACGCTGGGCATTCCCTTCGATCCCGACAAGGCCTGGGACGAACGCGAACAGCAATACAAAATGTCCGGCGAAATCGTCAAGACCAAGCCGTATGTCCAGACCGCCGAAGGCGACAAGACCGGCCTGTGGACCAGTGTTGTCGCGGCGGTGGTGTTCATCCTTGAACGCAGTTCCCTGGCCGACAAGCCGGCCGAGCGAATGGCTGCGGCCGCCAGGGCCGAAAAGGTGGCCGGTGAGCCGCCGACCAGCGGGCTCAACGGCAACTCGACGGCCCATCCGCCGACACATCCATAGCCGGTGAAACTTGCGACATCCGTCCGGCGGCCGCGGATCGGTGTACAATCAGAGTATGGAAATTGTTACCGCAATCACCGGCGCCAGCGGCGCGGCGTATGCGCGACGCTTCATACAGGGCCTGGTTGCCGCCGGCGTCAATGTGCATCTGGTCGTTTCGCCCAACGGAAAGCGATTGCTCCACGACGAATTGGGCATGGAGACGATCGATCTGGACGCCCTGGCCGGAACCTCCGCGCACGGCATCACCCTTTACAACTACCGCGATGTCGGGGCGCTGATCGCCAGCGGCAGCTTCCTGCACGATGGCATGGTGATCGTGCCCTGCACCAGCAACACGCTGGGCAATATCGCGCACGGGACAGGCGACAATCTCATCTGCCGCGCCGCCGCCGTCACGCTCAAGGAACGCCGCCGCCTGATTCTCGTCCATCGCGAGATGCCGCTCTCGCCCATCGACGTCAACAACTACAAGATTCTCAGCGATGCCGGCGTGATTCTCGCTCCCGCCAATCCGGGGTTCTATCTGGCCCCGGCCGCCGTGTGCGACCTGGTCGATTTCGTCGCCGGAAAACTGCTCGATCTGATTGGTATCGCGCACGACTTTGATACGCGATGGGATCCGACGAGCGTTCGCGGCCGGCCCGATTCACCGGATGCTTGCGACGCATGAGCCCCTTCGCTCAAAGTTCCTCCGCACCCGTTCACGCCGCCGCGCCGCGCGCGATCTGGGGCCGGTTTAATTTGCTCGCCCGCGACATCAAGATCGGCCACACGATCTTCGCCATGCCCTGGGCGATCCTCGCGACGGTGATGGCCGGCCGGGATGAGCCAATCCACCTGCTGATCGGGAAACTCGCTCTGATTGTCGCCGCGATGGTGGCGGCACGCACGGTGGCGATGACATCCAATCGCCTGCTGGACGCCGCGATCGACGCCGAAAACCCCCGAACGGCCGCCCGGGCCATTCCGGCCGGCAGACTTTCGCGCGGATTTGTGCTTTCGGTCTTGATCGCCTGTGCGCTCGCGTTCATCGCGGTTACCGCGTTGTTTGATGTTCTCTATCGCAATCCGTGGCCGATTGTTTTCGCCGTGCCGGTGCTCGTGTGGGTCAGCGCCTATCCGCTGCTGAAGCGGTTCACCCGGTTGTGTCATTATTATCTGGGCTCATCACTGGCGCTGGCGCCGCTGTGCGCGTGGGTGGCGGTTCGCGGCGACATCCGCCTGCCGCCGGTGCTGATTGCCGCGGCCGTGCTGCTGTGGACAGCGGGTTTTGACATCATTTACGCCTGTCAGGATTACGCCAGCGACGTACGGCAGGGTCTGTTTTCGATCCCCGCGAAATTGGGGATCGCCCGTGCCCTTTGGGTGAGCCGCCTGACGCATGCGGCGTGCGCGGGAGTGCTCATCGCCATCGCCGCGACCTCGCCGGGATTGGGAATCTTCTTCGCCATCGGCGTGGCCATCGCGATCGGGTTGCTTATCGTCGAACAAGCCCTGGTCCGAGCGGATGACCTCAGCCGGGCCGGCGTGGCGTTCTTCACGATCAACGGGGTCATCAGCCTGCTGCTGGGAACGCTGGGCATCATCGATCTGCTGCGGTGAATGAGAGGCGATCTCACGCAGAGGCGCAGCGGCGCAGAGGATTCCCGATATTGGTCCACCGAGAATTGGTGCGCCGCCTGATGCCTTGCGACCGCCGGCGCGTACAATCGGGACCATGATCTATCGCTTCGACGTGTGCGGCCGGCAGGAGATTGATCCGACCGGCGTTTCGCTTCGCAAACAGATTGCCGACGTGGGAATCACTGTCGGCCCCATCACGACCTCGCGAGTGTTTCTCATTGACAGCCCCGACCCGACCGATCGTGTCACGGCGGCGGCCGGCGGTCTTCTGGCCGATCCCATTGTCGAAACCGCGACGCACATGACCCGCCCGCCAGATGATTCCGGCAGGAGCCGCGTCGAGATCCATTTCAAGCCCGGCGTCATGGACCCGGTCGCCGCCAGCACCGCCACCGCTCTGCGCGATCTGGGCCTGCACGTGAATGAAGTCCGCACCGGCCGGGCGTATCTCATCGACGGGACGATCGATCGCGATACGCTTTTGCGCCTGGCGTCTCGCGTGCTGGCCAACGGCGTGATCGAGCAGGTTTATCTCGAAGCGTTCCTGCCGGGCCAATTTCAATCCGTCGGCGACTACAAGCTGGAACTTCGCCGTGTTGCGTTGTGCCGGCTGTCGGACGCCGACCTGACCTCTCTCAGCCGCGAGGCCCACCTGTTTCTCTCGCTGGCCGAGATGAAGGCGATCCAAACCTATTACCGCCAGCAGCAGCGCGAGCCCACCGACATCGAACTGGAAACGCTCGCCCAGACCTGGAGCGAACATTGCGGCCACAAGACACTCAAGAGCAGCGTCGATCTGATCGTGCGCGATCCGGCCGGCAAGACGCTCGCCACCCGTCGTTACGACAACCTCATCCGCCAGACGATTTTCCAGTCCACGGCCGAGCTGATGTCGCGCGAAACGCCCGGCCGCGAATTCTGCCTCTCGGTCTTTTCCGACAACGCCGGCGTCATCGCCTTCGATGAACTGTTCGGCGTCTGCTTCAAAGTCGAAACGCACAATCACCCCAGCGCCATCGAGCCGTACGGCGGCAGCGCCACCGGCATCGGCGGGGTTATCCGCGATGTTCTGGGCACGGGCCTCGGCGCCAAGCCCATCGCCAACACCGATGTCTTTTGCGTCGCGCTGCCGGATCAATCTTCGCCGCTGCCCCACGGGGTGATCCATCCCAAGCGCGTGCTGCAACAGGTCGTGGCCGGCGTGCGCGATTATGGCAACCGCATGGGCATTCCCACCGTCAACGGCGCCGTTTGGTTCGATGACCGGTATCTCGGCAACCCGCTGGTTTTCTGCGGCTGCGTCGGGCTCATCCCGCGCGACAAAATCCGCAAGGCCGCCGCCGCGGGCGATGCCGTCGTCGTCGTGGGCGGCCGCACCGGCCGCGACGGCATCCACGGCGCAACCTTCAGTTCCGCCCAGCTTACCGACACGCACGCCGATGAATTCTCCCACGCCGTTCAGATCGGCAATGCCATCACCGAAAAGCAGGTGGCCGACGTCATCCTGGCCGCTCGCGATCGGGAGCTGTTCAGCGCCATCACCGATTGCGGCGCTGGCGGCCTGTCCAGCGCCGTCGGCGAAATGGCCGAAAAGACCGGCGCCAGCGTTGATCTGGATCGCGTGCCGCTCAAATACGCCGGGCTGCGCTACGATGAAATCTGGATCAGTGAAGCCCAGGAGCGCATGGTGCTGGCCGTGCCGAAAAAACACGTCGAGGAACTGCTGCAACTGGCGGCCGACGAGAACGTCGAAGCCACCGTCATCGGCACGTTCGGCACCGAAGACCGCCAGCTTGTCTTGCGCTACGCCGGGCAGGAAGTGGGGCGGCTGTCCATGGAATTCCTGCACGACGGGCTGCCCAGTCCGTCGCGATCCGCCGTGGTCGTCACCGCGCCGCCGGCCAGTCCCGCCGTCGAGCGCGAATTGTCCATCGACCAGTTCAGGGATCGTCTCCTGAATTTGCTGGCATCGCCCAACATCGCCAGCAAGCACTGGATCATCCGCCAGTACGATCACGAGGTTCAGGGCGGCTCGGTGATCAAACCGCTGACGGGTCCGTTGCAGATCGGTCCCAGCGACGCCGCCGTGTTGCGGCCGCGGCTGGACAGTTTCCGCGGTGTCGCCATCGGATGCGGATTGCAACCGAATATCGCCGACCCGTACGACATGGTTTTGGCCGCCGTCGATGAAGCGGTTCGCAACGTCGTCGCCGTCGGCGCCCATCCCGATCGCATCGCGCTGCTGGACAATTTCTGCTGGCCCAGCGTCGATGATGAACTGGCAATGGGCACACTGGTCCGCGCCGCCGAGGCCTGCCACGACGCCGCCCTGGCCTACGGCATCCCGTTCATCAGCGGCAAGGACTCGCTGCACAACCAGTTCACCAACCAGGAAACCGGCCATGTGCTGAAGATCCCCAACACGATGCTGGTCAGCGCCATCGCCGTGCTGGACGACGTGCGCCGTTGCGTGACCATGGATCTCAAGTTCGACGTCCATGCGAAAGTCGCCGTGATTTCCCCCGCCTCGAGCAATCCGTCGCCGGGCGATCTGGCCAGGCTGCATCGCGCCGTCGCCGCCCTTCTTGCCGACGGCTGCGTCACGGCGTGCCACGATGTCAGCGACGGCGGCATTGCAGTTGCGGCGGCCGAAATGGCCATCGCATCGGGCCTGGGCCTGCGCCTGCGACTCCAGATCATGGGCGATCAATTCGCCTTTGCCGAATCGCCCGGGCGTTATCTGGTCCAGTTATCCAACTCTGTTTCCATTGAGCATCTGCAGGAGCGGATCGGCGCTTCGGGCCTGGTGACGAAACTTGGAACGACAACAACCACGCCAAGCGTTGCCATTCATACTCCCGCCGGCCATTTGCTGGAAATCTCCGTGGCTGACCTGACCAAAGCCTGGCGTGGCACGCTCGACTGGTGAGAAAGCGAACCAGTCGCCGAGCCGCCAGACCGGCAATCCATCCCGCGTCACTTGATCACTTCGCAGAGCACCTGATGGCTGTGCTCCCTCCAGACCCACTGGTCGATTACCTTCAGGCGGCAGGTGCGCAGTAGCGAAGCAAATGCGTGCTCGCTGTAGATGTACCAGACCGGAAGACAGGTCAGCTCGCCGTCTTCGATCCACTTGGGCCTTTCGACGACAATATCCGGATCGGGAGCCACGCGGTCGATCGTCCAGCCGAATTTGTCCCCGTAGTATTTGTTCAGCACCCGCCGGTCGCGCTCGCTCAGGGCCGCCGTGAACAGCACTCCATGATCCGGCAGAGTGACCTCCCCAAACTCGTTCTCCACCCTGGCCGGGAATGTGATCGTGTTGGTAATCAGAAACCGGCCGGTGATGGTGCGAAGGTTCCAAAGCGCCTCGGCCGGCGATTGCAGGTGATACAGCACGCCGGTGCAATGGACGATATCGCAAATACCGACTCGCGATAGCGACTCTCGCTTTCGCACATCGACGCAATCCACCTCGACGATTCCTTCGACACCGGCGTCAGCCACCTTGCGGCGGAAGGTCTCCCACGTATGCCAGTCCCGCGGCCGGATATCCGCCATGATGCAAGGCGATGCCCCGCGGGCCCTGGCGAAGGTGGCGCGTTCATTGATCGAATCCACGCCGACACCGCCGATATCCACGAAACTCCCGCCGGAAATCCGCTCGGCAATCCATGAGTCGGTCATGTCCTTGGGCGCGGGTGGTTCTGCGCGAGGCGATATCAATGACGATCCGAAGAGTTCTTTGGCGGTCTGCATCGTGGTCTGTTCCTTTCAAGGCGGTACAGAGAGCAGTAGTGTGCCCGGAAGTTCGGGCCGACTCCAGCAGCCGCTCTCCGGCGTTCCAAGGGAGAGTGTCCGATCTTTCGGGGCTGCCATCTTTTCATCCTCCCCTGGTACTCCGGGGGAGGAGTGAGGTGGGGGTTCTTCACGCGGCGCTCTGTCGCTTGACCCAAACGGAACCTCGCCACGGCGAACCCCCACCCCGACCCTCCCCCGGAATACCAGGGGAGGGGGAAAGAGAGGGCGGCCGCTTGCATCGGGCGCCCGCCGGCACCGTGAACAAACCGCGACTATTTCGCTCAAGCGGACGGAACTGGTAACATTTCGCACACTATGAATACCCATCGACATTCAATTTTGGCGGCGATGTGCGTTGTGGCGTGCGGGCTGATTTACGCGGGGCCGGCGATGGCCGGGGCGGAAGTGCAGGGCTGGGGAAGCCTCCGCGGCATCCGCGTGGAGGGACAGCTTATGGCCTTCGGATCGAGCATCCGCGCCGTCAGCGCCGACGGCACGCAGACCGCCCTGTCCGGCCGGGAACTTGTCACCAATCCCACCTTCCGCCGCGACGGCGCCAACCAGATCACGGCCGGCGGGCTGAACTTCGGCCCCACCGGAAGCACAACCCGCCCCACAGTCGCCGGCGGCGGCCGAGGGCGCGGCGGGCGGGGCGGCGCGGCGGGCCTGAGTTTCACGCAGACCATCACCGATGACGGCGCTGGCACCACCGTCGTTTCTCCCAGCGAAACCATCTCTGAGCCTGTCAATGAGCTTCCTCTGGTCGGCAGGATCGGTCATCTCGGAGAGGCAATTACCGTCAATATCCAGATCACCACCGGCACCGCGCAAAATCTCAGCGGTCTCTACTATGATCTGCTGCTCCCGCGAGCGGATTTCGCGGGCGCTTCAGTGGCGATCGCACCGCCATCGAATAACGCGTCCGGCAAAGCCGCCTTGGCAACCACGCGCCCGATTGGTGAAAACGTCTACCTCGGCGGGTCGGCAAAGAGCGTCACTGTCATAGGCTCGCATCGTCAGATTGAGGTCATCTTCGCCGACGCCCGCGACATCCAGATCAGCGATGATCCCATCCGTCATACCGACGACTTCGATCTCCGCATCACTCTCGCAACCGGAAACCTCGCCGCCAATCAATCGGTTCAGGCCAAGTTCACGATCACCGCAACCGGCGACGTCGATGCCACCGCCGCGCATCTGGCCGTCGATCCCGCCAATCCCGGCCGGGCGTTCGAGGGGCTGGGCGGGAACTTCCGGCTGCAAAGTCCGCAAGACCCGCCGCAGGTGCAATACGATCTGGACCATCTCCGCGTGGTCTGGGGCCGCGTCGCCATGCCCCTGGACCAGTGGCAGCCCAACCAAACCGCCGATCCCAGCAACACGCCCACGGCCAGCCTCAATTCCAATATCCGCCAGCAGATGGAAATGGCCCAGACCCTCGCCAAGCGAAACATCCCTATGATCATCAGCGTCTGGCAGGCCCCGCAATGGGCGCTCTTGCAAGGCCCGGAGGGCACGCGCGGCGTCGGCGGGCCCGGCGTCGGCCGTAAACTCGATCCCGCCAAGTTGGATGACGTATGCAAGGCCATCGGCTCGTATCTCAAATATCTCAAAGCCAACTACGGCGCTGAGCCCAAACTCTTCAGCTTCAACGAATCCGATATGGGCATCAACGTCCTGCAGAATGCCCAGGAACATTGCGACGCAATCAAGCGATTGGGTGCGTATTTCGCCTCGCAGGGACTTGTAACCAAAATGCTCCTGGGCGATTGTTCCGATCCCACACCGATCCATTTCATCGATGTGGCACTGGCCGACCCGGAGGCCGTCAAATACATCGGCGCGGTCTCGTTCCATTCCTGGCGCGGCGGGACAAACGAACAATTCGCCCGCTGGGGAGCGGCCGCCAAGCAGCTCAATGTTCCGGTCTTTGTCGGCGAAGGCGGCACCGATCCGGACGGATATCGCTATTCGGCCATCTTCGCCGAGCCGTGGTATGCCCAGGATGAGATCGGCCTGTACATCAACATCTGCCGCGTTGCCCAGGTCGCCAGCGTCCTCCAGTGGCAGCTTACCGAGAACTATTCCATCCTGACCGGCAACGCCACGACCGGTTTTCAGCCCGCAATGCGTTTCTATCAGCTCAAGCAACTCGACATGACCCCGGCCGGTTCGCTGGCATTGCCGATCACCAATGACAAGACCAATCTCCTCCCCTGTGCCTATCTGGACAAGGCCACCGGGACATTCACGCTGCACATGGTCAACGACGGCCCGACCCGCCCGCTGGTCCTGACCGGCGTCCCGGCCAACATCAAGGAACTGCACGTCTACGTCACGGACAAGACCCGCGGCATCAAGGAACTGGACAAGATCCCCGTCAATAACGGCGTGGCGGGCCTCACCGTCAATACGCAGACGATGACGACCCTGATGGGAACGCCGTGAGCAATTTCCTTGCTTAATCTGCGCCAATCGTCTAATGTGACCTTAACGACAAGGCGAGACGCGGCGGCCGGGGCGGGCGGTGCCTGCCGGCGGGCGTTGCGATTAGCCATGTCGATATGTTGAGTACGCCAGGGCGAACGGCCGGTGCGTATGTCGGGTGGGCGTTTAATCGTCCTTATATTGTTCATACCACCCGCTATCGCTTTCGTGGCTTGGATGCATAACATTCATGCCCGGACGGATCGAACCCGCCTGGCGACCTTGCATGGCACAACGACTCCTCCACTATGATGTCCTGGAGCGTCTGGGAGAAGGTGCGCGTAGCGTCATCTACGCCGTCATGGACCCTCAGACGCGACAAATCTACGCGCTGAAGCACGTCATCCGCGCCGATCCCAAAGACCTGCGCTTCGTCGAGCAGATGGAGACCGAATTCGAGGTCTCCAAACAGCTCAGCCATCCCAATCTCCGCAAGAGCTACGAGCTGAAGATCAACAAGAGCATGCTCATCAAGGTCACCGAGGCCTTTTTGGTCATGGAACTCTTCGACGGCACGCCCCTGGAAATCCGCCCGCCGTCCACCATGCCCGACATCATCGATACCTTCACCCAGGCCGCTCAGGGCCTCAAAGCTCTCCACCAGGCCGGATATGTCCATTGCGATATCAAGCCCAACAACATCCTGCGCTCGGATACCGGGCTGGTGAAGATCATCGACTTCGGGCAGGCCTGCAAGATCGGCACGACCAAGGAACGCATCCAGGGCACTCCCGACTACATCGCCCCCGAACAGGTCAACCGCAAACCCATCAGCATCCAGACCGATGTGTTCAATCTCGGCGCGACGCTCTATTGGGTTCTCACCGGCCGGAATATCCCGACCATGTACACGATCAACAAGAAGGGCGGGTACAACTTCGTCCTGCACGCGACGATCCCCGCCCCCAGCGAACTGAATCCGCGCGTCCCGGCGGCCCTGTCGCGGCTGACCATGGACATGGTCGCGACGCAGACGTCCAAACGGCCGGCCGACATGGATCAGGTCATCCAGCGGCTGGAACTTGTCCGCCATCAGCTTGCAACGCAGAAGACCACGGACGACGCCGCCACGGCCGCCACGGACGCGCCGGTCGCCGGGGCAACTCCCGGTCAACCACTGCCCCCGCCGCCGGCGGCGCCGCCATCAGCCCCCAGGCCATAGCCAAACCAGCCCGCGCCTTTGTACCATTCCCGTTTTGCCGGATTTGCAACACTGAGTTTACGGAGAGACCATGCCCACAACGACAACCCCGCCCAACCCACGAAAGATCGTCCTGGCCTACAGCGGCGGACTGGATACCAGCGTCATTCTTCCCTGGCTCAAGGAGCGATACCCCGGCGTGAAGCTGGTCGCGTTCGCCGCCGATCTCGGCCAGGGTGACGAACTCAGCGGCATCGAAAAGAAAGCCCGCGCCAGCGGGGCCGATGAGGTGGTCATCAAAGACCTGCGGCAGGAGTTCGCCGAGCAGTTCTGCTTTCCCATGCTCCGGGCCCACGCGGCGTACGAGGCGGATTACCTGCTGGGCACCAGCGTCGCCCGGCCGATCATCGCCAAGCACCAGGTTGCCGTCGCCCGCGACACCGGCGCCGATGCCGTTGCCCATGGCGCCACCGGCAAGGGCAACGACCAGGTCCGCTTCGAGCTGACCTACATGGCCATGGCGCCCGATCTGCGCATCATCGCGCCGTGGAAGGACACCGCCTTCGAGCTGCGCGACCGCGAGAGCGCCGTCGATTACGCCAACAAGCGAGGCATCCCCGTCGAGCAATCCAGGAAGAAGATCTACAGCCGCGACCGAAACCTCTGGCACGTCAGCCACGAAGGCGCCGACCTGGAATCGCCCGCCAACGAGCCCAAGGACGATCTCTGGATCATGTCCGTCCCGGTGAGCAAAGCCCCCGATGCGCCCCTGTACGTCGAGATCGATTTCGAGGCCGGAAACCCCGTCGCGCTCAATGGCTCAAAACTCCCCGGCCACAGCATTGTGCTCACGCTCAATGAACTGGGCGGCAAGCACGCGGTCGGGCAGACCCAACTGGCCGAAAACCGCCTGGTCGGAATGAAATCCCGCGGCGCCTACGAAACGCCCGGCGGGACCATCCTCTACGAAGCCCACAAAGCCCTCGAGCAAATCTGCCTCGAACGCGACACGTACCACTATAAACTCCTGGTCGCCCAGCGCTACGCCGAACTGGTCTACAACGGCCAATGGTTCCATCCCCTGCGCGAGTCGCTCCAGGCCTTTGTCGACCACACACAGGCCAACGTCACCGGCAAGGTGAAAGTAAAGCTCTTCAAAGGCCGCGCCACCGCCGCCGGCGTCACCAGCCCGTTCAGCCTCTACGACGCCAACCTCGCCAGTTTCTCGATGGAAGGTTACGACGTGACGGCCGCGAGAGGCTTCATCGACCTGTTCGGTTTGCCCATGAAAGTCGCGGCCCAGGTGAAGCGGCGGTGATGTCGCCGGCGCGCGTGACGCGATCGCCTGCTTTCTTATTCTTCCCCCTCGCCCTGTATTCAGGGAGAGGGTTGGGGTGAGGGTTCTTCGGTCTCGACGCGCGCATCGCGTTGCGGTATTGTTCCGCGACTTTCCACGGAGTTGCGTTATGGCGGAACTGCATTTGCTCTCACCCGGCGGATTTACGGCCGCTGGAATCCATGCCGGCGTCAAGTCGACGCGCAAGCCGGATGTCGGGCTGCTCGTGGCCGATGCCGCCTGCAGCGCTGCCGCGGTCTTCACGACCAACCGCGTCGTCGCCGCGCCGGTCATCGTCGGGCGCGATCATGTAGCAGCCGGCCGCCTGCGCGCGATCGTCGTCAATTCCGGCAACGCCAACGCCTGCACCGGCGCCCAGGGCCGTAAAGATGCGCTGACCATGTGCCGTCAAACCGCCGCCGCCGTCGGCTGCGAAGTTGGTGAGGTGCTTCCCTCATCGACCGGGATCATCGGGCATCTCCTGCCGATGACCAAGATCACGGCCGGCATCGCAGCGGCCGCGGCAAAACTCGGCAACAGCCACGAGCACGCCCTGGCGTTTGCCGATGCGATCATGACCACGGACACGCGCCGCAAATCGGCCGCCGGCGCATTCACTATCGCCCGGAGTAAAGCGATCATCGCCGGTGTGTGCAAAGGCAGCGGCATGATTGGCCCGCGCCTGGCCGCCACGCCGCCGCACGCCACCATGCTGGCCTATATCACCACCGATGTCGCCATCGCGCCGTCGCTCTTGCGCCGCCTGCTGGCCGACGCCACGGATGCCAGTTTCAACGCCGTCACCGTGGACGACCATTGCAGCACCAACGACACCGTCTGCCTCATGGCCTCGGGCCACGGCCCGGTCATCCGCGCCAAGAAAGACATCGCCACATTCGCATCGGCGCTGGGCGAAATCTGCCGTTCGCTGGCCTGGCAGATCGCCGCCGACGGCGAGGGGGCGACCAAGGTCGTACAGATCGACGTTCGCAACGCACAAGCGGAGGCCGATGCCCGCGCGATCGCCCGCGGCATCGCCAATTCGCCGCTGGTGAAATGTGCCATGCACGGCAACGACCCCAACTGGGGCCGGATCGTCTCCGCCGCCGGATATTCCGCCACCAGCTTCGACCCCGACAGATCGGTGTTGCGACTACAAGGCACGCCCGTCTTCCGCCACGGCCGCCCGGTTCCCTTCAATGCCGCCGCCCTGAGCAAGCGCCTGGCCAGCGATCGCGTGCTGGTCGATTTGGATTGCGGCAACGGCAGCGGCTGCGCCACTGTCTATACCTGCGATCTTTCCCGCGAATACATCCGCATCAATGCGGACTATCACACGTGAAATATCCGTCGGCCGCACGACCGGACCGTTGCCTTATTCCACTTCCGGATTCATCAGCCTGCCGATGAAGAGAATCTCACCGGTGGAGTTGTGCCGAATAAGGAAGATGAACGGATGGTCGGCGTTGAAGACCACGACATTCGGCTTCTCGCGCTCGGAGGCGCCCAGTGTGACATCTAACGTGGTTGCCGCCGCCGCCTCCGTGCCATCTTCGTCCACGGCTATGAAGGCCTTGTGAATCACCTCGGAGATGGGCAGTTTCTCGGCGGATGCCATTCCGGAGAAATTGGCTTTGTCCAAGTCAAAGGCATCCATCATGCCCAAGCGGCCAAGCTCCTTGGACAGCATCACCTCGCGGGAAATCTTGAATCCTGGCACGGACACGGCAACTGTCAAAGCCGCTGCCGCCGTGGCCCATTTGGCGAGATTTTCAGCGGTCAGATTCTTCTCGACACCACCGAGAGCATCGGGGCGTCTTGGCAAGAGGATGACCATCGTAAGCGCGCGGCCGCTATAGGGCATTTCAAGCATTTGGAGGCCATCGTTCTCGGCATATCGGAAGGTATGCGTTAGTTGCATTGTCGGCACTCTGACAGATCGGTCCGCGGAGGGCTTGAATGGCGCGTCTCTCGTTGCGTACTTTGGAAACTTGTCAGCCCAGGTGCTCTTGAAGTAGACGGCATTCGTGACCACTAGGCGGGTCAGGACGTCCAGAGCACCCTCGGGAACAAGGTCTTTGATTCTGTCTCTTGTCTGCCGGGCTGCCCAGTCGTTGATCGATTGGCGGGCTTGCTCGCTGTTCGTCCGGAAATCGACTTCGTTGATCGCCGCTCCGTAGCTGTGCAGAAGAAGCTTCATGAAACGCGGCTTGAATCCATAACCCTTCTGCCCCCAAAGGGCATTAACAATCGCCAGTTCGTAGGCCTTGATTGGCGTGCCGGACGCGTCGATGGCGCCCGTGGATAGCGGCGGGCTGTTGACGGTTCGCAGCAATCTGGCCAATGCGGCATGAAGCCCGGACGGCGGGCGGGATGGCTCGCTGTTGAGGGCCCGTAGCAGCTTGGCGTATGCGGCGTTGAGCTTTTCTGGCGGCAGCGTGAAACGGAGCGCCTTTGCCATTTGCACGGCCGTGTTGCCCGCCGCGCCGGCGTAGATCATCGCGAGCGCAGTTTCTATGCCGATTGGAGAGAAGAAGAGGTTGCCGGTCGTGCTAGCGGCCAGCCCCAAATACAAATCCGTCGCGAAGGCATTGCTCATCGGCGGCTGCCTCCTTATCCCTGCCAGCCTATCGCGGCACCGGGGGGCGTCAATGGTGCTGAATGTCTTGAGCGAAAATTGACGGACAATTGTGTTTTGGATTCAACGCGCCAGCGGCAGCGAGCCTTCGGGGATCAGATGCGACGCACGCGGCCGTCGTCGGCCTGACTCGCGGGCGGAAGCTTGTATACCCGGCAGTCGTTTTGGAACCATCCGAGGTTCGGCAGTTGCCGCCGTCGCTGGTCAACCGCATTGCGGTCGGTAGGATAACGGCGCGGTCGGTAGCGAGCGTGAGGAAACTGGTCGAGAATTTGCTGGATGTGGGGGAGATGAGGATCATCAAATGAGCAGGCCCATACTACTCGCGTTACTGTTTGCGGCGATGGTCAGTTTCGCGGTCGGTCAAGTTGTCGCCCCGCCTGCCGCGACGGCGCCTGCGGGGGCGGCAGCGGCATCGGCTCCGGCCGGGTCGTTGGGCAAGCCCGCGCCGCGGCCGCTTTTTCGCGATCCGGTTTATGACGACCCGACCGACCCTGTGCTGGTCTACAATCCCGAATCGAAACGATGGCTCATGTACTACACCCAGCGCCGCGGCGAGGGCATCGCACTGATCCACGGCACGAAGATCGGCATGGCCGCCTCTGAAGACAACGGCGTCACCTGGAAATACATCGGCACGGCCGACATCACCTACGGCCAGGATCAGCACCCCACGGACTACACCTATTGGGCGCCGGAAGTCGTCTGGGTGAAGGATCTGTATCACATGTTCCTCGCCTACGTTCCGGGCATCTTTGACGATTGGAATCACCCTCGCGAAATCGTCCACCTCACCAGCAAGGACGGGATCAAGTGGGACACCGTCGCCAAGGTCGACCTGAAATCCAACAAGGTCATCGACCCCTGCCTGTACCAACTCCCCGACGGCACCTGGCGCATGTTCTACAAGGATGAAGAAAAGCCCATGGCCCTCTGCTACGCCGATAGCAAAGACCTGAGCACATGGGAAGCCAAAGGCAACGCCGTCACCGATCGCAACGGCGAAGGCCCCGACTGCATCCACTGGCAGGGCAAATACTGGCTGATCGCCGACACCTGGTCCGGCCAGGGCGTCTGGTCGAGCGACGATTGCACCCACTGGAAGCCGCAGGACGGCGTGCTGATCGGCAACCACGGCGATTGCGTCGTGAGCGGCGACCGCGCCTGGTGGTTCTATTTCGGCGGCCAAACCGGCCGTAATGCCAATATCAACTGGGCCATTGCCCCTATCACCGCCCAGCCCGCCGATCTCATCGCCCCCGCCACTCCACCCACAACCGCGCCGGCCGCAACGCCCGGCCGGGGCCGCGGCGCAGGCGGCGGCACTGCCATCAACGTCGTCGAACTCAAAGTCATCGACGGCAAGCTCATGTACCTGCCCCCGACGCAGCCGACGTATATCAACCTCGCCAACCAGCGGGAAAAGAAGAAATAGACAAACCGTCCCCGCCGCTCCGTCTATATTGGTGTTGCGAGGAAATGCGGTGTCCGACGCCGATATTGATACTGTGCGCCCAAACGGCCGGCAGGTCTGGTTTCATCGCGATCCAGTTGCCGTGATATGCACGGTGCTGAAGAAGTCGCCCCCAATTCGCTATCGCTGGACCCAGGGCCGATTGGAGTGTATC
>CAYQTE010000049.1:25247-36889 GCA_964420285.1 uncultured Tepidisphaeraceae bacterium
GAAGAAGTCGCCCCCAATTCGCTATCGCTGGACCCAGGGCCGATTGGAGTGTATCCTACGTATATCCTTACGGAGGCGTCATGGCAGACGGAATTATTGAGAAGGTCAGCAAGGTCGCACGCTGGGGCAACAGCCTGGGATTCCGAATTCCACAGGAGGGCGTCGACCAGCTTGGGCTCAAAGAGGGTGAATCCGTGAAAGTACGGGTCAAAGGTGACACGATCACGATCCGCCGAACCAAGGCCCGCAGGAAGTGGACTGAAAAAGAACTTCTCAAGGGCGTCACGCCTGAGATATGCGGTCCCGAGTTGATCCCGGACAGGGTCGGCAGGGAACTTCTTTGAGCAGCCACACCTATCATCCCGAGCGAGGCGACATTATCCATTTGAACCTCTCGCCGTCAGCCGGCCATGAACTGACCGGCCCGCACTTCGCGCTGGTGATCAGCACGGCGCGGTTCTCCAAGGCGACCGGTTTCACGATCGTGGTGCCGGGAACAACCAAATACCATGCGGAACAAAGGCTCGCCGGCCAGCAGCTCATGGTGAAGCTGCCTCCGATTTCCACACTTGAGCGGGACGGCTGGTTGTATCCACAGCAAGTCCGGTCGCTCGACTACCGCGACCGCAACGCATCTTTCGTGGCCAAACTCGACGATGACGATTTTCTGATCGACGTCATGGAGCGAGTGCGGGCGCTCATTGACCCCGATTCTCTGGTTTGAAAGGCTCGCGTCTTTCGGCCTTATTTCCTTGCCTTCGCCGCCAGTGCCGCACGGACGCCGGCGGCGTAGTCGGGGTGGACCTTGGCGAAATGGCCGAGTTGACGCTCGATGATATTGTCCGGCACGCCCTGCATTGCCGCGGCGATATTCGAGAAGAGCCGGGACTTCTGGCCGGCGTCGAAGAGGTTGAACAGGGCGCGGGGCTGACTGTAATCGTCGTTGCCGGCGCGGTGGTCGTAGCGATTGGCATCACCGCTGATCTTCAGCGGCGGCTCGGCGAACTCGGGGCGCTGGACGGGGCCGTGGAATGAATTCGGC
The DNA here is from genome assembly GCA_964420285.1 of uncultured Tepidisphaeraceae bacterium. Classification (GTDB taxonomy): domain Bacteria; phylum Planctomycetota; class Phycisphaerae; order Tepidisphaerales; family Tepidisphaeraceae; genus CAYQTE01. Next base: position 26,290 of record CAYQTE010000049.1, read on the forward strand.
TCGTAATAGGCGTCCGGGTTGGGGCTGCTGGGCATGAATTTCATCTGCCCGTCCTTGTGATAGGTATGCACTGGGAATTTCGGCGCGTTGACGGGCAGCGACTCGTAATGAGTTCCCAGCCGGTGACGGTGGGCATCGGCGTACGAGAAGATCCGCGCCTGCAGCATCTTATCCGGCGAAAAGCTGATCCCCGGCACGATGTTCGACGGGCTGAACGCGGCCTGCTCAATGTCGGCGAAGTAATTCTCCGGGTTGCGGTTAAGCTCCATCAGGCCGGCTTCGATCAGCGGATAATTGCGATGCGGCCAGACCTTGGTCAGATCGAAGGGATTGTATGGCACCTTCTCGGCATCGGTTTCCGGCATGACCTGGATGAAGAAACGCCATTTCGGGAAGTCGCCCTTCTCGATCGCGAAATAGAGATCCTCCTGTGTGGATTCGCGCGTCTTGCCGACGACGGCCTCGGCCTCGGCGTTGGTCCAGTGTTTGTGGCCCTGCAACGTTTTGAAATGGAATTTGACCCAGACTCGCTCGTTTTTGGCGTTCAGGAAACTGTAGGTGTGGCTGCCATAGCCATTGATGTGCCGCACGCCGATCGGCAGGCCGCGATCGGACATGAGAATCGTCACCTGATGGAGCGACTCGGGAGAGAGCGACCAGAAATCCCACATGGCCGTCGGCGAGCGCAGGTTGGTCTTGGGATGCCGTTTCTGTGTATGGATGAAATCGGGGAACTTGTACGGATCGCGGATGAAGAAGACCGGCGTGTTGTTGCCCACCATGTCCCAGTTGCCTTCTTCGGTATAGAACTTGAGAGCAAAGCCGCGCACGTCGCGTTCGGCATCGGCGGCGCCGGCCTCGCCCGCCACGGTGGAAAAGCGGGCGAGCATCTCCGTTTTCTTGCCAACCTGGGAGAAGATTTTGGCCTTGGTATAGCGCGTGATGTCCTGCGTGACGGTGAATGTCCCGAAGGCGCCCCAGCCCTTGGCGTGGACTGTTCGCTCGGCGATGCGCTCACGATTCTGGTGAGCCAGCTTCTCGAGCAACTGATAGTCCTGCATGAGCAGCGGACCCCGCGGTCCGGCGGTCAGGGAATTCTGGTTGTCGGCGATGGGTGCGCCGGCCGATGTCGTGAGTGTGGGGTTGTCTGACATATTGCGATCTCCTGATATTTACTGGTTCATTTGATTTGCAGTTCATGCCGTTTGTGGCGGTTATGACGACCATCCGCAACGCATGCCTGTTGTAACATCGCGAAAGCGGCATTCAAAGAGATTTTCCCGCCAATCACGGCCGCCGTGCGCTGCATGCACTGGTTGCCGCAGCCGCGAATCGTGCAAAATTGAACGGGAATTTTCACGGGAATTTTCAATCCGGCGAACCTTGCGCGTTGGATCGACGTATAAATCTCAGTTTCGATCCTCCTTCCCTGGGTGCCGTGGAATCCGAGAGTTCCACGGCACCTTTTTATTTGGGCGGGCCATGATTGGGCGGCGGGACGGTGCCGGCGGCCGTCCAACCCGCGGGGCCGCGGGCAAGAGTCAATTTCACAACGGCAGCGACGGAGTGCAGGCTCAGTCGCCAGATTTCCGGACCGCTCCAATTTTCGTTGCCTTCGATTTCCAAGTCGCAATCTCCCGATTCAATTTGCCGCACGAACCCTCGATTGTCGGACAGCGGACCTTCGTAATCGAGATAGCGACGGCGATGGTCCGCCAGCCGGACAGCGGGGATCTCGCCGATCACCGGCCACGTCTCCAGCCGCCATGTCCCCAAGAGCGAATCCGGCGATGTCTCGACCATCAGGTCCAGATGCGGATGGTCGATCCCATCATGCCGCAGCACGACATATCTCAGGCGATGAGAACCGGCGGCGGGATGTACTGGCTGCGTACCCGGCCGCTCGGATCGCTGCTGCTTTTCAGATCGCACGGATGCGCCTCCGATCCCATATCAAAATCCTTCCGATACGCATCGGCCAGCTCGCGCAAAACGGCGGGGGGGATGGCCGGCTTATCGACAGCCTGGCAGGCTTCGGCGATCTCCGCTTCGTCCAGAAACGTGCCGGTGATGCTGGTCAGGGCCTTTTCCATAAGCAGCCACTTGCAGGCGAACTGGTGGATATTCATTCCCAAGTCGGCCGCGTAGGGGCGGATGCGTTCGACCTTTCTGATGCCGAAGGTCTTCCACGCCTCGTCGCGGAATTTGCGATGATCGCTGGGGCCGATGTTCGTGTCCGGCCTGACTTTGTCCTTGAGGATTCCGCTGTTGTCATGGACGCGGGCCATCACGCCGCCGTGAACCGACCTGGCCACTTCGCAGAATTCCCGGCCGGGGTCTTGCTCGAAGAGATTGAATACCGTCTGCACGGCCTTGGCGCCGTGGTTGAGCAAGGCGTTGATGCCCTCTTCGCGCCAACCGATGGCCGGGCCGAGCGACACGCCCCAGAGGCGGATTTTCCCTTCCGCGCGGACTTGCTCCAATTCAGCGAACAGATCGTCGCGAAACTGGGGCAACTTGATGTTGTGCGCCATGTACAGATCGATGGTCTCGACGCCAAGCCTTTTCAGTGAATGCTCCAGCGACCGCCGCATGAACGCCGGCGAGAAATCCTGCCGGCGTTCCTGATGGCCGCCGGGAACACCGGGGTCCGAATAGAAATCGTAGCCGAATTTGCTCCCGACCTGCACGCTGTCTCGGGGCACAGTTGTCAGGAACCGGCCGAGCAGTTCCTCGGCCCGGCCGTTGCCGTAGGCGTCGCCGTTATCGAAAAACGTGATCCCCTTGTCGTAGGCAAACCGCATCAGGTCGATGGCTCGATCGTCGGAATAATGGCCCCACCAGTCCACGCCGAAAATCCAACATCCCAAACTAATCGCCGAGACTTCAAGCTTTGAGTTTCCGAACCGCCGAAATTCCATATCCGCTCCCGAAGCGCAAACAGCCACCGCTATCGCTGACGCGATCGATCATATGCAGGGACTGGCAAGACTGCCAAGTTGCCGCGGATTATCGGGGCGCTGCCGCAGCGCCTGGCGGACGATGGGGCTGGACCGGCTCAGTTGGCGGCCGGAGGCGCGGCAAGCAGCTTGGCGATCGCCTTGAGATGATCCTCATCCCAGGAGGAAACGCCGCCGTTGCTGGAGTATTTCGGCCAGTTGTGACCGAGTCGTCGCATTTCGTCGATGGCCTGATCGACCGGCCAGTGTTCGTATTTGATACGGATGTACGCGGCGACGATGCCGGTGCGATCGTGGCCGGCCGAGCAGTGGAATACCACGCCGCCGTCGCGGGCGCTGGAGAGGATTTTGGTGCTCTCGGTATCGAGGAGAGTCATGACCTGGGCATCGGTCATGTCCTCGAGGGAATGCGGGCCGGAGTTGACGATCGGGTCATTGATGAACTTCAAGCCGACCAGAGCGGCGGCGGCCTTTTCCAGAGCGATAGCGCGGGTGGACTCGTCGGGCTTGGCCTCATCACCAACCGCACTCTGAAAGGAAATATCGGTGCGAATGCCCAGATCGTAAAGCCGCTGCAAGCGGGCCTTGGCGGCGGCCAGATTGGCGTCGGTGGGCTGGGTTGTCGCCATCGCGCCGGCGATGTCGCGCACGGGGCAGGCGCAGCGGAAAATGTTCACATGGCCATCGATCAGACCCAGAGAATGGAAGTCCTTGAGGACGGCGTCTTCCGATGGGATTTGTTCGCCCACCTTTGCCGCGGCCGGAGCATTTTGCGCCAGCGCCCCCATCGGCCAACGGGCCAGCACCAGGCAGGTTGCCAAGATGATCGTTTCGAGAATTCTCTTCATGATGCAGATCCTTTGTTGGCATGGCCGTTGTTGGCATGGCCGTATCGACAGCACGGCCACAATCACTTATTCATTCCATCGTTATCCTCGAAATATTAAGAATCAATGAGCCAGGTGTGGCGCGCGACGCGGCAGGAATCGCAAAGTCAGGACGATCCGCTACTCCGCCAGGATATCGTCGATCGTAATTCCCCACCGATTCTTGATCTGCGACAGGTATACGGGCTTCACCTGAAACCCCGGCCGCCCGCAAGAAGTATGGCCGATGCGGACCGTTCGACGCTCCCCCGGATATCCGATCGGTGCGATGACGATCTTATCGCCTCCGCTGCTGGTAATAACAAAGTTGCGGCGAATCAGATACCGTTCAAGCACACCCCATTTGACTTGCGGCTGCGACATGCCAGTTTAACGAATGCCTTCCGCGACTTCGGCCGTAAATTCCGCGTCATTGTCCGCGGTGATTGTGACCTCGGCAGGCCATTCACCGCGAGCAATCTTGTGAGCCACCTCGAAGAACTCTCTCGGGAGCTTCCTGCCCATCGCCGCGCGGTCCTGAATTTCCTTTGGGGCTTCGCACATGACTTGAATCGTCGCATCATTCTGAGCCAGCTCAAACACCTGATCGACCGCGGTGATCAGATCAGCCAGGGCACGGCCCATGTCCGCGCCTGTGCCGACCTGATCCGTGCGCAGACTGTGTGCGATCCAGCAACCATCATCCTGGGAATAGTGGATAAAGACTGTGTCCACAAAGTCCTTAATTTGTCGCATGTCGCCTCCGCAATTCCGACGGCCATCCATGTCTTTCCAATAATAGTCCACCTGTCGAGCCAACGACATACAGAGCCGATTCACACCCGCACGGCGTTCAGCAGGGCGGCGTTGGTCTTTTGCTTGCCCATGATTTCCAGCAGCGTCTTGATCGACTGCGTGGGATTCATGTTCATCAGCATGCGGCGGATCGACCGGACGGCCGCCAGATCACGCGGCGGAAGCAGGAGTTCCTCTTTTCGCGTGCCACTGGCGCAGATGTCCAGGGCGGGCCAGATGCGCTGATTGGCCAGGTTGCGGTCGAGCGTCAGTTCCATGTTGCCGGTGCCTTTGAATTCCTCAAAGATAACCTGGTCCATGCGGCTGCCGGTGTCGATGAGACAGGTGGCCATGATGGTAAGGCTGCCGCCGTTTTCGATCTTGCGGGCGGCGCCGAAAAGCCGCTTGGGAATTTCCAGGGCGCGGTTGTCCAGGCCGCCGGACATCGTGCGCCCGCCGCTGGGTCCGCCGGTATTGAAGGCCCGGCCCAGCCGCGTGAGGGAATCGAGCAGCACGACGATATCCGCGCCGAACTCGACCTGCCGCTTGCATCGCTCGATGACAAGCTGGGCCAGATCCAGGTGCTTTTCGACGGTGTTGTCGTTGGAACTGGCGAACACCTGGCCGGGCACGTTGCGGCGCATATCGGTGACTTCCTCCGGCCGTTCATCGACCAGGAGGAGGACCAGTTGGACGTTGGGGTAATTGTGATGGACGCCGCGGGCGATATTTTGCAGGAGGATGGTCTTGCCGGTGCGCGGCGGTGCGACGATGAGGCCGCGCTGGCCGAACCCAACCGGCGCCAGCATGTCGATGATGCGCGTGGTGCATTCGGCGGGATTGTGTTCGAGCTTGATGACCGGCTGCGGATCAAGAGCGGTGCCGTCGTAGAGGGCGGTCTTGCCGGCCCATTCATCGGGATCTCGCCCCTCGATGGAGACGACGTGTCCCAGATGTTTTCCGCGCTGGTCGCCGCGGAGCATGAGTCCGGGCTTGAGCCGCAGATCGCGGATCATCTGCCGATGCACAAGCACGCCGCCGCGCACCTGGCGCAGCGGATGCAGAGGGTCACGAAGCTGGCCATCCTGACGTTCGTCGGTCATGGCCAGGATTCCTTCAAGCGGTTCAGTCATCGTCATGTAGCGCACTCGTGGCCGGAGCAAGCGGATCGTTTTCCGCATCCGTCCGGCGTTGTGGGATTTCGGGCTTATCTACGAATACCGCAACCGGAATTCCATTCCGTTGGCCTCAGCCAAACTCCGCGGATGCGATGGAAAAGCCCCTCGTTCCCGCGTATCCTACACGAAAGTTCCTTCCGGAGCAAAACATGGATCTGTTATCGCGCCTTCAGGATGACATGAAAGCCGCTCTCAAGAGTGGTCAAAAGGACAAGCTCTCGGTCATCCGCATGCTGATCAGCGACGTCAAAGTCATCGACATGGCTCCCAAACCGACCACCGCCGAGCAGGCCGTCGCCGCCTATGCCAAAAAACTTCGCAAGGCCCGCGAGGAGATGGCTCAATATCATCGCGAAGCCGAAGTCAAACAGCTCGACTTCGAGATTTCCGTCGTCGAGGAATACCTGCCGAAAAAGGCCACCGGCGAGCAAGCCGAAGCCCTGGTGACGGCGTTCCTCGCAGCCAACACGTTCACCGAGAAGCAGTTCGGCCAAGCCATGGGCGCCTTCATGAAGGCCCACGGCGACGGCGTCGATCCGGCCGTCATCAATCCCATCCTGCGCGCCAAGCTCGCCGGAAAGTGATTTTTCCCGTGTCAATTTAATTGAACTTGGGCTAGGCTGGCAACTTGCATTGGACCGAAAAGTCTGGTAAATGCAAGGCCTTGCTAGCGCCGTGGAACCAGCGCATGGATGCTTAACTCAAGCATACACAAGGTTTTGCGAAAGGAGTCTCTTATCATGGCCAAGTATTCAAAGCCGTCTTCCTCCACCCCGGTGACCCCGGCGGTTATCAAACAGACCCCGGCCCGGGGCACGCCGATCCCGAAATCCAATCCGGCCCCAGCTCCTGCGCCGAAAAAGGTCATCACACATGAAATGATCGCCAAGCGAGCGTTCGAGATTCATTGCTCGGGCACCGGCGGTTCGGAAGCCGACAACTGGTATCGCGCCGAACGTGAACTTCGCGGCATCTAGATTACGCCGATTTGAGCGAAGGTCTCGTTTTTCGGACATTCAGATAAGCCCCGATGACTCACGGGGGTGTAGTGCGCGCAACCACGGCCGACGGGTCGTCATCCGTCGCCGCTTTGGCTGGTCTGCGCGCCGCATTGTCCTCGTTCACCGTCGATCCTATGATCCAATTGTCATGGGCAATTCACCCGGGCAACACGATTTTGCACCCGCCATTCCGCTCTTTCCACTGCCGAATGTCGTACTCTTTCCCCGCGCCGTCATCGCCCTCCACGTCTTCGAAGAACGCTATCAGGCCATGATGGTCCATGCCCTGGCCCATGACAGCCTTATCGCCATGGCCCTGCTCCTGCCCGGCTGGGAAAAGGACTATTACGGCCATCCGCCCATCGATCCCGTCGTCTGCGTCGGCACCATTCTCAATCACGAACAACTCCCCGACGGCCGGTACAATCTGCTCCTTCAGGGTCGGGTCCGGGCTCTTGTCGTGGGCGAGCGGGCCGGGCATCCGTTCCGGCTGGCTCAACTGGCGCCGGCCCCTGAATCGATCCCCGAGGAATCCGATCTGGCCACCGAACGCACCCGCCTGCGAGAACTTTTCCGCCACGGCCAGTGGCAAAACACCGAAATCGCCCGGCATTTGGATCGCTGCCTCGGCGGCACGATATCCACACCGGATGCGGCCGATTTGATCGCGTTCAATCTGCTGGACGACATCCCGCTGAAGCAATCCCTGCTGGCCGAAAGCGACGTCCGCCGCCGCATCCACCGCATCATCGCCGCCGTCAGCGAAATCCGCCTGCCCGCCCCGCGCCGATCCACCTGGCCGCCGAAGATCAGCTCGAATTGAGTTGCTGATTGAACCCCATCGTGAATGTCGATGAAAAGCGGGTGATGCAAACCCGACTCCTTCGCCTCTATGCCACGGAACTGCTGGCCACATTCGGCGCCAATCTCATGGTGTCCGGGATTTTCTTTTATACCCAGGCCCGCTTTGGGTGGGAGATGCGGCGAAACCTGCTCCTGGCCACCGCCCAGGGCGTGGTGTATGTCGTGGGGGCTCTGTCGGCCAACGGAATTGCCCGGCGCATCGGCCGGCGCACGCTGCTGGTGGCGCTGAACATCGCCCTGGCCCTGCTGCCGCTGGTATGCGTTTGGCGGCCAAACCCGCACGTCGTCGCCGGTATCGTCGTGCTCTATACACTCCTGCACGCCGCACAATGGCCCGCCCTGGAAAGCCTGGTCTCCGGCACCGCCGCCGCCAGGGAACTCTCGCGGCGAATTTCCGTCTACAACCTGGTCTGGTCCGGCGGCGGGGCGCTGACCATCGCCATGATCGGAACGATCCTCACGCGCTTTGCATCCTGCGTCTTTTTTCTCATTCCCACCGCCGTTCACGTTCTGGCCATTCTCATGATCTTCAACATCAACAGTGAAACCGCACCGGCCGCCGCCGCGCATGCGGCCCCCGAGCCGGAACTTCTGGCCGTGCGCACGCTGGCGATGCGGCTGTCGCGCGTGGCGCTGCCGGCCATGATGGCGGTGATCTATTCCATCGGCGCCCTGATGCCCACGCTGCCGGTCATCCGTGCCAGCCCCAGCAAACTCGGCACGCTTCTGGCCAGCGTCTGGATGATCTCCAGATTCTTCACGTTCATCTTGCTGGGCGCGACGGTCTGGTGGCACACCCGGCCGAGATCGCTTCTGGCCGCCGCGCTGGTTCTCCCGCTGGCGTTTCTCGGCATCACCCTGATCCCCGCACTGGCCCCCATGATCGCCTGCCAGATCGTCCTGGGCCTGGCGCTTGGACTTATCTACGCCGCCAGCCTCTATTTCGGTATGGTCCTCAGCTCCGGCAGCACCGAACACGGCGGCTACCACGAAGCCCTGATCGGCCTGGGCATGTTCCTCGGCCCCGGCTCCGGCGTGCTCGCCCAGCTCATGGCCCCCACCAGCCCCTCCGTCGGCATCGCCGCCATCGCCGTGCTTTTGTTCCTTCCGGTGATCGTGTCGGTCGCGCTGGGCCTGCAATCGCCGCGCAGAAGGGAGCAAGCGGAAGATATCCCTCGCAGAGGCGCAGAGGCGCAGAGATAGGAACCAGAAATCCTGCGATTTCAAATTTTCAAATCTGAAATCTTTTTCCTCTGCGGCTCTGCGCCTCTGCGAGGGATATTCTTCTATTCAATTGTTGACAGACATATCACGCGGGAGCGGGAGCAGCGCGCTCGTCGGCACGGATCGGCCGATAAAGCGTATCGCGTTCGACGGGAATCCGGCCGGTTTCGCGGATCAGGCGGTGGATGTCCTCCACATGCAGTTCCTGATGCACGCCGGCGCCTTGGCGTTTGGTGATGTCGTACCAGACCACCGTGCCGTCGAGGTCGTCGCAGCCGTAATCCAGCGCCACCTGGCTGAGCGCCACGCTCTGCATGATCCAGAACGCCTTGATGTGCGGGATGTTCGGCACCATCAGCCGGGCGATCGCCAGCGTTTTCAGATCGGTCAATCCCGTCGGGCCGGGCAACTCGCCCAGTTCGCTGTTGTCGGGAATGAAACTGAGCGGGACGATGCAATTGAAATGGGCCGGCCGATTCGCCAGCGAATCGGCCTGGTGCTGGCGAAGTTGCAGGAAATGCCCGATGCGCTGCTGTGTTGATTCGACGTGGCCGTAGAGCATGGTGGCGTTGGAAAAAATCCCCAGCTCGTGGGCGATTCGATGGACTTCAAACCAGCGGTCGGCGCGGACCTTCGATTTGAAGACCGCATCGTGGACGCGATCGTCGAAGATCTCCGCTCCGCCGCCTGGCAGGCTGCCCAGGCCGGCGTTACGCAGTTCGATGAGCACCTGGCGGATATCCAGCCGGGCCACGCGCGAAAAATGGATGATCTCGATGGCCGTGAATGCCTTGATGTGCAACTTCGGCGCCGCCGCGCGGATGCCGCGGAGCATCTCGAGGTAATAGTCGAATTTCAGCCACGGATGCAGCCCGCCGACGATGTGGATTTCGGTGGCCCCGGCGTCGGCGGCTTTGACGGCCGTCGCCACCACCTGCTCGACCGGCATCTCGTACGCCCCCTCCTCGCCGGCCTTGCGATAGAACGAGCAGAACTTGCACGACAGGGCGCAAACGTTCGTGTAGTTAATATGTCGATTGCGATTGTAGTAGGCCCGATCCCCGTGCAGTTTCTCGCGCACGCTGTTGGCCAGACGCCCGATCCCATGCACATCCCGGCTGGCATAGAGCGCCTCGCCATCGGCCGCATCAAGCCACTCACCGGCCACCACTTTGTCGGCGATGGGAAACAGGGCCGGGTCGCTGACAAGTCGCTGGGACATCATGGTGCCGGAGTATATTCCAGCCGAGGCGAGGGTTCTAACCTGTTCACGGCTTTTGAAACTGTTGGAGGGAAGAATATCCCTCGCAGAGGCGCAAAGGCGCAGAGGTCGGCCTGGTAACTGCCCGCGCGACTGTTGCAACAGGTTGGCAGGGTTTTGGATCATTGCGATTCGTGATATTGTAGCCGCTGGCGGTCCGGTCCAAATGCCATCTCTTGAGAAACGGAGTCTCTATGGGCCCGCTCTTGCGTCGCGTCGTTCACATACTCGGCATCGGTCTGGTCGCCATGTTCGCGCTGGCTTCGAGCGCTGTCGCCGATGGCGTCTACATCCCCCAGCGAGCCTATCCGACTCTGCCGACAATCCCCGTGCAACGGGCGATCATCATCCATCGCAACGGCGTCGAGACGCTCATCGTCGAGTCCGCGTTCCAGTCCAAATCGCCGGATGTCGCATGGATTCTGCCCCTGCCGGCCGTGCCGGGTAATCT
>CAYQTE010000050.1:0-36478 GCA_964420285.1 uncultured Tepidisphaeraceae bacterium
TATCTGCAAGGGTGGCGGCCCCGTTGTAATTGGGAACGACAATCGAAATGACCGGCGGCATGCTCATGTCAACGCGATACGATGCCGCGACTACTTACGCAATGCTGCCAGCAGCGACGGCGACAGGGTCTTGGCATACGCCGGCAGCTTCAGCACGAAGCCGACGCGGTGATAGCCCTCGTTGCGGCCGATCCAGCCGCGAACGCGCAAGATCGTCACCAGCAGTTCGCCGTGCTGGCGGCGCAGATCGGCGACGATGCGGTGAAAGACTGTTTCCATCAGGCCGCCGAGATCGTCCCACGCCATGACGAATTCGTCGCCGTCGATCAGGTCCAGCTTCCTCGACATTTCGTGTTCAAACAGAAGGCCCTGCGGGGCGTGCAGCATGTCGGAGAAAATGAGATTGTATTTCCTGCCGGCCAGCGGTTGCCAGGAAAGCTCATGCATTCCGTCGCCGGCGACATAGCGGACGGTATTGCCATTGGCTGGGAATGTATAATCACTGATGCGGATGGGATTCTTTCTCATGCTTGACGTGGGATCGGGGATTTCGGTCACGGTCTGTCGCGTGAGTAGTTTTTCCAAGGCCGGATTGATATCCTCGATATCCAGAGCCGTCAGCGATGCGTTCTTCAGCGCATATAGCGACTGGGCGAAATTCTTCCCCACGCTGACGCCCAGTTCGAGATAATTCACCGGCTTGGCGAGGAACGTGGCGAGATACATCATCGCATCCGAATAGGTCACATCCGGCGGAATTGGATTGTCGATGAACGGCCGGTGGTGCTCCGGTAGCCCGTATTGAAACACGGAATTCGCATAGACCGCATCCTCAATCCACCGCGGGACCAGGGTAAGGGTCTTGCGATTGTTTTGAATGATTGGCTTGATCGCACGGGAGGGAAACATGCGGGTGACGCGGTATCGGCTGCCGATGCGCTCACCAACGCGCTGCATGAAGAGGCCGGGCAGCTTGCTGAGAACCCTCGACCTGGCGCGATGATGATTGAAGATGGTCGGATAGTTGGAGTTGCGCCACGGCCAGGATTGTTCATCCCCGCCGGCGGGCGGCTTGAGGTTGGCCGTGCCGAATTGCGACGGATCGCGGTAATGCGTAATTCCCTTCTTGCGCGCCAGCAGCGAGAGTACCGACTGGTCCCACCGATGGGTGATGAACTCCGGCAGATTATCCTTGCCCATGACGTTGGGATCGTCGGTGAGCGTGCGCGCGTCGGTGCAGGCGGCAAGCCATTCGTCGACGAACGCCACGGCGGCGGGACACTTGCGAAAGACGATGATCGCGGCGTTGGTCTGGTCCAGGTGGTAATATTCCGGGCTGTCGCATCCCAGGATGACCAGGCAATCGCGTTTGGTCCACTCGCAAATCAGCAGATTAGTCAGCGCAAACGGCACGATCCCGCCGTTTGTCTCGGCCAGGTCCACCAGCGGCCTGACCGAACTGGTGATTTCGACGCCGGCATCGCAATAGAGCAGCGTATCGCCGTCGGGCATACGCGCCAGAGTGCGCTTGATGAACAGCGGCTTCCAGAGCCAGTTGCCAATGCCGCGCGGGCGGGCAAAAAGGTCGCGATGAGCGGGGTAATACGGATCTCGCTTCAGGTCGCTCATCCCCATGGACACGACATGATCCACACCGTGCGACGCCGCGCTGGCACACAATCGCTTCTGCGATCCCTTGAAGGCGGCATCGGCAAAACTCAAAAGCCAAACGGCCATAGTCTCACTCCCATCGGAGAATTCAATTCAGCAATCGTGCCGGCAGGTACCTTGTGTAGGCCGGCAGTTTCAGCATCAGCCCGACACGATAATGGCTTTCGTGCCGGCCGAGCATGCCGCGCATGGGCACGGTCGTCACCATCACGTCGCGATAACGGCGGCGCACGTCCTGGACGATGCCGTGAAAGGCAATGTACTCCTGCGAGCCCAGATTGTCCCACACCTTGATGAATTCGTCGCCGTCGATCAAATCCAGTTCCTTCATCATCGTGTGCAGGAAGAGCTGGCGGTGAACGGCGTGGCGAAAATTCGTGAAAATGATGTTGTACTTCTTTCCGACCAGAGGCTGCCAGGTGACTTCTCGCATCCCATCGCCGGTCACGTAACGCACCGTGTTGTTGTTGGCGGGAAAGGTGTAATCCGTTACGCGAATGGGCAGATTGCGCATGCCCGGCGTCAGATCGGGGATCTCAACCTCGCCTTGCCGCACCAACATTCTTTCGAGTGTGGGATTGATCCCATCGGCGTCCCGTGCTGTGAGCGATGCGTTCCTCACACCATGCAGAACCTGCACAAAGTTCTTTCCCACGCCCGCTCCCAGTTCCAGATAATTCACCGGCCGGGTCAGAAACGTGCTCAGGTACACCAGTGCATCGGAAAATGTGAGGCTGCGCGGCAGCGGCAGGTCCAGGAATGGCCGGGCCTGCGGCGATAACCCGTATTTGTCAATGGAATTCGCATAGACCGCATCGTCAAGCCACCTGGGCACGGCGGCGAGGACCCTGCGGTTGGCCTGGACGGTGCTCTTGATCGCCCCGTGCGGGAACATCACATGAGCGCGGTATCGGCCACGGATAAACTCGCCAAGCCGCTTCACCGCGGTGACAGGAAGCCTGGTGTATTCAATCGTCCGCCGACGGTGATGATTGAATAGTGTGGGATAGGTCGAGTTTCGCCACGGCCAGGCGGATTCGTCGATGCCGGGGCGGGGTTTGAGGTACTCGTTGCCATATTGCGACGGATCGCGGAAATGGGTGATTCCCTTCTTGCGCAGCAGCAGCGCGAGAATCGCCTGGTCGTGACGGTGGGCGACGAACAGGGGCAGATCGTCTTTGCCCATGACGTTGGGATCGTCGGTGAGCGTGCGCGCATCCGTGCAGGCGGCCAGCCATTCGTCCACGAACTGTACCGCCGCCGGACACTTGCGGAACACGATGAAAGCGGCGTTGGCCTGCTCGAGTTCGTAATACCGCGGGCTGTCGCAGCCCAGGAGGATCAGGCAGTCGCGCTTGGTCCAGTTGCCGATCAACAGCTCGTGGACGACGAATGGCACTATGCCGCCGTTGGACTCGGCCAGGGCGACCAGCGGTTGGACGGAGCTGATGATCTCGACGCGGGCGTCACACCAGAGGAGTGTATCGCCGTCGGGCATGCGCGCCAGCGTTCGCTTGATGAACAGGGGTTTCCAGAGGCAGTTGCCGACGCGGAGCTTGTAGGCGAATAGATCGCGATGGGCGTGATAGAACGGATCGCGCTTCAGGTCGCGCATGCCGTACATCGCCATATGGTCGATGCCGTGGCCCGCCGCGGTCGCGCGCAGCCGCCGCTGGTATTTCCTGAACGGTCGGTTGGCAAAATTCGCGAGCCACGTGGCCATTATGATCCGGTCGAGTAAAACGCAGGTCCGGCTGAGTTATTTCGCTCGCAACCGCGGTGCGGCTTCAATACCGCGTGATCAACTTGCACCAGATTTTGCGCATCCACTGGCCCGGCGTACTGGGCGCAATCTGGCTGTAGATGAACAGCCGCTTTGGATGAAGGCGATCTCGCTCCGGCAAACCGACTTTGTCCATCAGATCATTGCGCACGAAGAACATGTTGATCGTGTGGCAGACGAGCGTATATCCCTTGGATTGTCCGAGCTTCAACATCGACAGGAAACTCGTCGTCCGCGGCATTCCTTCTGCCGTATAGATCGCTTCGACGCCCGCTTCGTATTTCGAGTCGATCTCGATGACCACGATCTTGGGCCGATAATTCGTCAGCCCCTTCCAGATCTGGTAATCGCAGCTATCCACGTCGATGCTGAGCAGGTCAAATTCCTGGGGAATCGGCGTACCGGACAAAAGCGAATCCAGCGAGGTTGGACCCGGCGCCGGCTCCACGAATGCGCAGATCGGGATGAGCCGGCCGCCATGCTCGGCGGCGGTTTTCTCCAGCTCGCTCGCCTTGGCGCGATCGCCTTCAATAAACACGCCGCGCCAGCCCTGTTCAATCAGAGCGTACGTGTTGCTCAGATGTTTGCCGTCCCAGGCACCGAACTCGCAGCACCACCCGGAGCTGATCCCCAGCCGCTTTAGCAATTCCGCGATAACGCCGTCCTCGCCGGTCTGGCTGTGAATGTTCCTGCGATATTTCAGAAAATGCCCGTAGACCATTCTCACTCCCGCGGCGCGTTTCCCGGCACACCCTGATCGTGGCGGAGCAAAGCGCCCGCCAATTTCGGCGAAAGACTCGCGGCATAACCCGGCAGCTTCAAAACCAAGCCGATGTTGTGATGGAATTCGTTTCGCCCCAGCCACCCCCGCACCGGCACCGTCGTCACCAGCAACTGGCCATACCGGCGGCGCAGATCGGCGGCGATGCGGCGAAACGCCACTTCCATCGTCCCGCCCAGATCGTCCCACGCCATGACAAACTCGTCGCCGTCGATCAGATCCAGCTTCTTGATCATCTCGTTTTCAAACAGCAATCCCTCCGGCTCGTGCAGCATGTCTGAAAAGAGGATGTTGAACTTCCTCCCCGCCAGAGGCTGCCAGGAAATCTCGTGCATGCCGTCGCCGGCGATATAACGGACGGTGTTGCTGCGGGATGGAAACGCATAGTCGCTGACGCGCACGGGAGCTTTGCGGATGCTTGCAATCGGGTCCGGGATTTCCGTAACGCTCCTTGAGGTCAGGAATTTCTCCAGCGTCGGATTGATCTCCTCGATATCCAGGGCACACAGCGTCGCGTTCTGCAATGCGTGCAGCGACTGGGCAAAATTCTTGCCCACGCTGACGCCCATCTCAAGATAATGGATCGGTTTGGTCAGGAACGTGCTCAGGTACATCAGGGCATCGGAATACGTCACATCGGGCGCGATCGGCATGTCGATGAACGGCCGAGCTTGCTCCGGCAGCCCGTAATGAAATATCGAATTCGCATACACCGAGTCCTCAATCCAGTGCGGCACGGAGGACAGGGTCTTGCGGTTGCGGTCGATGAACGGCCGCAGGGCGGCGGCAGGAAACATGCTGCGCACGCGGTTTGTCCGCTCAAGAGATCGGCGCACGCGGCTTACAACACGGCCGGGGATGGTGCTGATCGGGAATCGGCGCTGCCCGTGATGGTTGAACAACTGCCCGTACGGCGAGTCCGCGTGCGGCGGCGCCGGGTTCGATTCCGGCTCTGGCGGCTGCGCTGGATTGCGATAGACGGGCAGCCGTCGCTTGCGAACCAGCAGGGACAGGATTGACTGATCGTGGCGATGTTCGACGAACAGGGGCAGATCGTCCTCGCCCAGGACGTTTGGATCGTCGGTGATCGCCCGCGCGTCGCCGCCGGCGGCCAGCCATTCATCGACCAATTCCACCGCCGCCGGGCACTTGCCAAGGGCGAGGTACGTGGCACAAACTTGCTCTTGCTCGTAATAGTCCGGCGAGTCGCACCCCAGCAGGATCAGGCAGTCGCGCTTGGTCCAGTTGCCGATCTTCCTCCCGGGCAGGCGGAACGGCACCACGCCGCCGTTGTTGGCGACAAGTACCTCCAGCGGCTTGACTGAGTCGATGACCTCGACGCTGGCATCGAGATAGAGAAGTGTATCTCCATCGGGCATTTCGGCCAGAACCCGGCGGATCAGCAGTGGCTTCCAGAGCCAATACCCCGCGCCGCGGCGACGGGAAAAGATATCGCGATGGGCTTCGTAGAACGGATCTCCCGCCAGGTCGCGCGGGCCGAAGGCGCGGATGTTCGCGATCCCATGCACGATCGCGCTGGCGCATTGCCGTCGCTGGGACTGGCGGAAGACGGCATCTGCAAAACTCACCAGCCATGTGCCCATGCAACGATACCTGCCAAGGTCAAGCGCTCATTTTCGACAAACGCGCCGCGGGCGTGACGCTTCGCAGCCGCCTCAGGGCAACAGTCTTCAGACCGCGAGCCGCCCAGTGAATTCGCACAAACATATTCTCGATCGGCGATAGTTGGTATCGCCTTTTGCGCAAAACGCGATCCCGGTAGAATTTGTCCCGCCACGTCACCTGTTGTTGCAAGCGAGATCCCGCAAATTGGAAACTGCCATGGCCGTGGTGATAGATCGATTCCAGATACAGGTCGCCCCACATCCCCCCGAACATCCCTCTTGAGCGGGCGAGATAAACCTTGTGTCCATTGGCGACCAATTGCTTCCCCACCAGGCGGCCCGTATCGGCGCCAGGTCCGGGAATACCGGCATCGAATCGCAGTCCTTCACGTCCGTGGGCCGCTCGCATGAACATGAAACACGGATGGCTCAAACCCGGGTTGCCTGAATCTTGCGCCAGAACCGCGTCGTGGGTATCCAGCAGATCGCAGACTCGCTCAAACCACGCCACGCGCGTTGGATGGGCGTCGGAATCCATGATGCAAACCCAGTCGCCTCTTACATCCTGCAGGGCGCGATTCAGGCTCGTCGGGTGGTCGTGGCCCAATGCCTGGAACATCGCTTCGTCGCGAGGGTATTCCAAAACCCTCACCCCTGGTATTCGCCGCTTCAGCTCCTCACGCGATTCCTCGGTCCGGTCCTGATTGATGACGACCAACTCCGCCACTATGCCGGCTGGAACCGTCCTGCGAACCTGCGACGCCCAGTGTTCCACCCATTCGAACGCGCCAAACTGGGCCGTGAGGAAGCTCACGTTCTCGACTTTCATGGCTTCGCCCCCGACCTCTGGCGCCGGCTGGCTTGCCAGAGGGCGCACCTCCACTGCAACAGGCAGATGAGGACACCGGGCAAACTCACGGGCCAGTCGGCCATGATTCAGATCCCCGTCGAGGAGATAGCCACGTTCATCCCGGCAGGCAAACGATCGCCGTCGATCGGCATCTGTTCCCACCGGAAAATCGGCGCCAACGCTCCGTCACGGCGCTGAAAGAAATAGGGGGAGTCGCTCAACCCGCCCTGGATGCTCAATCGGATGGCCGGTGAATTCACCGACGGCCAGCAGATCCACTGGGCGCCGCGAAGAGCGACGAATAACTCAAGGCGGTAGTCTCCTTCGTTAAGGAAATGCGGCGGGATCCTGCTGCGCACGCGCACAGGTCCGGGAACCAGCCGCGGCCAATCGGACTCCGCCAGATCGGTCGTCAAACTCTCGTACAATAGCGTACCGTCTTCCGTGGCAATTGTATAACCTATTTGGAGCGTTGGATCGGGCTGGCGAAGGACTCCGTCAATCTCCACAAAAATGTCGCCGTCGTTGCGGACCGGAGTACCCAGCGGCCGCGATTCCGCGTCCACCAGCGCAAAACGTGTCGGGACGAACCAGCGGTTGTCGAACGCCTGCCCGTCGCCCAGCCACGTGTTGCTCGAGTCCGCTTCCCCCGTTCCCATCATGTATCGGCTTATGGTGCCACGCACGTCGGCGTTGCGCTCCTGCACCCGACCCTTGTTGAGGTAAAGCACCGACGTGCAAAGCCTCTCGACCGCCGGCATGTTGTGGCTGACAAACAGCACCGTCCGCCCGCCGCGTGCCACTTCCCCCATCTTACCAAGACATTTCTTCTGGAATTGTGCATCACCGACGGCCAAAACCTCGTCCACGACCAGAATCTCCGGTTGCAAATGGGCGGCCACAGAAAACGCCAGCCGCGTATACATGCCGCTGGAGTAATACTTAACCGGGGTGTCCAGGAATCGCTCGACCCCGCTGAAATCGACGATTTGGTCGAATCTCCCCTTGATTTCCACCCCTTTCATGCCGAGGATCGAACCGTTGAGAAAGATGTTCTCCCGACCCGTCAGTTCGGGATGAAACCCAGTTCCCACCTCCAGAAGGCTGCCCACACGGCCGTATACCCATGCCTTGCCCGCCGACGGTTCGGTAATACGGCAGAGGATCTTCAGCAGCGTGCTCTTGCCGGCGCCGTTGCGCCCGATAATGCCAAGCACTTCGCCGCGTTTCACCTCGAAGCCCACATCGCGCAGCGCATAGAACGTCTCAGTATCTGCATCCCCGCGCAAACCACGCAATCGCCGAAACGGCGCCCACATGGCCATCGCCAAGGCATCGCGCAGTGACTTATACTTGGTTGCCGACCTTCCTTTGGCGATGCGATAGGTCTTGGCAACATTATCGACTCGAATAGCAATGTCGCTCATTCCACTCCACCTGCCGATTTGGCGGCAGCGCTTCTTGTCAGGATCGGGCCAATGCGCTGGCGACTTTGGGTCGGCTCGACCACGATGGTATCAACGGCATCATACCGTCTCAATGCGGCGCAAAATTGAATAATTGCCCATCTTGCCAATCCCGGCACGTTTCCCGCCGCAGTCGCCCGCTCCTAGGGCGGATACAAACCTCGCGTCACATCGTCGCAAACAACCCCATTTTAACACAGCACCCCGTTTCGCCCCTCTGGCAAACCGAATAGGCGCGAGTATACTACCGTAATTACGGGAGAAAAGATGACTCGTACGCACTTTTTGGCATACCGAAAGAACATCCACAGCCAGCATGGCGAGGATGGAGTTATCGCCGAACTCCTTAGGCGGCTTGGCATTACCACCGGCTGGTGCTGCGAATTCGGCGCCTGGGACGGCAAATACCTCAGCAACACCTTTGCCCTCATCGAGCAGGGATGGCACGGCGTCTACATCGAAGGTGACCCTGTGCGTGCCAAGGATCTGGAAAAAACCGCCACCGAACAAGCCAACCGGATTGTTCCCATTTGCGCCTTTGTCCAACCAGTTGCTGGCCCCGGCTCCCTCGATTCTCTTCTCTCCAATACCGCAATCCCCGAAGAATTCGATCTTCTCAGCGTCGATGTCGACAGTTGCGACTACCAGATCTGGCAAAGCCTTTCGAAATACCGCCCCAAGCTCGTGGTCATTGAGATTGACTCGACGTTCGAGCCGGGAGTCGAACACATCTTCCAGTCGTCGGAACACAAGAACACCACCAGCTTCACTTCCATGCTCAAGCTCGGCCAGGAAAAAGGCTACACGCTCGTCTGCCACACCGGCAACATGTTCTTCGTCCGCAATGATCTGGCGGACAAGGTCGGCCTGCCGGATTCCGAACGTCGGAATCCCAACCGGCTTTTCACGTACGGGCATGTGATACCCAAGACGATTGGACAGTGGCTTCGCAAGAGGATGTCCGGCAACTGACGCCGCCCGTATAGCCGGCAGTGCGGCTGGTCGATATCATTCGGAGTCATCATGGATCAGGCACTGCTAACGGTCGGGATGACGGTCTTTAACGACGAGGCGATTCTCGATCAGTCGCTCGAACGGCTGCGGGCGACGGCGCCCAAGGGAACACGGCTTGTCGCCTTCGACAATTGTTCCACCGACCGCACGCCGGAGATTCTTGCGAAACACGGCGCCCAGGTGATGCGCGAAAACCTGCCCCAGCCCGACGCCATTAACGTCCTGGCCGCCAATGCAAAATCGAAATATCTACTCCTTTGCCACGGCGATGTGTTCTTCCTCAGCGACAAGTGGTTCGACGCCTGCGCCGCCGAATTGGACAAGGGGAACGTCCTGGTCAGCCCCGATGACTGGGGCCTGGGAAATTACGCCCGCAAGGATTTCAAAGGCCGCCCGGAAAGCTCGTTCATGATTTTCGACACCGCCAAGATGCACGCTCATCTGCGGAAGGTTGGCCCGGTGAGGTTTCTCAAGCGGCTGGTGAAATATCGCCACTTCGGCCCATCGCGCATACTGCCGCTGTACGTTCCGCACGTCACGCACGCCCTGCCCGCCGCGATCGCCGACGCCGGTTTGACGTGGAAGGCCATGACCGTCTACCCCTCACGCCGGCTCGATCAGTCGTGGTTCACCGTTCCGCCCCTCCCCACATCGGACCCGCGCCCCTGGACCTGGCAGGATGAATGGGGACATTACGATTACGGCTTCGGTAATTTCTATTCCCTCAACGGAACTCTTACCCACTACCACAACTGGTATTCCAAGGAGATCTTCAAGGGTACCTCCGATCGCAATGCCGACGGCGTCCCCATGGAATATATCCGCCAATACACGCGACGGTTCCTCTCCGACCTCAAGGCCGGAACCGTACATACCCCGCAAGTTGCCGGCGAACCGGTGGCGCCATGACCGATTCGGCCGGACCTGTTGCGACAACCGGCGGTGCAGCGCCAAATGCTCCTCCCGTTTGGACGTCCGGTACGTCCGATTTCAAATCCGCCAGCCGCGCCGCTGCCGCCAATGAACGCCTCAAACGCGCCGTCACGCTCAACACCATTCGCCAATACACCGGCCGTCAGCAACGCATGAGCGAACTGCCGGACGCCGAGGCGCTGAAACAGCTCGCCGGAAGCATCCGCCAGCATGCTCTGGATAATCTCGACTATTATCTCGATCAGTTCTGCCGTGCCGTCGTTCGCAATGGCGGGCACGTCCATCTGGCCGCCACCGCCGCCGAGGCCCGCGACGTGATCCTCCGTATCGCCCGCGACGCCCGCTGCTCGCGAGTCATCAAGAGCAAGTCGATGGTCACGGAAGAGATCAGCCTGGCCACGGCGATGGAGCAGGCCGGCCTCGATGTCGTCGAAACCGATCTCGGCGAATTCATCGTGCAGATCAGCCACGACCGCCCCAGTCATCTCGTCGGACCGATCATACACAAGGATGTCGAGTCGATCTCCCGCCTTTTCAGCGAATATTTCCACGTCTCCTGCGGCACGGACCCGGGCGAATTGACCGCCCTGGCCCGCACGCACTTGCGCGGAAAATTCCGCGACTCCGATCTGGGCATGACGGGCGGAAACCTCCTGGTTGCTGAAACCGGCCAGGTCTGCGTCGTCGAAAACGAGGGCAATGTCCGCCAAAGCCTCACCACGCCGCGCATCCTCATCAGCGTCTCCGGCATCGAAAAAGTCATCCCCCGTCTGACCGACCTGGCCGTCCTGCTCAAGCTCCTGGCGCGAAGCACCACCGGGCAGGCCATGACGATCTACACCAGCATCTTTGGCGGACCGCGCAAACCCGGCGAGAAGGACGGCCCCGAGGAATTTCACGTCGTGCTGGTCGACAACGGCCGCAGCGACATCCTCGCCAGCGAGGAATATCGCCCCGCCTTGCGCTGCATCCGCTGTGGCGCCTGCCTCAACGCCTGCCCCGTCTACCGCAAGATCGGCGGCCACGCCTACGGCAGCGTCTATTCCGGCCCGATCGGCTCGCTGCTCACCCCCCTGCTCTGGGGTTTGCACGGATATCGCGATCTGCCCCAGGCCAGCACCCTCTGTGGCGCCTGCGCCGAAGTCTGCCCCGTCAAAATCGACATCCCCCGACTCCTCGTCGGCCTGCGACAGGACATGGTCCGTGGCCGCTTGAACGCCTGGATCGAACGCAATATCTATCGCCTGTGGGCGTGGTCCATGAAGCGGCCCCGCCTCTACGCGATCTCGTCACGCATGCAACGATGGAACCTCCTGCGGCGTTCCCGCGGCAGCGGTTGGATCAATCGCCTGCCCATCTTCGCCGCCGGTTGGACGGATATCCGCGACATGCCCGCGCCGGCCGATCGCTCGTTCCATCAAATGTGGCGACGACGCACCCCGGAGAAACCCTCATGAACCCCGCCGCACAATCCGCCGATGAGCGATCCGGCATCTCCGATCCATCGGGCGTGATGGCCAAGGTGTCGCGCGCACTGGGCCGCCGCTCGCCCGCCGATCGCCCCACTCCACCGCCCATCAGCGAGCCGATCACGAGACTTGTGCATACCGACATCGGCCTGGCGGAACTCTTCACGCGCACGGCCGCGGACAACAAGATCGAGGTGTGCCCGGTCTCGCCGTCGCAGTTGGGCAATGAACTTTCAGCATTCCTGAAACAGCGCGGATGCCGCCGCATCGCCCTCGCTTCCACGCCGCTCATCGAGCGATTGAATCTCGGCCGGGCGCTGGAACTGGCCGGGTTCGATGTTACCACCTGGTCACAAATGTCCCGCGACCAGAGCTACGATATGGATTGCGGCATCACCGATGTCGCCTTCGCGGTGGCGGAAATCGGCGGCCTGGTGATCCGCCCGACACCCGGCCACGGCAGATCTCTGTCTCTGGCCCCCCCGCTTCACATTGCCATCGTCGAACCGAAGAACCTCATTCCCGACTTGCTCGACCTCTTCACTCTCCTGCCCCGCGACGGCTCGGCCGCCACCATTATCACCGGCCCCTCTAAGACCGCCGACATTGAAGGCAATCTCGTCGTCGGCGTACATGGGCCGCACGAAGTGCGGGCGTATCTGATCTCTTGATTCCCGCGCCGCCGTTCACGACGCCTGGCCGACTTCCATCCGCATGTACTCTTTGATCGTCGCACCAGCGGCCTTGAGCATGTCCCCGATTGAGCCCTTGAACTTGTCCGGATTAACAAACGGCTGATCGAGCAGCACGCGGTCTTCGTAAAACAGCCGCATCTTGCCCTCGGCAATCTTCTCCGCGATCGGCTTGGGCTTGCCGGATTCAATGGCCTGGGCCACGGCGATTTCTTTTTCCCTGGCCACGATGTCCGCCGGAAGCTGTTCGCGCGAAAGCGCCAGCGCCCGCGGCTGACGACCGGTGATGTGCAGGCCCAGATCGCGCAGAAGCTCATCCGATGGATCGCCGGCCACACTGACCAGCACGCCGATCTTTCCCGTTACCGTGTAGATGTACAACCCGACCTTGCCGCCATCGATGCGCTGGATGGCAGTCCGGCCGATATGCACGTTCTCGCCCGTTTGCTGGGCCACCTCGGTCACCTTGGCCGCAATGGCGGGATCAGCCGCGACATTGGCCGATGGATTGGCCAGCAGGATCTTCGCCGCCGCCATGCCAAGCTGCTGGACCGGCTCGCTCTTGGCGGTGAAATCGGTATTGCAGTTGACCTCGACCAGAGCCGCCGCCCGGCCATCGTCACTGCGGCTGCCGATGATGCGGCCTTCGCTGGTGGTTCGTTCGGTGATCGAGGTCTTCACGCCCTTCTTGCGAAATCCGTCGATCGCCTTCTGGATGTCGCCCTCGACGGTGGCCAGCATCTTTTTGCATTCCATCATGCCCTGACCAGTCAGGGCGCGAAGTTCGTTGACGAGTTTGGCAGTGATTTCCGGCATGGTCGTTCTTCCTTGTTTCTTGCTAATCGGTATTCAGCTACTCGACGGCCTCGCCGACCCGAAAACGCCCTGCCCTACGCTCCAATCGCATGGGGCATTGGAATCGGCTCAGCGTGACAGTTCAGGCATTTGGCCCAGTCGCGGCCAGCGGTTCGCTCCCCGCCGGCACTGTGTCGGCCGGCGCGGGCGTCGCATCGACCGTCGCGGCCGGCCCCACGGGTGCGGAACCTTCGACCGTTCCCGCCGCCTCGGCAGGCGCGGCGGCTTCCTCCGGGCGCGACTCATCGGCGCGGAACGCGGTACGGCTCGAACGCCGTCGCGCCGCCGGTGCGGCCGGTTCCTCGGCCTTGGCTTCGGTCCGCCCGGCCTTGCCCTCAATGACGGAATCCGCAAGCTCGCGCATGATGATATCGATGGCGCGCATGGCATCGTCGTTGCCGGGGATTGGCAGGTCGATCAAATCCGGATCGCTGTCGGTGTCGATCAAAGCCACCGTGCGCACGCCCAGTTTGCGGGCTTCCTTGACGGCAATATGCTCACGGCGGGTGTCGATGATGACCATCAGCCCCGGCATGCGCTCCATCTTGCGGATGCCTTCCAGGTTTGAGCGGATTTTCGTCTTCTCGCGTGAGAGCGTGCTCTTCATCTTCTTGGAATAGGTCTCGATCTGGCCGGATTCCCAAAGCTTCTCAAGCTCTTCCAGGCGGAGCAGGCGGGCGCGGATGGTGCGGAAGTTGGTGAGCGTGCCGCCCAGCCAGCGCTCGCAGACATAGTGCATGCCGCAGCGCTTGGCCTCCTCCTCGACCGTGTGCCGGGCCTGACGCTTGGTGCCAACGAACAGGACATCGCGCCCTGAGGCGACCGTCATGTTCACCAGCTTCTTGGCCCGCAACAGCCCCTTGATTGTTTCCTTGACATCAATGATGTGGATGAGATTGCGCCGGCCGTGAATGTACGGCTGCATCTTCGGATTCCACCGACTGACGCGGTGTCCAAAGTGAACGCCGGCATCCACCAGCGCCTTGACGAGTTCAGCCTGCGACTGTGCCATAAATTTGACTGCTCCAAAGGCGAAGGGGCTTTGGGCCGCTCCGCTCAGCCTCAACAATACCGCCGGCCGGACACGGCGGAATCGCCAGGAGGCTATATAAGAGTCCATCCGCAAAAGGCCAAAACCCCGCACCGCCCCGCTCCCATCGAGCGGGCCGTCTTGCAGGCGGTTTCCGGCAAACCAAGAGGATATCCTATCGGCCGGCGTTTCTTGAAGCAAGCTAATCGCCGGAAATTCGGACAACCGGGCGGGAAGATCGGCAATCAAATGACGGCGAGTCACATCGGCGCCGGATGTCGTTCAGCGTCAGGGTGCGGGTATCACCAACCGCGACCAGAGGAGGAAGAAAAGCCAAACGTAGATGCAAAGGCCGCCGAATGTCGCCAGCCGCCGCTTGTCAGGCAATTCCACGCCAAGAGTCAGCACGAGTCGCACGAGGCCACTGAGCCCATACACCATGGACGCCAAGAGCATCGTGAACCAGAAAAAAGTGCATTCAAGATCGCACGTGTCCTCCACGAAAACCAACGCCATCACCGCAAACATCCTCAGGTTCGCGACGGTCACTTGAATCTCGCCACACCCACGGAGCTTTTTCGGCAACCCCTGGTCCACCGACGGCGCACAATACTCAAGTACACGCTTTTCGCTCGCTGCCGCCGGAACGTCATATTGCTCTGGATCGTTCTCCGCCATGCGAAGCAGCCCGCCTGTCCTACGCCCCGCCGACGATTAACGATACCTTTCGCCCCAATAGCTCGCAACTTCCCCCCGATACGACGAATATGAAGCGCCTGCCAGAATTCCCAAGGGGTACACTCGACATCCGCGTGGCATCGTCGGACGGCAGCCTCACAATCCCCGGCAGCCGCGCAGCCGAATCAACAGATTGTTCAGCGCCGCCCGTGCCGACGGACCTTCCGGAAGCGAACTCTTTTCATACGCTTCGTTCAGCTCCGCCAGCAGCCGGTCGTATTCCCGCCGGTGGAAATCAAAATCCGCATCGGCCAGCGCCGACTGCTCCGCCCCGGCCAGCTTGCTGGCGATCAAATCCGGCACCTGCCCAAGCGGGTACAGCTCGTTCAGCCTGACAAGATTCGCCTCCACCTCGCCAGTGCGCATCAGATGAATCCCAGTCAGCAATACGCGATAGACATACAGCAGCGGCTTCACCCGGCGCGGGGTCTCCTTCTCGAACAGCTTCCACTGCGTATCGGCAAAGCCAATGTAATGGTGGGCGTGATGCCGGGTGATGCATCCCCGGCCGATGTGTTTGAGTTCCTCGTGCTCCGGCGTCGAGCGAACCACCAGCGGCGAATAGAGTTGTTCCAGCACGTAGCCGTTCTTCTTGAGCATGAGCAGGAAGAACTTGCGGGCGTCGTGCGTGACCAGGTCCATTTCCAGACCGTCTTGAATCCCCGACACCTCAATCGTCTCGCGCCCCGGATCGAGCCCCACCGCCTGGGCCACCGGCAGCACATGCACGCCGCGAAGATCGTAATCACTATCCGGCGACGGAAAGCCGTACAGGTGCGCGCCGCTGATCGTGACGAAAACCAGCGGATATGGCTGGACTTCAACAAGCTTGATAACTCCCGGCGCGAAATCCATCTATTGCCCCCTGCTCGCATCGACCATCGACCGCCGGGCCTTCAGCAGCCACGCGTTGGCTGCCATGTAATCCGGCCGCTCCGGCAATTTCGTGTTGGCCAGCGCCTGGTCAAATCGCACATGCAGCTCGCGTCGCCAAAGCTCGCAATCCTCGAACGACACTTCGCCGCGTTTGATCGCCAGCAGCCGATCCCGGTGCGCGCCAACATGCACCGCCACGGCCGCGTCTTCCAGCGCGTTCACCCCGGCCAGCAGCAGCCGCAGCAGGTGCATCACGTGTTTCCATTTCACGTCGCCCTTGTTACGAAGGTCTCCTTGCAGCTTCTTGAACTGGCTCAGCACATATCCGTTGTACGTTTGATACACCATCTTCGAAAGAAACCGATCGCGCATAGCGAGCAATTCCCGAGCCAGCGGCGTCGCGCTTTCCACCAGCGGCGTGTAAAGGCACTCCAGCACGTTCGGATTCGCCTTCAGTGCCAATATCACGAACTTCTGCGCCTCCCAATAAACCTCCTCGGTCGCGTTGTAATCAAGCTGCTCCGGCACGCCGAACAGCGACCAATGCAAATCGGCCGGCGGAAGGTAGATCCCCCGCCGATCGGTATCGCTGTCGCAATCATCCAACCCATACGCGCGCGACCCCACGATGCACCGGTAGATCACATGCCGTTGCAGATCGTATTCCGCCAGCAAGGCCGCGCCCCCACCGGCCGCGGCGTCGATGACCCCGCCGCTCTGAAATTGCGACAGCACCGCCAATTCCTGCCGCACAAAAGCCGCTTCAAACGCATCGGGAAACCGCACGCGATAGCTATGCCAATAATCGGCCGGCGAAGCAATAACCACCCCGACCGCCCCGCGCGGATGCACCGTCTTGCCATCGGTGCCGCGAACCTCCATCAGTGCCACTACCCGCGTCCCGACGGGGAGTATGAGATGGGGATTGACGCTGGTCATGGCGGCATCGTAACTGCGAGGTTGAGTGTGTTGTAGGGATCGCCTGTGAGGATCGAATTTTGGCGATGGCATGTCCCGTCTACAGGAACACGCCCATTTGGTAAACTGCGCTGGACTGACATGGCAAAGAAATCCCGACGAACGACGGTCGCCATCATCCGCCAGGATTCGTACGACGCGATCCTGGCAGAGGTGGTGGAATTATTGGAATCGGCCCGCCGTGGTTCCGCTCGTGCCGTGAATGCCGTAATGACTGCCACATATTGGCGCATCGGCCGGCGGATCGTGGATTGTGAGCAGGACGGGCGGCAAAAGGCGAGGTATGGCGAACGGCTCATTGAGCGACTTTCCAAGGATCTGACGGCTCGCTATGGGCGGGGCTTCAGCTACGTGAACCTGACGCAAATGCGGCGGTTTTACTCGCTTTGGCCGATGGACACGATTCTTCAGACGCCGTCTGAAGAATTCACGACTCTGCCCCAGCTCAGAAGACCTGTCGCCCAAACACCAGTTCGGCCAAAGTCGCAAATACTTCAGAAGCCGTCTGAAGTTTTCCCCCTGCCCTGGTCCCACTACGTCCGCCTCTTGTCCGTCGATAATCCCAACACTTCCGAACCCGCAAACGAAAATCACTCGGCACTTCCGAGTGACTTTCCGCCACGCAAAAACATGCGAAACAGGGAATGGCCTCTATCGGAGTTGAACCGATACGCCCTTTCGGGCAACGGATTTTGAGACCGTCGCGTCTGCCAATTCCGCCAAGAGGCCTTGCGGATGCTGCTCTAACGACCGGGATTCTAGCCGATCCGCTGCCGCCGGCAAAGTGCTGGTGGCTTTTGCTTAATCGATGACCAGCCACGGGACTTGGCGGGCCGGGCGCGCCAAGTGCAGGCGGCAATGCGTGGCATTGGCCAGAGCGAGCTTCTCGGCGATAATCTCGATGTGGAATGGATCCTGGCGGTGCTTGGAGTTTTGCGGGCCGTAGATCCAGGCGGGATGTTGCGGGAAAGCCATTGCGGGGTTGTCGGGATCGATGATGGGTTCGATGCGGATTCGGGTCAGATGGAAGGTTTCCTGCTGCTCGCCCCAGTCGATTGTCGTGGTGATAAAATCGGGCTTGTCGATACGCAGCGGATAGTCCAGCAGCATGTTGATCGATCCGCGATGGCACAACTCGATCTCCGGAAATTCCTCGGCGATCAGTGGAAGCTGCTTGTCGAGATTCCCGGCGGCAATGCCGAAGCCGGGGATGATCCGGCCGGTGATGACGGTGTTCATGTTGCATAGTCTGGCGCAAGATGGGTTGAATGGGAAGGGTCGGGAAGGGTCGCGTACTGACGCGATGCTTTCAATAAATAAAGGGGGTTGCATAGGCGGCGTGCATGCATACAATCGGCTCGGCGGAGATGGACGAGGACAAAGAGAAAACCTCGACCATGTTTGAAAACTACCAGGTGGACGGGCTGTTCGACGAGATGTTCATCGAGCCCGGCAAACCACGCCCGCATTACGCTTCCGTCGCCAGCCGCCTCAGCTCCATGGGCCACGCCGCCTTCCAGCGCCGCCGCCACATGGCCGATGTCACCTTCCGCAACCAGGGCATCACCTTTACCGTCTATAACGACACGCGCGGCGTCGAGAAGATCTTCCCCTTCGATCTGGTGCCGCGAATCGTGCCCGCCGACGAATGGCGGGGAATCGAAAAGGGGCTGATCCAGCGGATTACCGCCCTGAATCTCTTCTGCCAGGACATTTATCGCGAGCAGCGCATCCTTCACGAGGGGATCATTCCGCCGGAATTGATCTACGGCGCCAAAATGTTCCGCCGCGAAATGTTCAACGTGCGCGTGCCCCGAAATATCTACATCCACATCTGCGGGACCGATCTGATCCGCGACAAGGACGGCACGTATTTCGTCCTTGAAGACAACGGCCGCACGCCCAGCGGCGTCAGTTATGTGCTGGAGAACCGCAGCGTGATGAAGCGGTGTCTGCCCAGCTTGTTCAGCGCCTACGGCGTGCGAGCGATCGAGGATTATCCGTTCAATCTCCTGCAATGCCTGAAATACGTCGCGCCGGGCCACGTGGACGATCCGGTGATCGCCGTGCTCACGCCGGGAATTTACAACTCCGCGTATTTCGAGCACAGCTTCCTGGCCCGGCAGATGGGCGTCGAACTGGTCGAAGGCCGCGATCTGCTGGTGGAGAACGGATTCGTCTACATGCGCACCACGGCCGGATTGCGCCGCGTGGACGTGTTGTATCGGCGATTGGACGACGATTTCCTCGACCCGTTGTGTTTCCGCCCCAGCAGCATTCTGGGCGTGCCGGGATTGATGAATGCCTATCGGTGCGGCAACGTCTCGCTGGCCAACGCGGTGGGCACGGGCGTTGCCGACGACAAGGCGATTTATCCGTACGTGCCGGACATGATCAAGTTCTATCTCCAACAGGATGCGATCCTGCCCAACGTGCCCACGTACATCTGTGCCCGCGAATCCGACCGCAAATACGTTCTGGAGCACCTGCACGAGCTGGTGGTGAAGAGCACCAACGAATCCGGCGGATATGGAATGCTGATGGGTCATCAATCCACGCAGAAAGAACGGGACGAATTCGCCGAAAAAATCCGCGACGACCCGCGGAATTTCATCGCCCAGCCCGTGGTGCAACTTTCTCAGCATCCCAGCCTCGTGGAAGACCATTTCGAAGGTCGCCGCGTCGATTTACGGCCGTATATCCTGTATGGCGAAAAGGTGATCGTCATGCCCGGCGGCCTGACGCGCGTGGCGCTGCGCAAGGGAAGCCTGGTGGTGAACAGTTCCCAGGGCGGCGGCAGCAAGGATACATGGGTCCTTGAGGACGAAGCCGCCATGGCCGCGTCGGCATCGACCAATGGCTCGGCGCTTGCCGCCACAAACGGGGCGGTCAATGGCGCCACACACGGAGCCGTTCCCGCCGGAAACGGATCAGCGCGATGAGCACAATGCCGGACAACACGAAGCTGAAATCGCCATCGGATCGGCGCCCTGGCGCCGCCGCGCATACAAGAGACGCCCGGCCCATGCTCTCTCGCGACGCGGATGCGATGTTCTGGATGAGCCGCTATGTCGAGCGCGCCGAGCACGTGGCCCGCCTGTTGTGGGTGAACGCCAACGTCCTGGTCGACATGGGCGATCTGGCCGCAAGGTTCGAGGAACGCCAATGGGAAGGCATCCTGGCGATCTTGCGCCTGGACAACCTGGAGCCGGCGCCGGGCGACCAGCGGCCGGTGTCGGAGCGCGTGGCGGCGCATATGACGTTGTCGGCCGACAATTCCAACAGCATCGTCGCCTGCCTGACGCGCGCCAGGGAAAACGCCCGCAGCATCCGCGAGATCATTTCCGCCGAGATGTGGGAGAACCTCAATCAACTCTACTGGTCGATCCAGGGCGACGATGCCGCCGCTCGATTCGCCGAGTCGCCGGATGACCTGTACCGCTCGGTGATGACCGGCTCGATGTTGTTTCAAGGTCTGACGGATCAAACACTCGAGCACGATCAGCGCTGGCTGTTCACGCAGGTCGGCAAATACTTCGAGCGGATCGACGTCACCTGCCGCGTGATCGCCACAAAATTCGCCATTCTGCAGGACATGGGCCCCAGCCTCGAAGTTCCCATCCGCAACATCCACTGGATGGCCGTCTTGAAAAGCTGCGGCTCGATCGAGGCCTACCGGCGGGAAAACTTCGGCGAGATGGACCCGACGCGCGTGGCGAACTTCCTCATACTCCAACGTGATTTCCCCCGCAGCATCCGCTTTTCCGTCGCCGCCGCCCGCCGCGCCATCGCCTCCATCCGCACCGGCATCAACGTCGGCGGCGTGGATGCGGCCGAGCGGATTCTCGGTCGGCTCGACGCCCAACTCGAATTCGCCGAGCGCTGCGAAATCGAAGAGACCGGCGTGCCGGAGTATCTGCAGAAGATCGAATCCGCCATCGGCGCCGCCAGCGCGGCGATGCAGAAAGCGTATTTCCAACATTAACTTGGCCGCGCCTCGCTGCCTTATGGAACCGATATGCTCCTGAAAATCACGCACACCACCGACCTCGAATACTCCGAGCCGATCATGGAGTCGGTCATGGAACTTCGCATGGTGCCCCGCCAGGAAAGCGATCAGCACCGCCTGTCCTTCAGTCTCGGCATCGGCCCGCCCACCACCGTCCAGGGTTATTTCGACTGGATGGGCAACACCGTCCACACCTTCGCGATCCGCCCGATTCACGATCGCATCCGCATCATCGCCACCAGCGTCGTGGAAACCGAACGTCGTCGCGAGGAAGTCGAGGGTTTCGCCGACCGCTGGCCGCTCGATGCGCAGCTCGCAGATTACACCATGTACGACTACCTGCAATTTGGCGGGCCGATCGTCGATTCGCCCGAATTGCGCCAACTCGTCGAAACAGTCGCCCCCCGGCCGGGTGTCGCTCTCGGCGAACTTGCCCTGCGCATGCTCTACCTGATCGACGACAAGTTCCAGTACAAAAAAGGCATCACGACATCGGCCAGCCCCATCACCGAATTGCTCCGCAGCGGCGGCGGCGTGTGCCAGGATTTCACGCATCTGATGATCGGCCTGGCACGGGCGATGAAAATCCCCGCACGCTACGTCAGCGGTTTCCTCCATCCCGACGCCGCTCGTCTTCGCGGATACACCCAAACCCACGCCTGGTGCGAACTGCTCTTTCCATCGGCCGGGTGGATCGGCTTCGATCCCGCCAACCGTTGCGTGGCCGGCGGCAATTTCGTCAAAGTCGCCGTCGGGCGCGACTTTCGCGACGTTCCCCCCAACCGCGGCGTCTACCGCGGCCAGGCCACCGAAACCATCGATGTCCGCGTCTACACCCAGGAACTCAAATCCATCCCCTCCGAACTGGCCGCCGAACGCATCGAACGTCTCGACCTGGCCTCGATGCTCGAAGAAGAATCCCTCGTCAATTCCGACGGCCAGCCGCTATCGCAGCAGCAAATGCAGCAACAGCAGCAGTAACCCGGCCTTGCCCCGGCTGCCCTTTCTCCTGGCTATAAGCGCTGCCATCTACGTTCTGGCGCGAGTAACAATAAGCACTTTGAGTCGTGCTATCAGTCCGAAACCAGCGCCGTCCCAGCGCCAATTACCTTACTGCGTCACGGTGTTCCACCAGCCGTTGGCGATGTAGCCGTTTACCTGGTCGGCCATGGAGTCGATCATGGCGTCGGGGTCGCGGTAGGTGCCGTTGGTGTTGATGCCGAAGGAATAGGGATAGGTCGTGCCGGCGTCGGATGTGCCGCCGGGCACATTGCCGCTGCCCCCGCGGACCTCGACGTGCATGGTCTTGTTGTTGCTGTCATCGGAATTGACGGTGACCGCGACATACAAGTCCGGCTGCTCGCCCTGCGCGATCTCATAGCCGTTTCCGTTGTTGCCGTCTGATTCCAAACGCCGCTGGAATTCGTCGATCACGTAATCGGCCGCATCCGAGCGGTCTTTGGGCGTATAGGTGAAATTCACCGAATAGCTCAATTTCACCCTGAACCTGAGCGGCGCGTAATCATAGCGCACCTGCGTCTGCGGCGAGGATTCGTCGGAATCGTCCAGCAGCGCGCACCCGCCCAACACGCTCAGCACCGCAACGGCCGCAACGGCTGTCATCAACGTTTTCATCGCCCGATACCTCTCTCCCGAAGTTGCTCGCCCCCTTCAATGCACGAAAGCCGCCCCGCCGCTCGTTTGGCCAGAGCGATGCGCGCAACGGACAAGGGCTCATCCGCTGCATCGGCAATTGCGACACTTCGGTTTACCCCAAAACCGCCAAATCGGGCCGGGAAATCGGTCCCACCTCACTCTACCATCGCCTTTTGCATCACCTTGATCAGCTCGCCGTCGTTTTCGTCCAGGTATGGCGTCAGGTCCAGGTTCATGGGCACGCGCGTGATTTTGCCGCTGTCGGCCCGCTTGATCCACTGCTGCATGAAGCGGTCGTAGTCGCGCCATTCAATCCCGGCGGCGCGGACGGCCGCCTCCTCGGCTCGCAGGGCAATCTGGTGCGCGTGCTGATAGTGCAGCTTCCGGCAGTCGATCATTGCCTTTTCAACCGTCTCGTGCAGAACCAGAAACTTATCCACCTCATGCTGATGCCCCTGGTGATCGGTGAACACCTTCTGCAAGTGGCGGTCGATGTAGATTTTCGAGCCGTCCACGCTGTAGCCCGCCAGATACGGAATGTCGTGTTCCCGATCGAGATGCACCTGCGCCAGCACCTCTTTGATGGCCGCTATCAGCATCCTCCCGTTGACCAGTGTATCGTTTGAATCCCTGTGATGACCACTCAATGGAACCTCCTGGTTGGCTGACACCATACGATCGCCGGGTGTGACATGCCAGTGGCGTGGCCGGGTTGCAAACGGGAAATGCAAAGCGTTCGCGGTTATCGTAGCTTGTTCTTGCGGCGTGGAGGAACAGGCGATGGCCCAGTTGGACGACGATGAATCGAGCATGGACGAGTCCGAATTCCCGGATGAATCGGACACGGACCGCGACGACGGCGATGATGACGACACCGAGCCGTGCCCCTATTGCGGCCAGGCGGTCTACGCACAGGCCCAGCGCTGCCCGCGCTGCGGCCGGTACATCTCGGCGGAGGATCAACCGCGCGCCAAGCCGCTTTGGATCGTGGCGACGGCGGTGGTTTGCCTCATCATCGTCGTGATCTGGGTGATATTCTGGCATTGAAAGGCCCCGTCGCCCACGGCATGGCCGAGCAACCGCCGAGGCCATCTTCCGGCGGCTCGTGAAATCGCGAGTCTTTCCTTCAACCACTTGCCAATTCAATGCTTAAGTCAGAATTGGCGATTGAGCGAGCTCCCGCGCACCCCGCTTTCTGGCCGGATATCGCGGTTTACGCCAAACATCGCGTCCAAAACGTGCCCCAAATGTCGCGAAAAAGTTCGAACTTTGCCTGTAGGAGTTGGAACTTTGCCCGGCCGAGTGGGATTTTGTATAGATCTTTTCACGCCATCCTGGCAGCTTCCGGCTCGGCGACCATTGCTCATTGCTCCCGAATGCAACCGAATGCAACCAAGGGGGGGTGGGGGGTGTCCCGGAATGTCCCCGGAATGCCCCGGAGGGGGGGTGGGGGGCAGGGGTGACAAGGTGACTTGGTGACAGGGTGACAAGGCGAGGGGACGGCCCGCCGGGCTGCCATTATCCATTGTCAATTGTCCACTGTTCATTGCCCGACGTCCATCGCCGTCAACCCTTACATTAACCAAACTCAAAGCCGATGGCAAGAGAAAATTTTTTTCCGGCCCGCTCGCCTGGCGGTTTTACGGGCTTCGTGGCGCTCGACCGGGAAATGGTGATAATGCCACACGGGCGAATCTGGTAAGATGGTCGCGGCATCGGCCGTTGAGCGGCCCGGCCTTGCCGAAGGCTTGGGAGGTGTATCCGGTGAGCCAGCGGCCGTTGGATTGACGGCCAGCCCCTCAAACCCCAGAAAGGCGGTCGGCCAAGAAATCAGAAAAACCCGTATTGTGTCCCCCGATTCGCCAACTCATGGACAAAGTACATGGACGATAACAGGATGATTCTGAGATTGCATTTACAGGTGCCCAACGCTTCGGCGGCAGCAGGCGTCCTGGATGCGATCGCCCCGGAACTGGCTTCCTGTGGACAAATCATCTGTTCGTCCGCGGAAAAGTATTGAAAGATTGACGGATATTTTGCGGTTTTCTTCGAACTAGAGCCAGCCGGCCGCGTGCTTGAGGCCTTCCACCAGGTAATGGATGCGCTTGGCGCTGGCTGGGATAAACATCATTTCAACGACGGCGGGGATTGGGCCGTCTGGAACCCCGGGCCGTGTTCCCATTTTTTGTTTTCCGAGGTACGGTGGGCGAACCTGGAATGCATACGGCCTAACTGAGGCGTGCGGTAACTGAGGAATTCAGCGGTCGGGAGTCTTTGATGCAAATAGGTTCATCAAAGACTCCTGCCCCCTTTGATCGAGATCAAATGGCGGCTAATCAATCGGCCGACGTCTCCCATGAATAAGTCTGCAAAATTGCGATTGTTGTGTCTGGTGCTTGCCCTTGGCGCTTTTACCGTCGGAGTCTGTTTTACCGCATCGCAACGGAGGTACATGGTCGTGGATTTGCGTGGGAAGCGTCTCGCGACCGGGACGATCATCCCCGGAGCGACGTGGGTTCCCTATATGTCGGATGGCAAGCTCGAATCGGCGCAGCACTGTTACGTTGACCTCCAGATTGATGATGTCCGCGCGTTTAGAGGTCACGTGTCGCTCATAAGCGTTACTTGCAAGCGAGGTGCGATTCTGTCCTGTGATGTCAACCTGGATCCGGGTACGGTAGATGAGGTCTACGCGCAGGCGCTGGATTTTTCGCGACGGTGGGGGCTGCGGACGATCGGTTTGGACCAGTGGCGAGCGAAAGTGCGCGCGGTCGGCGTGCGGTCAGAAGACTTCGCGACGGCCGGGGCGGGGCGGAACGATACAGACCCATCGACCTCGATCGAAATTTTCGACAGCTTTGACAAAAGTCGTCCCGTATGCGTCACGTTGTCCTTCGTCTGGAAAAACGTTCTGTTACCGGCCCCATCATCCGAGCCCGCTTCGTTGAGGTAACTCAAGTGACATGACCATTCGAGGAGTGGTTGTGGGACGGAAGCGCGCAGAAGGGACACGATCATTTGACTGGGGCTGCGGCGGCGCAGTGCGCGAAATTGCGGGAACAACGCCAATAACGGCCGTGTCGCTCCTGATTCTCGCGGCGGCGGGGGATTTTTTGGGGGCGTGCGGGGTGGCAAAAACGCGAAAGGCGTAGCATTCTGTCACCCCCCGATAGCCCCCTGCCGCGTCGGCCGGAGTGTGGGACGAGTGCGGAAGGTAAGGGCCGCCGGTCGGGTTACGGGCTTGAGGCGGGCAAAAGTGTTGCCGGTCGGGCTGGCCGGCGGTTTCATTGCGCCGCGCTTGGCTTAGGCGTTGTCGTTCTCTGATGAATTGCACGTGCAATCCCTACCGTTTTCAGGCAAACGTCAGATAGTCCGCCGGGGCGTACGGGAAAGGCATTTTTCGCAGTCAGGCCACATCCGCCGCCACGGTATGAAAACGAACTCCGATCGCTCCGGCGACTTTGAGAATGGTTGCGAAGCTGGGATTCCCGTTTTTGTCCAATGCCCGGTAGAGGCTTTCCCGGCTCAAGCCGGCATCTCTGGCCACCTGGCTCATGCCTTTGGCGCGTGCGATGTCGCCCAATGCCCGCGCGATACCCGAAACATCCTCCGGCGCCTCGGACAGCCAGGCATCGAGATAGGCCGCCATTTCTTCGGGTGTGCGGAGATGCTCGGCCACGTCATAGGGCGTGCTGACGGTGGGGCCGGCTTTTCGACGCGGTTTGGTGGGTGATTTAGCCATGTCGGTTATCCTATAGGCTACACTGCTTCAAGCGGATTGCCAGCGGTTCGGCAAAGCGTGAATCGATGCGCTCACCCCCCGCATGGGTGTTTGCCGCGTCGGCCGGAGTGTGGGACGAGTGCGGAAGGTAAGGGCCGCCGGTGGGGTTACGGGCTTGGGGCGGGCAAAAGTGTTGCCGGTCGGGCTGGCCGGGGGAGGGGTTTGGCATACAATCCGGCTTATGGACCATTTTCGCTACCAGGACGGGCAGTTGTATTGCGAACAGGTTGCGGCCGAGACGATCGCGCGGGAGGTGGGGACGCCGGTGTTCGTCTATTCCAAGGCGACGCTGCTGCATCATTACCGGCAGCTTGCATCGGCGTTCGCGGCGGTGAAGGCGACAATCTGTTACAGCATCAAGAGCTGCGGCAATCTGCACATCTGCCGGCTGCTGGCCAATGAGGGGTGCGGGTTTGACGTGACCAGCGGCGGCGAGTTGTTCCGGGCGCTGCGAGCGGGCGGCGAGCCGAGAAAGATCATCTACGCCGGCGTGGGCAAGAGCGACCAGGAGATCGCCAGGGCACTGGAGGTGGGGATTGCGGCGTTCAATATCGAATCCGAGGCCGAGCTTGTGAACATCGACCGCATCGCCGGCGAGATGGGTAAATCCGCGATCGGGGCGCTGCGCGTCAATCCGGATGTGGACGCCCATACGCACAAGTACACAACCACCGGCAAGAAGGAGACGAAGTTCGGCGTCGATATCGACCGGGCCGAGGACGTGTTCAACCGCAATCGCACGCTGGCGCACGTTCGGCTGGGCGGGCTGCACATCCACATCGGCTCGCCGGTCTACAAGATCGAGCCGTACGTGCTGGCGGTGACGAAGGTGCTGGAACTTGCCGCGCGGCTGACGGCGGGAGGACATCACATCGAATGGCTGGACCTTGGCGGCGGATTCGGGGTGAATTACGAGAATCCGCAGCAGGCGATGGCGGTGACCGAGCACGCCAGGGCGATCGTGCCGCTGCTGGCGGGCAAGCCGTATCGGATCGCGCTGGAGCCGGGGCGTTACATCGCGGGGAATGCGGGGATTTTGCTGACGCGCGTCGTGTATCGCAAATCAAGCGGAACGCGGAAGTTTGTCATCGTCGATGCCGGGATGAACGATCTGATCCGGCCGGTGCTGTACGGCAGCTACCATTTCATCTGGCCGGTGAGGCCCGACGCGGCGAACATTCCGGAGGGGCGCGACCGCGCTCGGCAGCCGGTGAATGGCGAGACGGTGGACGTGGTCGGGCCGATCTGCGAGAGCGGGGATTTTCTGGCCCAGGACCGACCGCTGCCGACGACGCAGCGAGGCGATCTGCTGTGCGTGTTCACGGCCGGGGCGTATGGGTTCTCGATGAGCAGCAACTACAACAACCGCCCGCGGGCGGCGGAGGTGCTGGTGGATGGAGATCGATTCACGATCATCCGGCGGCGGGAGACGTATGAGGACTTGATCGCGGCGGAGCAGGTGTAAAGAGCCATTGCGACTTGGGCGGCAGTTCTGCGTAGGGTCCGCACTGCGGACCAACATTTGTGGTCCGCAGTGCGGACCCTACACGCTCTCGCAGGGTACAGGGAGAGGGGGAAAGAGGCGGCGGCTCGCCGCCGGTGCGTCAGAACGGGAGGGACTGGTCCATCCAATCGTCGTTGCGGAGAACCTGTTTGCGGTTGAATCGGGCCATGTGTTCGGCGCGGGCCTGGGCGATGCGGACGAGCGTATTGGCGCCGATGGTGCGCCAGAGCCTGCGCAGGCGCGGGGCGTGGCGGACGAACAGATCGTCCTCGGCACTGGCGAACAGTTGGGCGACGCCGGGATCGCCCTGGCGCGCGGCACGGCCGAAAAGCTGGCGATCGACGCGGCTGGAGCCGTGCGGTTCGGTGGCGATGACGTGCAGGCCGCCGAGTTCGGCGACGCCGCGTGCGAGCTTGATGTCGGTGCCGCGGCCGGCCATGTTGGTGGCGACGGTGATGTGACCCTTCTGTCCGGCTTCGGCGATGATCGAAGCTTCCTGAGCGGTCTGGGTGGCGTTGAGGACGCGATGCGGCCGGCCCAGCGCGGTGAGGCGGCGGCTGACCTCTTCGCTGGCCAGGACGCTGCGCGTGCCGACAAGAACCGGGGCGCCGGTGTCGTTGATGGCGCAGACGCGGTCGACAACGGCGATCCACTTGGCGTCCATGGTGTCGAACATGCGCAGGGGGAGATGACGGCGGATGCAGGGCTTGTTGGTGGGGATGCGGACGATGGCACGGCGGTAGATCTGCCACATCTCGCCGCGCGATTCCCAGGCCGTGCCGGTCATCCCGCTCATGATCTCATACTGGCGGAAGAACCGCTGAAAGCTCATGCGGGCGAGGTTTTCCTTGTCGGCGGTGCAGGGGACGGCTTCCTTGATCTCGATCGCCTGGTGCAGGCCGTGGCGCCAGGAGCGGTCGGCCATGATGCGGCCGGTGAATTCATCGATGATCTGGACCTTGGATTCTGAGGTGATGAGGTATTGCTCATCGCGGATATAGCAATGTCGGGCGGTGAGGGCGAGGGTGACCAGTTCCTCGCGGCG
Organism: uncultured Tepidisphaeraceae bacterium; assembly: GCA_964420285.1. Taxonomy (GTDB): domain Bacteria; phylum Planctomycetota; class Phycisphaerae; order Tepidisphaerales; family Tepidisphaeraceae; genus CAYQTE01. The sequence continues at coordinate 28,757 of CAYQTE010000050.1, forward strand.
GCGCCGGCCCTTCCAGAAACTCGATTCATCCGACGGCGCCAGCAGATCCAGGGCCCGGCTGCCGCGGTCATTGAGTTCGCACTGGCGGACGGCCCAGTCGATGGTGAAATCGCGGTTGAGTTCGAGTTCCTCGGCGAGCTTTCCGGCGGCGGAATAGAGAGCGGCGTTGGCTTCGGTGTCGGGGTTGTTGGAAATGATCAGCGGAGTGACGCCCTCGTCGATCAGCAGGCTGTCGGCCTCATCGACGATGACGCGCCAGATGCCGGGCACCAGCAGCCGGCCGGAGCGCGGTCCGGCCAGCAGCATGCCGACAGCGGTCTGCGTACTGGTGCGGAGATGGCCCAGCATGATCTGATCGCGGAGGAAATCGGCGACCAGTTCCTTGCTGGTGACGTAAACGACATTGCGGCGGTAATGATCGAAACGCTCGGAGGGAGTGGTGTCGTGGATGACAAAGCCGGTCTTGAGGCCCAGCAGGTGATAGATCGGGCCCATTTCGTGGGCGTCGCGATCGACCAGATAATCGTTGACGGTGATGATGTGAACCGGCTTGCCCAGCCACGCCCAGATGCTGGCGGCCATGGCGGCGGTGAGCGTCTTGCCCTCGCCGGTGGCCATCTCGGCGACCAGGCCCTGGATCATGGCGCTGGCGCCCATGATCTGACAGTGGAACGGCCGCAGGGCAATGGCGCGAAAGACCGCTTCGCGAGCCAGGGCCAGGGCGCGGTCCATGGTCTGTACGGTATCGCGGCCGAGGCGGAAATGTTCGCGGACGGCGGCGACCTCGGCGGCGAAGGCGGCGGCGCCGAGGTTGTGGATTTCGGGTTCGAGTTTTTCGACGCGGTCGGCCTGGGGTCGCAGACGGGCGAGATGGCGGCGCTTGTTCTTGGCCCAGCCGACGAAGCCGCTGACGAATTGATCGACGCCGCGCAGTTCGGGGCTCTTGACGCGGCGAGCGTCGAAGACCTGCCAGAGTTCACTGGAAATGAGCGACATGGCGGATCAGATCCACTTGCCCGTGTCCTGGGTGTTGAGCAACTGCAGGAAGCGATTCTTCCACTGAATGATCAGGGGCTGGCGATCGATGGTGAAGCGGACGGTGGCGCGCTGGCCGCTCTGATAGAGGGGCACGCGGTGCCCGGCATCACTGGTGTTGGCGATGGTCAGCCGCACCTCGAAAAGTTTGCTGATCGTCCTGGTGCCGGTCTGGTCCTTGGGATCGACAGGCGCCGCGCCGCCGCCTTGCGTGGTGAGGACACGGTTGGCGGCCGTATCGGTCGACTCGGGAATGATGTCAATGGCCGACGGCACGATAGGCGCCTCGAAACTGGGGGCGCCGGCGACGAGGATTTCCGGGCGGAGCGAGTTTTGCCGCAACGCCACGAACGGCAATTCGGCGTCGCGCTGATCGACGTCGACTTTCACCAGCAGGTTGGCGGTATCGGCGACGATGGCGACCTGCTGGCCGCGCTGGAGATAAACGCCGGCCAACTGGTCGATGTTGGGCGCGACCAGGACGCCGTCGATGGGGGCGCGAATGGTCAGGGCGCTGATTCGCGACTGGTCCTGTTCGACTTTCTTTTTGCGGGTTATCTCGTCGGCCTGATCCTGCTGCAACTTGATGGGATCGGTGGGCAGGTCGCGGCGTTCCCTGGCCTGGGTGTACTCGAGATTCGCCTGATCCTTCTTGAATTCGGTTTCCAGTTCATCATCCCTGAGCACGAGGATGGCATCGCCGGCGCGGATAGTCTGGCCATCGACGACGGGGATCTTCTCGACAAATCCGGGCTCGTTGGTCAGAAGGACGGCCTGGTTCCTGGGTTCCAGAACGCCCAGAGCCGTAAACCGCCGGGGCACGCGGATAATGCCGATGCTGACGACCAGCAGCGCCGCGACGGCGGCGGCGAAAATGGCGGCCCGGCCGCGTTTGCGCTCTAGTTCCGGTTCGAGAAGGATGTATTTGGTGACCTTATACAGGGGCACGCCCAGCCACGTGATCACGCCACCAAGGGCCATAAGCTGGCCGAGCACAGGAACCTTGTAGGTGACGATCACGATGATCATGACGCCGATGAAGATGCGGTAGATGCCGCTGCTGACGGCGTAGATAAAGAGCCAGAAGCGCTGACCGACCGGCGGGAGGGGATTGGGGAGCTTGATGCGGAAGATGTGGCGTTTGATGAGGCCGAGCGAATATTCGACGCTCTTTTGGCGGAGGTTGGGGATTTCCAGGAAGTCGGAGAGGATGTAATAGCCGTCGTAACGCAGAAGTGGGTTGGCATTGAAGAGAATGGTGGAGACGCTGGCAATGAGCATGGCGTTGTAAGCCAGCTCGTGAATCAAGTCGGTTTGAAGTGTGTAGCACCAGACAAAGGCGCAGATCGAGGCGCAGAAGAGTTCGACGATCATGCCCGCGGCGCCGACGAAAATGCGATGCCAACGGCTGGGAAACGCCCAGGCGGTCGACGCGTCGACATAGGGGGTCGGCATGAACACGAGGAACATCAGGCCCAGTTCGTGGACTTCACCGCCAAATCGTCGGCAGGAGAAGGCGTGGCCCAGCTCGTGGATCAGTTTGATGAGGACGAACGTGAGATAGAGGAAGGCGAGATTGCCCCAGTCGTACTTGAGATCCAGAACGTGGCTGGTCTGATCCCGCAGGTCCCCCCACTTGGGCGCGATCGTGACGATGGCAAAAGTCACGACCGCCAGCCAGACCAGAGCGCCGAATTTACTGAACACCGCCTTGGCGACGGGGAGCCAGGTCTTGAGAAACCGGTCCGGATCCCACAGCGGAATACGCGGGAACAGCACGTTCATCAGCCGGTTCTGCATCTTGCGCTTCTGCTGTTCCTTGTGTCGGCGCAAGAGGACGGCCGAATCGGGCGTCACGTCGGTTTCCAGCAGATTGGCCGCGTAAAGCTGGGAGAGAATCTGAATGACTTCCGGCTGGGTGGGAGCATCGTCATCGAGCTGGCCGCCGACCAGATCCCAGGCTTCGGCGATGGTTCGCCGGCCGTCGAGCAGGCCGACGAAACAATAAGCGGCGTCCGAAAGGCGATGGAACTGGTTGCCGGCGGGATCGCGCATGACATACCAGCGTTCGCCGCGGTAATAGGTGCGGGAAATCTGGGCGCCGGCGCGAAGGCGCGGCTTGAGGCTGGCGACGCGATACCAGGATTCGGAAAATGTGGGGCGAAGTTGGAGCATGGAAAAACCGGATCAGAACCAGGACCAGAACTTCAGGCGCAGATATTCGACGAGTTTATGCGTCCAGACCCAGGCGATGGTCCGCTGGTCGATATCGACCTTGGCCTGCCCGGCGAGTCCCGGCTTCCACGAATCGGGAATCGTCACCCCGTCGGCGCTGGCGTAGACCCTGAACACATTGTCCCCTTCCTTGGCTTCGCCCAGGGGAACGATGCGGTCGATCTTGAACTTGTATTTGTCGGACGGAAGAGTGGCCGTCGCCAGCCAGACGGTCTGCCCAACCGCAAGCCGCTGAATGTCGCGCTCGTTGACGTTGAGGACGGCGCGAAGATCGGAGGTGTCGCCAATCTCGAACAATTCATCGCCCTTCTTGACGGTGGCGTACTGTTTGTGTTCCCAATCGCCCTTGAGAATTGTCCCGCCGGCCGGAGCGTGGATCGAGGCCTGGCTGATCTGGTATTTGGCTTCGTCGGCATCGGCCTGGGCGGCCGCGGCCTGGTCCAGAGCGATGGCGGCATCGGCGGGTTTGGCGGGATCTTCTGCGAGATCCTTTTGAGCTTCCTTCTTATACTCGGCCACCTGGGCAATGGCGTTACTCAACTTGATTTGCAATTCGTCGGTCTTCAGGACCATGAGCTCCTGATCTTTGCTGACCTTCTGGCCGGGGATGACCCTGACGGCTTCGATCTGGCCGTCATAGGGGGCATCGAGCGTGGCCTTGTGGATTTCATCGAACTCGAAGGGGGAGCTGACGCGGTATTCGATGTGAACGGTGGTGAGAACGACGATGATGGCGATACTGGCCGCGATGATCAGCTTGGCCAGCATGTAGCGCGGGCCGATCGTCATCCTGGCCACATTCTGGATGCTCAGGCCCACTTTGGTGATGAGCCAGCGGTCGTTCTGAAAGCGGTCGTACAACTGCGGCGCCAGGAGATCGACGGCCACGGACAGCCCTGTCGCCGTTTGCTGGCTGAGTTTGTGCTTGGGCGGGAATTCCAGCGTCACCACGCCGACGGTTTCAGCCTGATGTCGCAGCGGCAGTGAAAGGACGATGTTGCCGCCTTCGGCGCGGGAGAGCACCTCGGCCGACCGGGTGACGTTCTGCGAACTGTTCCCCTCGTTGTCAAAAAGAACCGGCTCGTCCTGATCGACGCATTCCTCCATGACTTTTTCGAGGGTGAGAATCAGTTCCTGTTTCTTGTCGAATTCCTCGGTGTGCGAAATGGCGCGGACGCGGATGTTGTTGCGTTTGAGCCACCCAAGAGCAACGCGGCTGGCGCCGGTGCGGGTGGCCAGTTCATTGCACAGATTCACCGCCGCCTGCGCAAAACCCTGTGCGGTGGCGACGGCCGTGGCCAGTTGCAGGACATGTTGATGGCTCTGGGCGACGATCTGCGATTGTTCGCTGGTGCGCCGCAGACTGAACAGCTCAAAATAACCCGCCACAAGCTGCATCGACACCAGCCGTTGCAGGGCGCGCTCGTGATTTCGGCAGCGGGTGATGACCGCGCTGGCGGCCACGATCTGATCGTCGCTGCGCAGGGGCGTCACCAGGCAGAATTGCGGTTCGTTCTGCCCATCGGCCTGCTCGATTTGTATGGCCGCCTCCTTGCCCTGGACCAGGCACGGCCGCAACAGTTCCTGAAAGGCGGTAATGGCGGCGGCGCGGGTTTCGGCGTTGGAGTTGTCGGGGCGGATATGCGCGATGGCGCGCAGCGTCATCGTGCCGTCGCGAGTTTCGACGATGAACCCGGCGGCTTCGGTGCCGGCGACAACGACGGCCTGCGTTGTTACCAGATCGTTGACGAACTGCGGCAGATTGGCCGACGCCGCCAGCAATCGCTGCACGAGTTTCGACCGCGACGCGTTCTGCACCCCGACGCTTTCGCCGGACGTCGCGCCGGTCTTGCCCTGCTGCGACCCCTGCGAGTCCTGTGAGCTTGATTCCGCAATTCCGTTGGACACGGATCACCTGCGCCTTTCACGTCCACTCAATGGTTCACCGCGAGCTTCGCCACGTCGCCCGGCAGACGGACGGTCATGTGCAATCCCGACGGCCGCTGGTCCGGATTGGCCAGCTCAAGTCTCACCACCTGCGTGTCGCTGGCCGCATCCACCACAGGATTGAAATAAATAATAGTCCCCTGCTGCCACGGATCGTTCTGGAGGTAACGCACGTCCAGTTTCTGCTGGAGCTTCAATGCGGCCGCCTGGATGCTGGGCAGCCGCATTTCCACCCAGAGGGGATCGTTGTTGACGATGACGCACGCGCCGTCCGGCTTGGAAGGATCGACGCCGCTGCCCAGGTGCAGATTGAGCGTCTGGACAATGCCGTCGATCGGGCTGTGCAATTCCATCCTGGCCACCTTGTCGGCCTGTTTCTGAGTCTCGAATTTGGACTTTTGGTTCTCTTCCTTGGCCAGGTCGATGCGTACGGCCGTGGCCGTTTCTTCGGCAACGGCTTCGGCGAGTTCGGATGGATTGGCAACGCCCTTGGCGGCGGCGGCCTCCAGACGATCGCGCTCGACCAGTTTCGCCTGATGCTCGGCGATGGCGTATTCGACGGTTTTGGTCGATTCGCTCTCCACCTTCAGGGCTTGAAGCTCGTCCTTTTCCAGCGCCATGTCCTCGGTCATGAGCAGATCGCCCTTGTGGACGCGATCGCCTTCCTTGACCGGGATCGAGTCGATAATGCCCGGCGCATAGAACGGCGGCTGGGATTTCTCGGAGGGATACGAGATCGCCGTGACGAAGTTGGCGGTATCCTCGATCCCCAGCCCCACGGCCGCCGATGCCGTGCGCAGCCGCGAGGCCGCCGTCATTGCGCCCGCCAGCAGCAATGCCGCTCCGATCGTCCGCACCGCGATTTTCTTCACTTCTCTCGATGACATAGTCATTCCCGACCGTCCGAACCCTAAAAAAGGATTGACGAGTATGCGATCCTCCCCAGCATGCCGACGATTACGCCTCCAGCCCCCACACCTATACCGGACGGCAAACGGCTAGGTCAAGGTCAAGCATAAGCATAACATGTGAGCGCCGCGTTAAAAAGCGTTTTCGGCCGGCTTCGGCTGGTGAGTGCGCCCGATTTCCCGGGCAAAAATAAGTCGATGCTGGCCAAGCTCTTTCCCCCTCCCCCTGGTATTCCGGGGGAAGGCCGGGATGGGGGCTGCCCGTGGCGACGCAGATGGGCCCCTTTTTCTGCCCACCCCTTCAGGGCGACGTGCTTTTCGCCCCGCCTTGCGACACGCCTTGGCCAGGTTCTTCAGCGCATCGGCATGGTCAGGTTTAAGTTGGCAGGCCGTCTGGAGGGCCGCGATGGCTATGTCCATCTTCCCCTGCTTGACCAGCAGAATCCCCATGTTGTTGTGCGCCTCAGGGGATTTGGGATTCAGCCGGATCGATTCCCGATACGCGGCCACCGCTTCATCGGTCTTCCCCTGCGCCGCCAGGACCAACCCCAGATTGCTGTAAGACTCGCGGCTCGATCTCGATCGCCCGTCGAATCCGCCCAATGGCTTCGTCGTGCTTGCCCTCCTGCAAGGCCAACACACCGAGCATATGCAACGTCGCGGCATGATCGGGGTGGTCGCCGAGGATTCGCTGGTACAAAGCCAATGCTCCGGCCCGCTGGCCGGCCTTGTGCAGGCGCTGGGCGGCGGCGAACCTCTCGCGGAGGGGCAGCGGAATTACCATGACTGCATCTCAGGGTTTCATGCCGGCGGCAACGGCTCCGGCGGCGGGTCGGGTTGTGGCGGTTTCAAGTCCTTCCCCGGCGGCCTGTCGCGAGTCTTGTCGAGCGGAATCGGCGTGCCGCATTCGGGGCAGCGATCCTTGCTGGCGCGGAGGTCGTAGCCGCATTTGATGCAAGGCGAGCCGCCGACCCCCGCGGCTCGGGGACGAATACTGCGCCGGATTACGGGGTAGCACAAAGCCGATAACAGCGTCGCGACCAGCCACAAATGCACATCCAACGTATCGCGTTCGTCTAATCCTGGATAACCGAACGTGAATCCGCAGTCGCCGACCTCGGCCCCATTCCAAACGAATCCTCTGGTGCTAAACCAAATGAAACTGTTGTGTCGCGCATGCGACGCACCAACGTGCAACCCACGCTCTGGTTCAGTGTAGATGCTGAACGACCCACCTCGCTGAACGACCCACGCGTTAGTATTCGTGGGTTGCGTAATTGCCATCCCTGAGCCGCTATACGGTCGCCGAAATTTCTCAATATAGATGTCAACGCGACCGCCTTCGGCACTAATCCCATATTCGTTTTGCGTAATGCCAGACTTACCGCCCCCGAAATAATGTAGATCGAACGCGATCCAGTAACTCGCAACGAGAGCGATCGCCAGACAAGCCAACTGAATACGGACCACGCCGAGGAACATCGACAAAACCCGAGTTCGCGTTTTCATGGCTAATCCGCCATTATCGAACAAAACATCGGCCGAACGAAATAAAGGTCCCGCGAACCGTTAGATGCCTTTCCCACTCGGACCCGCG
>CAYQTE010000051.1:0-35620 GCA_964420285.1 uncultured Tepidisphaeraceae bacterium
TTGTCGAGAGATTAAGTAGGGAATTGCCCGGCGGGCCAATTTGGCGCGCCCAGATCGCACTCGGGCGCGCGAAATTCATACCAAGTTCCAACTTCTGCGGGCGAAGTTCGAACTTTTTTGGCACGTTTTGAGGCATTTTCGGGCACGATTCTCGATCCAAACCTCATTATTGGGCTGAAAGACGGGGGTGGGCCAAGGGGCAACGATGGCCACTTTTTGTCGTATGCGCAGGCCGGGGAGAGAATTAGCGATCGAAAGCCTAATTCCGTTGCGGGCCGCCGCGGTCGGTTTGTTGGGGCGGGGAGTCGGCCGGGTCGCTGGGCGGGGGTTCGACAAACTGGATCGACTCCGGAAGCGGGGCCTTGTCCAGGCCGGGCTTGAGACGGAAACGGATGTTGGGCAATCGCAGGACCGCCTGGCGCAGGGCCTGTTCCCAGCGGTTGCGGATCTTGGCCAGGTCGGAATCGTCGGCGTCGAAGCGGCGCTGGTGCGTGATGTCCAGGCTGTCGGCTTCATAGGCCAGCAAGTCGATCGGCGGGCCGACGGTGACGTTGGACTTCATCGTCGAATCCAGACTGAGCAGTGCGTACTTGGCGGCCTCCTCGAGAGTCGTGCGATCGTAGCGGATTCCGCGATCGAGAATGGGCCGGCCGTATTTGGTCTCGCCGATTTGCAGATACGGCGATTCGACGGTGGCCTGGAGCGGGTTGCCCTGGGGATAGATGAGGAACAGGCCGGGTTCTTCGCCTTTGATCTGCCCGCCGAGGATGAGATTGACGTTGAATTTGTAATCGTCGCGTTCGAGGGCCGGGCGGTCGATTTCGGCGACGCGACGAACCTGTTCGCCGACGGCGCGAGCGGCGTCGTAGAGGTTGGCGACGGTCGCCAGGCCCGTGCCGGCATCGAAATCACGGCGGAGCAGGGTGATGATCGACTGGGTACACGACAGGCTGCCGCTGGAGAGCAGGATCAGCGCCCGCTCGCCGGGCTGGACGAAGGTGTGCATTTTGCGGCAGGTGTTGACCTGGTCGTACCCGGCGTTGGTCCGCGAATCGGCCGCCATCACCAGGCCGCGTTTTGTGACGATTCCAAGGCAATAGGTCATGATCAGAGTCTAACAGATTTACGATTTGAGCCAACAGAGAAGGAACACGCGCCGGGCCAAACGGAGATCGCGGACGGGTGCGGATGAACGTGAGTGCGCGAGGGAGCGACTACAGCAACGCGAAGTCGATTCGCTTACCCAGGAGGCCGGCGACCTTGGCCATCGTGTTGAGCGTGATTGACGTGTTCGTCGGATCAAGCAGGCGGTCGATCCCCGTGCGGCTGGTCTTGAGACGCCGGGCCATTTCCGCCTTGGATATCTTCTGCTGGCTCATGGCCTTTTCAAGCTCACGAGCCAGTTTGAACTTGATTGCCGACGCCCGGCATTCTTCGAGCAGACCTTCGGCGGCAAGGAAGTCGTCGAAACTGGATCCCAAGTGCTTTTTTTTCATGGCCTTACCTACTGCAACTGACGCTTCCGCCTCAACGCCAGATCGAGTTCATGGGCGGGTGTTCGTTGTGTCTTCTTGATGAAGCCGTGTAACAAGACCATCGTTCGGCCTTCAACGCAGAAGATAACTCTGCCAATTCTGCCACTCAGCCGAGACCGCACTTCCCAAAGCCCGCCGCCCAGGCCGCCAACCAGCGGCTTGCCAATGGGCCAGCAGAATTGGACCTTCAAGATGTCTTCGCCAATGGTCTTGCGATCCTGCTTCGACAAGGACAGCAACCACTCCCTCACCGGTTCGTTGCCGATCTCAGTTCGGAAAAACAGTACATCGAGTTTCTTTTCACCATCACTCATAGTGTACCATAATTTGTGCGCCGGGTCAATCGCGTACGATTCACTTTAGCCGAAGGCCCAGGGCAAACGTAATCCGCGACCTCCTGCCCGGCGATCGTCTCGCCGGGTCGATTGAGCCGGGGCTATGATACCAGCATGGGAGACCCGGCGACCGACGCGATCAAACCGCCAGAGCGCAAACCCAACCGCCTGGCCGGGGAGACATCGCCGTATCTTTTGCAGCATGCGCACAATCCGGTCGATTGGTGGCCGTGGGGGCCGGAGGCGTTTGCCGAGGCGCGGCGGTTGGGCCGGCCGGTGTTTCTCTCTGTTGGGTACAGCACGTGTTATTGGTGTCACGTGATGGAGCGGCAGTGCTTTGAGAACGAGGCGATCGCGGAGCTGATGAATCAGCGGGTGGTGAGCATCAAGGTGGATCGGGAGGAGCGGCCGGATATCGATCAGTTGTACATGTCGTTCGTGCAGCTTTCGACGGGGCAGGGCGGCTGGCCGATGAGCGTGTTTCTGACGGGCGACGGGATGCCGTTTTACGGGGGGACGTATTTTCCACCGGATGATGCCTACGGCCGGCCGGGATTCGCCCGCGTGGTGACGGCGGTGGCGGAATCGTATCGGGCGCGACGGGCGGCGGTTGAGGAATCGGCAAGTCAGGCCGTGGAGGTGTTGCGCAGCGCCGCGCAACCGAGCGCGCCGGCACAGGCGATCGTGGTTGATGAGAGTTGGGTGCAGGGTTTGATCGATCGCTGCACGGTCGAATACGACACGGTGCATGGCGGGTTCGGCACAGCGCCGAAATTTCCGCGGCAGACGCTGCTGGAACTGCTGCTGGTGCATAACCGCCGGCAGAACGATCCGGTCCTTTTGGGCATGGTGCTGAGCAGCCTGGACGCGATGGCTCGCGGCGGAATCCGCGACCATCTTGGCGGCGGATTTCATCGTTACAGCACCGATGAGAAATGGCTGGTCCCGCATTTTGAGATCATGCTCTACGACAACGCCATGCTGGCCTGGCTGTATGTCGAAGCGTTTGCCCAGACGAGGGAAACGCGATTCGCCACGGTGGCATGCGGCATTTTCGATTTCGTCCTCCGCGAGATGACCGGGCCGGGCGGCGAATTCTTTACGGCCATTGACGCCGAAGTGGATGGCGTGGAGGGCCAGTCGTATCTCTGGACGGAAGCCGAGGTTGAAGCCGTTCTGGGTCTGGATGATGCCCGCCTGTTCAATCGCATCTATGCACTGGACGACGGGCCGAATTTCGCCGATCCGCATCACGGCGGCGGCGTGGCCGATCGCAACGTGCTGCATCGCCCGCAGGAGCCGGAAGACGCCGCGCGGGATTTGAATGTCGCGCCGGCGGAGTTGGAAGATCGTCTTGGGGTGATGCGAGATAAACTCCTTGCCGCGCGAAAAGAGAGAAAGCAGCCCATTCTCGATACCAAAGTGTTGACAGGTTGGAACGGCCTGATGATCCGCGCATTGGCCTACGGCGGGCAGGTGTTGTCGGATCAGAAATACCTCGCCGCCGCCGAGCGAGCGGCGGATTGGCTGCTGAAAAATCACCGCGACCCGGCCGGCGGGCTTATCCATACCAGCCGCGATGGGCGGGCCAAAGGTGAGGCGTTCCTGGATGATTACGCGATGTTGATCCAGTCGCTGCTGGCCCTGGAAGCCGCCGGCAATTCCACGCGAGGCGTGCAGGCGCAGCAACTGGCCGATCGCATGCTCAGGGAATTTGGCCCGTCGCCCGGCGGTGCGCTCTATTTCACCGGCCAGCGCGCCGATGACTTATCCGTGCGGCAGATCGTGGGTACGGACAGCCCGCTTCCCAGCGGGAATGCGGTGGCGGCCAGCGCACTGATCGACATGGGGCGTCACGAAGCCGCGTGGGCAATCATTCGTGCCTTCGCCGGCACGCTATCCCAGAGCGGCGACGGCATGAATGCGATGGTCCAGGCGGCGTGGCTTTATGTCACCACTTTCGGCGCCATGACCGCGGACGTGCCTGACGCAATGGATCGCGCGCCGGGTGCGGCCGGGAAGTCCCAAGCCGTGTCGCTGAGCGCCAAGTGGATCGATCCACGGAATCTGCTTGTAACGGCTGTCATCGCGCCCGGATATCACATCAATGCCGCCGAGCCCGCTGCGGGTTTGATTGCCACGCGGCTGACCGTGGCCGGCGACACTGCCGCGGATTCGCAGGTTCTCGCGGCCGCCGTCGAGCGGATCGATTATCCGCCGGGATCGGAAAGAGCATTCGCGTTTGCCGATGCGCCGCTGGTCGTCTACGAGAACGACGTTGAGATCGGCGTGACGTTCAAGAAAGCGATGATCGGCAATCCGGCCATTGTGGTGAGCCTGAGTTATCAGGCGTGTACGAGCGGTGAATGCCAGCAGCCGGCGACGGCGCGGTTTCGCGTGGCGAGTTAATAAATGCAAATTTACCGCAATGACGCCAAGACGCTGAGGTGGAAGATACCTTGAAGAATCCGGCGGCGGAATTCAGGTAAATGTCATTGCGACCTGGCCATTCTCGGCAGTGATTTTCTTCTTTGCGTCATCGCGACTTTGCGGTTTATTCTCTCTTTCGATTGTATGATACCACCATGAAAGATGGCTCGCGCCAAACCGCCGCTCCGCGCATCGCCAATCGCGCGGCGTTCCACGATTTCTTCATCGAGGCCAAGCTCGAATGCGGCATCGCACTGGTCGGCAGCGAGGTCAAATCGTTGCGGCTGGGACATTGCCAGCTCAAGGAGAGCTTCGCCCGCATCGACGGCCGGGAACTGTTCCTTTACGGCTGCCACATCGATCCATACGCCAACGCCTCGACCTACAACCACGATCCGGTCCGCCCGCGCAAGCTGCTGGTCCACCGCCGTGAACTGCGCAAACTGGAAGAATCCGTCGATCGCGGCGGGATGACGCTGATACCGCTGGCGGTCTATTTCAAGGACGGCCGGGCCAAAGTCGAACTGGGCGTTGCCCACGGCAAGAAACAGCACGACAAGCGCGACAGCATCAAGCGCCGCGAACAAGACCGCGACATCCGCCGAGCCATGACCCGGCGGGAATGAGATGAATCATCAGCCTGAGATTATCGCGCATCGGGGTCGCGGGCCGTGGGGTTGGCCGGAGAATTCTGTCGAGGGGATGGAGGCATCGTGGGCGGCGGGGGTGCGGTGGGTGGAATGTGATGTGTGGGCCAGCGCCGACTGCGTGCCGGTGGTGATCCACGATGCGACACTGGATAGGACGACGGATTTGACGGGCGCTGTGGCCGGGCGAACGTGGGATGAACTGAGCGGGGCGAATTTGCGCGATGCGGCGGGACGAGTAACCGAAGCGAAATTGCCGACGTTGGAGCGGATGCTGTCGCGGATGCCGCTTGCGGGGGCGATGATGATCGAGATCAAATCGCCGGATGATCGGAAGTTGGTCGGGCGGGTTATCAGCTTGACGCGAGATTTCCCCGGCCGGTGGACGATCCAGTCGTTCGATGAGCGGAATATGGCTCACGCAAGGGACTTGGGATTGGGGCCGGAACTGGGGCTGCTGGTCGAGGGCCGGGATGAACTGGCCGGGGCGATCGAGAGTCCGTGGGCGGCGGTGCGCATGGATTGGCAACTGGCTTCAGTCGAGATCGTGCATGAATTGAAAGCCCGCGGAAAGCAAGTCGGGGTATGGACAGTGAACGAGGCGGCGGACATCGCGAACATGGCAAGGCTGGGGGTGGATCAGATCATTACGGATGAGCCGATTGTCGCGATGAAGGTGCTTGCGGATTTGAAATAGAATTCAGATCTCACGCGGAGCCGCGGAGTCGCTGAGGAGGAATTTCTACATCTGCGCCCCTGCGCCTCTGCGAGAGCTATTCTTTGACTTGAATTTCAAGGCAGCGCGCAATGCGGCTCAGCGTGCGGGATTTGCCCAGGAATTCCAATGTCTGAAAAATCGGCGGGCTCACTGTGCTGCCGCTGATGGCAAGGCGGATGGGCTGGGCGATGGTGCCGAGCTTTCGGCCGGTGGCGTCGCAATGGGATTTGATTGCCGCCTCGATCGTATGCGCGGTCCAGGGGTCGATCGAAGCTAATATCGATTGCGCGTCGGTCAGGGCAGTGCGGCCGTCGGGGTTGCCGAGAAGTTTCTTCATGGCGGCTTGCGGGTAGGCGATCGCGTCGTCGGCCACGAAAAGGAAACCGGATTTGTCATCGACATCCCGCAGGATGTGCAGGCCGGCGTTCATGGCCATCAGGTGGCCGATGCGATCTGAATCGGGAGCGGCGCCCTGCTGGGCGAGCTGCGTGAGCGGGGAACGGGGATTGACGGCCAGGAAATCGACCATGGCGTCGCAGGCGCGTTTTGGGGTGGCGGCGGCGAACGCTTCGGTGTTGAAGGCCAGAAGCTTCTCGCGGTTGAATTTCGCGTTGCTGTGGCCGATGTGTTCGAGGCTGAACAGGCGGATCATCTCGTCGATGGTCATGCGCTCGCGGTCGCCGCCGGGGGACCAGCCCAGCAGCGACAGGAAATTCAGCAGAACTTCCGGCAGATACCCGCTCTTGCGGAAATCGTGGACGAGGATTTCCGGGAGGTCTTCGGCTCGCAGGCCGATGATCGGCATGATCGCGGCGTGCTCGTTGGGATCAAGCTGACGGGCGTCGTCCCCGAGCCATTTGCTTAGATGTTCAACCGGCAGCTTCGTGGCATCGGCAAGGGTGGCGATGGCATTGCCCGGCCGTTTGAGCCACATGTGCGTGTGGTGACGGACTTTCTTATCGCGATCGCGTTTGCCCATCTTCGAGCCATCGACATTGAGGATGACCGGAAGATGGGCGTAGATCGGCCGCATATAGCCCAGCGCCTCCTGCAGGGCGATGTGATTGACGGTGTTGAGCAGGTGCTCCTGTCCGCGCAGGACGTGGGTGATATTCATCTCGGCATCGTCGACGACGACGGCGAAATGATAAGTGGGCATGCCATCGCTCTTGCGGATGATGAAATCCTGCACCTCCGGCGCGGCGATGCCCTGATTGTGCCCCAGCACCGCATCGTCGAACCGCCAGTCGTGCGAGGGCATGGCGAAGCGGATGACGTGCGGGCGGCCTTCTGATTCATACGCGCGGATTTGCTCGTCGGTGAGGTTGGGCCGGCGATAACGGTATTGGCGGCGCGAGCGTTCGGCGATGTGGCGCTGGGCGTCGAGTTCCTCGGTTGTTTCCCATGCTTTGTACGCCAGGCCGCGATCGAGCAGGGTCTGGATGATGGCGTTGTAGATCGGCAGGCGATGCGACTGATAGACCAGTTCGGCGTTATCCCAGTTGAGGCCGAGCCAGCGGAGATCGTCAAGAAGCTGATCGACGGCGGCCTGGGTGCTGCGGGCGAGGTCGGTATCTTCGATGCGAAGGAGGAACTTGCCGCCGGTGTTGCGGGCCAGGAGCCAATTGAACAATGCGGTGCGCGCGCCGCCGACGTGAAGATAGCCGGTGGGCGAGGGTGCGAAGCGTGTGACGATGTTGGGCATGTTGAGTTAATCCGGTTCGTGGGTTTGCGGCGGACCATTATACGGCGGAGGAGCGGGATTGTGGACAAGCAGGCGGCGCGGCCAGCGTGCCCAAGCCCATGCCAGCGTGCCCCACAGTGCATAGCCGATCGAGCCGATCGCCACCGTGTATTGATTGGCGACGACCAGGAGCAGCACGAGCGTCAATGCGGCAACGACGCGGGCGACCGATCGGCGGCCGCGCAGATGGCGATTGACCAGATGCGGATAGCGAATGTGGCTCACCATCAGCAGCCCCAGCAGCAGGAGCAACAGCGGCACGGCGCCGCAGCAGACGGCAGCGGCGGTGATGAGGGATTTGCTGAGCCAGCCGCTTGCGCCAGCCTGGAATGCCAGTTCCTGCTGCATAAGGACCAGGCCCATGATTGCGCCGGCGGCGCCAGGACTGGGCAGGCCGAGGAAGCTGAAATGGTGCTGCTCGCCGTGCTCGTTGCTGACATTGAAGCGGGCGAGGCGTAATGCGGCGCAGCTCATGAAGAGTGCGGCCGTTGCCCAGACGAAGCGGTCGACCAGAACAGGTGAATTATGCGGTCCGTCGGTGGCAAAAAGACAGATGGCGACGAACGCGGGGGCCAGGCCGAAACTGATGACATCGGCGAGGCTGTCAAGCTGCCCGCCGAAATCGGTGGTATGGCGGGCGAATCGGGCGAGCCGGCCGTCGATGCCGTCGAAGACCATTGCCAGGAAGACGCAATAGGCTGGCAGCATGTAACCATGAGTCATCCATGCGGGCGAGCCGGGTGCGTGGATGAGATCGACGGTAGACCCATGTCCGGCGGCGGCGCGGACGAGGCTGGCCAGATAGATGGCGGTGAATCCCGATACGGCGTTGAGCAGCGTGGCGAGGCTGGGCAGGGAGTAGATCGAGCGGATATAGGCACGGCGGCGGTTTCGTCGGCGTCGCAATCGCCGGCGCTCGCTGATATGGCGGCGGGCCGGATCGCCCGGCTTGCGAAATCGGGGGGTCATGCCGAAACCTCAGGTGGCGGCGCGGCAGCTTGCTCGGCTGACGCCGCAGACCCCTCACCCCGAGTACAGGGCGAGGGGGAAGAAGGACTGTGGCCGGCCGATTCGGCAAATTCCGTTGCCGTTACCGTCGCGATAACATCCGCCGCGCCGCGCACGGATTGGCCGATATGCACGTCGATGCGCGGGGCCAGCCACATGGGAAGATAAAGTTCCGTACGGCTGCCGAATTTGATCATGCCGATGCGCTGGCCGCGGGTGAGGCGATCGTTCTCGCGGGCGGTGCAGACGATCCGGCGGGCGATGAGCCCGACGATCTGGCGCACGACGGCGATGGGCCGGCGCGAGACGGCATCGGCGATCACGATGGTATTGCTCTCGTTCTGCGTCGAGGCGTCGTTGTGGCGCATGGCATTGATGAACTTGCCGGGCTTGTATTTGGTCGCCACCACCACGCCGTCGCACGGGCTGCGGTTGATATGCACATTGAAGACCGACAGAAAGATCCCCACGCGCACGGCCGGTCCGCCCAGAAGCTCGTCGAATTCGATGTTGGTGATATCCGACACCATCCCATCGGCCGGGCTGACGACCGCTTTAGGATCGGCCGGCAGCTTGCGTAACGGATCGCGGAAGAATGCGATAAGCCACACCCAAACCGCCACAGCCAGCATAACCAGCGGCGGGTAAAGCATCCACAAACCCCATCCCCCGGCCGCCAAAAGCAGCGTTCCCACCACCATCTCGCGCCAGCCGTGCCGGGTCAACGGAATCATGGTGGCAAGCTAGCACTGTGAGCCGGATTTGGCAATTTTGGCGGCTGGAGAGGCCGGGGAAGAGTAGAGCCACAGAGGTCACAGAGGCCACAGAGTGAGTGTCTTATAACCAATTTCTTATCTTGCTCGGTGGTCTCGGTGTGCTCTTTGGCTATGTAGTCTCTTCGCCGGCTCATTAGCGTGATTGTTGTCTCACCGCATCCGCCAGGTTTTGCGGCCTATACAGGCTGGTCAGAAGAACCGGCGATTGGTGGCCGGGGAAGTAGAGGACGGTCAGGGGGATTCCACCCGCCTGGGTGAGGCTTTGGACCATGGGCCAGCCGGGGGCGTCTTTGGCGGAGACGTCGGCTTTCAGGGTGATGAACTTCTGGGTGCGAAGCAGGTCGATCGTGGCGGGGTCGTGGAAGACGGTGTTGTCGATGACTTGGCACGTCGAGCACCAGAAGGCGGTGAAGTCGATCAGGACGGGCCGGCCGGTGGCGCGGGCGGCAGTGAGAGCGGCGTCGGTGAAGGGGATCCATGCGACCGTGGGTTTGGTGATGTTGTGGACGAAGAGGAAGGAGGGGACGACGAGGATGGCGGCGGCGGTGAGGCTGGCGACAATGGGGATGGGGCGGGTGGTCAGCAAGAGTGTGCGGACGATCAGGAAAAGGGCGGCGGCGGCGATGAGGGAGAAGACGAGCCACCACATGATGTCGGGATCGAGGAGCCGGCCGCCGGCGAAGAAAGCGGCGACGGCGAGGATGAGGAAGCCCATCGTCTGTTTGATGGTCTGCGGGGCAGCGCCGCCGCGGGGGAGTTTACGGGCCAGTTCGGGGACGGCCGAGAGAACCAGATACGGGAGGGACATTCCCAGGCCGACGGTGAGAATGGCCGTGAACCCCAGCCATTGCGGCTGATTGGTTGCCCATGCGAGGATGCCGACGAGCATGGGAGCGGTGCAGGGGGTGGCCAAAAGGGCGGCGAAAGCGCCGAAGAGGAAATTGCCGCCGATCGTGTCGTGGCGGGGAGTGAATTGATAGACCGATGAAGGCAGGGCCAGGTCGAGGGCGCCGAACATGGCGATAGCCATGACGATCAGCACGGCGACCATCGGCCAGAGGAAGTACGGGTTGCTGAACTGTTGGCCCCAGACGAGATGTTTGACGACGACGAGCACAGCCAGGACCGCGAATGCGCACAGCATTCCGCCGGCGAAGACAAGGCCCAGGAGTAAACTGCGGGCGCGGTCGTGGCCGGCGGATTCGTAAAAGCCGATGGCCTTGAGTGGCAGGACGGGTAGCACGCAGGGCATGAGATTGAAGATCAGCCCGACGAGCAGCGCAAGGGGCAGTGCGGCCTGCCAGGCGCCGACGCCCAGTTGAAAGCCGTGGCCGAAGAAATCGACGGCGACGGATTTGGCTGCGGCCGGCGCCGCTTGTGCGGCGGCGAAGACGCGCGGGTCGAAATCGGTGAAGAGTTCGGCGTTGGCCGAGACGGGGGGATCAGAGGCGGGGACGATTTGCGCCGTCGCGGAGAACGGCTGGTCGGCCGGTGGGAAGCAGGTGGTTGCGGTGCAGATTTGGTAGTCGAATTTGCCGGAAATGGTGATCGGGCCGGGCGGCGTGTCGGCGTTGATTGTGAAGGGGAGAAATATGGTGAGGCGGCCGAGGTAGGCATTGGCGCGGCCCAAGCCGACGAAGTCGATTTTCTGGCCGGTTGGATAAACGGTGGGGAGAAAGGCGACGTGCGGATTGGGGTCGACGGTGAGGACAAAGGGCAGGAGGCTATCGACGCCGGGGACAGCGGCGGGGATGTGGCAGCCATCCGGCACATCGAGCACGATGGCGACGACGGCCTGATGAGCGGCCGGGATGGACGAGAGATTAACGGCCGTCTGAACCGCGGCCCTTGGCGGCCCGGCAAGCTGGCCGCCAAGTGACAGGCCGCCGAATTGGGCAAGAGCGGGAGCGGCGGATGCGGCCAGGAGCAGGAGGGCGAGGGTGCAGCGGTTCATACGGCGCATTGTAGCGGGAGTATTGTGCGGGTGGAGGAATGCGATGTTCTGCGATATCAATCTGAGCTAATGGCAGCATACTGCACGGTATGCTGCCGCCGGATGCGCGAGTCCTGTTTTTCTTGAGTTGGAGTTGCTTTTCATATCACAATATTGTATTATCCGCGTTGGTAAGGTCGTGATGGCGGGAGGAATCGGTGCCGCGTACCGAGGTATTCTTTTTTTTGCGAGGCGAACCGGCAGTCGCCGATCTTGGAGTGGTTGATTGACCTTAGCACGCGTGATCGGCAGGCGTTCGCCAATTGCATGGCCCGGCTGCGCTTGCTCAAGGTGTTCGGGCATGAATTGCGACGACCGGCTGCGGATTATCTCGAAGACGGCATCTACGAGCTTCGCGCGAAAAAAGGAACGGTGCAATACCGGCTGCTCTATTTCTTTCATGGACGAAACGTAGCCATCGTGGCACATGGATTGATCAAGCAGGAGATTGTCCCCGCGCGCGACATTACCAGGGCGGTCGAACGAAAGAGGCGTTATGAAGAAGACCCAACGAAACATCGCTGCCCGCAAGCCATCGAAGACATCGACCCGACGGCTTGACGGCGTCGATCTGTTGGAGAATCTGATTGCCAGGGACCGCACGCTGCGCGAGATGGTCGATCAGGCGACGCTGAACGCGATGGTCGCGCAATTGATTTACCAGGCGCGCACCGAAGCGGGACTGACGCAGGCTCGGCTCGCCCGGCTTGTTGGCACGCGGCAGTCGGTTGTTTCACGCCTGGAGGACGCGGATTATGAGGGGCATTCCCTTTCCATGCTGCGGCGCATTGCGGAGGCGCTTGGAAAGCGGCTGGAAGTACGCTTTGTCGACCCGTCGAACCGGGCGGCGTAACGCTTACGCGATCTGCAACAGCCGGTTGGCGCGGGTGGCGCGCTTGATGCCGGGGATGACGAAATCCCGGGCGACGACTTCCCAACTCATCTTCCGGGCCAGGGCGTGGCCGCGGTCGATGGAGGCCTCGAACTCGGCCGGGGATCGCGGGAGGCGCTGGACGAGTTGCTGGGCGACGGCCTCGGCGACGGTGTTTTCGATCTCGTTGCGCTGGGGGCGGCCGATGTTCATAAGTTGCTCGGGGCGGAATTCGTGCTCGGGAAGTGCGGTGTAATCGGCGACGATGACATTGGGCGTGGGCTGGCCGTCGTTGGCCCGGTTGACGAAGCCGGCACAGCCGCAGACGTTGGAGAAGACACAGATGCCGCCGAAGCTGATGGGCTCGACCTGGGCGATGCCGAAGGGTTCGTAGATGCTCTGGCCGAATTCGACGTCGGAGCCTTTGCGGATGTCCATGAATTCCATGTCAGCGGGCATTCGCTGGCCGCAGAATCGCTGTTCGAAGCCGAACTGATTGATGAAGACGACCTTGACATTGCGGGACTGGGCGTTGAATTCCTGGACGCCTTCGTAATAGGCGGCTTCGCCGCCGGAGAGATCGGGGGGGCCTTCACGATGGACGACGGGCCAGTGGTAGTTTTCCATGCGGCGGATGTCGTCGCCGCGGCGGGCGGGGACTTCGGTGCTGAGAGTGAGCAGTACGGCGGTTTCGTTGCGTTGGCGAAGGATGGGCTCGACGTGTTCGAGCACGCGCAGATCGCGCCAGAGGCCCTTGCTGGGTACGAGTCGCGTGACGTGGGTGAAGACGTAATCGGGTTTGTATTTGAGCAGCGTGTTGCAATAGGACTGGAGCTTGTTGCGGCTGGCCATTTTCTCCTGGGCGCTGATGCGCCAACAGGGGACTCCGTTGTAGGCAAGCTGCGAATCGACATGCACGAAATCGGAAGAGAGGAAGCGGATTTCCTTCTGGACGAAATCGCCGACGGCGAAGATTTCATCGCAAAACCGGGAGGTCTTGACGAGGGCGGTTTTGTAATAGTCGCTCTGATCGCCGAAGACATCCTCGAGGAAATGGCCCTGGCTCATGGCCGAGTTCATGACATTATAGAACATGGTGTCGTGGCCCTGATGGCCTTCGACAATGCGTCGCATGGGAGCGACTTCGTGGGCGTAGAAAATGGTCCGGTAATGGGATCGGGCGCCCTCCATGATGGCGGCCAGGGCGGTGGGCATGCCCATGTATTCGTGGCTCATGATGACGCACGGCTCGATTTCCGATCCGGCGCCCAGGGCGTGAAGGGCGGCCAGGGCCGGTTCGGCCAGGCGCATATATTGTTCGTAATCCCAGACGTGCTCGTATCGCGAGCTGTCGATACCGAATTTCTCCCAGACGCGGAACTTGAACAGGCCGATCCGGGCCTTGTCGTAATGCGACAGGTCGAACAGGAGAATCTCCGGGGTGGCGATGACGCCGGTCTCGCGGTCGACGAACTTGCGCCGGCCGTAGACAATGCCGACGTCGAAGGTCTGTTCGATTTCACGGAAGCGGGGTGCCAGAGGCGAGCGATAGAGGGAATCAAGGCTGGAATAGAGGACTTCGCCGTCGGGGCCAAGGCGATGTTCGCCGGAATCGTCGCTGGGCCAGAACGGACCGACGAGGATATTGCGTTTGACGGTTTCGAGATAGGTGCGGCTGGTCAGAAGACCCTGAAGGACGGCGCCGATGCCGCCGATTTTCTGAATGGCCTCATGGGTGACATGGGCGACAGTCTGCATGATATGTACATCCTTTACAAGCACGGTTTGGCAGCCCGGCGACGGGACGGCTGTGGCCGCGAATAACGTTCGAGGCCGCAGGGCCGGGCAGCGGCATGCCCTATCCATCGACACGATGCGGAATTAACTTTGAACAGGGTTATCATCCTTGGAACAACCGGGCGGCAATAACAACATCGGCATTATAGCAACGGCCGCAATCGAGGCCAACAAAAAGCCACCGCGACCGATAAGAACATTGGTCGCGGTGGCACGGGCTGAGATTTGATCCGGCGGTCGCCGGCGACCGCCGCTGCGGCTATGTCAAATTGGTTCCGGCGTTATCAATCGTCGTACTGTACTGGTAGGCGGCCTGATTAACGGTCACATTGGCCAGCACGTCGCCGATGTCGCCGTCGGCGTACCATTGCTGGATGGAGAAATAATCCGTCGTGACCTGGGGACTTGTTCCCAGATAGAACTGGCCGCCATAGGAATATTGATAACTTCCGGCCGGCCACACGTTGTCGCTGATCTGGCTGAAGGAAGCGGTATTGACATCATTGATGTAGACCGCGACCGAATTATAAATCCCATACTGCAGGCTGGGGGCAAGCCAGAGGTTGTTGTCCAGGACGACGCCGCTGGCCGGGCCGTACAGTTCAATGAACATGCCGTTGGTGCCGTTATCGAGAACGGTGTTGTGGATGATTTCCAGGTCGGAGACGATGCGATTATAGGTCGAATCGTAACCGGCGACCGAGAAGGCGGTGGCATCGCCGGCCCAGATGACGTTGTGGGAGAAGAGCGTGTGAATCGCAGCCGGCTGGACGTTGATGTAGCCGGCAATCTGGTTGTCGTTGAAGACGGCCCAATTGAACTGGGCGGTGGTGTCGCTGAGGGATGCGGTCGAGTCGTTGTCGATCGGGCCGACGGACACTCCGCCGCCGTAATGCAGGGCGTTGTGATAGACGTACGCGAATTCGCCCTGAGCGATAACGATGTCGCCCTTGGCGGGGACGCCGGGAACGAACTGGATATTGGTCAGATCGTTGTAGGCGATCAGGACTCGCGTGGCGTCGCCGCGGATGAGGTGTTCCTGATCGGAGTTGGCGACGTAGTTGCCCAGGGCGACGATATCGCTGCCGGTCATATAGAGGAAATAGCCGCGCAGTGCGGTGGTGCTGGGGCTGGAGCAATCCTGAACGAGAACACCGTCGCCGGAGGTGCCGGCGTTGACGGCGTCGCAGACGTTATAGAAGGTGCAGCGGAGAATCGTGTTGTTGAGATTGCCGGTGACGACGGCATAGGGTACGCCATCGCCGGAATAGTCGCTGTTAAAGATGCTGTCGAAGACCAGATCCTGTACGACGACATCGACGGCCGGATAGACGATTCCGATCATGCGTGAACCATTGCGTGGTCCGTTGTACAACAGGATGGGATCGGCGCCGCTGCCGTAGGCGCCAAGAAGGACATTTGAGTTGATGATACTGAGCCCGGTGCTCATGTCGAAGGTAGCGCCTCGCTGGAAGAGGATTTCGGTGTTGTTGGCAATCAACTGCTGGACGCGAGCCAGGGACTGGACGGGCGCGCCGGGGGACAGGCCGTTGTTGGAATCCGAACCGCTCGGCGAGACGTAGATTTTGGTTCGAACGTCGGCGGTGACAGTGACGAAGGCGGAGGCGGTGGAGACGGCGCCTGTGGGTGAGGTGAGCGTCAGCGTGATGGTGTAGGTGCCGGGAGAGGTGTAGATGTGAGCGGCGTTGTAGCCGGGGAGTTTGTTGTATTCGCCGGAGGGGTCGCCGAAGTTCCATTGGAAAGAGCTGTTCAGGGGAGTCCCGGAGCCCAGGGCGCTGGCGGTGGCGTTGACGTGAACGGCGGTGCCGGCGATGGCGGTCAGGCCGAAGGGAGCGGAGATGATCGCATTGAGCGGCGCCGAGTTATAGGTGGAAACGGGCTGGGGATTGCCCGAGTTTTGCACGAGCAGGGTTCCGGTGGCGGGGACGATGGTGTCGGTGCTGGAACTGCCGCTGAGGCTGTCGTTGACCGACCCGCCGACGATCGAATTGTGCCCGCCGTTGCCGCAGAGCGTATCGCCGCCGGTGCCGCCGATGAGCGTATTATATCCGCCGTTGCCGGAAATCTGGTCGTGGCCGGTGCCGGCGGTGATCGAATTATGACCGCCCCAGCCGGAGATGGTATCGGCGCCGCCGCCGCCCGATACGGTATCGTAACCGTCGCTGCTGCAGTTGATCAGTGCCGAGGCTGTGATGTTGTGGTCGATGCTGATGGTATCGCCGCCGGTGTTGCCGCCCCACACTTTGATCAACTGAACCTGCGAGGCGGGGAACGATGCATATACGCCGTTGATCTGGCAGACGATATTCGACCCGACCAGCGTGGCGGTCTCGTTGAGAGCGCCGAACGGCCCGGAATTCGGGTCGGCGCCCATGCTGACCGTGCCGAGGTAATCGGTTGGCGCCGCCGAGAGGAGCCTGCGACCTTCTAGGGATTCGATCATGGCGCGGCGGCCGGCCGGGACAGGCAGCGCGCGGGCCGGCCAGTCCAGGCGGGCGAGCAGGGCGTTGAGAAGGCTGGCGCACAAGTCGATGGCGGGGGCGAAGATGGCGTCGTTGAATCGCCGGGAGAATCCGATGACGCATGGCGTGGCGGCATCGACGGCTCGCCGGATGGCGGTGCGTACGCCGCCGGGCGAGCGATGAGGTTGTTTTCGGAACTGATGGGCCGCGGAGGCGGGTTGGCGTGGGGTGGAAGTGCGTGCGCGGAATCTTCTGGCGCGGAAAGCCTGTTTCATCGCGTTGCCTTGTCCTAGTAAGGACTGTTGAAACTCACGGCGAAGGACACAGTGTGTATGGGGGCCAGCCCGTTCGGCCCCCGCGGTCCTTCATTGTCTGGCTTCCAAATAGGACAATCGCGGCCGTGTCGCAAGCCACAATTCCGGAAAAAAGAAGAATTTTTTTCGGGCGGTCGGTCGCGGGGTGATCAGCCCGGGCCGTCTGCGGTCGATTCCCGGGCGCGGACGAAATTCGACATCGGTCCCAGATTCATGTAACGCGGAGCAAGCCATTCCCAGTCCTGGCCCAGATAGGCCTGGATGTTGGACACAACCGCATCGGGGTCGCCTCCCAACGGATCGGAATGATGGCTGGCCAGGATGTAACGGCCGAATTTCTTGAACAGCACAATATCCGCGGTAATGACGATCGCCAGACAGACGCCGCAGATGATGTCGATCTTGACATCGCGAAACTTCGGCGGCGCCGGAGCGATGGTGCAGGCGATGGCGGTCGGCAGCAGCAAGGCATGGCAAAAGGCGGCCAGGGTCCGCCGAAAACGCAGACGCAGAATGGCCCAGGCGATCAAGCCTGACAGCATGGCCGCTGCGCCGGCCACGATAAACGGCAGATACGGCGGCCTGGCCGTGCCGCCCAAGGCGCCGAAGATCGCGCCGATGACCATGCCGCTTGACAAATACAAGGTCGCTTCGCGCTTGCGCACCAGGTGTCGATGAGCGGCGATGCCCGACTCGGTCGGCGAGAGCGACTCGGCCCGGCTGACCAGATCAAGACTCTCCAGCCAACCCGTGCCGGCCAGATCGCGTGCCTCCTGCAAATACGCCTGCGCCAGCCGTCGCCGCAAACTGCCCAGAAGGAACTCCGCCCGCTCGGGTGTTCCGTCGGGATCGAGACATTGTCTCAGATCGCTGAGGGATTCTGGCATTTGCGGCGTGTCCATCGCCATGGCGACACGGCGGAGTACCTGCGGATTTCCGCGGCGGAACGGCTTGATCGCGCCGACGACCTTCAGCGCGTTGCCCGCCAGAGCAAGGTTGAATTTGCTGCCGCCGTATATCAGTTGCACGTCGATGACCATGGCGCGGCTGATGAGCAATTCCTGGCGGACGATGATGCCGTCGTGAAGATCCTGGTCGGTGTCGCTCAGCAGTTCGGCGATGGCGGCGGTGAGTCGTGGCAGTTCCAGCGTCTGGAACGACTCGGGCCAGAACGCCTCGGTGGCAAGATGAACGATCGGGCGATAATCCTCGGCGGTCAATTGCCCGGCACAGTCGATGGTGGAATCGGCGGATGGCAGGAGACTGGCGACGTCGACCGGCTCGGCGTGGGTCATGCCGCCGCGGGCGGCGCTGGTGCGCAGCGTGATTCGATGGATCGGCGTCGTGACCGCCCGGACGATCTCGATGTTCGCGGCGAAATTGTCGTCGCCGCCTTCGGTGGCGGCCCATTGCCCCAGGCGAATGCGGATGTTGGCCACTTCGCTCGATGCCAGCGGCGCTGATTCGACGTAGCCTCCAAACGCGCCCCGCAGGGCATCGGACGTTCGCAGCGGGCGGCGCTGCAATTCATCGACGATAACCGTTCGAGCCGGCCGTGCCGCCGTGCCTCTCGGCGATTGCGGCGAGCGATTGATGCTGAGGTCAGCCAGCAGATTGGCGTCGTCGGCCGCCGCGCCCGCGGGCGATTGAGGCAATGAGGCGCGGTCTGCTGGCGCATTCGATTCCTCCCGCTTGATCGCGTTTTCAGCTTTGTTATTCGATATGGGCGCCAGAGCGATTGGCTCATCATCGACGCCCGCCATGGCCAGCGGCATCTCATCCTCCGCCGGCGCCAGTTCCAGTTCAATCGGTGCGGCGTCGGAGGCGTCCAGCTTTAAGGGAGTGGTGGCGAACGATGCGGCGCCGGCCGGCGATCGCGATGGAATTGCCGGCGCGGAATCACTCGTTGCCACCGGCGCTGGAACGCTCAGCGGCGAGGCAGGTTTGGGCCCATCCGACAAACCGGCCAGCAGTTCGTCAGCCGATCGGATGCGGCGATCGCGCGGCGCGGTTGACTGCTGAAAGAGAAGATCCAGGTGCGGCGGCGTCAGGCGGTTGAAATGGCTGGGCAATTCGCCGGGTTTGGGCAACCGTCCCGTGAGCAACTCAAACAGGATCACGCCGCAGGAAAACAGATCGGCTGCCGCGTCGGGAATCTGGCCCTGGCGGATTTCGGGGGCCACCTCATTGAGGGCCGACGGATCGATCGTGTCTCCGGCTTCGAGTATCGCGCCGATCTGCGCTCGCCCCAGGCCAAATTCGGAAATCTTGACCGATCCTTCATCGGTAAACCGGCTGGGGACGGCGCGATCGTCCATCAGCACATTTTCCAGCTTGAGATTTCCATGCGGCATTCCCATGCCGTGAGCGTATTTCAATGCGGCGAGAATTTGCCGAAGAACGGCGGCCGCGTCGGCCGGGTCCATCGGATGCGCCGCAATGATCGCGCGGAGATTGCCGCCGGAACAGAAATCGCTGACGAGAAACGGCGGCGTTGCCATCGGCGCCGCCTGGATGACGGCGACGATGTTCGAGTGCTGCAAGAGGGCGCTGCGGGCCATGGCGTCGGCATCGGCGAGAATGCGCCGGACGCAGCGTGGATCGGTGAATATCTTGGCGGCGGCGACCTGCGTGGTGCGGATGACGTGACGGACGAGATAGACCTCGGACATCGGGCCGCGACCCACGAATCGCTGCACCGCGAAATCAGCGATTCGTGTGTTGGGCTGCAGCATAGGATTAGACGATCGGTCCGGCAATCACTCGCGTTCCTAAGAACCCGTGCCGCCGCCTTCAAGACGAGATCGAAGCCTCTCCTGCACCATTTTCGGATTCAAGCCCTTTCCGGACTTCATCACCATGCCGACCAGCGCTCCCATCGCCGTCTGCTTGCCGGCACGAAAATCCGCCAGCGGCTTGGGATTGCTCGCCAGCATCGCGTCGATCGCCGCATCAATGGCCGACATGTCGCTGACCTGTGCCAGTCCGAGCGAAGCGGCCAGTTCCTCCGGCGAAGCGTCCCGCTCCGCCAGCCGGTCGAACAATGGCCCGGCGCTGCTGGCCGCGATGGCGTTCCTGTCGATCAGCGCGCCCACTTCCGCGAATCGCCGCGCCGCAATTCCCAGATCGGCCAGCGGTTTGTTGCGGTCATTGGACAGACGCCGGCCGTGCGCGAGGATCAGATTGCACACCCGCTGCGGCGTCGAACCGAACTTCAGGGCCGCCTCGAAGAAATCACCTGTCGGGCGGTCGTTGGAGAGAGCCGCCGCATCCGAGGGCGAAAGGCCCATCGCGGCGGCGTATCGCTTGCGCCGAGCCGCCGGCAATTCGCCAATGCGCGAGGAGATCTCGGTCAGCCACGCTTCATCCACCTGCACGGGCACCAGGTCCGGATCGGGGAAATAGCGGTAATCCTGGGCGTCTTCCTTGTCGCGCTGATGAAAGGTGGCCTGGGCCGCGTCGTCCCAGCCGTAGGTGCTCTTGCGGCCGGGATCGCCGGTCTGCTCCCAATGGCGAATCTGCCGCTGGATTTCATATTCGCTGGCGCGTTCGAGCACGTTGAAGCTGTTGAGGTTCTTGATCTCGGTGATGGCGGTCTTGTGAACGGCGCCCGCGCCATCGGTGATGTGGACATTGATGTTCGGCTCGAAGCGCATGTGCCCCATCTGCATCTGCCCATGGCTGACGCCCAGGAACTGCACGATCTTCTGAAGCTCCTGCCCGAACAGGGCGACATCCGAACCGCTGTGCAGATCTGGCTCGGTGACGATTTCCAGCAGCGGCGTGCCAGCGCGATTGAGATCGACGTAGGTGCAGTCGATCGGGAATCCGCCCGGCGCTTCGTGCAGCAGCTTTCCGGCGTCCTCTTCCAGATGTGCCCGGCGGATGCGAACCGGCAGCGTCGAACCGTCCTTGCGCGTCAATTCAAACTGCCCGGCCTTGCACAGGGGAAGATCGTACTGGCTGATCTGATAGTTCTTCGGCAGGTCGGGATAGTAATAGCTCTTGCGATCCCACTTGGTGTGTTTGGCGATTTCGCAGCCCAGCGCCATGCCGACCATCATCGCGTATTCGACCGCCCGCTTGTTCATCACCGGCAGCACGCCCGGCAGCCCCAGAACCTGCTCGTCCACCTGGCTGTTGGGCGGCGCGCCGAATTCATTGGCGGCCCCGGTGAACATCTTGGAGCGCGTGGCCAACTGGACATGCACTTCCAGACCGATCAGAACTTTATACGACGCGCAGACGCGTGTTGTCACGGCAATTCCTCGTAATCGGGTTCTCCAGACGGAACCGTGGCCGGCAGTATATCGGTCCGCATACGAAATGTCAGGTCGCTCCGGCCCCGCACCATCATCAATGTCCACCCGCAATTCCAGTGCCTGCGGCTGCGCCCCAAACCGCGGTTGATTTCACGGCCTTTGGCGAAAAGCCTGGTAAGGCGAGTTCGATTATTCGGCCGGGACGATTCGGCCGGGCGGCGGAACCGCGGCTCGTATGCTATAATCGGCGGTACCATGACAATCACTCTTCCGAAGGACCTGGAAAACCGGCTATGCGAACAGGCGAAGCGACTGGGAATTGACACCAGTAGTTACGTGGCCGCCCTGTTGGCACGAACGATGGTGCCGCCAACTCGGTTGGGCTCCCTTTCGGAATTGTTCGATCAGATGCGCCGGGAGCAATGGACAAGCGACCCGGCCGAAATTGACCGCCGCACCCGCGACGAAGCGGAATTCATGGAGTCAATGAACCGGAACCGGCTGGAGATGGAAGGCGCCAGCGCGCGACGCGTGTATCCATGAAGTTCATTGTCCTCGATGCCACGCCGCTGGGACTCCTGGTGCAGCCGTTTGCATCGCCCAACGGAGATCGCTGCCGAAATTGGCTATTGGGCAACGTAGCAGCCGGCATCGGGATATTGCTTCCAGAAATAGCCGACTACGAAGTGCGCCGCGAATTGGTTCGGGCAAAGAAAGCGAATTCGCTGCTACTCTTAAACGCCTTCGTCGCCAATCCGCAGATTACATATCTACCAATTACGACGCAGGCGATGCGTCTCGCGGCCGAGCTCTGGGCGGACGCTCGAAACCGAGGGCTGCCAACCGCCCACGCGCAGGCTCTGGATGCGGATGTCATCGTCGCGGCACAGGTCATTTCCTCCGGATACGATCCGACAGACTTTTGCATCGCGACGTCAAATGTCGCGCATTTGGCGCGATACGCGACGGCCATGAATTGGGAATCCATCTGAGATAACCCTGACGACAAGTCGCAGGTTCATGCCACAAGACAATATCGCGGCATTGGCGCGATGGCAAACCGCAACCACGGCCGCCGCAGCGGCAATCCCGCGGATTATCGGGCCGGGAATTTGCTCGCGGCCGTCGCAACAAGACTTTTACCCTCCCGGCCGATAGTGAGGGTATGACGATCGCAACTGAATCGACAACGACAGCGCCAAGTTCGGAACTGGTGGGGACAGCCGAGCGGCGGCGAAGCCATCGCGTGGACGTGGATGCGCCCGGATGGCTTTCCGGCGAATCGGGCAACCCCTCCTCGCCGCAGCAGGAAGTGATGGTCACCAGCCTCTCGCTCTCCGGGGCAGGATTCCGCGGCTCAAAAGAACTTCAGCCGGGCGCCGTCCATTGGCTGGTGATCGCCGCCGGCAGCCTGCGCGTCAGCTCGCGGGCTCGTGTCGTGCGCTGCGAGGAAATCGTCAGCGGCGAATTCGATTGCGGGGTCGAGTTCTTCTGACCGGACGCTCCATCGGGTATGCTGGCGGCATGCCGAGCTGCGAATCCGCACCCTCGTCGAGGCGCTGCGATCGTAAGCGCGGACTGACGCAAACATGCCTGAATTACCGCAAAACATCGCCCTGGTCTACGACGATGACGCCTACGTCGAATTGCTCGAACGACCCACCAACCGGCCGCCCGACGCCGCTCAGGGGCTCATGGGTCGTCAGGTCGCCGGACGGGAATTTCTCGACGCCTATTTCACCCACGGCCGCTGGCACGAAATGGTCGCCCTGGTCTTCGGCGAATCCAGCCGCCAGACGCTGATTCAGTATTTCCGCACGCATCCGGCCATCATCGCCGACAGCTCGCGGAAGCTGCGGATCATCGCCCGGCATTTGTTTCACAGCCGGTTCTTTCCCAATTCCGCCGCGCCCATCGTGCATTTCCCCTGCCCGCCCGACAGCCGCTACGCCTGGGCCCGTGCGTTTGGCGGCCGGGCCAATTTTGCCCTCACCGGCCTGACGCACACGATCTCGACCACGACCGTCATGAAGGGAATCTGCGATCTGGTCGCCGCGCCCTATGAACCGTTCGACATGCTCATCTGCATCTCGACCGCCGCCGTCAAGGTCGTCCGCACCGTCGCCGATAATTACGCCGCCTATCTGAACGATCGTCACGGCGGCAATGCCCGCCTGCGCGTGCGCCTGGCACACGTGCCTTTGGGCGTCAACAGCGAACGCTTCCGGCCGGCCACCGACGAACAGCGCCGCCGCGAACGACAAAGGCTCGGCATCGCCGACGATGCGATCGTCGTCCTGTTCGTCGGCCGGCTCACGTTTTCCGGCAAGGTGCATCCGTTTCCGATCTACGATGCCCTGGCCGCGGCCTCGCGTCGCACGGGCAAACCGATCCATCTGGTTATGAGCGGCTGGTCGCCGTCCGATGCGGTGATCCAGATCATGCGCGACGGCGCGGCCGTCTTCGCTCCCGGCGTCAGGCTCACCATCGTCGATGGCACAAAACCCGAAAATCGGTTTGCGGTCTGGAACTGCGCCGACATCTTCACCAGCCCGACCGACAATATTCAGGAGACGCTCAGCCAGGTGATCCTCGAGGCGATGGCCTGCGGGTTGCCGGTGGTGGCGACGGATTGGGACGGCTGCCGCGACCAGGTCGTCCCCGGCGAGACGGGGTTCCTTGTCCCGACCCACATGGTGCGCGGCGCCACCCCTGACTTGGCCAGCCGGCACCTGATCGAGGAGATGCCGTACGGGACATTTCTGGGGAACTGCAACCAGACGGTGGCCGTCGATTCCGCCGCCGCCGCCGATGCGTTCGTGCGCCTGATCGAAGACGGCGATTTGCGTCGTCGCATGGGCGAAGCCGGCCGGAAGCGCGCCGTCGAGATGTTCAACTGGCCGAGAATCGTCCGCGCCTATGAAGATCTCTGGTCCGAGCAGGACCAGGAGCGGCGCAATTTCCTGGCCGCGTCGCCAGAGTCGGCCGCCAGAGCGGTTCTCCAACCCGCGATCTTCCCTCCGATCGACGATGCTTTCGCCAGATATCCAATGGCCTTTGTGGAGGATGCGACGATGATCCGTACCGAGCCCGATGCGCTGGCCCGTCTGCCGGTTGTGCTGGCGACGCCCCTCTCCAATTACCTCCCCGACAACCGCTGCACCGACGCATCAATCCTGTCGGCCGCATTGCGCCAAGCCGAAAAAGGCATCCGCGTCTCCGACCTCGACGGCCATTTCAACGCCGCCGGAATCTCCGCCGCCGCCGCCCGCGCCAGCGTGGCGTGGATGCTGAAGTACCGGCTGCTGCGCGTGACGTAATCGGCGGATTCAGCTTGCACGATACGAGCCGTTCCGTAATATGCTGGGCAGGCTTCGCTAGCGATTCGCATTCACCCAGTCCCGGCGGAGTCTGTAGGGAAAGGACATGCAACGCGGTCGCCCCACGCGTCCGACACTCGCCGCGCAAAGCGCCCGGCGGCCGAGGAATTTGCGGGCTGCTAACAATGAATGCCTACAAATCGCTCCAATGCCAGCCGCGTGGCCGTCTAATTCGCCCGTGAACGTGATGTCGCTTCAGTTACGCCAACACTTAGAGGAATCGCGTGAGCCGAAACAAAAAACCAAGGATCCTGGATTATAGGAGACCAGACGAGGCTCCCGCGGCGCAGCAGCGTTTCCTGATGGATTTGAGCGATCCCGCACACGACTTCTATGCGCCGCTGATCGTGCTGGTTTTGGGTCTCGTAGCGGGCGCCCTGTGGATAGTAATTGAGCACGATTGGCAGTTCCGCAGGCTGGTGATCAATTCTTTAGGAATCGTGGGGTTTGAATGCATAAAGGTCGGTGTGCTAATCGCACTGGTGCTCGTGCGCGCGAGAACGTGGGAATTCAGTTTTGGCACCCTGCGAGCGACAATCCTCAAGATCACAGCCGCCGTCATCTTCATCGACGCTGGGCGGGCCTGGCTTCACGTTGGAATGACGGCCACTGGAATGATCTCGGCCTCGGGGAAAGGGCCGGCTGGCGCGTTCTGGCTCGACGTCATGGCGATGTTGTTTATCGCCATTCTCCTGGCTCGCTTCGTCTTTGGCATGGATGATGAAAATGGAGGGGCGCTCGTTGCGGTGACCGGCATGTTGAACTGGGTGTTGGACCTCCTACTGAAATTATTGTTGATCGCGGGTGTGTATGTGGCGGCTGCTGCGCACCATCTGAGGCCAGCGCAGACACCAGCGAATTCCCAGTCATCACAACAGGCTGCGCCCGCCACGCGGATTTCTGTGAGTCAGGGCGACACGGAAATCAGGCGCCGCATCAAGTCAGATGGTCCATTGGTCCTTTCGGGCAGGGAATGGCAACAAAACTGCGATTTGACAAGGAGCAGCGACGCGATGATTGCCAAGTTGATTAGCCAGCTCTATGCGGCATGTGCCACCGCTGTGTATGTCGACAACGGGCGTGATCTTGTCCATCAAGAGGGCGAGCCACGGGAGTCAGACATTTTCGTCAACCTTCCCACTGGGGATCCGGCTCGAAGCGACTGTATTAAGCTCTGCCGCGAATATCGCCCGGGCTACGGGCCCCCGGTGGTGGTAATCGGAGACCCGGCCCACGACAACTTTTTGGATTTGCAGCTTCGGCCAGCGAGCTCAACACCCTAAATAGCTCTCCGTGGAATGGAACGGGGACGCAGCTAGTTTGTGTATACGATAGTAGTTATTGCATGTCAATTATCGAAGAATGGGAGTGAGCTGGAGCCGGCGGGTTGGGCGGTTCATTGTCGCCCATTCCGGCCGGGGAGGTCGGGGTTGGGCGATCGGGGCGCCCAGACCTGCCGAATTGGCAGGACAAAGTCGGTACAAAATCCCACTCCCACGCGCCAAGTTCAGACTTTTACCGCACATCTTCGGACTTTCTGGGCACTTTTTGAGCATGTTTTCGGCATCATTTTCGGCCAAAACCCCGATATTCGGCTGAAAACCGGGGGTGCCGCCGGGGTGGGTTGCGGGCCTTTTCTGATCGTAACCGTAGTCCTGTGAGCAGGTTAAAAGAAAGAACGATCGCGCGGCCGGCGGAATGGCTTGGACCGATTCGAGTTGCCGAAACTCACGGCATAGCTTATGATTGAATACGTTATCCCCATCGGGGGCGACTGGTTTCGACCGGATTGCTTCGGTGGTGGTGGCATGCCGAGGACGCTCGTTGGCCTCGTTAAACATCGAGCACAATTTACCTGCCAAC
Source organism: uncultured Tepidisphaeraceae bacterium (assembly GCA_964420285.1). Taxonomy (GTDB): domain Bacteria; phylum Planctomycetota; class Phycisphaerae; order Tepidisphaerales; family Tepidisphaeraceae; genus CAYQTE01. The sequence goes on from CAYQTE010000051.1 coordinate 26,157, forward strand.
AACGATGTTGCAGGCCGGATCGGCTTCCAAGCCGCGCCGGTAATCATGGCTGCCTGATTTAGGCAACCTCGGCACCGCGTGAGTGCTTGTGGCACGCGGGCCGCAAAAAGCAAGCTGGCCGTCGCGGCATAGTGCGGTCGCGGCGGCGAGAAAAAGCACCTGGCTGGTTGGCAAGAGTGCCGTTCCCCGTGCCCACCGGCGAGATCAAACGATCGGCTAAGCATGTAGAGGCCCCCATTCGGGTAGTCTCGGGACGGGGGTTCAATTCCCCCCGCCTCCATTTTGGCCGAGGGCCAAAATAGAGCAGGAGAGCGGTAGAGCAGGTGAACAGGAGAGCAGAAGAAATTTAAGCATGAGGGGGCGCTCTCTCCTGCGTTCACCTGTTCGCCTGCTCATCCGATGGGACCAGCCAATGGCCTTCATGTTCGAAAATCTGGCGGTCTATCAAAAGGCTCTGGATCTCAGCGAACAGATCGCAACGCTCACCGAGTCATTTCCTCGCGGCTACTACTTCTTGACAGATCAACTGAATCGCGCCGCTCTGTCCATCGCGACGAATCTGGCTGAGGGCAATGGCCGATTTACAAAGGCCGATCGGAAGAATTTCTTCGTGATTGCCCGCGCATCGGCTCAGGAGTGTGTACCCCTTATCGAACTCGCATTTCGCAAGAATTTTGTGACCGAATCGGCCCGACTCGATTTGCGTGAGCGGATAGAAGTGATTGCCAAGATGATCAGCGGCTTGATTTCCGGCTTGGACAAACGAGACGCCGCCCCGCTCTAGCATCGACGCCGACCCTTTCGCGATTCCGGCTTCCGCTTGTCCCGCGAATCACGGCCGCTGGCCCATTTGTATCAGGGCGCTTGCGGCGCGGGGGTCGCCGGCGGCTTCGGCTTTGCGGGCCCACATGATCGCCTTGTTGGGATCGTACATGCCGTATTGCGGCATGGCATAGATCTGCACCAGATACATCATCGCATCGGTGTTGCCGCGATTGGCGGCGTCGGTGAAGAGTGCGACGGCCTGACCCGCCCTGGGATCGTTGGGCGAGGTGGCCTGCTGCATGTATCCGAGGGCTTGAAGCACTTCCACCGAGGTGGGCACCGTAGGTTGCTGCGGCTGAGCGGGCTGGGCGGGCGTGGCCGGCGTCGCGACGCGAGGGACGTTGCCTCCTGCAATCGGCGTATTGGTCAGGGGATTTGCCGGTGTATTCCTGGCAGGAGAATTGGGGGCGGCGGTGCTGGTTTGCGTATCGTTGGCGGCGGTGTTCGTGGGGCTTGAACTGCTGGAGCAGACTCGGATCAGCAGCATCAGGAGAATCAGGGAAACGGCGGCGCCGATGGCGATCGAGGGGCCCTTGTGTTGCTTGATCCACCGGCCGGCCGGGCCGATTCTATCGAGCCAATGTGCCGGCGGGTGTTCATGGAGAAACGTATGCACCGCGGATGAAGTTGCCTTGGCGGCCTGGGCGGCGGCCTGCATGACCTGATCGGCGGCGCGAGATGGCGGATGCGCTGCCGGCTGGCCCGATGGATTCATCTGGCCTTGGTTCCATTGCCCGGGCTGGTCCAATTGAAGCGTTGGATTTCCCGGAGCGGCTGGGTTCGTCGGACCTTGATGGGTCGCCGGCATCTGCGGCGGCATCGCCCGCGCCGTCGGTTGGCCGAAAGGTCGGCCGGGCTGCTGCGGCACGCCGGCGATCGCCGGCGCCACGGGCGGAAGCGACGCGGCCGGTGCTGGCGGCGCGTAACCAACCCGTTGTCCGGCCATCATCGGCGGTGGCTGGACGGCCGACATCTGCAACGTCCGGTTGATCATTTCCAGCGATGGCCGAGCCACCGGACTGACCTGTAAACATTGAGCGATGATCGAGTTCCAGCTTGGCGGGCAGTCTTTTCGGATCAGATTCGGCGCCATGAACGCCCCCATGGGACGCCGGCCGGTGACCATCTCGTACCACATGACGCCCAGCGAATAGATATCGCTGGCGGGTCCGATCTGCTGGCCCTCCGATTGCTCCGGGGACATATAGCTTTCGGTGCCCGCGACCATGCCGGTGTGAGTAAGTTGAGTGGTGAGTGCGGTCTGCCCGGAGGCGGCCGAGCGGGCGATGCCGAAATCGACGAGCTTCACCAGGCCGTCCTGTGCGATCAGCACATTGGACGGCTTGAGATCGCGATGGACAATCTGCTTGGCGTGCAGATATTCCAGTCCCGCGACCACCTGCTGAATCGTGGTCTTGATGTCTTCGATCGGGACATCCTTGCCTTCGCCCCGCAACTTGGCCGCCACCTGCGACAGCGACTGGCCGTCGATCCAGTCCATCGCCAGCCACAGGAGCCTGTCGTCATGCCCGTGATTTTGCAGGCGAACGACGTTGGGATGTTTCAGCGTCTTGAGCGTGTCGATCTCGGCCACAAACCGCTGCTTCCAGGTCGGATCCTGATCGGAGTCGACCTTCAGCAATTTTACGGCGGCGGGAAGATCCAGTTGGGCGTGCAGGCCGCGAAGAACGATCCCCATGCCCCCTTGCGCGACGAAAGCTCGAATGCGATAAGGTCCGACTTCCCGCGGCAGCCAACCCTGGAAATCACCCGACGGGCGAAACTGCGTTGCCGAGTTGTCCGCCGGCGACTGGTCGGCGTGGGACTGGAAATAGTGAATCTCCAGATTGCATTTGGGGCAGTGGCCGGAATCGTGAGACAAATCGGCGATCGTCTCATGGCAGCGCGGGCAACGAACGTCCCAGGGATTATCTGAAACGACCACCGTCGGGCGCGTGGACCGCTTGATGCAGCGAATGGTCGCCTTACCGATCTTGAATGTCGCGCCGGGTTTCAGCTCCAGCGAATGTGTTTGCGTGCCATCGGCCAGCAGGAGCCGCAGGTGCTGCTCGGTGCATTCCATGACCATCGTGCCGTCGGGTTGCCGGCAGACCATCGCGTGGATGCGCTCGACCTCCGGCTCGTTGATGCAGATGGTGTTGGAAGGGTTTCGGCCAATGGACAAGCCGTGCTGAAGGAAGACCTCAAGCTCCGGCGCGCCCTCGCTTCTCACGGAAAGGGTGAGATCGGATAACGCCGAAGTCGTGGTGGCGGTGGCTCCTTTTTGCTCGGGCATGGCGCAAGTATACACACGAACTTAACGGGAGAAAACAAATGCTCGCGCCAATTACCAGCTTTCCTATGAGGATCGAATGTCGTTCCAGCCCTTCTCGAGGTACATGAAGGTGTAGTAAAGCGCCGCACCGTAGCCGGCCAGCAGAACCATCAGGTAGAGGAACTCAAAGAAGACAACGCCGGCGCTCATCTCGGAATCGCCCAGCATGTCGATGGCGGCGGTGGCGGGGCGGGTCAGCATCACCGATGAAAGAATGAAATTCAGCCCGACGGCGACCCCGGATGACTTGTTAATCGAGGGATCGACCGGCTCTATCGGCGGTATGCCGCCGGCGGCGTTGACTCGCGCCATCGCCTGCGGACTCATGCGAATCGCGTCTCGTGATTCCCAAATCATTTCCTGCATGTTGTATTGCTGCATGTCGAGCTTCGTCGCCCCGGACATCGGCTTGCCGGTGACGAAAGAGTACATCGGCAGATAAGCCGATGGATCGCTCCAGGCCTTCTTTCCCTCGGAGGTCAGCGCGCGGGAAAGCACGACCTGCGGCAACAAGACCAGCGGGAGCAACCCCACGGCCGCCCGCTCTGATTTTGACAGCGTGGAAACCAGCAGCCCGAGCATGGCCGCCCCGATTCCGGTGAGGATGAGGAACAACCACCCCGCGATAACGCTCATGCTCTCCAGCGATTGGCGCGCCAGGGCGTTCTGCATGAAGATGGCACCCAGGATCTTGATTAAGACCCACAAGATCGTCGCTTGCACGGTAATTACGCAGCCGGCGAACAACATCTTTCCCAGCAGATAGGCCAGCGGATGCATTCCGGCCAGCCGATCGCGAATATACAGCTTGCGCTCACGAACGACTTCGCGCACAGTCAGCGTCATCCCCAGCCAGATTGCGCAAACCACCATGAAGAAGATGATGCCGATGGATTTGGGCTGATTGGTGCCCGCCAGCGACGTGAGAATCGCCAGAATGGGCGGCTGGACCAGCGCCATGAAGATCGCCATCTTGTCGCGGCGCAAACCCAGCATCGCGCGGTTGAAGACCACTTTGATCTGCTCGATCATCCGCTCCCTGCCGGGCGGTTCCTTGGACAGAAGCACCTGGGCGCGCGGGCGTTTGCGGGTGGCGGTTTCTTACTCGCTCTCGGCGCGGACGCGCTGTTCGGCGGGAGTGGCGCCGGACAGCGTCTGCAGCTTGTCGAACAGATCCATCTGCGTATGCACGCCGAACGACGGCAGCAATTCCCGCGGCGAACCGAAATACGCCACCGAAGCGACGTGATCCTTCAATCCCAACACCAGCAGTTGATCGAAAAAGTTGAGCGTATCCAGCGTGTGCGTGGTGCAGACAACGGTGACGCCCCGCCGCGAGACGCCGCGCAGCATTTCCATCAGCCGGGCCTGCATCCCCGGATCAAGACCGCTGGTCGGCTCGTCCAGCAGCAGCAGGCGGGGCTGGATCAACAGCTCGATCGCCACCGACACGCGCTTGCGCTGACCGCCGGATAGAATGCCGACGCGCTTGTCGCGATGCTCGAGCAGGCCAACGGCTTCCAGCGCGAAATCGATTCGCTTGGCGCGATCGTCGGGCGTGGCGTCCGGCAGGCGGATCTGCGCCGCGAAATCCAGGTTTTCAAAGACCGTCAGATCGGTGTAGACGATGTCATCCTGCGTGACAATCCCGATTTTCGAGCGGTAATAATCGAGGTTCTCCTTGACGGTCATTCCCTCGTCGAACTCGACTTGCCCGCCGGTGGGAACCATCGTCGACGAGAGCGTGCCAAGCATTAACGATTTTCCCGCCCCCGACGGCCCCAGCACGCCGGTGAAGGAGTCGGCGGGTATCGTGAGGTTGATGTTCTGGATGAGCGTGCGGCCGTCGCGGATGATCCCCACATCGCGCAGGGAAATTGTCATCCCCGCGCCATCGGGCGAAACCTCCAGCGCCTGCCCGTTGTACCGATAGGGCGGCGATGACCCAATCCGCACGGAATCGCCGGGTTTCAGCACCACTCTGGCAACGCGAGCGCCGTTGACGAACGTGCCGAACCGCGAATCGAGATCCTGCAGTTCCCAGTCGCCCGACTCGGTTTTGATGAGCTTCAGATGCGTGCGCGAAATGGAGGCGTGTTGCATCTGCACGGTATTGGAATCGGTGCGGCCCACCGTCACCGGCGAGGCCGTCAGCGAAATGGCCGGCCAGTGTTGGACAACCGCCCGCGAGGTAATTGTACTGGTCATTGTAGCTGCGGATTGTCGGAAATCGGGCTGGGATTGTCCAACGCGCCCGGCCATGAACTCAGACGCGGCGATCTCGACCCGCTTTTTTCGAATTTGCCCGCGCTGGCGATATACTTGCGGTCGTGCCCGCGACTCCTTCCGAACCCGCCAAGGACGAATGCTACCGCTGTGGTTACGACCTGCGCGGCATCGCCAACGATCACGCCTGCCCCGAATGCGGACTGCTGGCCGAGCGCAGCCGGCGGGTGACGGATGAATTGCATCAAACCCGGCCGCGATGGCTGCGGAGTTTGTCGTGGGGAATCAATCTCATCCTGCTGGCGGTTTTTGCTCCCTTGGCCGGAGATTTCATCGCCGACCTGTTGTGGCGATTTGTCGTCGGGCCATGGTTGGCGCCATCGCCATTTCCCGGCAGTCCGATGCAATACAACCCGATGCAATACAACTGGTCGCAGCACGCCAGTCTGCTGGGGTTCGATCTGAGCGCGGTGCTCCTGCTGGCTGGCGTTATTCTGCTGACTCGCCGCGAAGGGTATCCGCCGGCCGACCGGGCGGACCGCAAGCTGCGAATCGCGCTGCGTCTGGCGGCGACAGTCCCGGTGCTGGCGATGCTGGTTCTGCACATGAATGCCGATTCGGCCTACGGGTTCTTCAGCCCCTATGGGTTTTACCTGATGTCCCGGGATTTATTCCCGAACTTGGTGGCACTGGCCATCCTGTTCTCAACCCCGCTTCCCCTGCTCTTGTTTCTGCGTCTGCGCGGACTCGCCGGCCGGGCGCGCAGTGCGCATCTGGCCGAGCATTGCAGAATCGTGGGCATAGGCGCCTCGGCGACCACGCTCTATGTGGCGCTTTCCATGCTGACCTTGTACAATGCCCCAACGCTGGGCCTTGGCACATACTGGATGTGGCGATCTCGTGTGGCGCTCTGGATCGTTGACTTGCTGGCCGTCGCGTCGTGCCTGTTCATGCTCTGGTATTTGTATCTTCTGGTGCGCTTCGCCATCGCCTTTCGCGTCGCCGCTCGTAACTTACGGCGTACCTGGACCCGCGATGATCGGTCGTTGACACCGCCGCCTTGAGGAATAGGTGCGATTCAAGCAGACTAATCGACTTTTGTAGGGTCCGCACGGCGGACCGTTGTCTCGGCGATTCGGGGTTGTGGTCCGCAGTGCGGACCCTACAAGATCGCCTCGATCCGCTCAAGCTCGTCGGCGCTGAATGCCAACTTGTCGAGCGCCTTCACGTTTTCCCTGATCTGCTCCGGCCGGCTGGCGCCGATGAGGACTGTGGTGACAGCCTTGTGGCGCAGCACCCAGGCCAGGGCCATTTGGGCGAGCGACTGGCCGCGGGATTTGGCCAGGTCGTTGAGTTTGCGGATGGCGGTCAGGCGTTTTTCGGTGATGTGCTGCGGGCCGAGGAACTTGCCCAATGACGCTCGCGAATCGGCGGGGATGCCTTTGAGATATTTGTCCGTGAGCAAGCCCTGCGCCAGCGGGCTGAAGCAGATCACGCCGATGCCGTGACGCTCGACGACAGGGAGCAGATCGGCCTCGATCCATCGCTCGAACATCGAGTATTTCGGCTGGTGGATGATGGGCATGGTCAGGCCGGTGCGCTGGCATGTCGCGACGACCTCCTCGGTCGCCGCGCCGCGGTAGTTGCTGATGCCGGTGTAGAGGGCCTTGCCGGATTTGACGGCGTGGTCGAGTGCGCCCAGCGTTTCCTCGATAGGCGTGTTCGGATCGGGGCGATGCGAATAGTAGATATCGACGTAGTCCAGCCCCAGCCGCTTGAGCGAGGCGTCCAATGAAGCCAGCATGTATTTGCGCGAGCCCCAGTCACCGTATGGCCCGTCCCACATGGTGTAGCCGGCCTTGCTGGAGATGATGAGTTCATCGCGATGAGCGGCGAAGTCTTGCTTGAGGATGCGGCCGATGCGCAGCTCGGCCGATCCGGGCGGTGGGCCGTAGTTGTTGGCCAGATCGAAATGCGTGATGCCCAGATCGAACGCGGTGAAGAGCATTTGCCGGCAGTTTTCATGGAAGGCCGGCTCGTCGGCGTGATGGCCGGAATCGGTGCCGCTTTCGCCGAAGCTGTGCCAGCATCCCAGCGACATGGCCGGCAACAGAAGCCCAGAGCGGCCGCACCGGCGGTACAAGGTTTCGGCGGCGGCATAGCGGTTGGGATCGGGGGTGTACGCGGGCATTGGTTTCTCCAGTTGTTACCAGCCGGGGGAAGATACCGAGCGGCGGCGATTTCGCCAGTGCGAATCGTTTTGGCCTTGACTTCCAAGACCGACCGGCGCCCACCTTTATTCCCGTGGCAGAGATCCAATCCGCCGGGGGAATAGCACAATCAGCCGTGATCATTTAGTCTTTCCGTCGCATATGCAAAGAAAGCCGATTTCCGAACGAGATTCAACCCCACCTTGGGCGAAGTGGCTGCCGCAGAATACGGCCGTGCCGCAATTGATTTTCCGGCCAAGGGAGTTTGTCAGAGCATACCGCTGGTGGCTGGTCCTGCTGCTTCTGGGCGCGTCTGCGGATTTGTTCACGACCTTATGGAACCTGCGAGCCTACGGCCCAGGGGTTGAAGTGCATGTCGTGCAGCGCTGGGTGTCCCAGATCGTGGGCACAGAAGCGGGCGTGCCGATTGCGAAGTTGATCCAATTGGCATGTGTCCTGTTTGTCGCCGTATGGTGGCGACCATGGTGTCGATGGATTCTCCTCGGTTGCGCATGCCTGTATGCTCTCGCCGCGGCCAGCAATTATTTTTATTGGATTTGATTTTCGATCCACGCGCGGATGCACTTCCATCGTCGATGATTCGCCCGCTGTCAGACTGCTTTCGGACCGTTGCGGCAACGGTACAATTCCCGCGAATGCAGTGTCCATGAAAGAGACCTACAACGAATTCGCCGGCCATAGCGTCGAGCCTCTGGCCGGGCTGAGCGACGGGCTGTTCCGCTTGGCGACGAGAATGCTGCTGCTCGATTGCTATTTCCCCGCCATTGTGGGCGCGATTGGAGTGCCACATTCGGGGCAGATGGCGCTGACGTTGCCGGTCAGGTTGTAGCGGCAGGTGACGCACCGCGGCGCGGTGTCTGGTTTGTCGGGGATCATTGCGCAGATGGCGTAAAGCGCGCCGGTGGCGATGGCCGCGATGATCCCCCATATGAACTGAGTGACGACAATGTGCAGGGGATCGAGCATGGGGACGAAGAGCATGACCAAACACAGGCCGATCAGCCATTGGCCGTAAACTACGCGTCTTTGGCCCGACACGAGTCTGGCGGTGGACAGTGCCCACATCAACAGGATCGCCCAGACAATGAAAAAGCTCCAGGGGAAAAAGGCCCGGATGAAACGCACTCGTTCAACCGGCCGATAGGGCGGCACGTGTTGGTTGTTGTTGTACGGAAAACGCTTGAGGGTCGCCTCGAGCATGGGCATGTATTGCGCATCTATGGGGCTACCGAGGCCGAAGCCTTGCGCGCCGCCCAGAGGATCCCGGTAGACCCAATCTCGCTCGCTACGCCGGATCAGTTCGCGTCCGCCGGCCAGGGACTTGCTGAATTCCTCGGGCGTCGGCAGGTCCGGATGCGGGCCGGGCGCGGTGTATTGTTTCAGATAGGCGATTGTCGCATCGGCGTCGGCCACGTCGATGGCGTACCGATCGGCCCGGGCTTTGGTCAATGTGGCCAGTTGTGCGTCATTCGACTGGTTCTCCAGAACTTGCAGCCACGCGATGATTCCCAAAGCGATAGCCAGAGCGAAGCCGATCACCCAATTCCAGGAAGTCCAAGGGTCGCGGCGTTCAAGGGGCATCGCGGCACTATAGCGTTTGTTGGCTTGAAGAATACAGCCCGGAATCGAGCGGCGGCGTGGGCGGCTCTGGCGCCGAACATGGTGGCCATGCTGCTCGCTGAGTCGCTTTGGGGAACCCTGCCACTGCCCGATATGAAATTTTTTCTCGAGGCCCTTGACAAGCGAATCCGACGACTCTATATTTTAGAGAACTCTACAGGAGGTTTTATGTCGCAGTCGGATCAGATTCGGGATGATCTCAATTTTGTCCGCGACGCCGTCGCTCG
>CAYQTE010000052.1:0-35440 GCA_964420285.1 uncultured Tepidisphaeraceae bacterium
TCTGGCCGCAATTAGTCGCCACGGCAATGTCGGCGATGGTCGCGTCCTCGGTCTCGCCGCTGCGGTGAGAGAGAACGGCCGAGTAGCCGCTGCGAATCGCCAGATTCACGGCGTCCATGGTTTCCGAAAGCGTGCCGATCTGGTTGACCTTGACGAGAATACTGTTGGCGGTGCCGGTCGAGATGCCCTTTTGCAGGTATTTCACGTTGGTGACGAACAGATCGTCGCCCACGAGCTGCATCTTCTTACCGAGGCGGTCGGTCAGCTTCTTCCAGCCGTCCCAATCGTTCTCGGCGCATCCGTCCTCGAGTGATCGGATCGGATACTTCTCAACCCACTTGGCCCAGTAATCGACCATTTCCTCCGGCCGCAGAATGCGATCGGGATTGCTCTTGAAGAACTTGTAGCCCTTCTTTTCGGCATCCCACAGTTCGCTGGCGGCCGGATCAAGGGCGATAAAGACCTGCTTGCCGAAATCATACCCCGCGGCAGTGACGGCCTCGCCGATCACTTTCAACGCATCCTCATTGTCCTTGAGATTGGGGGCAAAGCCGCCTTCATCGCCGACGGCCGTGGACATCTTGTTCTTGCTCAGCACCTTCTTCAGCGAGTGATAGATCTCGACGCCGGCGCGGAGGGCGTCGCTGTAGGACGTGAAACCCCACGGCTGGATCATGAATTCCTGGAAATCGACGTTGTTATCCGCGTGCTTGCCGCCGTTGAGGATGTTCATCATCGGGCACGGCAGCGTCTTGGCGGCCGGTCCGCCCAGATAGCGATACAGCGGCAGATCGCTGGCCAGTGAAGCCGCCTTGGCGACGGCCAGCGACACACCCAGCAGCGCGTTGGCGCCGAGCTTGGATTTGTTCTGCGTGCCGTCCAGGTCGATCATGAGCTTGTCGATCGCTTCCTGTTCGCGCGGGTCCATGCCGATCAATTCCGGGCCGATCTTCGTATTGACGTTATCGACGGCCTTGCTGACGCCCTTGCCCATCCACTTGGTCTTGTCGCCGTCGCGGAGTTCGCACGCCTCGTTTTCGCCCGTGCTGGCGCCGCTGGGGATCAGCGCCCTGCCGAGCAGGCCGTCCTGAAGAATGACATCCACTTCGATGGTCGGGTTTCCCCGGGAATCGAGGATCTGGCGTGCCGAAACGAATTCAATGGTCGTGTCCATGTGGTATTCCTTTAAGTTTATCGGACGATACGGTCACAAAACTGCATTCCCGGCCGGTCGCGGCAGGGCTCGGCGGCAACATTCTCACGGATACGCCTCGCGCGCCGGTTCATCGCCGGGGTAGCGCAGCGTGCCGGTCAATTCCGCCACGCTCGCTATCTTCTGCGCAGCGAGGTATTCCGACAAGCCCTCGGCGATATGTATCGGCGCGGCCGGGTCGATGAAGAGCGTCGTTCCCACTCCCACCGCCGTTGCCCCCGCCAGTAGAAATTCCACCGCATCCTGCCATGACTGGATGCCGCCCATCCCGATCAGCGGGACGTTTGCCGCCCTGGCCACGCACCGATACACCCGGCTGACCAGGTGCAGTGCGATTGGCTTGATCGCCGGCCCGGAATAGCCGCCGGTTCCGTTGGCCAGCCGCGGCCGTCGCGTGCCAATGTCCACCGCCATTGCCGTAATCGTATTGATCAGCGACAGCACATCCGCACCGCCCTCAACGGCAGCCCTCGCCGTCTGCGTGATGTCCTCGACATTCGGCGACAGTTTCACGATCAGCGGCTTGCGCCGCACAACCTGCTTCACCAGTTTTGTCAACTCGCGCAGCCGGCCGGCATTGGTTCCGAACGTCAACCCGTCCTTCACATTCGGGCACGACACGTTCAATTCCACTGCGGCGACGCATTCCAATTCGTCCATCGCCGCGCTGGTGTTCACGTAATCATCTTCGCTGTGCCCCGCCACATTGACGATCACCGGACAGGGCATCTTCGCCAGCAGCGGCGCTTTCTCCGCCAGGAATCGCTTGAGCCCCACATTCGCCAGCCCAATCGCATTGAGCATCCCGTTGCCGACCTCGACAATCCGAGCCGGCTCATTGCCCGGCCGCTCCTCCGCCGTGATCGACTTGGTGACAAACGCCCCCAGCCGGGAGAGGTCCATGAAGTCCGCGTATTCAAACGCGTACCCGCACGTCCCCGAGCATGTCATGAGAGGGTTCTTCAGCAGCAGGGAGCCGAGTTGTACGGATAGGTCGAGCACGCCCATGTTGTACGGAAGAACAAGCGGCATCGCAAAGGGTGCCGTCCGCTCCCCATGCCGCCAGACCCCACCGCCTTACTGGCCGGGTTCAACTCCCGTCACCGCGAATTATCATTTCAATCGCACCGCTGGCAGCCGTTTGAGCCGCTGGTTCTGCGGATCGACTTCGATGCCGACCGATTCCAGTGCGGTGACTCCCAGAATGGGCTCGGCGTCGTCTTGTCCGAAAATGATCGTCACGCCGACCACCTCGCCCATAAATTCAATGCTGGCCACGCCGAGCTCCATGACGATTTCGGTTCCATCAGCCAATTCGTACGTTCGTTTGCCTCGTGGTTCGATGCCGATGCCGCGTAGATGCTTGGCCGGCGCCATGCAGTCGATTGTGCCGGTATCGACAAGAAACAACCCTTCCCAACGCCGCTGAGGGTCGGCGGGATGAGTCACGGCGACTGTCACGTGTGTTGCGCCCATCGGCCCAAGTGTAGCCACGATATTAAAACAGAGGAAGTGCGATGGAAAGGCCAAGCTGCGCCTCCCCGATCCATGCGCCTTCGCTCCTTGCACGCTCTTTGTCTCAATCGTTCGTATACACCTTATGCTGTGGCCGGGCACGCAATATCTGTGTCTTGCCCCAACTTGTCGCGCTGGCGAATTCGGGGCTCTTGAGAAACTTCTCGAAATCCGACTTGCTCGACCACTGGCTCCAGATCATGTAACTGCCCGGCAGATTCACATCCTCGAACAGCCGCGATTCGACGTGGCCGGGGAATGTCTTGAGCACGCCCAGCACGCCGGCGAATCCGCGCTTGAAATCCTCTTCCTTGCCGGGAATCACTTCGTAGTGCATGCCGATCGTCGTCATCGCCCATCCTTTACCACAAAAGCTCCTGCCCGCGAAAGACCGGACCATCCGTGCAGGTCAGGCGATAAACCCAGTCGCGACCGTCGGCCCGGCCGGTGGCTCGGCAGCGGATCACGCAGCTTTGGCACGTTCCCATGCCGCAGGCCATCGCCCGCTCGGCCGCCACCTGGCATTCCATCCCACGATCCGCCGCGATTCGCGCCACCGCCTTCATCATGAGTTCCGGCCCGCATGTGTACAGCGTTACAGGCAGCCCGGAATCCAGAGAATCCAGATAGGCCGAAAGCGATTCGGTCACGCGCCCGGCATAACCGACCGATCCATCATCCGTCGTCACCACGGCCGCAATTCCATGTCGGGAAAATTCGCCCACGATCAATCTGGGCGTGACCGGCCCGGTAAACCGCTCGAGCCGCTCAATCGACACCGGCAGCAAATCCCCGCTGGTCGCCCCGACAAACGCCGCCGCCGATCGGCCGGCAAGCTGTTGTGCCAGGTACAGCATGGGCGGAATTCCCACCCCGCCGCCGATGAGGACCGCATGACCATTGTCTTTTGGCAACTCGAAATGGTTCCCCAGCGGGCCAAGGATCGAGACCAATTCCCCAATCCGCCGGCGCCGGAGCCATCGCGTCCCGCGCCCCACGGCCCGGTAGATGATTTCCAACCCCACCTTTCCGTCAACGTCTGTTCGCCCCGCCAGAGAAAAGGGCCGCCGAAGAAACGCGCCGCCCTCACTCGGGCCGCCTCCTTGTGCACAGGCCGAGGCGGAAGAAGGCCACTGCATCTCGCGCGGCTGGTTATGCAGTTCACGGTCCGCGCAGGCAACCTGAACGAATTGTCCCGGCAGCGTCGGCGGAAATTCGGGAATGCAGAGCGTCAGCCGGTAATGCTCGCGGCAAATCCGCTCATTGGCGAAGACGACGGCATCGAAGACCCGGCGGTTCACAGTTGACCAAAAAAAGACTTCCGGAGGGGTGGCTCCTGTCCACCTCCGGAAGTGCGCCACGGCTGGCAAGCCGTTGTTCTCAATCGTTATGCCGTCGATTCTGTGACGGTCTGTGTGACTATACCTATGCCCAAAGGCGCTGTCAATTCAACAAGTGCCCCAGACCGGAAAATGAATTGCGATGATAACTCGTTTGCCGACAATCAGTTACATCGAAATTCCCGGCGGCCCGCCGGCACTAAATCCCCCAGCGGCCTGGCGATATCCGCAGCCCGGTTTTCCCCCGGCCCACGCCCCGGATACACTCCCTTGCGCCGTTATCGGACAGACCCGTCTCCCATGACCCAGATCACCGTCGCCATCGCCGTCATTGTCCGCGCCGGCGAACTCCTCATCGCCCAACGCAAACCCACCGGCCCGCTGGCCGACTATTGGGAATTCCCTGGCGGCAAATGCGAACCCGGCGAAACGATCGAATCCTGCCTCCACCGCGAGATCAAGGAGGAGATCGACGTCGATATCGAAATCCTCCGCCCGCTGGACGTGCTGCACCACACCTACCCCCACGGCCAACTCGCCATCCACCCCTTCTATTGCCGCATCACCGCCGGCACCCCCCGCCCCGTCGCCTGCCAACAAATCCTCTGGATCAAACCCAACCAGCTTCGCAACTATCGATTCCCCCCGGCCAACGACGACCTCTTGAAGAGCATCGTGCAAGCCCCTTTGCCCCAGTCGATTCAGCCCGAATGACGTGCCGGCCAAGCCGAGCCGAGCGCGCAATAGCCGCACGCGCTCCACTCGCTTTCTCTATTGCCATTGTCAATTGTCCATTGCCCCTCTCACCCCCCGCCGCTGCCGATCATGTCGGCTTGCGGCTGGGTCATCCGGCGGGCATCCATCGCCTTGGTCAAATCCGCCTCGGCGATGAGCTTCTTCTCCGTCGCCACCTGGCGGACGGTCTTGCCGCTCTTGTGGCTTTCCTTGGCGACATCGGCCGCTTTGTCGTAGCCGATCAGCGGAGCAAGACTCGTACACATGGCAAGGCTCTGCTCGACCAGTCCCTCGCAGCGCTCGCGGTTGGCTTCCAGTCCAGCCACGCAGCGATCGGCGAATACCGTCGCCGCCCGGCCGAGCAACTCGATCGACTGCAGCAGGTTGTACGCCATCACCGGCATCATCATGTTGAGCTCGAAGGTGCTGCCGAACGCGCCGGCCCAGGCGATCGTCGCGTCGTTGCCCACCACTTGCGCCGCCACCTGCAACACCATCTCGCTCATCACCGGATTCACCTTACCCGGCATGATGCTGCTGCCCGGCTGCGTGGCCGGTATGGAAATCTCGCCGATCCCGCATCGCGGCCCGCTGGCCAGCCAGCGGATGTCGTTGGCGATTTTGGTCAGGCTGACGGCGATCGTCCGCAGCAGGCCGCTGGCCTCAACGACGCCGTCCTTCGCCGCCTGCGCCTCAAAATGATTCGCCGCTTCAACGAAGTCGATCCCGCTCGCTTTGGCGATCACCGCAATGGCGCGCTTGGCGAAATCCGGATGCGAATTGATCCCGGTTCCGACGGCCGTCCCGCCCAGAGGCAGTTCTCGCAATGCCGCAATCGCCCGCTTGGCGCGTTCAACACCCAGCCGAGCCTGCCGGGCATATCCGGAGATTTCCTGACCCAGCCGGATCGGCGTCGCATCCTGCAAATGCGTCCGGCCGATCTTCACGATCCCGTCGTACTGTTTCGCCTTGGCGTCCAGCGCATCGGCAAGATGCTCCAGCGGCCCGATAAGCGATTCCTTGATCGCCACGGCCGCCGCCACGTGCATCGCCGTCGGGATCACGTCGTTGGAACTCTGCTCCATGTTCACGTGATCGTTGGGATGCACGGGATCCTTCCCGCCGCGTTTGCCGGTGGCCAGCTCATTGGCCCGGCTGGCAATGACCTCGTTGACGTTCATGTTCGTCGATGTTCCGCTGCCGGTCTGGAAAATATCCACGACAAACTGCGCATCGAGCTTGCCGTCAATCACTTCGCGGGCCGCCTGCTGAATCAGATCACGCCGCTTGGCGTCCAGGATCGACAGCTCAAAATTCACTTCCGCGCAGGCCGATTTGATCAGCCCCAGCGCCGCGATGAATCGCCGGCCCAGCCGCAGGCCGGAGATCGGAAAATTCTCCACCGCCCGACCCGTCTGCGCACCGTAATACGCATCGGCCGGCACTGTCATCTCGCCAAACGAATCCCGTTCCGTCCTGGTCTGTTGAGCCATAGCGCAAATCTCCGTCCGTAAGAGCCTTCTTCAAGATCATCAACAATTGTAGGGTCCGCATCGCGGACCACAACTTTCAAGTGCGTAAATACCGGTCCGCAATGCGGACCCTACATTTTCCTCGCCCTTATTGCCAGAAACATCGGAATTTCCTTGCGAGCCCGATTCTCCGCCGCCGCACGCGGGCCGCTGGTGCTTTCCTTGTGACTGGCCCACTCCTCCATCGCGTCGATCCACAATCCAGCGGCCGACATTGCTTTCACATACGCGCTGATCGGCCGATGGAATGTCCAGGTATATCCCTGTTGGGCATCGCCCGGATGGGTGACGATCGGCGCCTTGCGCGGCAGGAGATACCGATCCACCCGGCGATATTGCACACCCGCCTTCTCATCCCATCCCCAGTAACTTTCCTTGGGCCCGCGAAAACAGGGGTGCATCGTGACCATCACGAACGCCGCACCAGCCTTGAGCGCCCCGGCAACGGCGGCCATAACCGAATTCAGCGGATTCACATTATCCAGCCCCAGCACACACGCCGCCCCGTCGAACTGTCCGCTGGTCGCGCCGTGGAAGGATCCTTCGCCAACGAAATCCAGTTTCCGCACGTCCCCCACCAGATATCGAATTTCCGCCGGCCCGCGAGCGCGAGCCGCATCAATAAGCTCTTTGGCCGCATCCACCCCCGTCACGACGACCCCGTCGGCCGCCAGCCGCCGGCACAGGACGCCCTGCCCACAGGCGAGGTCGAGAGCGGACTGGCCCCTGGTCAGCCCCAGCAACCGCACCACGCCGGGAATCACGACCGCCTGGTGATATTCGCTGCCGTGTTCCCCCACCAGGTCGTCGTACCAATCGGCCACGCCCGACCAATCCGTCCTGGGGCCAGGCGCGTTGGATCGTTCCTGCTTCATGCCCATATTGGACACGACTGGGACGGATAATTCAAAAACCGGCACCGCGGAGATTTCAGCAACGCCTGCCAGGCTCTGCACCCGAACGGGCCATTAGCCGTCGGCAGGAGGCGATTGTTCGGCGTCATCCGGTTCGCCCACCGCTCTCATCGACGCATGGCGGACGTAGAGGACACGCACTACGGCGGAGGAATCGTCAACCGTGAAGATAATCCGATGGGACTTGAAGACCACCTGCCTGAGTTCCTCCGCGAAATGCGCCTGTTCGCGGGCTGCGCCGAAACGGCGGGGAAATTCCTCCAAGCGGTCAATCTGCTCATACAGCCCTTGCACCCAGACGGCAGCGTTCGTTGGAGAACGCTCGGCGATGTGCTGGTATGCTGCCGCAATGTTCGCCCGAGCCGTGACGGTCACTACAACAAGGTATCTCATTTAAGTGAAATGCCGTGTTTCCCGGCAAACTCTTCAAGAAACTCGCGCATGGGCTGTACCTCGCCGCGCTTCGCCTCGTCCAACCCGCGACGAATCCCGGCCAGAGTTTCCGATAGTTCCGCCGCCTCAAGCAATTCCTGATACGCCTCAGCGCTCTGCACAACGATCTCGGCCTGGCCGTTGACGGTGAGAACCTCCGGCTTGCCTGTCTTCTTAAGCCACTGGATGTGTTCCCTGGTATTCCGGTTGAAGTCCGTAACGGGGAGAATGTGCTTCAAATCGACCATGCGACTCCTAAACAGATTTTACGCAGCTTTTAACATGCTACGATTTCGCGGCCAATCCGTCAACCGCCGACGCACGGTTTTCAATGGTTGTTCCCTCAAACCGCCGCTTTGGCCGGCTTCCGCGACAGCTTCCACGCCTCCCCTTCAAACCCGTGCCGCCGATACCAGTCCCGCAATTGCTCCCGCGACATCGGATAGGGCTTGCGGCCGATTGGCAGAACCTTCAACTTGATCTCGACGCGATGTTGATCGGCCAGCTCGCAGAGCCATTTCAGCATGAGCGTCCCGTTGCCCCGGCCCGGATCGTGCGTCCAGAGCCGATGAATCTCGATCGTGCGGCTGGAACGCGGGATGAATTGGACATACCCGTGGCAGCCGCCGACGGACTTATTGAACGCATACGAACCCCGTCCGACCGCCGGGGCGATCATCTGCAGGGCGGCGAGAAACGTCGCGACGTTCGGCGGATCGTCGCCCACGATCTCCGGCGCGATCCCCAGCGATCGCATGATGGATTTGAGGGGAAATGGCATGGCAACAGGCTCGCTGGGTCACACCGGTACGGATTTCCCGCTGGCGGCCGACTCGAAATCATGGATCGCGTCCAGCGCTTCCTGCGGAGTCTGTGCGTGATTGAGCGCCTTGCGAAGCTCGCGGCTCTGCAAGGCCCGGCCGGCCTTGGCCAGCAGTTGCAGATGGACGCTGGCGCCGTCGGCCGGCGAGAGCAGAAGGAAGACCGCCTCGATCGGCCGTTCCGTCGGCACGTCCAGCAGGCCACTGTGGGTCAAGCCCAGAGCGATCTCTGGCGCGGCCAATCCCTGAATTCGCGCATGCGGCAGTGCGATGCCCTCATTGAGAAACGTCGAACCCTGCTGCTCGCGAAGCGCCAAACTGTTCATGACATCTTCCGTATCGAGCTTCGAATTGCTCGACGTGATCGCACTCACCAGACGGCGGCGCACGTCCTGCCGGGCCGCGGGGTCGTCCCAGATGATGATGCGATCGGGCGTCAGCATTCGCCCCAGCGCCCCGGCCGGTTTTGCCGCCGGAGCCGATGAACTTCGCGACGTCGGCTCGACGAACTCCCGTGTCGCCCCCGGTTCGTATTCGGCGTCGATCACGGTAATGGTGATCCCCTCGGCCCGATCGATCAAATCCCCGGCTACGCTCTTCTTTCCCAGGGCGCGTTTCCACCACGGCAGCGGCCGGGGCCGGCCGATCACGATCTGGCCGACCCGGTATTCGCGGGCGAATCGCAAGATGGTGTCCGCCACGTCCTGGCCCTTGAAGGTGAAGACCATCGCCCCCAGTTGATTGGCCAATGTCAGCGTGTCCGAAAGCAATCGCTGCGTGACGGCGTCGATGACCGTCGGCTCTTCCGACGGCGTCTGCACATACACCGCGTACCAGTTCCGATTCAGCCGCCCCGCCAGCCTTGACGCAAACCGCAACAGCCGCGCGCTGTTGGGCCCGCGCGATGACAGGCACACCATGATCTGATCCGGCGTGCCGGTGCTGGCGACGGCCGCCGGTTCCGCCGCGCCCTCCCGCCTCTTGAAATCGAGCTGCGAAGCCAGTTCGCGAAGGGTCAATTCTCGCAGATGTTCCAGATTCGAGCTGGTGAAGAAATTCTCCAGCGACGACGCCACCCGCTCCTTCGGATAGATCTTCCCCTCTTCCAGTCGCTTTTGAAGGTCTTCGGCGGCCAGGTCGATGTTGACGATCTGATCCGCCTCGGCCAGAACCGAATCGGGAATCCGCTCGCGGACCTTGACGCCAATCAGCGACTCAACCGTGTTGTACAGACTTTCCAGATGCTGCACGTTCAGGGCTGACAGCACATGAATCCCCGCCGCCAGAATGTCCTGCACATCCTGGTAGCGCTTGACGTTCCGGCTGCCCGGCACGTTGGTGTGCGCCAGTTCGTCGACCACCACCACCTGCGGATGGCGGGCGATCACCGCATCGACATCCATTTCCTCGACGGTGATGCCGTGATACTCCGCCGACCTTCGCGGGATGACTTCCAGGCCCTCGATCATCCTGGCGGTTTCGGCCCGGCCGTGAGTTTCCACCAGGCCCACGACGACATCGATCCCCTCTTTCTTAAGTCGATGGGCCTCGATGAGCATCTGGTAGGTCTTGCCGACTCCCGGGCCGTAGCCGAGGTAGACCTTGAGCCGTCCGCGTTGCGAGCGGCGGATCATCTGCAAGAAGGCTTGTGCTCGATCTTCCGGCATAAGAACCATTATAAAGCAGCCGCGGGGGGCGGCGTTGTGGCGACGCCGTTCCCGCCGCGGCCGACAAGCGCGCTAGTGCCCGGCCGGTTGCGTCGAAGGCGCCGTCGTGGGCGCGGTCGTTGCCGCCGGCATCGGGAAATTCTTGTCCAGCGCCAGGTTCAACCTCAGCACGTTCACGCCGGGATCGCCCAGGATGCCAAGGTCCGGGCCATCGGTGTAGGTATCGACAAGGGCCTGAACCTGGGTGGCCGAAACGGTTCGGCCGGGGATCGAACGCGCCGCCGCCACGCGAGCCGCCTGCAGTTTCGCGTTGGCCGGGCTGATGTGCGGATCCAAACCCGAACCTGATGCGGTGACGGCATCGCCCGGAATCAGAGTGCCGAAATCACCGGCGATCACCATCGTGCGAGGTGCAAAATCCGGCCCATCGAAGATCACGCCGCTTCCGCCATTGGGCGCGGCCGGATGGGGGAACGCGTTGACCAGCGCAACGTCGTTGGGATTTCCCTGATCATCCTCGAAATCGACGTATGTTCCGTTGGCGCGCTTGGGAGCTTCCATTTTCCTCTCAATCGTCACCGTAACCGAGCCATCCGGATTCGTCTGCTTGTTGTAGACGGCAAAATACAGCTTGAAGGGAATATTGTTATCGACCGCGTAATGGATCGTACGCAGGCGGATGCCGTCGAATTGCACCGTCGGAGCCGGCTGCGTTGCCGCCGGCTGGGTAGCCGCCGCCATCTGCGTTGCGGCTGGCTGCGTATCCGCCATTTGGGTCGTGGCCGGCTGTGTCGTGGCCATTTGCGTCGTGGCTTGCGTCGTGGGCGGCGCCGGCGGCAGGCCGTTGATCAGCTTGTCGCTGAGCGGGCCGAGGTTGGAGCCGCCGGAGTTGGTGGCATCGTAGCTATTGGCACTGGGCCGGGGATGAAAATAGATCGGCAGGGAAAACCCCTGGGCGATGAGGGAGGAACCGACGGCCTCCTTGTCGTTGGTCGTGAATGAGCCATCCGCCTTCAGAAGCGAGCCATTGGCTTGAACGGGGAAGAACAACTGGCCGATTCCATAAACCAGCAGCGGATAGATTCCGCAGCAGATGATCCCCAGCACGATGGTCGCGCCGATGGACGCCCAGATGTGCCCAAGCAGCGATCCGCCGGGCTCGGCGGTCATCGTCAGCTTTCGGTGGGAAGTGGGATAATTGACTTTTGCGTCGTTCATAATGAACTCCTACTCTTTACAAGCGTGATGCGTTGCCATCTCCCGGCAAAACCTTCCAGCGTCCTCATCTCATACCGATCAGATTGTGGATGATCAGGTCAATCAACTTGATGCCCGGGAACGGGCAGATGATTCCGCCGACGCCGTAGATCAGAAGATTGCGCCGCAGAATCTGCACGGCCGGCGCCGGACGGAACTTCACGCCCTTCAGCGCCAGTGGGATCAGGGCGATGATGATCAGCGCATTGAAGATGACCGCGCTGAGCACCGCGCTGTGCTGGCCCAGGTGCATGATGTTCAGGGGCTGCACCTCCGGAAACGCACCCACGAGCATCGCCGGAATGATCGCGAAATACTTGGCCACGTCGTTGGCCACGCTGAACGTCGTCAGCGCGCCGCGCGTCATCAGCAACTGCTTGCCGATTTCCACGACTTCGATCAGCTTGGTCGGGTTGCTGTCCAGATCGACCATGTTTCCGGCCTCCTTGGCGGCCTGCGTGCCGGTGTTCATGGCCACACCCACGTCCGCCTGCGCCAATGCCGGGGCGTCGTTGGTGCCGTCGCCGGTCATAGCCACCAGGTGACCGGCCGCCTGCTCGCGCTTGAGCAGTGCCAGCTTGTCTTCGGGAGTGGCCTGGGCGAGGAAATCGTCGACGCCGGCCTCCTTGGCGATCGCCGCGGCCGTCAGGGGATTGTCGCCGGTGATCATGACCGTCTTAATTCCCATGGCGCGGAAGCGTTGGAACCGGTCGGGCAGGCCGGCCTTGACGATGTCCTTCAGGTAGATGACGCCCAGGGCTTTCTTCTGCGTCGCGACGACCAGTGGCGTTCCGCCGGCCCGGCTGATCTTCTCGACCGTCTGATCGATTTCCGCCGGGAATGCCGCGCCGCTCTGGGCGACGAACTTGCGCACGCTGTCAGCCGCTCCCTTGCGGAACATCGTGCCGTTGACGTTCAGGCCGCTCATGCGCGTCTGTGCCGTGAAGGGGACAAATTCGGCGTGGGGCAATTCGCTGATTTCCCGGCCGCGGAGATTGTATTTCTCCTTGGCCAGCACCACGATGCTGCGGCCTTCTGGCGTTTCGTCGGCCAGGGACGAGAGCTGGGCCGCGTTGGCCAGTTCATCATCAGACACGCCCGGCGCACAAATGAATTCCGTGGCCGCGCGGTTGCCCAGCGTGATCGTGCCGGTCTTGTCGAGCAGAAGCACATCCACGTCGCCGGCCGCCTCAACCGCCTTGCCGCTCATGGCCAGGACGTTGTGCTGCACCATGCGGTCGATGCCGGCGATGCCGATGGCCGACAGCAGACCACCGATCGTCGTCGGAATCAGGCACACCAGCAGGGACACCAGCACCGTCACCGAGAACATCAGACTCACCTTTTGATAAGCGTCCGTGTCGCCCAGATAGGTATGCGTAAAGACCGCGAACGGCATCATGGTGATGCACACCGCCATGAAGATGATTGTCAGCGCCGAGAGCAGGATCGACAGGGCGATTTCATTGGGCGTCTTCTGACGCTTGGCGCCTTCGATCAGTTCGATCATCCGGTCCATGAAGCTCTCGCCGGGATCGGCCGTCACTCGGATCTTAATCTTGTCGCTCAGCACGGTCGTGCCACCGGTGACGGCCGAGCGGTCGCCGCCGGCTTCGCGAATCACCGGCGCCGATTCGCCCGTGATCGCCGATTCGTTCACGCTGGCGGCGCCTTCGATGATCTCGCCGTCGGCGGCGATCAGTTCATTGGCCTCGACCACGATGACGTCGCCCTTGCGAAGCGATTCGGCCGGAACCTGCTGGATCGATCCGTTGCTCATCAGCTTGCGGCCGACGCTCTTGGTGCGGCTCTTGCGCAGGGCATCGGCCTGGGCTTTGCCGCGACCTTCGGCCATGGCCTCGGCGAAATTCGCGAAGACCACGGTGAACCACAGCCAGATGGTGATATTCAGGACGAAGAGCCTCTCCGATGGCGGCGTAAAGAGCAGATCCATCGATGTCAGAGCTGCGCCCACCTCGGTAACGAACATCACGGGGTTCTTCCACATGTGGAAGGGGTTGAGCTTCTTAAAGCTCTCCCCGATCGCCGGTATGACGATCTCGCGGTCGAATAGGGGTCGTGCCTTGGTTGCCATATGCTCCTCAATTCTCTCTTGAACAATAACTCTTTCTTCAGTTCCTTTTTCCAATGCGCCCGGTTTGGGCCATGCATCAATACAGAATGTGCGATCCGACCATCTTGAAATGCTCCAGCAGCGGACCCATCGCCAGGCCCGGCAGGAAGTTGAGCGCGCCGACGATGACGATCACGGCCGCCACCAGCACACAGAACGTCGGCCCCACCACCGGGAAACTGCCTGCGGTCGCGGCGGCGGCCTTCTTCTTGGCCAGGGCGCCGGCCAGTGCCAGCGCGGGAATCAGCTCGAAATACCGGCCGATCAGCATGCAGAACGCCTGCGTCCAGTTGAATGTCGGATCGCCGTATACGGGACGCCCATCGGCGTCCTTGATCGGATTGCCGCCGGCATCCGTTGCCATCGGCGAGCAGGTGAACCCGCCCATCGCGGTGCCGTTGTTGGCGGTGCCGGAACTATACGCATAGAAGATCTCGCTGAACCCGTGCGGACCCTGGTTGCCGGTGTTAGCAGTCCCCCAATTGGCCAGGCAACCCCAGGCCGTGAACCCGACGGTGTCGATGACGATCATCAGCAGCAGCAGCGAGCAGCATTTGACGTCGTAGCCGTCGATCTTCTTGCCCAGGTAGTCGGGAGTTCGCCCGATCATCAGGCCGGCCAGGAAGACCGAGACAAAGACGAAAATGAGCATGGTGTACAGGCCGCTGCCGATGCCGCCGAAGATCACCTCGCCCATGTGCATGTTGAACAGAAGCATGAAGCTGGCCATGGGCGTGAGCGAATCGTGGGCACAGTTGTTGGCGCCCTCGGCCGTGTCCGTCACGTCATTAGCCCACGCCGCGGAGTTATAGATGCCGAAGCGAACCTCCTTGCCTTCCATGTTGGCGCTGGCCGGATCGATGCCCAATTCCGTCAGTCGCGGATTCGGCTGGGCCTCGAAATACCAGGTGATCAGCAGCGTGCCGATCAGCATGAAAAACATGATGAGCCAAATGTTCCAGCCGTGCATCGTGTTATCGATCATCCGGCCGTAGTAGTACGGCAATCCCGCGATGATGGAGAAGAACAGCATGAGTTGCAGGAATTCGGCAAGGCCGCTGGGATTCTCAAAGGGATGGGCGCAGTCAGCGCCGGTGAATCCGGGGCCGTTGAGACCCAGCACCTTGGGCGCGCAATAGGCCGCCATCGGGCCCTGGACGATGACCTGCTGGGTGGGCTGCGTGGTGGATGTCGCGGCCGATTGATCCAGTGTGTTTGCGGTCGTGTATCCGTTGAAGTTCATCGGGATGCCGGTGGCGATATCGATTAGCGCGTAGACCAGGCAGATGGGAATGAACAGGTAGAGCGTGATGCGGGTGAGGTCGACCCAGAAGTTGCCGATGTTGGTGGTCTGCTTGCGGGCGACGCCGCGAACCAGCACGGCCGCCACCGCAATTCCCACGGCCGACGAGAAGAAGAAGTGCAGTCCGGTGGAGACGATCTGCGAGAAGTGGGTGAACATGAGTTCCGGCTCATAGCTCTGCCAGTCGGTGTTGGTAGCAAAGCTGCACGCCTGAATGAAGGCGATGAAGGCCGGCACTTTGCCCGCGTTGTTGGGCACGCCGTCGATCTTTGCCTGCGACATCATGCCCGCCATGTTCTGGCTGCCCAGGCGGCTCGGGATGACATCCTGCATGCGGTAAAGACCGTAACTCAGCAGGATCGTCACCATGCCCAGCATGAGCATGGCAATGGCGTATTGTTTCCAGTTCTGCTGATGCTTCGGATTGACGCGGGCGACCTTGTAGGTGAGCCGCTCGACGGGGCCCAAGATCTTCTCCAGGATACCCATGCCCCCGTCCCGGTCGGGGTCCAGCACGCGCAAGAGATAAATACCCATCGGCTTGGTGATCAGCGCCAATCCGATAAGGAACAGCAATAGCTGTAGCCAACCTGTGCCGGTCATGTATTGCATAACAATCCCAATCCCTTCAAACCCTCCAACACTTGTCTCCGCAATACGCATTCCTCGTTCGTTAAAATCGTCTCCAAGTCGCCGATACGCACCGGCGAGCCTTTGCCTCGGTTCGCGTCAATACAATGTCGTTGAACCCCACATCTTAAAATGTTCCAGGATCGGCCCCATCGCCAGGGCCGGCAGAAACGTCAGCGCTCCGACGATGACCACCGTACCGACCAGCAGCAGGCTGAACGTCATGCCACCCACCGGGAAACTCCCATCGCTCTGGGGCGCACGCGTCTTGGCTGCCATGTGACCGGCCAATGCCATGATCGGAATGATCATGAAGAACCGGCCGAGCAAGAAATCAAACGCCAACGTCGTGTTCCACGGCACGGTGTTGCCGCTGAGTCCGGCGAACGCGCTGCCGTTGTTGCCGGCGCCGGATGTGTAGGCATAGTGCATCTCGCTGAACCCGTGCGGGCCGGCATTGCCGGTGGCGCTATTGCCCCACGGCGCGTAGCTGGCCCAGGCGGTGAAGCCGAGGATGATGACCGTCAGGATCAACAGCGTCAGCATCGCCGCTTTCACGTCGTAGGATTCGATCTTCTTGCCAAGATATTCCGGTGTGCGGCCGATCATGAGGCCGGCAATGAAGATCGCGATGATGACGAAGACGAGCATACCGTACAGACCCGCACCAACGCCGCCGAACACCACTTCGCCCAGGTGGATGTTGAACATGGGAACAAGTCCCCCCAGGGGCGTGAGCGAATCGTGCATGCAGTTGACCGCGCCGCAGGAGGCGTCGGTGGTAATGGTGGCGAACAGGGCCGAATTGAACAGGCCGAAGCGGACTTCCTTGCCTTCAAAAGCCGTGGTGCCCGGATCGACGTGAAGGTCCGAGAGTCGCGGATTTCCGGCCGTCTCCGACGCCCAGCAGGCCAGCGCGCCAACAATGAACAGAAAGAACATCGCGCCCCAGACGGCCCAGCCGTGCGCCTGATTTTTGGCCATGCGACCCAGGTAATAGGTCAGACCGGTTGGAATCAGAAAGATGGACAACATCTGAAAGAAGTTGCTGAGCGGGGTTGGATTCTCAAACGGCTGGGACGCATTGGCATTTGTATAACCGCCGCCGTTGGTGCCGAGCATCTTGATGGCCATCTGCGATGCCATCGGTCCCTGCACGATGACCTGCGGCGAACTGCCGCCCGAGGCGTCAACGACGTTGGCCGTCGTGTACGGCCTGAAATTCTGGATCATTCCCTGTTTCACGAGGAACACCGCGTAGATGAGGCAGATCGGCAGCAGCACATACAGATGTATGCGCACCAGATCCACCCAGAAGTTGCCGACGGTCCCGGCGCGGTTTCGCGTGAGCCCGCGCACCAGGGCCGCGGCGATGGAAATCCCGACCGCCGCCGAAAAGAAGTTGTGCGATGCCAGAGCCACCATCTGCGAGAAATACGACATGGTGTTTTCACCGGCGTAGTTCTGCCAATTGGTGTTGGTGGTGAAACTCATGGCCGTGTTGAACGACAGGTCCGGCGTCAGCGGAAACGGGTGGCTGGTGGCCAGGTCGACGCTTCGGCCGTGCATCGGCAAGTTGGCCTGGAGCCGCAGAATCGCGTAGGTGGCCACGGCCGACACAGCCGAGAACACCAGCATGGCGATGGCGTACTGCTTCCAGTTGT
Source organism: uncultured Tepidisphaeraceae bacterium (assembly GCA_964420285.1). Taxonomy (GTDB): domain Bacteria; phylum Planctomycetota; class Phycisphaerae; order Tepidisphaerales; family Tepidisphaeraceae; genus CAYQTE01. The sequence goes on from CAYQTE010000052.1 coordinate 17,158, forward strand.
GCTCCTTTTTCGGATCGACGCGGAGCAGGCGATAGATCAGCCGTTCGACCGGACCGAGAACAGGATCCAGAAACGTGCCGCGTCCGGCCTGGCCGGGGTCCAAGACCTGAAGGAGATAGATCCCCAGCGGCCTGGTCAATGCCAGGAGGCACGCCACAAAAATCGCAAGTTGTATCCAGCCCGTCACGGTCATATCGCCAACCCTCGCCACTTCAATTGCAGAATTCCTCGTTGACCTCAATCGCGCAATATCTCCGTCCTCGATTGCGCAACTCCTCGCAGCCTCGCGCGCACAATCTCCGCCGATTCAAAAGCTTTCCGGGCGAATCAACGTCCAGAACAGGTAGACAAGCAGCCCAAGCGAAACGAAACCGACAATGACGTTTTCCATGGTCTAGAGCCTCCCGCAGCCGTAAACGTAGAGAACGCTTATGGCAAAAAATCCAACTGTGGCCAACACGAAAACTGCATCCATCATGGCAAACCTCCTGATGTTCTGTATCTGGTTTCCCCGGCCGGTCAGTTATGCGACTCCGGAATCCTGGCCATCCACACCTCGTCGGATTCATCACCCAGGAGAATGGCCTGGGTGCTGCGTCCGAAACTCTGTAAATCCGCCAGCCGCCGCATGTTCGCCCGGGCCGGTTCATACTTCTCATCCGCGTCCAGCGCCTTGCCGTAGCATTTGCGGGCCAGACGCCATCGGTGCTGGGCTTCGTAGAGAACCCCCAGCAGATTGAAATACGCCGCCGACTGGTTGTCCTTCTGGTCCGCCGCCTTCATCAGCAGGGCCTCGGCGCTGGGGTAGTCCGCCATGCGCAGCGTCTTGCGAATCCGGTTCAGAACCAGCTCATAGCCCCTGGCGTCCACCGTCACGTCGGCGGGGAAATTCAATTCCGGCTCGTCCAGAACGCTGCGGACAGTCTGCCGCAATTCGTTGGGCGTGATCGGCTTTTCCAGAAAATCGACCGCGCCCAGTCGCGTCGCCTTCACCGCCGCCGGTATCGAGCCGTACGCCGTCAAAATAATCACCCTCGGCCTGGCGATGCCGACCAGCGTCTTCATGGCCTCCAGCACGGCCATGCCGTCCATGACCGGCATGTTCAGATCCAGAACGACAAGGTCCGGAGTCCGCTCCTTGATGACCTCCAGCGCCGCCCGGCCGTTGGATGCTTCCATGACGGTATACCCGTCGGACTCCAGGGCGGTTTTCAGCATCAGGCGGATGCCGCTTTCATCGTCCGTCACCAGAATTGACGCTGGTTTCATATTTCACCTCTGTCTGGTCGGAATTGGCGGCGCGATCGGCTCGCCGCAGGGTAAAGCTGAACCGGCTGCCTTCACCCACTTTGCTCTGCACGGAAATCAATCCGCCGTGGGCCTCGACAATTTCCTTGGCGATTGCCAAACCCAGGCCGGCGCCGCCCGGCTGGTTCTCGCGCGGAACGCGGAAGAACCGCTCGAAAATCCGGCCCAGGTATTCCGTGGGAATTCCGATCCCGGTGTCCTGAACGACAAACCGCACATCCTGGTCTTCCGTTTCGGCGCTGATGGACACATGCCCGCCCGGCGCCGTGAATTTCAACGCGTTGGTCAGCAGATTCGAGAACACATGGTCGATGCGTGCTGGATCGGCCATCACCGGCGGCGTGTCGCCGGGCACGTCGGTGGTCAATTCGATTCCCCGATCGTGAAACGACGCCTCCAGCGGCGTAACGGCGTCCGACACCAGCCGCTCGGCCGGCTCGGAACGCAGATCAAGCTCGACCCGCCCGGATTCGAGTCGGCCCATGTCCAGGAGATCCTCGATGATCTTCTGCAAACGATCGGCATCGTCGCGGGCGGCCAGCATCAACTCGGTCTGCTTGCTCGTCAGCGGTCCGACGCGCTCTTCAAGAATCAGATGCGCCGCCATGCGGATGCTGGTCAGCGGAGTTTTCAGTTCGTGCGAGACCACCGACAGCAGGCCGCTCTTCATCTCGTCCAGTCGCCGGAGATTCGTCACGTCCGCCAACACCAGCGTCACGCCGAGCAATCGTTTCTCCGAATCCAGAATGGGAATCGCGTGCGGGAGGAAATACTTGAGCTGGCCGGCGGAATCGTACACCTCAATGGCCGATTCGTAGCCGGCGGGCTCTGATGTTTTGCCTTCGCGAGCCGTCCGCTCATAGAGCTCATTGAGCCGGCGGTCGGACGATTCGGCGATCGACTTGCCCGGCATAAGCTGGAACAGTTTCTCGGCGATCTGATTGGACAATTCGATGACACCGTCGGGATTGATGATCGCGATCACGTCCGGCAGGCTGTTGACGGCCAGTTGCGTGGTGCGCTGCGTGCGCACCAGCTTGGCCCGATCGGTCCGGCGGAATTCGCGCAGCTTGGCGGCCATCGAATTGAACGCCTCGGCCAGTTGATGAAGTTCGTCGCGGCTCTTCACCTGTACGACCAGATCGAGATTCCCCTGCTCGATCTCGCGGAAGGATTTGGTGAGCGTCTGTAACGGCTGCACAATCGCACGGCCGACAACGATCGTGAAGAGCACGGCCAGTCCCGTGCCCACGACCGCCAGAAGTTCCATGAGATGCGTGGCGTTGTCGGCCAATCTCTTGGCTCCCTCCCTGGCCGGCTCCATGTTGGCGGCGTTGAGATCGATCACGTCCTGCGCCGTTTTCTTGACGATCGGCGCCAGCCGCTGCACGTCGGCGAACACCTGGGCGCGAGCGGCTCCGGTCGTGTTTGCATCCAGCAGCTTGAGGTACGCGGTTCGATAGCAATCGTCCGTTTTGTGCGCGCCGCTCAGGTCATTGCCGAACCAGTCCAGCGTCAGCGCCTCGGCGATCTCATGCTCGCCGGGCAGCGTGATGTTATGGTCTTCATCGGTGCAGGCCTTGTCGCCGTCGAAGATCGGCCCGCTGGCCAGATCGACGTGCGGACCGGCCGCCGCAACCTTCGCCGCCGTCAGCGTCTCGGAATCCGGCTCGCCTTTGGCGCCGGAGATCGTCGCAGCAATTTCGTTGAGGCGCTCGAGCGACTCGATGAGCTTCTGGCCATAGGTCACACTGCGCCAGTTCTCCGAATAGAAGTTATCCAGAGCGATGCGATTGGCGCGGAAGACGTGAATTCCCAGCCCGCTGACGGTCAGCAGTATGACCAGCAGTCCGGCAAACCCCAGGAGAAGTTTCTGTCGAAAGCCCAGCATTGGTAACCTCCCAAGAGCGAAAGAAGTGCCACACCGCAAAGTTGTCCAAGAACCGCTTTTTGACGATTCTACGCGGGTTGGCCCGCGAATAACCGCCCCCAGGATCGTGCAGTTTGCATGGCGTCAATTCCACCAATATTGCAAGATGCACGAAGCATCTCGCCAAGCGAATGGATCATATCCGTATTTAACTGCATCGGTTATGGCGCGAGTCGCCGATCCGGCTGGTCGATGTGGCGGGCGCGAAACATCGCCGTGATTGCAAAGTGCAATGCGCCGACTCAGATTCCGTACTTCCGCCGGCGCCGCCATAGCGTGGCCACGTCGATGCCCAACGTCTTGGCCGCGTCGTCCAGTGATTTACTCCGCGCCAGAACCCGCCGGATGTGCATCTCTTCCAGTTGGCTTAGCGGAATGGGATCGCCCAGGCTGGCCGTTTCGCCTTTCCCCGCCCCCACCGACGGCAAATAGGCCGGCCCGATCCGATCGCCCTGACACAAAATCGCCGCACGCTCGATGACATTTCTCAATTCGCGGATGTTCCCCGGCCATTGATACGCCGCCAGCGCCGCCAACGCCTCATCCGTGAAACCCACGATCCCGCGCCCCCGGCCCAGCGTCGCCAGAAATCGCTCGGCCAGAAACACGATGTCCTCCGGCCGTTCGCGCAGCGGCGGCATCTCGATCTGCACGACCTGAATCCGGTACAGCAGATCTTCGCGAAACCGCCCGGCCCGCACGGCCTCTTCAAGCTTCACGTTCGTGGCGGCAATGACGCGCACATCCGCCCGCCGCGTCACGGCATCGCCCACGCGCTCGTACTGGCGGTCCTGCACAAACCGCAATAGTTTCGGTTGCAATTCGATGGGAAGATCGCCGATCTCGTCCAGGAACAGTGTGCCGCCATCCGACGCGGCGATGCGACCGGCATTGTCCTGCACGGCCCCGGTGAACGCCCCTTTGACGTGGCCGAACAGTTCACTCTCAAGAAGCTGTGCCGACAGCGAAGGGCAGGACACGACGGCAAACGCTTTGGAGGAGCGATGGCTCCACGAGTGGATCGCCCGCGCCAACACGCCCTTGCCCGTTCCGCTCTCGCCGCGAATCAGCACCGTCGCATCGTTCTTCGCCACCTGCCGCGCCAGCGCCACCACGCGATGCAGCGACGGGCTACTGCTCTCGAAACTGATTTCGGCATCCGGTTGATCGGCCGCACCCTCAAGCCCCGCCACTTTCTGTTCCAGCGCCCGCAGCTTCGCCACGCGCTCGGTCACCAGCCGCACCTGCGCCGGAGTAAACGGCTTGGTCAGATAATCGGCCGCCCCGCGTTTCATGGTCTCGACGGCACTATCGATCGTTCCATGCGCGGTGATGATGACGATTCTCATCCACGGACTTTGCGCCAGCAGGTCCGGCACGAGATCCAGGCCCAGTTCCCTTCCCAACCGAAGATCGACAAACGCCAGATCGAACGGCCGGCGCGTCGCCTCATCGAGAGCGTCGCGAGCATTACTCACTGCAATAACGCTGTGCCCGTCGCTTTCCAGGCTCATGGCCAGCGTTTTGCGAATATTGATCTCATCATCGACGACCAGGATGTTCAGCGAAGTTGGCGATGACTGTTGCGGCATGACAAGCGGCGAGGGTTTTGGCAATTGCGCGTCAATTGTGCCTCGCCGCGCGGCGCGGGTCAAATACGTCCTCCAGGTAACCAAAGGCCCTGAGGCTCGTGCCGCGTGAGAAATCTCGTCTAACGCGACATCCGTGGGAGCCGGGCGCACGTACCCGGACTCCCACGGATGCAACGCAGCGGCTCGTCGCAACGCCGCTGTCGGAGGAGTCGCAAAGTCAATCAGCCCGCCTTCACGAACACCAACTCCGTCCCCTGCTGGTTTTCGATCTGCAGTTGCACGCCCGACTTCACGTCGGCCTTGGCCAGAGCCTCACCGGCCTGCTCCGCCGTGCTCACCGGCTGGCGATTCACGCGGGTGATCAGATCGCCGGGTTGAATGCCGGCCTGGCCGGCGGGGGAATTGGGTTCAACGGCCGTGACCACCGCGCCGGATTTTTCGCTTAATCCATATTGCCGGGCGGATTGGCCGGTCAGATTCTCAAGTCGCAAGCCCATCGCGGCGGCACTGCCGTTTTCATGGCCGCTGGTCGCCTGCGATATGGCCTGCGGGTTTGCCGGCTGCTCGCCTAGTTTGACCGTTACGTCCTGCTGCTTGCCGTCGCGGAAGATCGTCAGCGTCACCTTCGAGCCGGGAGTCTCCGCGGCGATATCGTTTCGCAACTCACTGGCGTTCTCGATCACCCGGCCGTCCAGCTTGGTGACGATATCGCCGGGTTGCAGCGCCGATGCGGCCGGGCTGTTGTGCATTACGCCGCGAATCAGCACGCCGGTATGGCCGGTGAATCCCTCGCTGGAGGCCTCGTCGTTGGCGTCGGCCACGTTCTGGATTTCCGCGCCCAGCCAGCCGCGTGTGATCTTGCCGGATTGCCTGAGTTGCTCGTATACCGGCTTGGCCTCTTCCGATGGGATGGCGAACCCGATGCCCTGGAACCCGCCGCTGGACGAGGCGATCGCTGTGTCAATGCCGACGACCTGACCCTTGAGATTCACCAGCGGACCGCCGCTGTTGCCGGGATTGATCGGCGCATCCACCTGAATGAAGTTCTCATATCCGTCAGCGCCGAGAATTCCGGCCTGGCGGTGCAGCGCACTGACGATGCCGTGAGTCATGGAGCCGACGTATCCAAAGGGCGCGCCGAACGCCAGGATGTGGTCGCCGGAATCCAATTCCGTGCTGTTACCCCACGCGGCCGGGATCAGATGATCCGCCTTGATCTTGACGACGGCCAGATCGGTCTTGGGATCGGCGCCGACAAGTGTGGCATCCTTGATGACCCGTCCGTCGCTGAGGGTGACGGTCATTTCGCTGGCTCCCCCGGCCACGTGATTGTTGGTCAGGATGTAGCCGTAGCCGTCGGATGCGTCCATGATGACGCCGCTGCCGGTGCCGACTTCGCGCATCTGGCCGCCATCGCCGAGATCCTGCTGCGGGAAGTTGAATTGGCCCTCGCCGCCGAATTCATGGAAGAACCGCTGGAGCATGGGAGGAATCGGCGTCGGCGCGTTTTGCACCGTCTTTGTCACCTGGATTTCGACGACCGACGGCTCGACCACCTTATGGATGTCGCGATAGACCGCCGACGAATCCTCAACGCTGGCCAGTTCCTGCCGCGTCGCGTTCACGGACTGCTCGGCGTAGGCGAACTGCGCATCCTGAAAGACGCGCACACCAAATACCGCCGTTCCCAAAACCGCCGCGGACAACACCGCGGCCCGCCACGATTTACGCACTGGAGACATAATGCAACTCCCTTTCATTTATGGCATCCAGTCCGAAAACAACATCCCCTGGGCCATCAACCGCACGGCCGCATGGCGGTTGTGGCGCTGGAGGCGCAATGCTCGGAATGGAGCCGCCCGCCGCAACCCGCGCGGGCATTTTGTTCTTGAAAACCACCCTGTACCCGTAACCGCCGCAGGCTGCGTTGTGTTCGGCGGCTACCGACCAAATCTCACACCTACACTACGCGCCGGGGGGTCAAAAAGTTTCACAAAAACCCGCTATTCGCCGGACGTTTTCAGTAAAATGGATAGTACGGCGGCGTAAATTCCGGCATCGCCTTGAGCGGTCACTTGTTGCTTTCCAAGTTCACCTCATGGAATTCAACCTGGTTGGCTCGCCTGTCGGGCCCGCCCCAACCGAAGAACCCTCACCCCAACCCTCTCCCTGAGTCCAAGGCGAGGGGGTAGAACGGGCCGCCTATCGCGCGCCATACACACGTTACATGCGGTCAAAGGGTAATGCCCGAGTGTGAATCACACGGCGCGGTTGCCACGGCTGATCCCCCGAAACAAAAATCGCCCGGAAATTCCGGGCGATTCTTTCTGGCACTGCCTGGCCAGAGGAAGGGATTGACCCCGACGGGATTCGAACCCGTGTTACGGCCTTGAAAGGGCCGTGTCCTGGGCCCCTAGACGACGGGGCCGCTCGATACGTCCTGCGCACCGGCCCAGGTGAGGCGATACAATATGGGATATGCCCTTGCGGCGTCAATTGTGCGGCCGTCGCTTTTGACTTGGGAGGGCCAAACTCCCTGGCGAGGAAGAAGATGAATCGTCAAACTGCCAGGAACGCCAGGAGTTGATCGATCGAGGTGAAACTCCTCTGCGCCTTTGCGCCTCTGCGAGGAATATTCTTCTCCCCGAGCCGCGCGGAGGAAGATTGTCCCTCGCAGAGGCGCAAAGGCGCAGAGGTAAGAACTGAAATTTTGCTTTTGATTATTACAAACCGAATTCTTCTTGGCGTGCTGGCGAGCTTGGCGATTCAATCCCATTTGCTCCGCGAGAGCACCGCCAAGCCCTTTGACATCCGCCGCCGCCATTTCTAAACTTCGCCGCTTTCCAGCAGGCTCCTGACGGAGACGACTCTCGTGGCAATGGACTCGGCGATCGATAAGGCTCATGCACTGGTGGAGGCGCTGTCCTACATCCAGCGATTCCACAACAAGATCGTCGTCGTCAAGGTCGGCGGCTCGATGATGGACGACGAGCAGGCCCTCTCCAATCTCCTCACCGATATCGTCTTCATGAATTACGTGGGCATGCAGCCCATCCTCGTCCACGGCGGCGGAAAGGCGATCAACCAGGCCATGGAACAGGCCGGCCTCACGCCGCAGATGGTCATGGGCCGCCGCTATACCGATGAACGCACCCTGGCCATCGCTGAGCATGTGCTTTGCAATCAGATCAACAAGTTCATCGTCAATTTCATCCAGGCCCAAGGCTGCGAGGCGATGGGCCTGCATTCGCTCTCCAGCGTGGTGCTGTTTGCGGAAAAGACCTACCTGAGTTCGCCCGACGGCCGGAAGATCGACCTGGGCCTCGTCGGCGAGGTCCGCTCCGTCAACGCCCGACTGCTGCAACTGCTGGTGCAGGCGGACTCGATCCCGTGCATCGCGACGATCGCCCGCGATCCGGCCGGCAGCCGGCTCAATGTCAACGCCGACACCGCCGCCGGCGCCGTGGCGGCGGCGATGAAGGCCGAGAAACTGGTCGTGGTTTCCGACACGCACGGCATTCGGGCCAACCCGGCCGATCCCGACAGCCTGGTCCGGCACCTCAACGTCGGGCAAATCGACCAGATGGTGAAATCCGGCGTGATCACCGCCGGCATGCTGCCCAAGGTCGAAGCCTGCGTCGCGGCGCTGCAAGGCGGGGTGAGCAAGACGCACATCATCGACGGCCGAATCCCCCACGCGCTCCTTTTGGAAATCTACACCGAAGCCGGCATCGGGACGGAAATCGTCCCCTGACGCCCCGGCAATATCGCGGCCGGTGTTGCTGCCGCGAGGTATGTGCCATGAAACATTTCATTTCCATTTCCGAGACCCCGATCGCTGAATTGCGGCATTGCCTGGACGTGGCGCTCGCGCTCAAGGCGCAACTCAAGACCACAGGGCGCAACGATCCCCTGCTGGCCGGAAAAACCCTGGCCATGATCTTTGAGAAACCGAGCCTGCGCACGCGCGTGAGCTTCGCAGTGGCGATGACGCAACTGGGCGGCAACGGCCTGCTCCTGCGCGATGAGGAAGTGGGACTCGGCAAGCGCGAGAGCGTGGCCGATGTCGCACGCGTGCTCTCCGGCATGTGCAACGGCATCATGGCCCGGACGTTCGAGCATGAAAAAGTCACCGGCCTGGCCAAATGGGCTACAGTACCGGTGATCAGCGGTCTGACCGATTACAGCCATCCCTGCCAGGCGATGGCCGATCTGATGACGCTCGAAGAACATTTTGGCGCTCTCAAGGGTCGCACGCTCGCGTACGTCGGCGATGGCAACAACGTCGCGCGATCTCTCTCGGTGGCCTGCGGGAAATTTGGTCTGCGGTTCGTTCTGGCATCACCCACGGCCTATGCCCTGCCCAAGGAAGACCTCGACCGCATCATGAGCCAGGTTCCCAACATGGACCTGGAAGTGACCGACGACCCGCAACAGGCCGTGAAGGAAGCCGACGCCATTTACACCGACACCTGGGTATCGATGGGTCAGGAGGCCGAGAAAGCCCAGCGATTGAAGGATTTTGCCGGCTACGCGATCGACGAAAAGCTGCTGGCCGCCGCCCCCAAACACGCCGTCGTGATGCATTGCCTCCCCGCGTACCGGGGCTTGGAAATCAGTGCCGAAGTGATGGAAGGCCCGCAATCGCTGATCTTCCCGCAGGCGGAGAATCGGCTGCATTTCCAGAAGGGCTTGCTGGCGGTGCTCATGGGCGGGGCATAGCTCCACAGGCAACGCAAATCCATCCGCTTCGGCCAATCGCGCCAAAGGTCTCTGGAAACGCGCGAACTTTTCGACGCCTTCGGCGTCTAACCCTGTCGGGATGCGTCAGCGCCGAAGGAGAAGTCCATGAAAAGGTCTATCGCTTCACTGAGAGTCGCCTGGTGCGGATGGTGTTCCCTGCTCGCGACGGCCGTCGTTGGCTTGCTCGGCGCTGGGCCGACAACCACACCAGCGACGCGGGAGGCCACTACCACCGCCGAGGTTATGCCGCCTGTCGATCTCAATGCGGGCAAAATTCTCGTGCCGGCGACGACCGCGCCCACCGTTGTTCATCTGCGCGATCTCGGTTTCATCGCGGGAATGAAAGTGATCGACGATCAAACCGTGTCATTGCATAGTTCCAGTCTGGGCTTTCAGGACCTGCAGCGGACACACTTCATCGCGCCGGCACAGGATATCACGATCACGATTGGCCAAGGCGTCGCATTACAACGCGGCGGCCCGCCCACCGGCGGCGATGGACCGATGAATCTGCGGTTGATCCTCTTGCGGATAGACAAGACCGGCGTCGAGTTCCGCAGGCAATCCTATTGGTTTGGCGGTGAAGTCTATGACGACGTGATCAAGGTCATTCGCGAGGATCAGAATTGACCCTATGCGCAGCTTTCGTTGGCGACACTCACCCTCCGCGCAATTTCCCCAACTGCATTACGGCCGCTCGAAAATCCTTCGGCGGCGGGCATTCCAATTCGATACGCCGGCCATCGGGATGTTCGAACGCCAGTTTCTCCGCATGGAGGCTCAATCGGCCGATCAGGGGCCGTTCCTCGTGGCGGCTGGGGCGATAATCGGGTTTCAGGTGGCTCAGGTAAATTCCCGGCTCGCCGCCGCGGTCGTTGTAGAGCGGATCAACCGCCAGCGGCAGGCCGATTGACTTCATGTGTACTCTGATCTGATGCGTGCGCCCGGTCTTGGGAAAACAGCGCACCAGCGAAAACGGGCCGAGTCGCTGTTCCAGTCGCCACTGCGTCACCGATGGGCGGCCGGTCTTGAGGACGGACATTTGCCGCGGCGAGGACGGATGACGGCCGATGGGCGCGTCGATGGTTCCCTCGTTGGTCCTTGGCCGGCCGCAGACGATCGCCAGGTATTCCTTGGCGACTTCCCCTTTGAGAAACTGGGCACACAAGGCTCTTTGGGCTGCCACATTTTTGGCCATGAGCAGCACGCCGCTGGTGTCCTTGTCAAGGCGATGCACGACGCGCAGACGCGGATCGGCCGCTCCGGTGCATGGAATTCCCAGTTGACGCGAAAGACGTTGCAGCACCGTATCTTCCTCTTCACGGCCGGGAATTGCCGCCAGACCGGCGGGCTTGAACACCGCAACCAGGTCGGCATCGTCGAACAGAATTTCCAAAGGACCGGCCATCTTGCGGGTCGCCCGGAGTTGGACGGCCGGTGCGGGTTGTGCTGAATCAAATTCCATAACTCGACTTTCACCGGTTGACCGGATTTGAGACTCTCCCATAGTATCAACGCCAGTGAGAACAGTGGAGCAGTTGAACAGGGGAGCAGAAGAGCAGAAGAACCCCCACCCCTCCCTCCCCCTGGGTACAGGGAGAGGGGGAAGTTGTGGGTAGCCGGTGCGCGTGGTGCGGCGAATTTGGAGGTTGTGCGTGAGGATGCTTATTGCCATTCCCGTGTTCAATGAGGCGGCCTACCTGGCGCGCGTGCTGCGGCAGGTGAGCGGCTTCCATCGGGACATCCTCGTCGTCGATGACGGCAGCACCGATGCCACGCCGGATATCCTCGAGCGGTTGCGGCCGGAACTGGGGCTTCGCATCATCCGCCATCCGGTCAATCGCGGCTATGGGCAGAGCCTCATTGACGCATTCAACATGGCCGACCGGGAGGGTTGGGACTGGACCATCACCATGGACTGCGACGAGCAGCACGAGCCGGAGATGATCCCGGAGTTCATCCGCATGATCGAGCAGGACCGGTGGGACATCATCAGCGGCTCGCGGTACATGCAGCCGCGAACCGACGACGATCTGCCGCCGGTCGATCGACGGTCGATCAATGCCACGCTGACGTCGATGCTCAACGATCTGTTCCATCTGGGGCTGACGGACGCGTTTTGCGGATTCAAGGCGCATCGCACCAGTGCCATGCGACGGCTGCGTCTGGACGAAAGCGGCTATGCGTTTCCGATGCAGCTCTGGCCGCAAGTCGCCTGGGCGGGCTTGCGCCTGACCGAAATCCCGGTGCGGCTGATTTATCACGACGCCAACCGGCATTTTGGCGGTGACCTGGACGACCCGTCGAATCGCCTTGAACATTATCTGCGCGTGCTGCACCATGAGGTGCTTCGGCTGGCCACCGAAACGCCGCCGGGATCGGACGAGCCGATGGCCGTCTGCGGCTGCACCTGTTAACGCGACCGGCCACGGCGGGCGCACAATCGGAATCCAGATGCCGGCCTCCATCGCTCTCTCCGACCTCAAGGCGCCGTCGGGCGATTGCCACATTCTGATCGCCCCGGATCCGATCGAACTGGTCCGGGATGCCCGCAATAACGCAATCGCATTGGACAACGCCGCCGCCACGCTTCAAGGCACGCCCGTCGCGGAGATCCGCCGCCGCACGCGTGCGTGGCTGGGCCATCGCGACGGGCTGCTCTTTGTCACCGGCCATCAGGCCGAGTTGCACCATCCGGGCGTCTGGATCAAGAATGCGGTCATCAATGCCGCCGCGACACGAACGGCCGGCGCCGCGCTTCACCTGTCAATCGACACCGATGCGCCCAAGCATCTGGACGTGAGATGGCCCGGCCCCAGCGGACAGATTCGTGCCATGCCTTTGTCGGATGATCCGGTCTTGAGCGTCACGCCGTGGAGCGGGCTTGTCGCGACGCCGTCGCCGGCCCATCTGGACATGCTGCGATCGGCAATCCGCCAGGACGCCGAAAGCTGGCCGTTTGAGCCGGCGATCTGGGGCTTTTTTGATTCGGCCAGGCGATTGTCCCTCGATTCACCGTGTCTGGACGCGACGCTGGTCAACGCCTGTCACGAATTGGATTGGTCGCTGGGCCTGCGGCATCAGGCGATACTTGCCGATCCGGTCTTTTCCTGCCCGCCGTATCTTCTTTTCGTCCACGCGCTGCTCTCGCAGGCCGATCGACTGGCCGGCGATTACAACACCGCCCTGGCCGAATACCGCATCGCAGCGCACATTCATTCACCGGCCAGGCCGATGCCCGATCTGGCCGTGGCGGCCGATCAGATTGAGGTCCCCTTCTGGCTGGACAATCTGGCCTTGGCAAAACGAAGCCGGGCCGCGGTGCGGCGCGATCGCGGCCGATTTGTGCTGGCGGCGTCGGAGGGGGCGGCATTCGAATTCGAAGCCAGCGCCGATGCCGAAACGGCTGCGGCGGCGCTGGGGCAATTCCTCCGCGAGCATCGGCTGCGTCTGTCGCCGCGGGCGCTGACGCTGACGATCTTCATACGGCTGTTCATTGCCGATCAGTTCGTTCACGGGATCGGCGGCGCGCAATACGACCAGGTTTCCGACCGGGTGATCTCCAGTTTCGTGGGCATGTCCCCGCCGAAGTTCGCCGTCGCCACGGCCACCGCGTATTTCCCGACGGCCGCCGATCTGCCGCGCGTCTGCCTGCCGTGTGTGGTTCGCGAGGGACGGAGGTTACATCACGGCGCTCTGGGCGATCGCAAGGCGCAGTTCCTCAAGCAGATCGAATCACTGCCGGGCAGCTCGCAGCAGCGGCAACGGGTCTTTTTCGACATGCACCGCGAGCTCGCCGACGCGGTTGGTCGTTCGCCGGATATCGCTCGATGGCGCCTGCGCCTGGCCGATGCCGAAGTCCGGGCGGTTCAGGAGCGCGGCGTGTTTGACCGCGAGTTGTTCTACGCATTGCAGCCGCGCGAGCGACTGGGGCGACTGATCGCCGCGGTGAACGAGAAATTCCTGGCCGTTCCATACCAATAATTTGCGTTTGGGGCCCGGCTATCCGCATAATATCCGCGGCTTCATTTCGCGCGCACCATGAAAAGCGTCACGCTGTACACCAAGCCGGATTGCAGTTTGTGCGCCTCGGTTGAGGACGTAATCGCCCAGGTCGCCCGCCGCCGGCGATTTCGGTTGACCCGCCGCAACATTCTGGACGACCCGTACGACCACGAGCAGTATCGCGAGGCCATTCCGGTGGTGCTGGTCGATGGCACGGAGATCGCGAGATACCGCCTGACGGCGTTTCAACTGGAAGCGGCACTGGACGCGCCGTGAATTGTGCCGAACTACTCTTCGCCGCCGCCCAGTTCGCGGTTCTGGAAGAGCAACATCCCCACCGACAGGGCAAAAGCCACGTACGAGATCGCGTACAGTGACGCCACCGCGACGTAATGCCATAGCATGCCGACGGCGATGGCGGTTGTGTCCGTGGCGTAGTTCGTGCCCGCGACGGCTACAGTCCCCAAAACCGCCCGGTCGCGCAAGTCGAAAATCACCAGGAACGGCAGCAACAGGCTCATCACCCAGGCCCCGAACTGCACGATGACCCCATGACCCGCCAGCGGCGCGCCGGGATCGTTGCTGAAGAACGGCACCAGAAACCGCGCCAGATTGCCCGCGATGTACAGAAGGATCACCACCGGAAGATTCACCACAAGCGACATCCGCGTGGAAACCGCCACGCCCACGGCCGCCAGCGTGCTAATCTGCAGCCACAGCAGCACCAGGCTCGGCACCAATCCGGCCACGTTCATTTTCCACATGTCGTGGATGGCCTTGAGTTCCTGGTCGTTGACGGTGTTGGTGGTCATGGCCGGCTGCTGATCGCCGGGAATGCGCAGCACCGTGCAGAGAATCAGGATCGTTCCCAGAACCGCCACTCCCAGCGCGGCCGACAAAATGATGCCCAGGTATTTTCCCACCACGACCTCAACGCGGCGGACGGGTTTGCTCATGAGCGTGAGCATGGTGCGGTCTTCGATTTCGCTGTGGATCGACTTGCTGGTGGCGAACAGTGTCGCGATCAGCACGAGAATCATGATGATGTCCAGCCCCACGAGCTTGAACATCGCCGTATCCTCGCCGAGGGTGAAAAACGGCAGCATCGCGTGAATGCCGATGATGGCGATTCCCAGATACAGCAGCAGCGAATAGATCGGCTGAAAAACCGCGTCGAGAAACGTGTAGCGAAGAATGACAAGCGTTCTGTGCATGGTGATCAATTCAGACGCGGAAGCATATCAGAACGGGCGCGGATTGTCAGCAGCGGGTCCAACGCGGGCCGAATGGAGAGCGCCCGAAAATCCGGGAAACGGTAACCTGATGTGTAGCAACCTCTTACCCCCTCCCCTGGTATTCCGGGGGAGGGTCGGGGTGGGGGTTGGCCGTGGCGGGGTTCCCCTGGGGCAAGCGACGGAGCGCCGCGTGAAGAACCCCCACCTCACTCCTCCCCCGGAGTACCAGGGGAGGATGAAAAGATGGCAGCCCGGAAAACCGGGCACACTCGCCATGCCATCGTTTAGATTAGTTGTGCGCGAACCTCGGCTATTGTGCGATCAGTCGCACCGGTCCAATCAATCCGTGAGCGACCGGCGCCGCGGCGGCTGTTGCGCCGCGTCCACGGCCGGCCGCGCCGGCCGGCGCACCCCGAGCCGCGCCGCGTCCGGCCGCGCCGGCCGCAGGGCCGACAGGCGCGCCGACAACACCGGCCGGCATGTTGCCCGGTACCGAGTTCCCCGCCGGGGGCGCTCCAGGCCCGCCGGGAGCGCCCGGCGCGCCGCGTGCGCCACGGCCGCCTGCCGCGGGAGCCGGCCCACCACCGCCGCCACCACGACCGGCGATGGTCGGAACCTGCACCTGCACCTCAAGCGTATTGGCGCCGGTCTTGATCGCGGCCGTCACGTCCCAGACATACGACGGCCAGGATCGCGCCTCGAAATCCGTCCCGTTCAGGCGGATATGCGCCACTTCGTTCACTTCGCCCAGATCGAGATAGAGACGCTGGCCTTGCGGCAACGTGGCCGGCGCGGTGAACGTTTTGGTGTAATCCGCGATGCCGGTAAATGTTGCGTTGCCCAGATCTTCCCACGATTTGAGCGGTGTGGTCAACGCCGTCGCGCCGAGCTTCACGGTCCAGTCGCCGTCCAGAGCGACGACGGTCTGGCTCGCGCTCACGGATGGAACCGCCTGTGCGGCGGTCGGCGGCAGCGGGCCGATCACGATGAACTTCGCCTCCTGCGGTCCAAGCGTCAGGGGCACGGCGACGGTTCCGTCGGCCTTGGGGGCGCCAGCCAACGCATGAATCGTTGCATCGCTGGCATCCCAGACCTGCACCTGCCCGGTGCCGACAAGCGTCGCCGTCCGAGTGAGCGTCTGACGCGACTCATTGAAGAAGAAATAGACCTCGCCATCCTTCATCGTGCGCCGCGTGTATTTGATCGCCGGCGCGGGCGTGTTGAGCTTGACATCGGGCGTGGGCAATGCGGCCACCACGCGGTCGGTGATTTGGCCCGTCGGTTCCAGCGTTGCGAAGCTGAGGTCCGGCGCACCCGGCTCCGGATGCAGGAAGCTCTTGTCCACAACCATCGTCGGTGTGCGGCCGACAAACACGACCTTGCCGCCGGCCTTGGCGAAGTCGCGCAGGCGGTCCAGCATATCCTTCTGAATGACGGTGCATGTGGGAATGACAACGGCCTTGTAGACCTGGCCGCTCAGATTCTTCAGCCCGCCGTCCTCCAGCTTGCAATCGATCGCCAGGGCATCGTGATCGATATGGTCAAAGTCGATCTGGTGCTCCAACAACTGAGTCGTGAGGCGGACGGTGACGGTGTCGGCCTCCTGGTCATTGAGCCAATAGCTGTCGGTCGGATGATAAAGGGCGACCTGAGCCGCCGGCCGGCCGTTGGCCAGCAGCCATTGGGCGCGGCTGACGTACCAGCCGATGGCAAAGCCCGGGTCTTGCAGAGCGCCGACGGCCGGGGCACTGGTCAGGCCGCTGATGTTCATGAAGTTGATGCCGCGGACGAGTTGGTAGTCGGCGATGAACTTACCGTTTGAGCCCGGGCCGCCACCCTCTTCCTCCCACGACTGCGGATGGCCGTACATGTGGGCGGATGATGCGGCGATCTTGGGGAAATCGGCGACGATGCCCGGGCCGATCTGGCTGAGATTATCGATTCCCGGCACGCCGACCCAGCGCATGTCGCGCCAGAAGGAGCCTTCGTTGGTGACCATGCTCTCGCCGCGCGGGCTGATCTGCGTTTCCTCGTGATTGAGGTGAGCGCAGTAGGTCATGCCGTGCGCCCAGCAGTAATCCTGCATGCGCTTGTAGAAATTATCGCGGAACATGCCGCTCCACACGTCCCAGTAATCCGCCTTGACGCGCTGCGCCTCGGCCGTCAGCGGGGTGGCGAAGATTTCGGCGATATAAGGCTTGAAGTCGTATCCCTTTTGCGCCTGGAAAGTTTCCAGAAGCTTGGGAGTCCAGGGTGAGAAGCCCGTGTAGTCGGTCTCGTCGGCGCGGAAGCCAAGGATCGTCTTCCCGAATTCATCGCCGAAGTATTTCGCATAAGTTTCCGGAACCAGCTTGATATAGGTATCGGTGGCCACCGGATCGAGATAGTCAATCTCCGAATAGAGGCTGTCCTTGTCGCGCGTGCCGTCCTCGCGCTGGCCGTAGCGGGTCGGCGAGCTTCGATAAATGTGCCGCACAAACGTCAAGTCCCAGTTCCCACCGGCCGGAGCCGTCCATTTGAATTGCCCGTCGGCGGGAACCGGAATGATGGTGTACCGACCGCCCCCGCCCGCGCCGGCTCCAGGTCCCGCTCCGGCCGGGCCGCCTCGTGCGGCCGGTCCGCCGCCCCCGCGCGGTCCGCCAGCCGCTCGCGTGCCGGTGATGATGCTCTTGGTATTGGGCGGCAGATCAATGCTGAGCGTCTGCCCGGCGACGACGCTGTAGCGCACCGTCACGCCGTTGGCATCCTGCACGGCCACTTCCCACGTCGATCCGCTCGGGCCCAGCCACTTGAGCTTGCCATCGGCCGGCACAGGCACCGACTTGCCGGCATCCGCGGCCCCGGCGGGCGCGGCAGCGCCCGGATTGGCGATAATCCCCAGCGTATCGGTCGGCAGCGGGAAACTGACGGTCTGCCCCCCGGCGACAGTGCAATGCGCGTCGGGAACGATCCCCTGCTGGCCGAGTTGCGGGTATTCCTTGCTGATCATCCCCCCCGCGAAACCGTCGGGATAGCCGTCATCGCCGTCGATCCAGATTTTCATGCCGCGTTTCTTGCACTCATCGACGGCGGACTTCATGAGGTCGAAATACTCGGGGGAAAGGTATTTGGGCGACTTGCCGCCGCTGTTGACCATGTACGCGCCCCCGCCGTTGGCATCGACATGCTCGATATCCGACAGAATGCGCTCCCGCGGCGGCGGGAAACCCAGCGCCCAGTCGATGGCACAGTATTCCTTGGGCGGCTTGGGAAATGCGGCCGCCACGTCCGCCAGCGAGGGATTGGTCAACTCCCGCCAGGGCGAGGCCGCGCTGGCCAAGACCGGAAACAACGCCAACAACGCCAATGGAAGCGATTTCCTCATGTCTGCATCTCCTGCTTTCGAGAAAGGCGCCTTCGACAGGTCAGGTGAGCAAGAAGCCTATCAAAAGCCCGGCCGGGTTTCCAGTTTCGCGAGCCAGCAGTGACAA
>CAYQTE010000053.1:0-3058 GCA_964420285.1 uncultured Tepidisphaeraceae bacterium
AGTGTGGCTACGACCTCCGCGCCAGCAAGGAGCGTTGCCCCGAATGCGGGACGCCGATTCCGCTCGACAAGACTGGCGACAGGCCGCCGGGGAACGATTTGAAACCGCCGGAAACCGACCCGTCGGCGGAGCCATCGCCGCCGGCGTAACGGCCAGAGGCTGTTAGATAGGACACGACCCTTCAGACGGAAACGGGGCGACGCGGGGTGGGCAATGGCGGGAACCAAGCCGATAACGGCCGTGTCGCTCCTGGTCTTCGCGGCGGCGGGGGATTTTTTCGCGGGCCAGGGTGACAGAAACACGAAAAAGTGTCACCTTTTGTCACCCCCAAAGGGCGACAGGACATGGGGAGTGCAAGAATGACCCCCTGGCCTCTCCCCGCGTACGGGGCGAGGGGATATGAGGAGGCATGCCGTTTGTGTCACGCGGCGCCCTGGCCAGATCGGCCGCGCTCTTTTCTTCCGACGGAAAGTTCGTACCCTGAGTGGTGAATCGGGGCGGTGTTTGACGATCGGATGGGACAAGGATGTCCACGGGAGCGATTCCATTCAAAGCGCAGATGACGGCCGGTGCGCCGGGGCGCGAGTCGTCGCATGCGTTTCTGGGGCATGCCAAGCGGATCGGGCTGCTGACGCTGGCCAGCCGGGTGCTGGGGATGGCCCGCGAAAGCGTGGCGGCGGGCGTGTTTGGATCGGGGGTAGTGTGGTCGGCGTTCACCGTCGCGTTCACCGTGCCCAATCTGTTCCGCAAGCTGCTGGGCGAAGGGGCGCTGTCGGCGGCGTTTATTCCGCTCTATGCCCAGGCGATGGATGCCGACCCGGCCGAGGCCAATCGGTTCGCGGCCGCAAGCGTAAATCTGCTGGCGGTGATCCTGGCGGCGTTGACCATCGCGGGGGAGCTGATTCTGGGGGCGTTGCTTCTGCTGCATCCAAGGGCGGATCAGGCGCTGACGATCAAGCTGACGGCCGTGATGCTGCCGTATGTCGTGCTGGTGTGCGGCGCGGCGTTTCTGGGGGGCGTATTGCAGGTGCACAGGCGATTCAATCTGCCGGCGGCGTCGCCGTCGATTCTGAATGTGGTGCATATCGTGGTGATCATGGCCGGGGCGTGGATGATCGGCCTGCGCGGCAGCCACGGGCAGATCGAGATGCAGAAGCAGACGGTGCTGGTGTACTGGCTGGCGGGGTTTGTGCTGCTGGCGGGGGGATTGCAGATCGTGATGCTGCTGCCGTCGCTGAAGGCTGTGGGTTTTCGATTCGATCCGCGGGCAGCGATCTGGACGCCGGCGGTGCGGAAGATGGTGAAGCTGTCGATTCCGGTGGCGCTCAGTGCCGGGGTGTTGCAGTTATCGGTACTGATCGACAAGGGGATCACGGTCTTTCTGTCGCAGGGGATGGACGCTTCGGGGCATTTGATCTCGCGGTTTACGCTGTTTGGGCACAACATCGCCTATCCGATGCAGATCGGCGCGGTGGCGAGGCTCAACTGGGCGCAGTTCCTGTATCAGTTTCCGCTGGGGATCTTCGCCATCGCCATCGCGACGGCGATCTTCCCGCGCCTGGCGGCCGACGCGATGGAGAATGGGCGGGAAAAGTTCCGGGCGGCACTGCACAGCGGGATATTCGCGACATTGCTGGAAGGATTGCCGGCCAGTCTGGGGCTGATCCTTGTGCGTTATCCGGCAATCCGGCTGCTGTGGGAGCACGGGAATTTCACGCCCAACGACACGATGTGGGTGGCGCGGTCGGTGGTGCTGTATTCAGCGGCGATCTGGGCGTACAGCCTGCAACAGATTCTGAACCGCGCCTATTACGCCATGCACGACACGGTCACGCCGTTGATCTGGTCGATCGTGACCATCGTCGTCAATACGGTCGTCGAGATTCCGCTGGTCTTTACGTCGCTGGGCGAGGCGGGCATGGCGGCCGGAACGCTGGTCAGTTTCGCCATTCAGGCCGTCGTGATGCTGATCCTGCTGGATCGAACAGTGGGCGGGTTGGATCTGCGGCGGATCGGGATCGGCACGATGAAGATGCTGGCAGGGTGTGGCGCGATGGCGGGGGCGTGCTGGCTGGTGGAGAAGACGCCGCTCTTCCCGGCCGGTCGGGGGATGATCGCCAGCGCAGTGCAGCTTGTGATTTTGATGGCGGTGGGAGCGGGGGCGTATCTGGGAACGTGTTCGGCGCTGGGGTTGAATGTGAGAGAGCATTTGCTGCACGCGGGCCATGGCAAGATGACAAGGTGACTGGGTGACACGGTGACAAGGTGACAAGACAAGCTGGTGGCTGAGTCAGTCACCTTGTCACCCCTTCACCTTGTCACCTTGTCATTTTCACCCGCCTGCGACCTTGGTCATGACGGCGACCAGGCCATACAGCGCGGCGGCCGAGCCGACCAGGCCGATCATCATCCAGATGAAGATCATCAGCGATTGGATGGGCACGTCGGCCATGCGATCGCACTTGGTACACTTGTAGACGACCGAGACGCCGGCGCACAGCGGCAGCGACCACCAGAACCAGCCGTTCCACAGGGGAAGCGGATCGATGAAGGGCCGATAGGCGAGCAGGACCATGCACACGGCGATCACGCGGCCCCCTGCGCGGCCGTTCGCCAGCCGCAGTCGATGATTGTCAGCAGATTCAGGAACCCGGCCACTGAAGTATAGAGCGTGCCGATATCGAACGCGTGCGCGTGTGAAGCGGTGGCTGCCTGGGAGGCGACGGCCGTGACCACGGCAATCAGGCCGGAAAGAACTTGCAGGATATACCACGGCTTATCGACGATGGCGGCCCAGGTGAGTTGTGTCGGGGCATCGACGACCTTGACGCCGCCGATGAGCACACCCAGGAAGAACAGCGCCAGGATGGTGCCGAACACCACCAGCGAGCGGGAACGATGTCCGAGGATCCAATAGCCCAGCCCCGGGACGAGCCAGCCGCCAAAGACGGCCAGGGGCATCAAGAATGGCGAAAACGATTGTTCGGAGTCCATTGCCTCCTACTGTATCGGCGAAAATGCCCGGACGCCAACCGGGGGAATCGCCGGGCGTCACTTG
>CAYQTE010000053.1:3158-34468 GCA_964420285.1 uncultured Tepidisphaeraceae bacterium
CTGTATCGGCGAAAATGCCCGGACGCCAACCGGGGGAATCGCCGGGCGTCACTTGGGGCGCGGTCAGAAATCCGTGCAGCGCACAGGCTCGCTGCCGTCGCCGCTTCATTCCCCTCCCCTGGTACTCCGGGGGAGGGCCAGGCTGGGGGCATCTGGGGCATCGGCGCATGGGATCGTAACGATGTTCCGCGAAAAACCCCCACCTCAATCCTCCCCCGGAGTACCAGGGGAGGAGGAAGATGCAGGTGCCCGAAAAAATGGGCGAGGGTGCTACTTGCGAATGAGGCGCTGGTCGATGGCCAGATCGTGCAACTTGTCGGCCAAGCGTCGGCGGGCGCGGTGCATGCGGCTCATTACGGTGCCGACCGGGATATCCAGGGCGCCGGCGATTTCTTTATAGGACATGTCCTGGATCGCCCAGAGCATGAAGACCGAACCGTATTCCGTCGGCAATTCGTACAAAGCCGCCACCAGCCGCTGATCCATCGCGTCGAAGCTGCCGGAATCGATGGGGAGCGTGCCGACCGTGGCGCGATCGACGGCCTCATCCTCGTGCCTGTCGAGCATGGTCGGCTGCCACCCATGACGAGCGGTGCGGGAGAAATACAAGTTGTACATGATCCGCAAAAGCCACGGCCGGATGCCGTGGGCATGAAGCATGAATCCGTCGCGGGCGCCGAAGGCACGGAGATAGGTTTCCTGGACGAGGTCTTCGGCGGCGGAGGAGTCGGGCACCAGCCGCCAGGCAACGCGGCGCAGGGTTTGGATCTGTTCCAGGGCAAGGTGCTCGAACTGGTCGGCGGGGATTTCGCCGGCGATGGGATGTTCGCCGGAACCGGCGGCATCGCCCAGGAGGTTTTCCGGTGCGGTAAAATGTTCCCACGACTTCAGGCCGTGCGGCGGTGGGTTAATCGAGTCCTCGGTGTCAGAGTCGCGCGCCTGGTTCCAGATACGACCGGGCGCTGCCGGGATGGGCCAGTGGCCGCAAGGGCGGTATTCGGGTCGATGCTCGGGTGTGCTTAATCGTGCCATGGCCACAGACGTTAGACTATTGGTTGCCGGTTGTGGAACGATGAAAATTCCGTGAAATTCCCGGCGGATGAGCGACACCGACGCACACGGCGCGGTCGGTTCGTTTCATGGCCAAAAGGCCTGCATAACCAACGATCCAAAAAACGCTTCACTGGCGTCCGGCTTTTGGCCGGACTGCCAGTCGCTTAGTCATCCATTGACTTCTGGAAATTCTGCGGGGAACCGAATTTGTCTGGTGCTCCCCAGACGAGAATCATAAACACCGCGACGGGCATTGCAAGCAAAAAATTGAATTATCGGATGACGACCCGATGATGGCTTTCGGGCGGGCACAAGCCCATCAAGAATTCGCCATTTGCACCAGCGCGGACTGCGGGTCGGCCGCCATTTTGCCGGACGATTCCCGCGATGTTGCGCCGTTGTCGATCCATGCTGCGCCCAGCGACAAATCGAGGCTTCCCAGTTTGTTGCAGTCGGCACGGTAGTTGCGCAGATACGAGAGGTTGGCCACCAGCGTGATCAGCGGACTGCGCCAACGCCCCAGACTACCCAGACACCTGCGCACAATTCGCCACGGCGAATAGAACCATCGCCAGGACTCATCCATCTCGGCCAATATCTGGCTCCACGAAAGATTCCGATATCGCGCCACCGGGAAGCTGAGGGTGTAATACCGCCAATCCTGTGGAAACCGGCTGGCGGCGATGCGGCCCTGTGTTTGCATCCGCTCCCACAGCCGTGTCCCCGGCAGCGGTGTCAGGAAGATCGGATTCAGCAGATCGACATTGTAGTGGTCGGCGGCTTTGGCGATGCGCTGACCCACGCCGGGCGTGTCGCTGTCCAATCCCATGATGAACGATCCGACCACCAATATCCTGTGGCGATGAATGCGGGCCACGCTGGCGCGGGGATCGCCGCCCTTGAGAATGTTGTACCGCTTGCCGATCTCCGCCAGACCCTCATCCGAGAGCGATTCAAAGCCGATGAACGCGCCCACGCACCCGGCGGCGGCGGCCAGTTCCAGCAGTTCCTCATCGTCGCCGAAGTTGATCGTCGCCTGGCAGACCCATTTCTTGTCCACTTTCGCGGCGATCAGGGCGCGGAAAAGATCCTTGGCGCGGGACAGGTGTTCCGGCCGTGTGCCGATCAGATTGTCGTCCACCACCAGCACGAGCCGCTCGCGGATCATGGCGAACTCGCGCACGACCGCGTCGATGGGGCGATGGCGGTAGCTCTGGCCGTTGAACGCGGACACGCTGCAAAAGTGGCAATTGAGCGGGCAGCCGCGCGTGGTCTGGATCGAACCGAAGGCATAGCCCTCGGTCAGCAGATCGTGACGGGCCGGCGGGGTTGATTCCAGATCGACGAGTTTGCCTTCGTAGACTTTATCCAGCGTGCCGGCGGCGGCGTCGGCCAGCACCGTGGGCCAGATCGTCTCGGCCTCGCCCTTGACCACGGCGTCGACGTGGTCAAGAGCCTCCTGACAGCACATGGTGGCGTGAATTCCGCCCATGACCACCGGCACGCCAAGTTCGCGAAAACCCGCCGCAACTTCATACGCTCGGGGCGATTGCGACGTGAACGCCGTGATGCCCACCACGTCCGGCCGGGGAAGGTCACGGTAGTCCGGCGCCCCCAGATTCTCGTCGATGATGGTCACGTCCCAGCCGGCCGGCGTCACGCCCGCGATGACCATCAATCCCAGCGGCTTCCAGACGCGGTACTTTCGCCAGCGGCTCGGCTGGGACATGGTCACCAGCGGATTGCCCGGATTGATCAGATACAAACGCATATTCGCAATTCCTCAAGATGCCGAGCTTCGCCGCCAGCCGTGCCAGATCGCCAGCGCGACCACGGCCGCGAGGAAGGCCACCAAAAGGCTCATCGGGTTGAAATATGTCACAGCACTTCGGCTGAACAGGCTGTACATCCATCCCCCGACGAACGCCCCGATGGCGGCCATGCAGATCCCCAACCGCGGGTCGTCCCCGCGCAGGTTGACCATCCTGGCCGCGATGGCCCCGGTGATTAACCCCAACACGATCCAACCGGCAATGCCAACTAACATGGTGCTTCTCCTTCAGGGAGCGATGGCTCGCAAAAACAAAAATGCCGACGCAATCAAACACCCGCGGTGTTCGTTTGCGTCGGCTTACTCTTTAACTGGTCTCCCGGATTTGCGGCCGGGCTACCCTTTAGTTAGTCTTCCGATAACTTCAATATTCTGCCGGGGAGCTCATTGCTTTACGCTCCACCACCGCTCATCGTAGCCTTGACGGCCGGTGAAGCAAGGAAATTTTCAAAAAAACTGTGCGGTTGATCCCGATGAGGACGGCCGCGAGTTCGACGCGATGCGATGCGAATTGCGCAATATCGAAATTGCGCTGCACGAGAAATCCGAACGCCCGCGTCCCCGCGCCTCGACGATCCGCGTCAAACCGCCGGCGCCGCGCCGTTCTGCGCCAAGGCCCGCGACGTTGCCGCGCCAACGCTCTCCGATGGCCACGGGCACTCTATTTCACTGTCAACAAATCCATCACGCGATCGTGATAGTCCGCGCATTTCCTGGCCAGCGCCGTCAGGTAGTTCTTGCGGGCCGGGTCGTCATCGTGGCTGGCGACGGCCATGCTCAGTTCCGATGCGTATCCCATCGCCTGCGCCTGCGTGTACAGCAGCCGCAACTCGAAGGTCTTGCCGCTGGATCCCAGCAGTTGCTTCTCATCCAGACTGGCCGCCGA
This sequence comes from uncultured Tepidisphaeraceae bacterium, assembly GCA_964420285.1. Classification (GTDB taxonomy): domain Bacteria; phylum Planctomycetota; class Phycisphaerae; order Tepidisphaerales; family Tepidisphaeraceae; genus CAYQTE01. Next base: position 6,929 of record CAYQTE010000053.1, read on the forward strand.
ATCCCGGCTTTCCAGTTCGGCCGCCGGCAGATCCAGAACATCGAAATGCAGTTGCCGGTCGCTCCTGGCGAACGCTTCCAGTTGCGTCTTGGCGTCCCTGCAATTCTGCGCGATTTCCTTCACCAGGCCTTTCACGGGATCGTCCGCGCTCTTGAGGATGAAGATCCCGTCAACACTGCTGTCATCGCTCATGACCTTATATAGCAGGCCATAGCCTTCAATCCGCTTGCGATTCCGATCCTCGCTGGCCGGCGGCGACGATGCGCAACCCCACAGCGCCGCAAGCGACAGGACGCACACGATCACCTGCCGCCAATTGATGACTGCACCTATTGCCACAAACCATATATATCGCCTCGCCGAACTTGCGCCAGCGCACAACCCGGCGACAGGTGCGCTATTTTCCCTCCGCCGTCATGGACGGCCGGTTTACGCGGAATGCGCGGCGACCGTCAGCAGAGGATCGACCGGCTTTGTGGTTGTTGACACGGCTTTGGCTGGGTCCAGAATCCGATAGGCGAGGAGTTTCAGGCGGTCGTTGAGGAGGAACCATGCCAGAGCGTAACCCCAGACAAACGTCGCCCATCCCCAGCCGAGGGGTGTCATGAACAGGCCATAGACGGCAATCAGCGTGGCGATGATCTGTGTGCCCAGGACCGCGATCCAGAGAATCTTCGCGGGTTTTATGGACCAGAACGGGCCTCGCGTCCGCGTCAGGAAAATCGTCAGATGACCGGCCACGGACAACTTCAGATACATCAGCGTCTGGATGTGCGCGCGGTCGAGCTTAAAGACACGCTGGCCGAGATAAAACAGCCCGAATGCCGACACAACACCGATGACGCCCAGCACCGTGGAAATGCCCAGCACCAGGCGCATGTTCCACGCCTCGGGTTTGTCCTTGTAATGGACGTTGTCATAGGCAATGGAGAGGATCGCCCCGTCATTGAGCAATGCCAGCATGACGATCATGATGGCGGTCAGCGGGTAGAATCTGAACACCAGGATCGCCAGTGTCATGAACAGCAGCACGCGCAGCGTCTCGGCGATTCGATAAATGGCGTAGCTGTTCATCCGCTGGAAGATCCGGCGGCTTTCCTTGATGGCGTCGATAATGACCGAGAGACCATCCGTCAGCAGGACGATGGACGCCGCCGCGCGGGCCGCGTCGGTTGCCCCGGAGACGGCGATGCCGCAATCGGCTTTCTTCAAGGCGGGCGCATCATTCACGCCGTCGCCGGTCATGCCGACGATATGGCCTCGCTGTTGCAGGATGTCGACAATGTGGAACTTGTGCTCGGGGAACACTTGGGCAAAGCCGTCCGCTTTCTCAATCAGTTGGGTTTCCTGAGGCGTTTCTTTCTTTTTGGAATCGCCCAATCCGCTGGCGTCAAGGATATTTGTACCCAGCCCCAACTGTCTGGACATTTCCCGCGCAATGGCGATTTGATCGCCTGTCACCATCTTGATGCTCACGCCCATCTGCCGGGCGCTGACGATCGTGCCTTTAGCCGATTCGCGGGGCGGGTCGAACAATGGCAACACGCCCAGAAATCGCCACTTGCCTTTCTCGTCGGCGCGTGCCACGCCCAATGACCGGAATCCGCGTCCGGCAAAGTCGTTGACGGCCTTCTCCACCGCCGCCTTGGTCTCGTTGGCATTTGCCGACATCTGCAAAATCACCTGCGGCGCGCCCTTGGCCACGTCGAACTGCTTTCCATCAGCGCCTCTGACTGTCGCTTCGGTGCGCTTATGGACCGGGTCGAACGGCGTGAAGTGAATGACCTGATAGCTCTTGAGCGTTTTGTCATCTTTCACGCCGCCAAGGACCGCCAGATCGATCGTGTCCTTGTCTTCGGCGCGCGAGGCCAAAGCGCCGGCAAGGATGACCTGATCGCCGGGAACGCCATCGACAGTAAACGCCTCTCCCAGCGTCAGCTTGTTTTGGGTCAAAGTGCCCGTCTTGTCCGAGCAGAGCACGTCCACGCCGGCCAGTTCCTCGATGGCAACCAGCCGGCTGACAATCGCTTTTTTCTTCGCCAGCAGGCGCGCGCCGACGGCCATAGTGACGGACAGAACCGTGGGCATCGCCACGGGAATCGCCGCCACCGTCAACACCAGCGCGAACTGCAACGTGGTGAGGATCGATTCCCTGCGGCAAATCGCGACGACGATAATGATCGCCACCAGAGCCACCGCGAGGATGATGAGATAATTGCCGATCTTCATCACCGCGCGCTGGAAATGGCTGACGCTCTGCGCCTCACCGACCAATTGCGCTGTTCTGCCGAAGTAGGTGTGCGTGCCCGTGGCATACACCAGGGCGTCGATTTCACCGCGGCGCATGATCGAGCCGGAAAAGACCGCATCGCCGGGCTTATGCGTGGCCGGCAATGACTCACCGGTCAGCGCGGATTGATCCACCGCGACTTCATCGCCCGCCAGCAGGCGAGCATCGGCGGGCACAATATCGCCCAGTCGCAATCGGATGACATCGCCGGGCACCAACTCGCGCGCCGGCGGCGTGATCCATTTGCCGTCGCGCCGGGCCTTGGATTGAATGGCCAGTTCTTTCTTGAGTGCCGCGATGGCGTTGCCCGCCTGGCGTTCCTCCCAAAATCCAACCACCGCGTTGCACACGAGTAGAAGGAGAATGATGAAAAAATCCGGCCAGTGATCGGCCACCGCCGACAGAATCACCGCCGCCTCGATCATCCACGGGATCGGACCCCAGAAATAGGACAGGAATTTCAGGACGAGATTGGTTTTCTTTTCGGCAATTTCGTTCGGCCCGTATCGGGCCAGTCGTTTCTTTGCCTCGACATCGGTGAGCCCATCCGGCGACGACTCTAACTGTTTCTCCACGTCCGCCATGGACATGGTTTTCAGATCGGTCTTCGGATCCGGCTTTGATTGGGCGGCATTGGGCTCAGCGATGGTGGATGCCATTGCAATGTGATTTCGGTGTATGCTACGGCGCGTTCACGGCGGGCGATGGTTGATGCGCGTGCCGGCCCCATCCAAGCGACAGGTCGTCCGTCATCAAATAGACGGCCATGCACGCGAGCATCAGCACCACGGCGCACCACACCCGCCAATCGCGATGGGCATGCCTCCAGAAGTGATGTCGCGCGTGAACGTGGTCTCGCGGCTTGACTCCTTCGTTCTCAACCTCGTGCTTGCTGTGGCTCATTGTATTCCCGTCACTAACGCTCCCGGACTGCTATCCCCTGAAGATGTCGAACGGCTCGATGGTGAGAACCTTGCGGATCCCGATATAGCTTGATATTGCGGCGATCAGAATGACCATCCCCAGGGCAAGCCCCAGGTTCCAGAACGTGATCATGGCCGCGTAGTTGGGCAGCCACCATCGAGCGATGGAAATCATTACGGTTACGAGGCCAATGCCCAGGCCATAGCCAGCCAATGCCGTAAAAATCGCCATAAACAGAATCATGTAGACCAGCTCCCGCCCCTTTGCGCCGATTGCCTTGAGCGCGCCGAACTTTTCCAGATTTTCGAGGATGAAGGTGTAAAATGTCTGCCCCGAGATCGAAAGACCCACGATGAAGCTGATCACGGTCATCAACAGGATATTGGTGCCAATGCCCGTCTTGTAGGTGTAATAGTCGGTGATTCGTTGATTGAATTGGACGTTAGTGAAAGCCACATACCCGAGCTTGGCGACCGACTGCTGGATGCCTGCCACGGCCGCGTCATTCTTGGGTTGGACCAGCACGTAGGACATGGTGAACCGCGTCGATGGAAGGTATTCAATCGCGCGGTTGTAGGTTGTATAGAGCGTCGGCACGCCGTTAAGCCCGTTGGATGCGACTTTGGCGATGCCCACGATGGTGCCGCGGTGATCATTCAGCTCGAACGACGTGCCGATCTGCGGGTTTTCCAACTTCGAGAACTCGGCGTCGTCGACCACGAGAAAGGTGTTGTCTGCGTAAATATCCTGAATGCTGCCCTGTTCGAGATCGGGACGGCCAAAGAGGCTTTGGTCGTCCAGCCCGACGACGGTGACGGATTGATAATCGCCGCTGTTGAGCTTGACCAGCGCGCCGCCGATGAAGAGCGGCACCGCGTAGCTGACGCCGTCCATGCTGCGCGTCGCATCCAGCACATAATCGGGCAATGCGATCGGACTGGTGGCCGTATTGACGGCCGGGTCCATGATCCACATGGCCGCGGGGATATTGGTGACGGTCGAATAGGCGCGGTTGAGAATTCCGGCGAACATGGCGGTCATCTGCATCATCAGGAACACGGCGAAGGTGATGCCGATGAGCAGCGCCGAGAACTTGGCCTTGTCATTGACCAGCAGCTTGAACCCGATGCGCAGGATGCCGGCGTATTTCATGAAGCCCCGCCTGTTCCCGGCGGTATTTGATTGAACGATGGGCATCGCATTCACTGTCATTCTGGTTTGATCGGACGGGGTGCCGGGGCGCTATTGTTTCGCTATGTACACATCCACCATCTGGCCCGGGTAGACGGGAGCGTCCTTTTTCTCGAATCGGAAAATCACCGGGAGCACCCGCAGGTCCACTTGCTCCTGTCGCTCGTTGGATAACTCGATCTTGGGTGATACGTAGGGCTGGATCCGAACGAATTCGAGCGGCACTTTGATGTCCGTGCCGGTGATCGACATCTGCGCCTTAATATGCCCGGGCGCCGGCAGCCGCGAGACCAGAATCTCGTCGACATAGCAGCGCACGTCCAGATAATCCTGAGGCGCTCCCATTACCACCAGCGGATCAAACAACTGCGTGTACGAGTCATAGGCGCCCTGCGACGACACATAGCCACCGGCCGCGGCGTTGACGGTGAGAGCGACGCCGTCGATTGGCGCTTTAACTGAATACTTTTGCAGCAATGCGTTGGCCGATTTGTACGCCTGGTTGAGCGATTCGTACTGCTTTTCCTGGTTGGCGATGTCGTAACTCCATGCTCCGGCCTCGGTGAGGTCATATTGTTTGTTAGCGACGTCAAGTGCGCTGGTCGCCTGGTCGACGGCGTCCTCGGCGGCATCAAACACCGCCGCGCTGATCGATCGCGAGTCGACTTTGTAGGATGCGAGATCCAGGTCGTATTGGTCGCGGGCCTGTTTTAGGTTGGATTCGGCCAGCGTGACTTGCGATTTGGCAATTGCCAGCGTCTCAATTCTTGGCTCGGCCTTGAGTTCATTGAGAAGGGACAGGGCGGCATCCGACTGAAGTCTGAGCTGCTCGGTGGTCGCCAGTTGCACGGAATCGTCGATGGTGAACAGCGGAGTGCCGGCCGACACAATCTGGCCCTCGCGCGCCAGCACCTGCGTGATCGGTCCGGACACTTCGGGATAAATATTGATGTCCACACCGCTCGGCTGATCGCTCTCGATCATGCCGTTGGCAAAGATGGCCGACTCGTAAGGGTTGCTGACCGGCTGAAAAACGGCCGGGGGCGTCTTCCTCTCAAGGCCCATGAGGTAGGCGGCCGCCAGACCGGCCAGGATTCCCGCGATCGAAAGCGCAAAAATGAAGTAATTTCTGACGTTGCGCGGAGGCTTGGTTGCCTTGGCCTCTGGTTCGGTAAGCTTGGCTTCGGGCTTGGGCTTGATGGCTTCGGTCGAAGGCTCAGGCTGTGTTGCGTTCACTTGAGGTTTGGTTTCATCAGCGTTCATTCAGTTCGCTTTTTCCGTCGCCGTGAGGTGTCCATCTTCCATATGAAGAATCCGGTCCGCATATTCGTTGATGCGCGCATCATGGGTGACGATCAGGATGCAGCGATGTGCATTGAGGATTTTCTCTTTCACGAAGGCGATGATCATTCGCCCTGTGTCGCCGTCCAGGGAGGCGGTTGGTTCGTCGAGAATCAGGATCTCTGGAGTGCTGATCATCGCGCGGGCGATCGCCACGCGCTGTTGCTCGCCGCCGGAGAGCTTCACGGGCAGAATCTCGCTCCTGGCCTTGAGCCCGACAATCGCGAGCTGTTTCTTCGCCTCGGCGATGGACTCGCTCCAGTCGCGCTGCTTCAGGATCAATGGGATCGCGACATTTTCCGCCGTGGTCAACCGCGGGAAGAGATGGTAGTCCTGAAAGACGAAACCAATTGTGTTCAGACGGAAATCCGCCAACTGGTCATTGGTGAGCGTCCAGATGTCGGCGCCTTTGACCATGACCTTGCCAGCATTGGGACGCAGAATGCCGGAGATCATGCTGAGCAGCGTGGTCTTGCCGCTGCCGGATGGGCCGACGACGAACAGCATCTCGCCGAAGTGAGCGACAAGGCCGACACCGTTGACGGCCGTCGTGCGGGTCTCGCCTTCGCCAAACCATTTTGTCAGACCGGTCGCGACGATCGCCTGATTTTCCGGTGATGTTGCGCCAGCGAGGGTCATACGCTTGCCCGCCAAACCGTTGATCGCAAATCCAAAAAAAGAGCCGACGCAATCGCTTGCGCCCGCGGTTGGCTCTTGCTGGGAACCTCATGGCCCCGCCCGGCGCGTTCATCCAGGGTTTGGTTGGCGGTGCGGGCGATTTGATCGGCCGCCGCGTTCGCAAGTCGTGCCGCCTGGTCCCTCGCCCTATTGGCGGCATGGGCGGCATCATCCGCTGCCTTGTTGGCGGCCCGTGCGCGTTCATCGGCCGTTTGCGCGGTCGTCTGATGGTCTGCCGGGTCTCTTGGTTCTGAGGGCGTCATCGGTTGTATCCTGGGGGCAACGGGGGCAACCGCGCTAATGCAGATGGCCCATCAACATCAGGATGACGACAATCAACAATACGAATCCCAAGCCGCCGCTTGGGCCATAACCCCAATTGCGGCTGTAGCCCCAGTGGGGCAATCCGCCGAAAAGAAGACCGATCAGGACGATGAGGAGTATCAAGCCCATAGGAGTGCCTTTCGAAATCTTCAAAAAATCGCGCGGCCGAGCGAACACACGTCCGCACCGGCCGCGCGACGTGGGTGTTCAAAGCCAGCTTGCGCGATCGTCGTTGATCTTGTCGATCAATTGTTTGCGGGAGGCTTCGTCGATGCCGTGGATCGTCACCTTGGAGACGTTGTCGCCGGACTGCGCGATGTCGATGGTCACGTCATCGCCCTGGGCGTTCTTGGCCGTGACTTTGCCGTCGATCTTCGTGCCGGTGGCAACGATGTTCGTCAGTTTGAGGTCTACGGCGGCCTTCTGCGCGGAACTGGTCACCTTGTCGGTCGGTCCGTTCACATTTGTCGTCGAATAGCCCAGCGTATCGGTGACGCCGGGACTCGACGTCTGGCAGCCCGGCAGGGTTGTGAGAAGGAATGCGGCGACCAGGAGGCCGAGCGTTGGCAGTGCAATTTTCATAATGGGTTCTTTCAAGTAGTGCCGTTGCCACGAATACGCTGCGGCTTCGGCGGGAATTCCCCCGGGGACAAGTCACCGGAAACACGTCCGGCAACTCGATAAGAACCTGACCTTTGGTCCGGCTCCTCTTGATGTCGCAGCTCGTCCTTTCGCCATCCAGGCGTTTGCGGAACCATCTTGATTCGTCAGGCCTTGCTGCCGCGGGGGCCGAACACGGTCAGCAGCAGCCCGAAAAGGGCCGCCGCCCCGCCGCCGATCATGTACCACGCCGTCGCCTGGGTGAATCGCCCGGTGAAGGTATGGCTGATCTGGTCGGCGGCCGAGTTGGATGCGTTCATGCCGACGATCAGCACAATGACGCCGACCACCAGCAGCACAAGGCCGAAAATACGTTGTGGGCTCATGACGGACTCCAATGAAAAGAAAGACGTTTCGAGATTCAGCCCCGGGCCAACCGGTCAATGCGCCAAATCGTGCGGCAAGGGCCTTGCTCGCCGGGGTTTGTTGTAGGGGCGTCGGGCGGCGCCGGTCAGCAGGCAGCGTGGATATGCAAATCGTTCCCACGCGCTGGCGGCGCACTTGGGGCAGCGCGGCGGTGCAATGATGGCATCTTCCGGCTCAAAGCCGCACGAACGGCACTGCAGCCGAAACGGAAATGTCTTGGTTGGCAATGCCCTTGCGGCTCGGCTTTCCATTCGCTCATGCGATCCAAATTGTTCCATCGAGATTGACATTGTGCTCTCCTAACCTGACTTGCGGTTGATCCTGTTTTGACGGCCGGGCGTGAGCCTGCGCGGCGGTTCCCTATGCAACCGGCGGCGGGATGTCTTCCCGCCGGCTGTCTGTCGCCGCGATGGCGCCCATCCGCTGCAACACTTCCAACCGGTTGACGGGAACATCGTTGGAGACCGCGAAGCCCAAACGCACCCGGCCGCGGCCGATCTCCAGAACAGTCACGGTACACATCCGGTCGATCCCGCCGGCGGGATCACCAACGACTACTGATTCGCAGTTCCTTCTCGATAAGACCAACATGACGGATCCTCCGTTCATTTGACCAGACGCTTCATTGGCCCAGGGAGCACGGCATAAAAACAAAAAAAGCCGACGCAATCGAACACCATCGGTGTTCGTTTGCGTCGGCTTACTCGTTAACGGGTCTTCCGGCTTTTCGGCCGGATTACCCTTTATTTAGTCTTCCGTGGACTTCGATATTTTACCGGGGAGCTTGACAGACTGACCGCTCCACCAACGCGCATCATAGACCTCCCGGGTAAATTAGCAAGACAATTCTTGGAAGAATTGATATATTATCCGCCACTATGAAGACTCAAGGCGAGATCGAGAGCGCCATTTCGGAAGGGATGGGTCGCTTCGAGCAGGAATACATGGGCCGGGGGCCGAAGGATATTCGCGCCCACCTGATCGACGATCTGGTGGTCGTGCGGCTCCAGGGCGTTCTCACTGCGGCCGAGCAGCATCTGGTCAAGACGCTCCCAACCGAAAAAGGCCGGGATCTGCTCAAACAGGTGCGGAGCCATCTCATCGAGATCGCCTGGCCGACGCTGGAGGCCATGGTGCAGGGGATCACGGGGGTCAAGGTGGTAAGCCTGCATCACGACATCAGCACACAGACCGGGGAAGAGGTGGTGCTGTTCACGCTGGAGGCATCGCCGCTGTTCCGTGAGGCGAAGAGGAAATAGGTTTCTGTCGCGACTTCCACCGGGGCGAATTTGTCCGTTGTCATGGTCCGGTCATAGTCCTAGGATGTGAAGCGGTGCGGGAGCCCATGGTTTCCGTGCGAAGAATATGTGTAGGCCGTCGGACGACTAGATGAAAGGCAGCCCGGTTCGCCGGGCGGCCGGTTGCAGAGTAAGCCGACGTGGCCAGGCGCCGATTCAGGTGCCTGGCCACGTCGGCTTTTTTCGTCCTGCGGCCCAGACAGGAATTGTGAGGACGTATTTCCATGAACCAGACAACGCAAGTTCTGACGTTCTTTTTGTCCTGTCCGCAGCCGCGGGCCTGGCTGGTTCTGACGAGCGACGATCAGGAACCGCACGTTGTCGAGATGCATCACCGAAAACGCGGCGTCTGGTCCGCAAGTGTCGATCTGATCCCGGGCGATTACCGGTGTCGCTATTACAGCGGCGATGATCGAAACGTCAGTTACTACGGCCCGGCGCGCATGGACGGTGGCATCGACTGCGAGATGGATACGCCGGTGTCGGTCAGGACTGGCCAATCATCCGTCCCTGTTCTGGTTTGAGGCCTGTTCGCCAAAGCTCCCACCTGGGAGGTGCATCCGGCTTGCCGCCGTGATGCCGCGTCAACAACTACAACGTGCCAACCGCTTCAATTGGAGTTTGAAATGCGTATCGCCATGTTAGCGTGGGAGTCGCTGCATTCCGTGGCGGTGGGCGGCGTTGCCGCCCATGTGAGCGAACTTGCGGCGGCGCTGAGTCGGCGCGGGCACGCGGTGCATGTCTTCACGCGACGCCAATCGGGCCAATCGTTTTACAGTCAGATCGATGGGGTTCACTACTACAGGTGCTCCCATTTGCCGCACGCCGACTTTGTCGAAGACGTCAACAATATGTGCCGTTCGTTTGTCGATCACGTCTTTGAAGTGGAAGACCGGCTTGGCCCGTTTGACGTGGTGCATGCCCACGACTGGCTGGCGGCCAACGCCATGATCTGGATCAAACAGGGCCGCGGACGCACCGGCGTGCTCACCGTGCATTCCACGGAGTACGGCCGGTGCGGAAACCAGTTCTTCGGCGGGCAGTGCGAGCGCGTGCGCATGCAGGAACAGGCCGGCATCTTCTGGGCCGACCGCGTCATCGCCGTCTCGGGCGCAATGAACCGGGAGATTCAATGGATGTATGCAGCGCCCCAGGAGAAGGTCACGGCCATCGGCAACGGCGTCAATGCCCAACGGTTTGACATCGAACTTGCGACCGAGTCGCACGACGGCCGGCGGCCCACCGTCTTCTTTTGCGGCCGGCTCACGATGCAAAAGGGTCCGGACCTGCTGGTCAATTCGATTCCCATGGTCCTGGAGGCGCATCCCCGTGCCAGCTTCGTTTTCGCCGGGGATGGGGACATGCGCGCCTCGCTTGAGCACCGTGTTCGCGGGCTGGGCGTCAGCGACTGCACGCGATTCGTCGGCCACCGACACGGTGAAGACCTGGTCCGCCTGTTCCGCCGGGCCGACGTTGTTTGCGTTCCCAGCCGTAACGAGCCGTTCGGCATCGTTGTTCTGGAAGCCTGGAGTGCCCGCAAGGCGGTTGTCGTCACGGACACCGGCGGCCCGGGCGAATATGTTCGCCACGAGATAAACGGCCTGAAGATCTATCCGACGAGCGATTCGGTGGCCTGGGGATTGCGGACGGCCCTGGATCAGCCCGAGCGCGGCCGCTGGATGGGCGAGAACGGCCGCAAACTCGTCGAAACCAGATTTGGCTGGGACGAAATCGCCCACCAGACCGAAGGTGTCTACGACCCCGACGCCGGCACCCGGCTGTTCGTCCAGGACGACAGATACTCAAGCGACATCGCAACCGGCAACGATTTCTGCGCCGTATCCGCGCACGCCGAGGGTGATCGCGTCACGGATCGCGCGAGCGGCCTGCAATCCTGCGTTTTTAGGACAAAAGGGCATGCCAATGCTCTGGCAGCCATTTCCAACGGAGTGTGAGTCGCGTGTTGCCGAACCAGCTTTGAACAATTTTTCCAGGAGACACAAATGCTTCGATTACTGGGCTTTCTCGTCGTGCTGGCGTTGATCGTCGGCGCCATTGGATATTATCGCGGCTGGTTCCATGCTGAATCCCAGGCAACCAGCGGCCAGTCCACCATCACCGTGACGGTGGACAAGGACAAGGTGACTCAGGACAAGGACGCTGCCCAGCAAAAGGTGCAGGATTTGGAACACAAATAGCGGTCATTGATTCATCGCGCCGGGACCGGCGAGTACGCGCGCGTGCAAGAAAAGAATGCGGTTGTCTCGGCACTGTCGGTACGGTAGAATGCGCTTGCTAAGAAAAGTGCTCCCCAACCGTGGTGGAGCGGTATCGGATGACCGGATGAAGGGCCCGTTGCCACGGCGACGGGCCAGTCGGATAGTAAGCCGATGTGATCGATTGCCTCATGGGCATTCAATCACGTCGGCTTTTTTCGTTGGCGGGTGCAGGTATGTGGCACAGGAACCGCCAGGGACTGGCCGACTTGGAATGCAAATTTGACTATACAGAAAAGAGCAGAGCATGCGCGTGAGAAGTCGCTCCATTCCCAAAACGCCAACGCAAATCTCCGGCTTGGATGAGGTGCTTGAGGGCGGCCTTCCCCGCGGCCGGACCACGCTGGCCAGTGGCGGGCCGGGTTCCGGAAAGACGGTACTTGGCTTGGAGTTCCTTTGCTCCGGGGCGATGGACGGCGAGAGCGGTGTTTTCGTCACTTTTGAAGAGCGGGCCGAGGCCATCCGCCATAATGCGATGTCGATGGGGTGGGACTTGGCGGCCCTGGAAAAGGCGGGCAAGGTGGCGATCGTCGAGGCCCGGCTTTTCGGTGTGGAAGTCATCTCCGGCGATTTCGACATCCAGGGCCTGCTGGCGATCGTGGGCGGACACATCAAACGGATTGGTGCCAAACGCGTCGTGATGGATGCGCTGGACGTGCTGCTGCGCGTCTTCAACGATCCAGGGCGCGAACGCAACGAGTTATGCCGGCTCCACGAATGGCTGATTGACCGGGGCCTGACCAACATCCTGACGGCCAAGACTCAGCGAGACGGGGAAATCCCTCAATTCGAGTTCCTGGACTTCATGGCGGACTGCGTCATCCGACTCGATCATCGTGTCATAGGACAGGTGGCGACGCGCCGACTCCGGGTGATCAAGTATCGCGGCTCGGGATTTGGGACCAACGAATATCCTTACGTTATCAGTGATCACGGGATTGTGCTGTTTCCACTGACCAAGGCCGAGCTGACTCATCAGGCGCTGGGGCCAAAGGTCTCCTCCGGATTGGCCGGACTGGACGCCATGTTGAACGGGGGCATTCGGCGCTCCGCCTGCATGCTCATCTCCGGGTCCAGCGGCACGGGCAAGACGACGCTGGCCAGCACGTTCGCCAGGGCCGCCTCTCGCCGCGGCGAGAAAGTCCTGTACCTCAATTTCGAAGAATCCCAGGAGGCGATGTTCGCCGGAATGCTCAGCTCCGGAATCGACCTGCGTCCGTCCGTTCGGGCCCGAAAACTGCTTGTGCAAACCGCCCTGCCTGAGGCCATGGGGTCTGACAACCATCTGATCCGCGTCCTGGAGGCCCTGGACAGCTTCAAACCGGATTACCTCATTGTCGACGCCATCTCCGCCTGCGTGCGAATGGGGTCGGAACGGGCCGCTTTCGATTACCTGATGCGGCTTGTGGCCATCGTCAAGGATCGCGGCATTACCACCATCCTGACCAACCAGACCACAGGTCTGCCCGACAGCGGCGAGGAACTCAGCGGCATCGGCTTTTCCTCCGTGGTGGATGCGGTCATCCAACTGCGTTTTGTGGACGCCGGCCAGGAAATCGGCCGGCAGATCCTTGTCATTAAGGCAAGAGGCTCGGGCCACTCGAATCGCCGCGAGCCGTATTTCATTTCCGACAAGGGCATCGAGTTCCCCAACAACCTGCGGCTCCCATCGGTTCGGGCGGGACAAGCCCAATCGAAGGATGGTGAATCATGAGCCGGGTACCCAAAGCCAAACTCGGCACCGGGAAAGGTCGGCCAGGCCATTACCTGCTGCGGCTCTTCGTTGCAGGCAACGGACCCAATTCCGCACAGGCTGTTTCCAACCTCCGTCGCCTTTGCCGGGACCACCTGAAGGGACGTTGCACTGTTGAGACAATCGACGTCGTGAAGAACTTTTCGGCGGCGGTCAGGGACAACATCCTGGTCACTCCGACGTTGATCCTGGTCGCTCCGCTTCCCAGGGTGATCGTCCTGGGCAGCCTGAGCGATCTGGCGAAGGTTTTGCTTGCATTACGACTGTCCGCGAGTGTCTCATGAGCACAACAAGGCCGACTTACCGGGAGCTTGAAAATCGGTTGGCCGCGGCGGAGGCCGTCGTCGAGGCCCTGAAGCACCACGAAGTGGATGCGGTGGTGGGAGAGGAGAAGATCGCATTCCTGCTGCTTCAGGAAGTCACCGAGGCGTTGCGGAACAGCGAAGCCGCTTTCCGCGCCATGTTCGAGTTGTCGGGCGTCGGCATGTTCCAGGCCGATGCTCCCGCGTTCCGCTTTACCAGAGTCAACCAGGCGTTCTGCAAGATCACAGGGTATTCCGCCGGGGAATTGCTGGCTAGCACCTACATCGGCCTGACTCATCGTGATGACCGCAAACGGGATATGCAGGCGCTCACGCGTGCGCTCCGCGCCAAGACCGACTCGTGGTCCATTGAGAAACGCTGTATCCACAAGGACGGCAGCGTCATCTGGATCAGCGTCCAGGGCGCTGTTGTACGGGACGAGGCCGGCCGGGCCGTCAGGATCATGGCCATGGTCAGTGACGTTACGGCGCGCATGCGGGCCGAGCAGAAGCAGCGTGCTGGCAAGGTGAAAACAAGAGACCCCGTAACCGAAGCCGGCGAGTCGGCGCCGACCAGGTTATCCGGCCAACCGCGGCTCAAGAGGCGATAACCGACACTGCTGTCTGGTCCCGATGGACGGGTTGCCGCCCCTTCCGCTCTGTGACGGCCTATTGAGACACGGGATAGGGTTCCAATGAAGACGTCAGGAGAAATTGAAGCCGCCGTCTGCCAGGGCATGAGTCGCTTCCTGCAGGAGTACATGGGCCGTGGTCCCAGGCTCGTCCAAAGCCACCTGATCGGTGATCTGCTGGTGGTCCGGCTCCAGGGTGTCCTGACCCCGGCGGAACAGCATCTGGTCAGGACGCTTCAAACCGATAAGGGGCGCGATCTCCTGAAACAGGTGAGAATCCAGTTGATGGAAGCGGCACGGCCGATCGTGGATGCGATGATCCTGGACATTACCGGCAGCAAAGTTCTGAGCCTGCACCACGACATCAGCACGGTCACCGGCGAAGAGGTTGTGCTTCTCACGCTGGTTGAACCGCCGCTGTTCCGTGAGACGAAAAAGCGATAGCAGCCTGTGGCAAATTCCACTCAAGAGTCAAGAAATTGTCCGTTCCCATTTCCCGGATGTGGTTCTAGTGTGTGAATTGGTGCGGGAGTCTATGGCTTCCGTGCGTTGACGAGATACAGGTCGTCGGACGACTAAATGAAAGGCACCCCGGATCGCCGGGGGGCCGGTTGCGGAGTATGCCGACGTGATTGAACACCTTTGCGGGTGTCGGATCACGTCGGTTTTTTGGTTCGTGGCCGGGACAGGTTCTGAAAGGCAACTGCAATGCAAAAAAAACGGCAGATCATCGGATGCCTGACGGGCTTGGCGAGCCTGTGTTTGGTCGGCGGGTGCGTCATGGGGCAAACAGCCTTTGAGGCACCGCAATACCCGCAGTACATTCAATATCCGCAAGGCGCACCGCCCGTCGTACCGGCCGTGGCCGGGGCGCAGGTCCAGCTCACGGCCGCTCAGATCGACCAGTTGCTGGGGCCGGTCGCGCTCTATCCCGATCCGCTCCTGTCCCTGATTTTCCCCGCCGCCACCTATCCGCAGGATATTCTTGCGGCCGAGCAATGGCTTGCGACCACACCCAGCCCCACCGAGGCGGCCATCGACGCTCAGAGTTGGGATCAGTCCGTCAAGGGTCTGGTTCATTACCCCACCGTCCTGAAGATGATGAGCGATCAGATAGACTGGACTCAGGCATTGGGCGCGGCATTCCTCAACCAGCAGGCGGATGTGATGGCCTCCGTCCAACGGCTGCGCGCCCAGGCAAAAGCGGCCGGGAATCTCCAAACCACCCAGCAGGAGCAGGTGGTCGCCGACGGCGATGCGCTGCGCATCGAACCGGCCGACCCAGACACCATCTATGTCCCGCAATACGATCCCAATGAGGTTTACATCAGTGCCTATCCGATCACGTATGGCATCGGCTATCCCATCGGGCTCTGGTGCGATGATGATTTCGACTGGGGCCAGCGATACATCGTGGTTGGCGGCGGGTGGTATCGCGGATGGCATCACCCGGTGGCATGGGATCAGCATCCGCCGACATGGGACAGCCACCCGGCCGGATGGGTCGCCGCTCCCAAACCGTGGGCTCGCGCCCCGTCAAGGCCGGCGCCGCAGCTCACGACTACGGTCGTTTCCCGCCTGGGTCTCGATCGGCCGCGCGGGGCAACTCCCGCGAATCCCGGCCCCGCAATGGCTCGTCCATTGCCCGGCGGCCTGCCCGTCGGAAGGCCAGGGCCAGCGCCTTCCAACAACGCCTTTGAGCCTTTGGGAAGCCGTGCAGATGTCCAACGCGCCACTCAACGCGCCCAGCCGGTGCCTGTCGCACCGCCACGCGTCGCGCCGGCGCCAATACGCCCAGCGCCCGCGCCGTCGCCGGTTCGCCCTGCGCCCGCTCCGGCTCCTGTTCGAGCAGCGCCAGCACCGCCGCAGCGATCCGCGCCCAGTGCATTTTCCGGCGGGTCGGGCGGCGATGCCCGAGCCCAAAGCCAACGCGGCAATGCGTCCGTCGGTCATCGATGAAAGTTGCTCAACGATTACCACCAGTATTGCTGGCAGCGTCAGAGATTTGAAACGTCCGTCCGAATGCCCGCGTGGGCTTCATTAAGGAGAACAAGCATGCATCCTCGAACCTTTCGATTTGTGAAAGTGACACTCGCCTGTGCCGCCGTCATGGCGATGGCGGTCCTTGCCGCCTGCGACACCATCACGGCCGAAAACGCCCAGGGCTCGCTCACCACCCGTCCGGCCGGCGAGCCGGGGGTCGGCCAGCAGCAATTCGACTCCGACGACCAGGCGGCCGCCGCACTCGTCACCGCCGCAAAGGCGCACGATCGCGACGCCCTGCACCAGATATTCGGCCCGTCTGTCACCGAATTCATCTCCGGCGACAAAGTTGAGGATGAGAAGTCCTTCGATCACTTTGTCGCCAGCGCCGCCGACAATCTCAAACTGGAAAAGCAGGACGCCAACACGTCCGTCATCGACATTGGCAAGGACAACTGGCCCTTCCCGATTCCGCTGACGCGCCTGGCCAGCGGCAAATGGTTCTTCGACACCGAGGCCGGCAAACACGAAATCCTGGCCCGCCGGATCGGCGCCAACGAACTGGAGGCCATCAGCGTCTGCCGGGGCTACGTCGAGGCGCAGCGCGAATACGCCAGCGAGTACCGCGACGGCAGCGACGTGCTCAAATACGCCCAGCACATCATCAGCAAGAACGGCCATGACGGCCTCTATTGGGAAGCCGGCCCCGGCGAGGAACAAAGCCCGTTCGGCCCGCTGGTTGCGCAGGCAAATCTGGAGGGTTACACACTCCAGACCAGCGACGGCCACGGCCCCCAGCCTTACCACGGCTATGTGTTCAAGATCCTCACCAGCCAGGGTCCGGCCGCACCGGGCGGAGAGTATAACTACGTTATCAACGGCAACATGATCGCGGGTTTTGCGCTGGTCGCCTGCCCCACCGAACATGGCGCATCCGGCGTGTATACCTTCATCATCAGCCATACGGGAAAGCTCTATCAAAAGGATCTGGGGCCGAACACCACGGACATTGTACGGAGCATGAAGGAATACAACCCCGACAGCACCTGGACATTGGTGAGCAATTGAATTGCGGCGCCCTTGAGGAGCAAGCACGATGTTAACGGCTAATCCATCCATGGCGGAGCAAATCGCTCAGGCGGCCACGGCGTTCCAGCAGGAGCGCACCGGCCACGAGCCCAAATCGGTCAGTGTCGTCATCAGCGGCGACACGCTGGTGGTCACGCTGCACGGCGCCTTGTCGGCGGCCGAACAGGCCATGGCGCAAAGCCCCGATGGCGCCGCCGGCGTGCGGGAGTTTCACCGGCAGTTGTTTCAGTGCGCGTCCGACACGCTCAAGCAGGAGATCCGGCGGATCACGGGGATGGACGTGCGCGAAGCCACGGCCGAAGTGGAGCCGGCGACCGGCGCCATCGTGCAGGTCTTCACCACCGGCACCATGGTGCAGGTGTTCCTGCTCTCCGGCAAGGTAGCGTCCAGCAGCTTCGAAAAGGGACACACACCATGAGAACGGAGGCCGCAGGGCGCGACAATCTGTAAACGGACTTTCAGTCGCAATTTCTTGCTTTGGGGGAATGTCACTTTCAGGCTCATTTTACCTTCTTAGGAGTATTCACATGTTGGACAAGAATTCAGTCGTTGCGATTTTCGATCGGCACACGCAGGCCGAAGAAGCGGTCAAACAACTTCAGGAGGCCGGCTTCGATATGAAGAAACTCTCGATCGTCGGCAAGGAATATCATACACAGGAAAATGTCACCGGCTATTACACGGCCGGCGATCGGATGATGTACTGGGGCAAGAACGGCGCCTTCTGGGGCGGAATCTGGGGTCTGCTGTTCGGGTCGGCGTTTTTCATGATTCCCGGGATCGGCCCGTTTGTCGCGGCCGGCCCGATCGTGGCGTGGATCGTGGCGGCGCTGGAGGGATCGCTGGTTGTGGGCGGCATCAGCGCCATAGGCGCCGGGCTGTACAGCATTGGCATACCCAAGGACAGCATCGTGGCCTACGAGACATCACTCAAAGCCGGCAAGTACATGCTGGTGGCTCACGGAACGCCCGATGAAGTGACCCGCGCCCAGACGGTCATATCCACGTCGGGCGCGGCTCAAACCCAGTTGCACCTGGAAGAAGAGCCCGTGGCCGCGCTGGCCTGAAAAGCGGATTGGGCACGGCGATCAAACTCGCGAAGCGCGGCGGTGGTCCTTTGCCGCCCGCTTCCTGATTTTTGAATTGGCAATATGATAATGCGATCCCCACGCAAAGGAGCAAAATGAACTCACAGTTTTCCGGTTCTCACTTGAAGGTCTATCATCGCGTTTTCGAACACCCGATTGCCAATAACCTCCAGTGGCGCGAGGTCTGGTCGATGCTCAACGCGATGACCGACGCCGTGGCCGTCGAGGACGCCGGCGGAAACCTGAAAGTCACGCGGAACGGCCAGTCGCTGGTCCTGCATCGACCGCGCGGCAAGGATCTGGCCGACAAGAAAGAACTGATGCTGGTCCGCCATTTTCTGGAGCGATCGGGCGCGCCGCCAGCGCCCCCGGCAACACCCGGCACGCATCTTCTGGTGGTCATCGATCATCGCGAGGCGCGCGTCTACAGCGCGGAATTGCACGGGTCGGTCCCGCACCGGATCGTACCCTATGACCCGTTCGGCTTCGGCCGGGATTTGCGCTATAACCAGGACGATTCCAACGGCCAGAGAAAACCCGAACGGCGGAGCTTTTACGAAGCGGTCGCCAAGACGCTTGGCGGCGCCAAACAGATATTGATGTTCGGAACCGGCACCGGGGCCAGCAGCGCGATGGAACAATTGCTTCTGGACCTCAAGGAGCATCATCATGAATTGGCCGAGCGAGTCGTCGGCTCAATCGCCGTGGATGAGCACCATCTGACCGAGGATCAACTGCTGGCCAGGGCGCGGGAGCTGTTTGTCGCGGCATGACGGGGTCTGATGCACGGCGTGGCCCCCAGTGCGCCCCTCAGCGGTCCAGCCATTGCAGCACGCGGGACTGCTCGTCTGCCGACAGATTCTGTGAAAAACGGGCGACCGTCGAGCGGATGCCTTGCTTCTGTCTGGCACTCAGACTCCTGGCGCCATCGGGCGCCTGTTGCGCAAGGCTGGGCAGTTCCTCGACCACCTGTATGGCAAGGCCGTTGTTGGTCGTATCAGCGGCATCGGCGGCCGCGTGAATCACCTTGTCCTGCAACGCCGGATCACTTGTCGCCGACGGGCCAAGTTCAATGTCCATGGACCGCAGAACGAAGTAGGCGTCCGCCCCGTCGATGGGTGGCGCGGCTCGGATCATGGACTTGTTTATCGCCGCAAGCACATCAATCGCATCGGCCGGGGCAAGGCGCTCGCATGCCGTTTGGCACAGGTAGAGTCGTGCCAAATTCGTTGAGTCGGCCGCTCCCAGAAGCGCTTTTTTCAGCTCCGGCCCTTCCAGCGCATCCCAGGTGAGCATGGCCGCCGTAGCCTTGACCAGGGGATCATCGGGCCCGCTGACGGGAATTGCGTCGCAGGCGTAGAGATCGGCATCGCTCTTGACCTCGTCGGGGAGGCCGGGCTTGGGCATCACCACGCATAACAACTGCTTATCTTTCGGCAGGTGATAGAGGTCGGGCCAGACCGAGCCTGAACTGCCGTATTGGTTATAGGTATAAGCAAGCGTCAGGGTCTGCCGTTTGGCGCCTTGGAGGACGGAGGTGATTTGCAGACTCACGTCGCCGACCAGATTGCCCACAAAAATGTCCTGCCCCGCCAACTTTTGGGCGGTGTCGGGGTCGGGTCCGCTGGTCTGGTGGCGATCGACGATCCGCGTGACGTAGATCGCCGCCCCGTGGTGGAACGTGTAGTACGGGTCATCTATCAGCATTTCGGTGTGTTCAGCATAGCCGGCGAATATGGTCGCCGGTACGACCAGAACGCCCGGCGCCGCGCCCAGCCAGTTTACCACCTCTTCCGCGTCCTCCTTTTCGTCGGCGTCTTGCACGGCCTTGGCCACGATGTCGCGCAAGCGATTGCGCTCGCCGGCGGGAAAGTAGCAATCGCTGGTGCGGAGCCCTTTCACTATATCGTGCAGCTCGTCCATCGCATCCTGCCGAACGTAACGGATCGGCGATTCGAGCAGTGCCACCAGCGCCCGTATCCCGCTTACCTTGACTGCTTCATTCCCGCGCCCGGCGATTCCCAACTCCTTGACGCCGATGTTGTCGATTCCCTCATCGGGCGCGCCGGGTTGGAGGTAGATTTTCGTAACGGCGGTTAGCAGCGCCACGCCATCGCTCCGTTGCAGCCGATACTCCGCCGTGCTCGCCAAGTACGCCCTGACGATCGCATTGGTCTGATCCGCCGCTTTCATGGCCGCATCGGTCAGCGCCGGCCCGCGCAAAGCGTGCAGGCCGATCATCAGCCGGTAGGCTTTCACCGTCGGGTCGTCCGCCCCATTGACTAGATAAACCGCAACTGCCCACGAAGGTTCGTTGGCCAACAACGGATTGTTCTTGAACGGCCCCGGGATCACCACACAGAGGATATGCTGGTCCTTGCCCAATTCCTCGATCCGCGGCCAGTAGTCCGGCGGAATAGGGTCACGTGCGCCTCCGGGAAAGACTTTCCAATACCCATAGTGCAGCGTTACTGAATCCGCCTTGGCGCCGCGGAGCACTTCGGAGATTTGAAGTGTGACATGACCTTCGATCCGGTTGGCCGGATTCGTTGTTCCCTCCGCATTCCGAGCCACCGGCCGCGTCGCCGGCTCAATCTTCGCGACCTTCCCCAGGTAGACGCTGGCGCCAAGCTCGAAGGGGATATAGGGATTCGCCGAGTAACTCAGTGCGACCTCCAAATCGCTCGGTTTGACCCCGAAATCCGTGATTTCCGCCCGAGCCACCGACGCCCAGATCGCCAGCACGCACACCACAACGCCGATTCTTCTCATGGCTTCTCCGGTAATCGCCGTTACATGCTACAGCACGCTGCTTCGCATTGGACGCATGAACAGGCCGGAAGTTGCGAAAAATCGGTGCCATTGGGCCGCAATCGGCCAGCCGCCGCGCAATGCACACCCCGAGTGATCGCGTTAATCCGAGGATTTCTGCCGGCCGGTTGATCTTTGACCCACGTCGTTTGACCACCTAGCATCGTAGCAACGGCCCGGAAAAATCGCACGCGTTCGCTTTGGGCCATGTCGTGGCGCGCGGGACTGTCCGATGCGCAGCTCGTAGGGAGAAACAGAACGTGGCCCGTCGCAAACGGTCCCAGTCGCGTCATGGCGCTGTTCAGTATGGCGCCCAGGCGCTGGAGAGTCGCGTATTTCTCAGCTCCACGATCTTCATCGCCGATAGCAGCGCGATTGAACCGGCGCCCGACGGCTCGGTGAACATGGATTTCACCGTCACACGCACGGGCGACCTGACTTCGCAGGTGACCGTCGGCTACACCACTCTGCCCGGCACCGCCCAGGCGAACACCGACTTCACACCCGCAACCGGCACGGCCACATTCGCCTCTGGTTCCTCCACCACGACCATCGCCGTCCCGATCTTCAACGACGGCACCTACAACAACCCTGGCCTGACTTTCTCGGTGGAGCTGACCGGCATCACCAACGTCGTCGGCCCGCCAGTTACGCTCGCGGCCCAGACGACATTCGCCACCGGCAGCACGCCATACTCTGTAGCGACGGCGGACCTGAACGGCGATGGCGAACCTGATCTCATTGTTGCCAATACAGCCTCTTCCACCGTGTCGTTGCTGTTGAACACGACGGCGCCCGGCGCGAGCACCCCGTCTTTTGCCGCCCAGCAGACTTTTCCCACCGGAAGCCGTCCCACCTCCGTGACGGTGGCGGACCTGACCGGCGATGGCAAACTCGACCTCATCGTCGCCAACAACAGCTCCAACACGGTCTCGGTGCTCCTGAACACCACGCCGCCCGGCGCGAGCACACTCTCCTTCGCCGCCCAGCAGACCTTTGCCACCGGAAGCGCCCCGTTCTCCGTCACGACGGCCGACATGAACGGCGATGGCAAACCCGACATCATCGTCGCCAACGACGTTTCCAACACAGTGTCGGTGCTGCTGAACACGACTTCGCCCGGCGCAACGGCCGCGACATTTGCCGCTCAGCAGACCTTCGCCACCGGCAGCGCCCCATATTCGGTGACGACGGCCGATCTGAATGGCGATGGCGAACCTGATATCATCACCGCAAACACCGGGTCGAATAGCGTGTCGGTGCTGCTGAACACGACGCCCGCCGGGGCCACGACACTGTCCTTCACACCCGGGCAATCCTTCGCCACAGGCTCCAACCCGTTCTCCGTAACGGCGGCGGACTTGAACGGCGACGGCAGGCCCGACCTGATCGTCGCCAATCCTGGTTCAAGCACAGTGTCCGTGCTGCTGAACACGACCTCGCCAGGCGCCACCACGGCGTCGTTTGCCGCCCAGCAGACTTTCGCAACGGGCGAAGAACCCAACTCCGTGACGACGGCGGACCTGAACGAGGATGGCAAACTCGACATCATCGTGGCCAACTACGGCGACAATTCGACGTCGGTGTTGGTGAACACCACAGCGCCCGGCGCGACCACCGCATCCTTCGCTCCCCAGCAGAGCTTTGCCACTGGCCGCAGCGCTTACGCCGTGACGGCCGCGGACCTGAACGGCGACGGCGAACCTGACATCATCGTGGCCAACGAAGCTTCTGCCACGGTGTCGGTGCTACTGAACACGACGCCGTCCGGCGCGACCACCCCGTCCTTTGGCGCCCAGCAGACCTTCGGCGCCGGAAGCGGCCCATTCACGGTATCGACGGCGGATCTGAATGGCGACGGCGAGCCCGACCTCATCGTCGCCAACAAGAATTCGAATTCGGTATCGGTGCTGCTGAACACGACGCCGCCCGGCGCGGCCACGCCCTCCTTCGCCGACCAGCAGACCTTCGCCACCGGCAGCAAGCCGGATTCTGTGACCACGGCCGATGTGAACGGCGACGGCAAACCCGACATTATCGTCGCCAACTCGGGGTCGAATTCGGTGTCGGTCCTGCTGAACCTGACGCCGCCCGGGGCGACCACCCCGTTCTTCGCCGCCCAGCAGACCTTCTCCACCGGCACGAATCCGTTTTCCGTCACGACGGCGGACGTCAACGGCGATGGCAAACCCGACCTCATCGTCGCGAACAGCGCCTCAAACACGGTCTCGGTGCTGCTGGACACGACGGCACCGGGCACGACTACCCTGTCCTTCGCCGCCCAGCAGACCTTCGCCACCGGCATTAACCCATCCGGCATCACGACGGCGGACGTGAACGGCGATGGCAAACCAGACATCATTGTCGCGAACACGGGCTCGGACACGGTGTCGGTGCTGCTGAACACGACACCGCCCGGGTCGGCCACACCAACCTTCGCCGCCCAGCTTCCCTTCAGCACCGGCGACGGTGCGTACTCCGTAACGACGGCCGATGTGAACGGCGACGGCAAACCCGACATCATCGTCGCCAACTCAGGCCCGGGCACTGTGTCCGTGCTGCTGAACGCAACGCCGCCCGGGTCGGCCATCCCCCAGTTCTACGCCCAGCAGACGTTCGCCACCGGCGAGCATCCATTCTCTGTGACGACGGCGGACCTGAACGGCGACGGCACGCCCGTGATCGTCGTCGCGAACTACCTTTCGGGTTCCGTGTCCGAACTGATAAACACGACACCGCCCGGGACAACCGCCCTCGCCTTCGCCACCCAGCAGACCTCCTTTGCCGGCGCCAATCCGTTCTCCGTGACGACCGCCGACTTGAACGGCGATGGCAGACCGGATCTCATCACCACGCAATTGGGTTCGAGCACCGTGTCAGTGCTGCTGAACAGCCCGACAACGATCGCCGCCGGCACCGCCACGGGTACGATCAACGACCAGTACGTGCTTGTCATCGATGGCACCAGCGGCGATGACGTCATCACCGTCCAATCTGACGGCACCAACCTCACCTACACGACCAACGGCGCGACCTCTTCGCCGGTGCCTCTGACGGCCATGGCCGGCATCGTCGTTAACGGACTTGCCGGTAACGATTTGATCACCATTGAACCCAGTATGCCCGCGAGCCTCGGCGTCAGCGTCCTGGGTGGTCCCGGCGATGACACCATCATGGGTGGCCCGGGCAACGACACGCTCGCTGGCGGCCAGGGCAACGACTCCATCTCCGGCGGCCCCGGCGACGATTCGATCAAAGGCGGCCAGGGCGATGACACGCTCGCCGGCGGAAAGGGCAACGACACAATCTTCGGCAGCCTCGGTAACGATCTCCTGCGCGGCGGCCTGGGCGACGATTCGCTCAACGGCGGCGCCGGCACCAACCAAATGTACGGCGGCCAGGGCAACAACACGTTCTACGCCGTCAACGGCGCGGCCGACCAGATCTTCGCCGGCGCGGCCACCAACGACAGCCTCTTCTACAGCTCCAGCGACAACCCCATCATCGAAAGCGGCGTAATACCGGCGGGAAACAAGATGCTCGTTCCCTGAGGACCAAGAACAGAGCCTGACTCTGACATGACGGCACGCCCGGCCGGTCCAAGTCTGCCTTGATGGCAACGTCCCCGCTTTGCCGCTACCCGCCCGTTGACGGTACACTCTTCGCCGTGCTGGCGAAGGTTCACTCCTTTATTCTGACCGGTATCGACGCCACCAACTGTGAGGTCGAAATCGACGTCGCCACGCGCGGGCTGGCCAAGACCACAATGGTCGGCCTGCCCCAGGCCGCCGTGAAGGAATCCATCGAACGCGTCCGTCGCGCCATCATCAATTCCGGTTACGCATTCCCCGGCCACGCGCTGGCGATCAATCTGGCCCCGGCCGATGTGAAGAAGGAGGGACCGGCGCTGGATCTTCCCCTGGCGATCGGGATTTTGCGGGCCACTGATTTCATCCAGCAGGACCATCACGATGAGTATCTGATCGCCGGCGAACTGGCTCTGGACGGCCGGGTGCGACGCATTCGAGGCGCATTGTCGATGGCGATTCTGGCCAAAGAGACCGGCCGGCGCGGCGTTCTGCTGCCGGAGGAAAACGCCCGCGAGGCCGCCGTCGTCGATGGCGTCGAGGTCTATCCCGTATCGACGCTTTCGCAGGCCGCCGCCATGCTTTGCGGAAAGCAGGCCATGATCGCCTACTCGCTTGATGGCCGGCCGTACGAGGCGTCCAAGCTGACGGCCGATCTGGATTTCGCGGATGTTCGCGGTCAGGAATCGGTCAAGCGAGCCATCACGGTTGCAGCGGCCGGTGAACATAATCTGCTGATGGTTGGCCCGCCGGGCACCGGCAAGACCATGCTCGCCCATCGTCTGGCCGGGATTCTTCCGCCGCTGAGTCGCAGCGAATCGCTCGAAACCACGCGCATCTATTCGGCGATGGGTTTGCTTCCCGACGGCATCGCCCTGCTCGATCGCCGCCCCGTCCGCACTCCGCATCATTCCGCCACCGCCCAGGCTCTCATCGGCGGCGGAACCATCCCGCGCCCCGGCGAAGCCTCATTGGCTCATCACGGAATTCTTTTCCTCGACGAACTTCCCGAGTTCGGCCGGCATGTATTGGAAACTCTCCGCCAGCCGCTGGAGGCTGGCGAAGTTATCGTGGCCCGCGCCCAGGGTTCGATGCGATTCCCGGCCGCGTTCATGCTCGTCGCCGCGATGAACCCCACCGCCAGCGGGTATGCAGCGGATAACCCGCGTGCCCGCGACAAATACCTCCAGAAACTCAGCGGCCCGCTGCTGGATCGCATCGACATCCACGTCGAAGTGCCGACGGTTTCCTATCGCGAGCTCACCAGCCGCCGCCCCGGCACAAGCAGCGACGCCATGCGCAAATCCGTCTCGGCCGCCCGCGAGGCCCAGCGCAAGCGGTTCAATTCGTCGATGACCAATTCGAGAATGGACAGCCGCCTGCTGCGAGTACACGCCGATCTGTCCGATTCGTGCCTGTTGCTGATGAAGCAGGCAATGGAGGAACTTGGCCTGAGCGCCCGCGCCTATGACAAGGTGCGGCGCGTCGCCCGCACCATCGCCGATCTGGAAGGCGTCGAGACCATCAACGAAAACCACGTCGCCGAGGCGGTGCAATACCGGCTGCTGGATCGGAGGTTCTGAGGGACGCTGACAGGCATAGAATGACGCACGTACCGATGACTGCAAAGCAGGAGTAGAGTCATGGCAACAATCACGATTCAGGAAGCACAGGCCACGTTGTCGGAGCTGATCCATCGACTGTCGCCGGGCGATGAGGTGGTGATTACGGAGAACAATCAGCCGGTGGCGCGGCTGGTTCCGTCGGCCGGTGTGCCCAAGCCAAGATCACGGCAACTCGGGACGCTGCGGGGCACAGTGCTACATGTATCCGCCGATTTCGACGCGCCTCTTGATGACTTCAAGGAGTACATGGAATGAGGCTGCTGATTGACAGTCACGGATGGGCGGGCTTGCGCAACTTTGCGTCCAGCGTATCGTCGTCGCGGAGATAAACGTCCAATGTGCTGCGCTGGGGCCAGCCCATCATGAGGTCGCTGGGCCTGGAGCTGGGTAGCACGGTTTTCCTGTTGGGAACGTCGGTGACACTTTGGGTCGTGAAGCCGATTGAGATGTGTGAGGCGTTCAATGGATCGGCCACGCCGGGGGATAGTTGGAGTCGGGCGAGCATTCCATTAGGCAGACCACGATCGGGGTTCAGCTCGCGCGGCACATCGCCTCCCAGCGCGCCGGGCAAGCTGAGAATTATGTAATTGTATCGCATCAGGTCGATCAGGAGTTCTTCCGCACCGGCGGAACCGGAAGGCGCGGTTTCGCGCCGAATTTCGTAAGTTCCGAAACCTTGGATGGCAATCAGTCGGCGATGTCCGGCCGGGCTGCTGCGCTGGCCGAGAAACGCGATGGGATCGTCTTTCCACATCAGCGTCTCCGGAAAACGCACTACGCAAATATCGAAGTATTTGCGAAATTCCACAGGGCAATAGTAGGCCACCCCCGGCGGGTTCCCCCAGTAGTAACCTACGCGCGAAACATAATCCGGATTGGTCGCGATCAACTGTGCGGCCTTGGCCGGATCGGTTTCAAAAAGCACCGTTTCCGGCGGCGTGACGTGTGTGGCGCATCGGTGTGCCCAATAGACCCGCTGCACACGCACTTCGATTTCGCCGCGATAGGCGAAGGCCCAAATGCCAGCCGAGAGGACGACCAGCGCCAGTGCGATCCGCCGAACCAGCGGCCAGCGCCGCCGGCGGTCGTCGCGCGGGAAATAGTCCAGCGGGATGTTGGGATTCGTATTGTCGATGGCCGGATTGTAACATGAACCGGCGCGTTCATCCGCAAGACTTCAATCGTACACATCGCGTCGATGGCCGATCCGGATGACCAGCACAACCAGCCGCTGGTCGTGGATTTGATAGATCACGCGCCAATCGCCGATGCGAATCCGCCAGGCATCCACCCCGACAAGTTTCTTGCTCCCCGGCGGGCGA
>CAYQTE010000054.1:0-34041 GCA_964420285.1 uncultured Tepidisphaeraceae bacterium
GCAAACACGACGACCGGCAGTAGAACATTTCTTGGCCTCTTTGAACATACGAGCCGCCAAGAGCGCCAAGGATTTGACGCAGGCGGCGATGAGAAATCACCCATACGGTTCGTCGCATTTGATCCATTCTTGGCGTTCTTGGCGCACTTGGCGGTTTATTCGCATTTCTCTTGAATTGCGATTGGTATGTGGTCTGAGTCACCGCCCCGATGTTTTGACGTTTTGCGCGGCCGCACATAAGGTACGGTCCAGTGACTGAGTTGCTGAAACTTCGCACGAAGGATGATCGAATATGGCTTCGTATAAGAATGTGACGGTTCCGGCGGGGGGGCAGGCGATTACGATTTCCGGCGGGAAGCTGACGGTCCCGGACCGGCCGATCGTGCCGTTTATTGAAGGCGACGGCACCGGGCCGGATATCTGGCGGGCGTCGGTGCGCGTGTTCGATGCGGCCGTCGAGAAGGCGTATGGCGGCAAACGCAAGATCGCGTGGATGGAAGTCTTCGCCGGGGGCAAGGCGTTTGACAAGTTCAAAACCGGGACGCCCGAAGGTGATGCCAAGGCGTGGTTGCCGGATGAAACGGTGACGGCGTTCAAGGAATTTCTGGTGGGGATCAAAGGTCCGCTGACCACGCCGGTCGGCGGCGGGATTCGCTCGCTGAACGTGGCCCTCCGGCAGATGCTGGATTTGTACGTGTGCCTGCGGCCGGTGCGATGGTTCACCGGCGTACCGTCGCCGGTCAAGCATCCGGAAAAAGTGGATATGGTGATCTTCCGCGAGAACACGGAGGACATTTACGCCGGGATCGAATGGGCCGGTGGAACAGCCGAATCGCAGAAGATCCTCGATTTCCTTGCCAAGGAGTTTCCCAAGTCGTTCGACAAGATCCGATTTAGCAGCAGAGCCAAAAGCGAGGAATTCTGGAAGCTCGTGGGCATCAAGAATTTCCCCAGCGACGTGAACGTGGGCATCGGGATCAAGCCGGTCAGTTATTCCGGGACGGTTCGCCTTGTCCACAGCGCCATCTCGCACGCGATCAAGTTTAGGCGCAAGAGCGTAACGCTGGTTCACAAGGGGAACATAATGAAGTTCACCGAAGGCGCCTTCCGCGACTGGGGATACCAGGCCGCCAAGGAATTCTTCGGCGCGGTAGAGATCGACGGTGGGCCTTGGTGCAAAATCCCCGACGGCAAACCCGGCGCGGGGCTGGTCATCAAGGACAGCATCGCGGATATCACATTGCAGCAGGTGCTGACCCGGCCGGAGGAGTTCGATGTCATCGCCACGCTCAATCTCAACGGCGACTACCTTTCCGATGCCCTTGCCGCACAGGTGGGCGGCATCGGCATCGCCCCCGGCGGGAACATCAACTACATCACCGGCCACGCCGTCTTCGAGGCCACCCACGGTACGGCGCCCAAATACGCCGACCAGGACGTGGTGAACCCCGGCAGCGTGATCCTCTCCGGCGTGATGATGCTGGAATACCTGGGCTGGCAGGAAGCGGCCGATCTGATCAACAAGGGTCTGGAACGCGCCATAGCCGCCAAGACGGTGACATACGATTTTGCCCGGCAGATGGAAGGGGCGAAAAAGGTGAAGTGCAGTGAGTTCGCCAGTGAGATGATTGGGTTGATGGCGTGAACCGATTCACCCGGTGTCGGTCGGCGGGTCGAGGCTGTGATATCCCTCGGGAAGATGTCGGGAAATGTCCATCGAATCGTGCAATAGGCGAGCCACCTCGACAACCTCATTGGCGCTGTTGATGTACACGAACATGTGCCGGGCTCGTTTGCCGCGCTGTCCGATGTGATAAACCCGAGCATTGGGGTGCAGTTCAGGTCGGGTCCGCGAACGTGAACCGGCCGGGTTGGCGGCGATGTCCTCTAGCGCCTGGCGAATGAGTTCGAGGTATTGCTCTCGCTTTCGCTGCCCGAAGTTCGTCAGCGTCCAATCGAGCGCCCGCTCAATGTCACGGCGTGCGTCGGATGACAGCTTGATCTTCCACGTCATCTGGATTTGCCGCCGCGAGCTGAGGTGCGGAACGAATTGATAAACTCAGGGAGAGTGTCCTCGGTGATGGTTTCATAATCGCCGCGGTCGATCGAGTCGAATCCCTCTTTCACCAGATGCCGCAGGCGTTTGAGCTTGAGCTTGTTTTGCTCCTCTTCCTGCTCAAGCAGCCGCAGGGCGGCGCGGACGACTTCGCTGGCATTGCGAAACCGGCCGCCGCCGATGGACCGCCGGATGAACTTCGACTGCTGGTCGGAGAGATTGACGTTCTGCGTTGGCATGAGTGGATTATCGCATAGCTGGCAACTGTTGGCAACGTGCGCGGCCGGTTTGGGAGCCGTGATTCGGTCAGATTGGCTCGGAGGGGAAGGCGGCGGCAGGCTGGTTCTCGGCTGTCGGGGGGCCGACTTTATAACAGTTCGCTTCAACATTGCGGTAATATGTCCCCATGCCGCCGATGTACCCGACGTTTCTTTCGATGATCGTTTTCCTGGCGATCGGGCTCATTCTGATCGTGATCGGCGTGGTCATGGTCAGGCGGGGATTTTGGCCGCGGCGGCGGGGCGAGCAACCGCATTGCCGGTCGTGCGGGTATCTGTTGATCGGAATTCAGAGCCAGCAGTGCCCGGAATGCGGGACGGAATTCTCATCGACAAGCGTTGTGCGCGGCGAGCGGCATCGACGAATGGGTCTGGGGTCGTGCGGGGCGATTCTTCTGCTTTTGGGGCTGGCGATCACGGCCGCGCCCATGGTTCCGGGATTTCGGAAGATCCCGTGGTATCACTACAAGCCGACGTTTTTGGTGATACGCGATCTGGACTCCGGCCTTGCCGTGTCGGCAGACGCCGCCGCGGAACTGGATCGGCGGGAAGCGGCCGGCGGGCTTTCGGTCAAGTATGAGCAGCAACTGGACGCGATGGCGCTGGCTCAGCATCAGCAGCCGGTGGGCGCGACGGGGAACAAGGCTGACGAGGCCGTGTGGCTGATTAAATTTGTGCTCGGGCAATACTGGGGTGGGAAAGTTAGCAATGCGCGGCAGCCACCGGTCCAGCCGGGCGCCGCGGCCAATTCGCATTGGGGTGGGAAACTCAGCGATGCGCAGAAGCAGCAACTCTTCGAGATGGCGTTGTCACAACAGACATCGGCCAGGCAGGGGCTTTTGAGCGGCTGGCTGGAGATTTTTCTGGGACGGGAATATCAAGCCGGGCATATGACGCCGGCCCAGCGCAGCCGCTACGAGCAGCAGGCCGTGCGGCTTACCGTTCGCACCTGCCCGGTCGTGGTTTTGGGGAACATAGTGCGCGTTGAGACGGACCATGTGGCCCGAGCGGGGGAGATGCAGGCAGATTTTGCGTTGTTGTCCGGTGAGCCCAAGATTGATGGCAAAGTGGTTCCGGCTCCTTTTGACACCGGCGCGGACGGCTACCCGACTCCGAGGCTCCAAGCCTCATGGTTCAGCGTTGAGTGCAGCCAGCCAGGCAAGCACACGCTTGAAATGACGTACCGCGTCACGTTGCGGTGGTGGTCGGGCGGACTTCCCCTCTACCAGGAGGACCGCAAGTTCACGGTGAACTTCGAAGTTGTCGCCCAGTGGCCGGCGGGCTATTTCAAGCTCGTGGACGATCCCAAGCTGGCCGGGCCGATTCAGGCGAGCATTGCGCCCCAGGCGATCCGGCGCCAGGCGGGGTATCTGACCGACGTGCTGGAGGTCACGGACGTTCCGGCCACTGTCGCCTTTGACGTGATCTGCCGAAGCAATGGGCGGGAATTCAAAATTGGCACCATGGCCTGTGCAAAGGGCGCGTCGACGTATTTTGATACCACCGGGCGCGAGCAGTACGAATCTTCCGCCCCGACCACATTGCCGGCGGCGTACGACCTGATTCTTCGCAGCGATGAAATGGTCGAGCGGCGGGCGGTCGATCCACAGGATATGTGGAAGGGGGAATTGGTATACCCGAATGTGCCGGTCGAATAATGAAGCGGTTGGTCGAAATCGGGGGACGTTTTGCTACGATCTTCACGGAGTGACGCCATGACACTGACCATATCGCTGCCATCCGATGCCGAATCCAGGCTCAGCAGCCTGTGGCAAAAGTCGCGCGGGCCGATCTTGCGTCTTTGCCCTTGGCTCTTCGTTGTCGAAACTCAGCGTATTTCATTGCAATACTCTTCGTTTCTCCGCCTCGATCCAAGGGCAAATCCGCGGCGCTCGGCGTCGCGGGACTCTTGCCACAGGCTGTTAGGGAGCGGGCGAAAGCCGCGGGCCAGGACGTACTTGCGTACTTGGAACAGATTATTGCCAGAGAGCTTGCGGCGCCGCTGTCGCTGATGGAAGCCGCCGAGCCGATCGCTCGGGCTGTCGACGCCGCGGGAGTTTCCGACGCGGAGTTTACTTCCGCACTGACGGAGGTCCGCAACGCGGCGCGGCGTGACCGGCGGCACAAGTCAGCATGAGTCAGATGCCAATACGAGCCGTCTATGATTGCGTAGTCTTTCTCCCGCGGACGGGTCATGGAAACAGAGAAGGGAAAGATAACACCTGATGTGAAGGACGTGCTCACGGACGACGGCAAGGCGGCCATTGGATATTCAGACAGAGCCTATGCGAGCATCACGTTCCCCGGCGG
This sequence comes from uncultured Tepidisphaeraceae bacterium, assembly GCA_964420285.1. Lineage (GTDB taxonomy): Bacteria > Planctomycetota > Phycisphaerae > Tepidisphaerales > Tepidisphaeraceae > CAYQTE01. The sequence continues at coordinate 4,645 of CAYQTE010000054.1, forward strand.
GATCGCACCGCTTTCGATGACGTAATTATCGCTCGAGCCGTAAATGAGACTGTCGTTGGTCGCGGCGCCGGCGAAAATCTCGTCGGCGGTTCCATTGACGGCGTAGAAGGTGTTGTTGCCCTGGCCGCCGTAGAGTTGGTTGGTTCCGGCCCCGCCGTTGAGGGAATCATCGCCCAGTCCGCCGCGCATCGTATCGTTTCCGAGACTGCCGAAGAGCGTGTCGTTGCCTTTACCGCCGGCCAGGACATCGTCGCCCATGCCGCCCTTGGTGGAATCGTCGCCGGGTCCGCCGGAGATGGAGTCATTGCCGGCTCCGCCGCCGAGGGTGTCGTTGCCGGGACCGCCCATGATCGTGTCATCACCCGGCCCGCCCTGGACGCTGACGCCCAGGGTTGCGGGCATGCTGGATTCGATGGTGACCGAGTCATTGCCCGCGCCGGCCTCCACGTCGACGGAACTGATTTGCGAAACAGCGAAGTTCTGTGACGTGGTCCCGTTGAGCGTGGCGGTCAAATTGCCGTTGCCGTCGGTTTGCAGCGTGATGACGTCATCGCCGCTGGTTCCCTCGACCAGAAGATTGCCGTCGGTGAGGGTCGCGAAGCTTGCGGTCGATGTGCCGGGCGTGAGTTCCCAAACTGTCCCGTAATTGCCGCCGCCTGGGCCGCCGGAAAATGCCGCGCCGAAGATGTCGCCCTGGGAATTCATGACCAGGGCGCCTTCGGGGTTGCTGCCGTCGACGCCGTTGAAAGAGGCCAGCGTCGTGATGACGCCGCTGTTCTTGGCGATTTCGAAGACGGTGCCGCGGTGGTTGGCGCCGCCGGCCGTGGTCGTTCCGAAAAGATCGCCGCTGGAATCGATCAGCAGTGTCGAATTGGGAGCCTGTCCAGTGGTGGCGGCTTCGAAGGAAGCCAGGGGCGTGATCGTGCTGCTGCCGGCGGCAAGTTCATAGACCGTACCGTCGCCGTTGGCGCCGCCTGCGCCCGCCGTGCCATAGAAGTTGTTGTCCGAATCGAGAGTCAGTCCGGCGGTCGGGTCGTACCCGACGGTGAAGTTGAACGTCGCCAGGACCAGTGGCTGGGTGCTTCCCTGCGAAAGCTGGAAAATCTGGCCGGGTCCGTACACGCTGTCGGGCAGCAGCGCGCCGCCGGCCGTGCTGACGCCGAAGAGATTGTGATTGGAATCCATGATGAGGTCGGATTGCGGGTCACCGCCGTCGGCCTGGGTCATGCTGGCGACGGTGGCGAGACTTCCTCCCTCGGAACGCACGAAGATGGTGCCTTCGCCGCTGGCCCCGCCGTCGGCGGTGGTTCCGTAGAGATTGCCGATCGAATCCATGACGACGCCGGCGTAGGGATTGGCGCCGTCTGGGGCGACGCCGTCGAAGGAGCCAAGTACGGTGATGGTTCCGCCGGCCGGAACTTCGAAGACGGTGCCGTTATCTCCGTGTCCGCCGCTTTCGGCGGTGCCAAAGAGGTCGCCCTGCGAATCGAGCAAGAGTCTTCCCAGCGGATCGTCGCCGTTGGTGCCGGGGCCGTTGCCTTCAAAGCTGCCCAGCAGCTCGGGTGTGCTGGTTCCGGCGGGGATTTCAAAGACAGAGCCGACGCCACTTGCGCCGCCGCCTTCGGCGGTCGCGAAGATGTCCCCGCTGCTGTCCATAACAATGCCCCCGGCCGGTCCGTCGCCGGTGGCGGGAGCGAGGTTGGCTACCACGTTGAGTGTATAGCCCGAGAGCAGCATCCGCCGTTCAAGCGCCTCGGGCATGAGCCGCGCCATCGTCCGCCGCTTGCGGACGGATAACGTCTCAACCGCGGGGGGATGATGGAAGGGCGAGCCGGGAAATCCGTGTCCGTGCAAAGCGTTCATGGCGGTCCTTTCTCAAACCTGTTGAACTCAGTTCCAGCCGATATTAGTCACGACAATGGCGCGGCAGGAGGAAATTTTTCAGGCCGCAAGATCCCTGAGCCTAGGCCTGCCGCGATAGACTCGCGCTGTGCCCTGTCCAGAAGAATTCGCGGACAGGCATCGCGAGCAGAATTCGAGTGTGCCCGATTTTCCGGGCAAATGTAAATCCATGCGGGACCACCTCCTGACCCCTCTCCCTGTACCCAGGGGGAGGGTTGGGTGGGGGTTGACCGCTACGGCGTTGGCTGCGGCTCCGACCTCGCAGAGCCACTGGCGAAAAACCCCCACCTCAGTCCTCCCCCTGATTACAGGGAGAGGAGGAAAAGACGGCCGCCCGGATGTTCGGGTACTCCCCAGAATTCTCTTCCCGGCGACCGCAGACGCGGCCCGACGGTGGTATTATGTGTGCGGCAGATGCGGCCGGCATCGCGCCGCATCCGCGGGAAGCAGACGATGGACGACTCAACGCCGATTCCGCCGACGCCGCAAGCCGTGCCGCGCATCGTGCCGCTGAATTACGCCCCCGCCGACAGCCGGGCGCGGCGGCGGGTTATCAAATGGCTAATTTTCGGTCGAATACGAATGGCCCGATGGCATACACGGGTTCGTCGATGGGTGGCTGCAAGACAATGACAAAGTCAAATTTGCCCTCCGGGCTGGGCCCGCCGACCCGCAATCGGAAATGAGCAGGTTGCCAGCCAGCCATTGGCAGCCCAACGTTTTTCCGGCAAACTGAATCGTTCATGAAGCCCAAAGCCAAAACTTCTGCGTCCTCCGATTCCAATCCCTTCTCCCTCCAAGGCGAAACCGCCCTCATCACAGGCGGCGGGAGCGGGATCGGGCTAGGGATTGCCACCTGTTTCGTGCGGGCCGGGGCGAAGGTCGTGGTGGTGGGGAGGCGGGAGGATGTGCTCAAGGCGGCGGTGAAGACGCTCGGGCCGGGGGCTTCGTTCGTCGTGCATGATGTGAATCGGGCGGAAAAGGGGGATGAACTTGTCGAGCAGGTCGATCGGCTGGGGGAGCCGGTTTCTATTCTGGTGAATAATGCGGGCAATCAGGTGAAGAAATGGGCGGTGGATACCTCGGCGGCGGAGTTCAGTGCGATATTGCAGACTCATCTGGTGGGGGCGTTCGCGCTGACGCGGGCGGTGCTGCCGGGCATGATCCGGCGGAAGCGTGGGAGCATTTTGTTCACGGCGTCGATGGCGTCGTTGTTTGGGCTGCCGCAGTTGATCGCGTACGCGGCGGCTAAGAGCGGGTATCTTGGGATGGTGCGGACGCTGGCGGTGGAGGTCTCGCCGCACGGGGTGCGGGTCAACGCGATCGCGCCGGGGTGGATCAATTCCGATATGGTGGCCAGGGCGATGGCCGGGGATGAGGCGCGGCGCGCCAAGATACTGGCGCGGACGCCCATGGCCCGGTTCGGGGAGGCAGTAGATGTGGGCTTGGCGGCGACGTATTTGTGCTCACCGGCGGCCCGGTTTGTGACCGGCGTGGTTTTGCCGGTGGATGGAGGGGTCAGCGTGGGGTTTTGAGGGCAACGCTCGCAATGGATAATGGGTTATAGACAATAGATAATGGCTGGTATGCCCGATTTTCAGGTTGTCAGTTCGTTTTCGCCCCAGGGCGATCAGCCGCAGGCGATTGATCGGCTGGTTGAAGGCGTGCGCGCGGGGAGGAAATATCACACGCTTCTGGGCGTTACCGGGTCGGGCAAGACGTTCACCATGGCGCACGCGATCGCGCGGCTGAATCGGCCGACGCTGGTCATCAGCCACAATAAGACGCTGGCGGCTCAGCTTTACGAGGAATTCAAGGATCTGTTCCCCAATAACGCTGTGGGGTATTTCGTCAGCTATTACGATTACTACCAGCCGGAAGCGTATATCCCCCAGCGCGATATCTATATCGAGAAGGACGCCAGCCGGAATGACGATTTGGACCGGCTGCGGCTGAGCGCGACCAGCCATCTCGTCAGCCGGCGCGACGTGCTGCTGGTGGCATCGGTGTCGTGCATATTCGGGCTGGGCTCACCGGAGGATTACAAGGCATCGGTGCTTCCGCTTTCGGTGGGGCAGACCATCGAGCGCGATGCGATGCTGCGCAAGCTGATCGATCTGCAATACGCGCGCAATGATATCGACTTCAAACGCGCCACCTTCCGCGTGCGCGGGGATGTCGTCGAATTGCATCCCTCCTACGAGGAATTCGCCTATCGCATCGAAATGTTCGGCGATGACATCACGCGCATCGAGTCGATCAACCCGCTCACCGGGGAGATCATCGCCAACCACAGCGAGCTGTTCGTCTATCCGGCCGTGCATTACGTGATCCCCGAGGAGCGTGTCTCAGCGGCGATCGCATCGATCAAGGAAGAGCTGGAGATGCGCGTGATGCAGCTTCGCGGCGAGGCCAAATTGCTCGAGGCGCAGAGGTTACTTGCGCGCACAAAATACGACATCGAGATGATTCAGGAAGTCGGCTATTGCAGCGGCATCGAGAACTACAGCCGGCATCTTGACGGCCGCAAACCGGGCGAAAAGCCGTACACGCTGATTGATTATTTCCCCAGGGATTACCTGCTGATTATCGACGAATCGCACGTGACGCTGCCGCAGATCAGGGCGATGTTCAACGGCGATCGCCAGCGCAAAACCGTTCTGGTTGACCACGGGTTTCGCCTGCCCAGCGCTCTGGACAACCGGCCGTTGCGGTTCGAGGAATTCCAGGCGATGTGGAATCAGGTGCTGTTCGTATCGGCCACGCCGTCGGCCTTTGAGTTGGAATGTACGGGGGGCGAGGTGATCGAGCAGGTGATCCGGCCGACGGGGCTGGTCGATCCGGAGATCGTGGTCCACCCGGCCCAGGGTCAGGTGCCGCATCTGCTGACGGAAATCAAGCGGCGTGCCGATGCCGGCGAGCGCACGCTGGTGACGACGCTGACCAAGCGTCTGGCGGAGGACTTGTCGGCGTATATTCAGGAGGCGGGGTTGAAGGGGCGGTATCTGCACAGCGAGATTCAAACGCTTGAGCGAGTGGAAATCTTGCAGGATTTGCGCAAGGGGGATTTCGATGTCCTTGTGGGCGTGAATCTGCTGCGCGAGGGGCTCGATCTGCCGGAAGTGTCGCTGGTGGCCATCTTGGATGCCGACAAGGCCGGGTTCTTGCGGAGCCAGACATCGCTGATTCAGACGATCGGCCGGGCGGCGCGGAACGTGAACGCGAAGGTCATCATGTACGCCGACAATATCACCCCGGCGATGAAGTATGCGATCGACGAGACCAATCGGCGGCGCGAGATTCAGGTGCGCTACAACACCGAGCACGGCATCACGCCGGTGACGATTCAGAAGGCGATCCGCAACACGCTGGAGGAGACGGTGCGTGCCCGGAACACGGCCCGCGACGCGATCCATCAAAGCGAAACCGAATCGGACACGGGTGAACTGATCCTGCTGTTGGAGCAGGAGATGCTCCAGGCGGCGCGCGATCTGGAATTCGAGCGGGCGGCGCAGTTACGCGACAAGATCAACCAGTTGAAAGGCGCCCCGATCCTGACCGGCGGGCCGTGGCAATCCGGCGAAAAAGTAACACCGGCGACGGAGGGGATATGGCAGCCGAGATCGAAGGGAAGGAAAGGGAGGGCGGCCAAGTGACAGGGAAATGCGGAGATAGAGCAGGATAAAGAAGAGGAGTAGGAAGAGGATTACGAGCAAGAACGGGAGCAAGATTAGGAGAAGATGGGTGAAAAATGTGTGGAATGGTTCGGGCCGGTTGGGTATAGTCACAGCAGGATGGTGGAAGTACGATGAGCCAGCAATTCGACCAGGTATCATCGGCGGCGATGGCGCTTACGCCCCGCGAGCGCGCGGAACTTGCCGAGCGAATCTGGGAGAGCGTTACGGCCGATGAACAGGCATCCATTGAGCAGGCGTGGTGCGAGGAGGTCGATCGGCGTATCGCCGGGGCCGACGAGCGAGGCACGCCGGGAATTCCGGCCGAGCGGGTTCTTTCGGAGGTTGAAGCTGATTTGCGCAAGAGGCGGGGATGAGCGTGGAGTTTGAGGCTGAGGCGCGACTGGAGTTGTTTGAAGCGGCGCGCTGGTACGAGGGGCAAAGCAGCGGTCTGGGGTTTGAGTTCGTTGCGGAGGTGCGTCGAGCGCTGCGCGCGATCACTGAGAACCCCGCAGGCTGGTCGAAGCTGACCGAGTACACGCGTCGGTATCGGCTAGACCGATTTCCCTACTGGGTTGTCTATCAGGAGCGAAAAGATTGTCTGCGTGTTATAGCGGTCATGCATCAGAGCCGGCGTCCGAATTATTGGAGGCGGCGAGCGGGCCGTAGCTGAGCGTGAAATTAGCACACAAGATAGATGCGGCGCCGGGGCGGCTGCATGGTATACTCCGCTGCTCGGGAGTGTAGGCCATGAAGTATATGAACTGGCTAACGGCCGGGATATTGATGGTGGGGTGCGCGGCGTGTTCGTCGACAGGGGCGGGGCCGGCTCAGGCCGGCGGTTCGGGGAGCGTGGCGGTGGGTGGGGTGAAAATACCGCCCAACGCGCAGTGGACGATCCTGTGCGCCCGGTTTCCCGGGGCGCAGCACGTGTTCACCAGTGACGCGGTCAAGCAGCAGTTGATTCAGCAGACGAAGATGCCCGACTGGTACGTGATCCACGGCGAGCAGGAGAGCCTGCTGTATTACGGATTCTACGCGTCGCTGGATCCGCGCAAGGACGCGGTCGAGGGCAAGCGCGCCCAGGATGCCAAAAAGCAGGTGGCGGCGCTGGTCGATTCGACGGGCCAACCGCGGTTCGCCGAAGCGCTCTTTGTGCCCATCCAATCGCCTGATCCGAACGTGCATCCGGAATGGAACCTGGCGAATGCCAAGGGAATGTTCACCATTGAGGTCATGGCGTTCGACGGCCCGGACCATAAGTCGATCGCCGAGGAGACCGTGACCGACCTGCGCGAGAAGGGCGGTTACGAGGCGTATTACTACAACACCGAGGCCGCCAGCGTGGTCTGCATCGGCGCCTGGCCGCGTGCGGCCATCAAGGAGCAGACGTCGGACGTTGCCCATGCCGATCGCGACTCGACGCTGGTGGTGACGAATTACCAGTTACCCGATGGCTGGGTTCCGCCGCAGAAGCTAAATGGCAAGAACCTGGTCGTGGCCGCTCCGAGACTGGATATTCTCGATCCGACGCTGCTGGCGGCGCGGGCGAAATGGTCCTGGTATGCGGTCAATGGCGTGGTTGGCCGCCATCAAGTGGAGGACGCTCAGCACAACAAGATTCTCGTCGAGGATCCGTCGGTCATTGTATTTATCCCGCAGAAATCGGACGACCAGGACAATCCCGATGGGACGAACGCGCCCGCCAGCCCGCTCGGGACCACCGCCGCCGGAACATCCAACGCGCCGGGCACGGCGGGGCCGGACGGGATCGGGTCGATGCTGGGAAGCCCGACGCCGCCGGGTGGTCCGGCCGGGGGCGGTCAAACGCCTTTGGGTAATCCCAGCGCCGCGCCAGGAACGGGCGGGCTGCGGTCGATCGGCAATTGAGCCCCAACCGTGCGACTGCTCATAGCCACCACCAATCCCGGTAAACTGCGCGAGTTTCGCGACATGCTCGATGGTGCCGGGTGGCACTGCGTGGACCTGTCGGCGTTTGGCTCAATCGCGCCCATCGAGGAAACCGGCCGGACTTTCCGCGCCAATGCCGTTCTGAAAGCCGCCGGTTACGCCAAAGCGCTGAACACCTGGACGCTGGCCGACGACAGTGGGTTGTGTGTCGATGCGCTGGACGGGAAGCCGGGCGTGCATAGCGCGCGGTGGGCGGCGATGAACGGCGCGGGACAGGGTGATGCGGCCAACAATAAGCTGCTGCTGGAGCAAATGGAGAACGTGCCGGACGAGCGGCGCGGGGCGCGGTTCGTCTGCGCTCTGGCACTGGCCGATCCGCGCGGGGATGTGGTGATGACAGTGCAGGATCACGTCGAAGGGCGGCTGCTGCGCGCGGCGGCCGGGGCGAACGGGTTTGGGTACGATCCACTGTTTTTCGTGCCGGAATTGGGGAAGACGACGGCCCAGTTGCCGGCCCAAGAGAAACACCGGATCAGCCATCGGGGCAAGGCGGCCAGGAGGATGCACGAGCTCATGGAGGAGATGGGTGTCAAAGGCGGGGAAGAGCAAGATTAGGATGAAGAGGAGGAGTGGGAGATGAGTGGGCGCAAGAGGGGGAGCAGGAGCAGGATGGGGCGGCGGGCATTGACTTATGCGGCCTGATGGCGAATAACTGGCTTATATGAGCCGGATACTCGTGGCCGTCAGTAGTCCGTGGGCGGCGCAGAAGCTGCTGGACCCGATAGCAGATTTGGGCCGAAGGCTGGGTGCGGAAGTGCTGGTGGTGCATGTATCGCGTCCCAGCGGCGGACAGATGCGCGAGCAGGAGGAGGCGGACGGGGAAGCGGCCATCAGCCTGCTGCGCGAGAAGCTCCAGGCCCGCGGCGTGGCCGTGCAGACCCTCCTCATGTTCAGCGACGACATCGCGCGGGCGATCCTGAACACGGCCGTCGAACGCGAGGTCACGCTGATCGTCCTTGGTCTGACCGGAAAGAACGTCTTCGCCCGGCTGCTGGCGGGGAATGTCCCGGTGGAGATGATCAAGAACACGCGGATCCCGGTGCTGCTATTGCCGCCGGATTGGAATGGGGTTCTGTAGACGAGTGGGGCTATCAGGCGGTGGGGCATTTCTCAGGCCCCGCCATAGGGTGGACGCGGGCGTTTTCCATTTTCAACTCGTTGCCACGCAGCATGTCCAGCAGTTTTCTGGAATGGGAAATGACGATGACGCCGTGTTGCTTGGCGGCCAGGGCTTGAATGATTTTCGCCATGGCGGCGATGGTTGCGCTGTCGGCGCCCAGAGTCGGCTCGTCAAGAATGATCCACGGGGGTAAGCGGGCGATGGTGGCGGCCAGGGAAACGCGCTTGCGTACTGGGAAGGGGAGAGCAAGGGGATTGGATGTCGCAAAGTTTTGCAGGCCGAAGGCGTCGCGAATGGCGGCGACGGCGGGGGCGGATGCCGAGCCGGGTTTGAATCCCAACTCGGCCGATACCGTGCTCTCGAACAGTCCGACATCGGGGTTTTGCAGGTGATAACCAGCGATCCGGCCGGGGGTTTTGGATAGATTTGACAGGGCGCTATCGACGAGAATCTGTCCGGCGGAGGGGCGAAGCACGCCGCAGAGAACTTTGGCCAGCGTGCTCTTGCCGCTGCCGTTGGGGCCTTGCAGGGTGTAGACGCGGGCGGGCTTGAGCGTCAGCGAGACGCCGCTGAGCACATCGGACCCTTTGCCATATCCGGCCGTGATGTTCTGCAATTCCAGCACGGGCGCGGCGACGGGATCGAGCCGATCGATGTGCGATGGATCGAGCGGCGGAACCGGCGGATAACGGGACGGATCGGGCGCCAGATCGGCGATGGGGACGGTCTGGATCGCCCCGGTCCATTCGTCCAGGCGATTGTCGGTGACGACCGTGCCTGTTTCCGGGCCGCGCGGGCTCTTGAGCAGGTCCAGCGAAATCTGGAGCTTGGCGCTGTCAAGTTGTTCCAGGGCGCAATCGGCGGCCAGAACCCTGGGTTTGAGAATCATCGCGCAAAGGATGGCCACGCAGGTTTGCTCGCCGCCGGAGAGTGTGGCGGGATGCTGCTCGAAGAGTTTGGTGAGCTGGAGCGCTTCGGCGGGTTCATGGCAATCACAGGATTGGAGCGGTCCCCCGGCGTGCAGTTCAAGTTCCTGGCGGACGGTGGTGGTCAGCCCCGACAGTGCGAAATAGATTTCCGGGCCGAGATACATGCGGCGGTCGGTATTGACGCGGCAAAAGCGGCGGAGCAGGTCGGACCGCCCGGAGAAATTCGGCCCGTCGATCGCCAGCAATCGCGTCGAATCAAGCGCCGCCAGAAGAAGCTCGGTGGATTTCCTGCTCATCGCATCCCCAGCAATCCCGGCCAGCGGAAGGCCAATGACACTCCCAGCCACAGAAGCGATAAAGCCAGCGATACGATGCCGGCAACCCTGGAAAACGGCAGCGTTTCCGTCGGCAGCAACTCAACATGCAGTAGCAGAGCGCGCTGTTCCCACACCTCGGCGCGATGCACGGCCGAGCGGATCGACCACACGAACAGCGGCCGCAACAGGCGGGGCAGTTGTTTGAGGCCAGCCCACCTGCCGCCGGCCAGCAGCCCGCGGGCGCGGCGGGCGGTGAGGATTTGCTCGGCGCGCAATTTCAATTCCGGCTCAATGGCGAAAACGCCCAACGCCACGACCAGACCCTCGCCGCGCAAGCCCCAGCCGCGAAGCGTGGCCGGCAAAAGGCGGGACGGGATGGAGTACATGACCAGTTGAAACGCGCCGCCCAGGACGGCAAGTCGCAGGGAAATCAGCAGGGCGAACATGGCCCCGCCGCGCGGGTCGGAGCCCATCGGCATTCCCGGCGGCGCCTTGGCCACCCACCCCCAGACGGCGACCAGCATGATGGTCATGGGCACCTGGGCGACGGCCAGGAACTTGAGAAACCTCGGCAGGAGATGATCGAAGGCAAGGAAGATCGCCAGCGCGATGACAACTGCCAGAAGAAAGTCCAGCCGTCTGTCGATGAACGTCGCCACGACGAGAATAAGCAGCGTGGCCAGGCGTGCGGGCGGAGGGACTCGGGACATCGACTACTCGCTGAGCTTGAAATTCTTCGCCAGCGTCGGCCCGCGAAAGCGCCGCAGCAGATCGTGGGGCACGGCCCGGATGAGCCAGACGGCCAGGAGCGCTTCGGCCAGTTTGTCGACCAGAGCATCACAGATGATTCCCGAAAAGAACGCCGCCGCCGGCAGGGACATACCGCGATGGATGAACCACGCGGTGACAAACGTCGACCCGGCCGTGGTCACGCCGCCGAACAGCTTGACCGAGACCGGCATGGAAACCAGGGCGGAGACAACCCCCAGCAGCAGCCCGCTGGGAATGGTGCGCAGGATGGTCCTGAACCCGCCGATCTTGGCCAGGAGGTGCGTGACAATCGCCATCATCGCGGCCGTGCCCGTGAAGAAGATAATGATGTGATTGAAGAGCAGGGCCATCATGCCGAAGGCCAGGACCGTGACGATCAAGCCCGGCCCCAGTCCGGCGATGAGCGTGGTGGTGATGATCCCGACGCAGTCGAGATAGATGGGCAATTTCAGAACCAGGACGATCTGCGCCAGGACGATATTGAACGCCACGGCCGACGGAATCAGCGCGATCGTCGCCATCCGCGAAGCGGCCGGCGAGAATTCATCGTCAGGTCTTTCGAGCGACTCATAATCGAGTATGCGGTCATCCATCGGTCAGCCTCGCGAATTGACGCGGGACAATACTGTATTGGGGTTGGGGAAAGCGAGTATTAAGAAATCCTAATAATCGGGTGGACAGCGCTGGTGCGTGACACATTCGGCGACCTCCTTCTTCCCCCTCCCCTGGTATTCCGGGGGAGGGTCGGGGTGGGGGTTTGCCCGGCGGCATGCCGTCCGCGATGATGGGGGCATGGACGCGCCACGGGGCCGCGATCGGCGACTGACAAACTTCGCCCGCGCCATGCGCAAAAAGCCGACGGATGCCGAGGCGAAATTGTGGAGCGTGTTACGCCTCAGGCAATTGGATGGCCACCGCTTCCGCCGACAGCGCCCGGTCGCGGGATACATCGTCGATTTCTATTGCCCGTCGCGGCGTCTGGCGATCGAACTGGACGGCGGCCAGCACGCGGACGAGGCGCAGGTGGAGTACGATCGAATCCGAACGGAGCGACTCAACGAAGCGGGCATCCGCGTGGTGCGGTTTTGGGACCATGATGTGCTCAGGGACACGGATTCGGTCGTCGAGGAAATCCTTCGACAGCTCGAAAAGGTCTGGCCCCCACCCCAACCCTCCCCCGGCGTACCAGGGGAGGGGGAATAGCGGATGGGCGTTTGCCGCAATGGGGTGAGTCGGCTGCGTTGCTTGAAGTGTCACGCACCCCTGGCAGGATTGGGGTGCGCATTTTTATTTGCATAGGCCTTGAGGTTTGTTTAGACTCCGCGTGGTTTGTGGCGGAGCAGTGACCAAGGACCGGGCGCTCGACGTGTGTATTCTCAAGGCCGGATCATGGTCGGGGATTCCGACGTGCTGTCGGGATTCGGCTGCGACCCCGTTAGGATTTTCCATCGGACTGGTATTCCCACCCATGCCTTCACCACGCCTCGATTGCCTGGACGAGCAGGCGACGCAGCAGGGATCAGAACATCTCTTGCGTGCGCGGCGGCAGGGGAGGGAAATTCAGCGGCACAGCAACATTTATCTTTGTGGCATGACGGCTCGACAAGCGTGGAGGTTCCCCATGTTGTTCAGGCAGACCCGCATCGCACTCTCGACCGACAACACGATCGCCCCCGGCCGCGGCAGCGGCTCGACGGGACGACCGGGCAGCGGCGCCCGCCGTTGTCGGTTCGGGCTCTTGGTTCTGGCATCGCTGACTCTGGCCACGGGCGCGAGCCTGATGCCGCGGCAGGCGCTGGCACAATCAGCGCCGGCGACTCAGCCGGCCGGGGCGAGCAACGCGGCGATCTATGCCCAGGCGGAGGCGGACTTCAAGTCCGGCAACCTCGATCAGGCACGGGTCGAGTTTCAAACGCTGGTGGATGCCGGATACAAGGCGCCGGCGTCCCATGAAAGCCCGGCGCAATATATAAAGGACGTGGATGCCAGGGAGGCCGCCCAGGCCGCACAGCAAAAGGCCGATCAGGCTCACGCGGCCTATGTGAAGGCTCGCGCCGAGTACAACAAGGGCGATTGGAACGCCGCCCGGCCGGATTTTGTCACCGCTCGCGACCTCGGCTACAAGCCAGGCCTCTTTGAAGACAGCCCGCAGACCTATCTCACGCGTATGGACGTCAAAGAAGCGGCCGACAAGAAGGCCAACGACGAAGCCCTGGCCAAAGCCCAGGCGGCCGCACAGGCCAAACCCGCCACCGGCGGCGCGCCAGCGGGCGGATCGGTTGGCGCGGGTATGGTTGCCGGCGGCGGTGCAGCGGCATCCGGCGCGGCACCGGCCCCAGCCACGAATCCGGGCCAGCAGTTCCTCCAGGCGACGCTCGATCAGGAGCAATTGACCAGGGAACAGAAGGCCATCCGGGCAAGAACGATGGTCGATGAGGCCCAGACCGCCTACGACGCCGGTCACAAGGAAGAGGCACTCACCATCTTCACCGACGCGGTCAGCCTTGATCCGAACAATCAGGCCGCCATTGCCGGACGCGACAAGGTGGCCCGCGAACTTGGCCGTAGCCCGGCCGGCGGAACCCAGGTGATGCCGGAAGTCGCCAAGACCATCAATGAGGAGAGGCAGGCGATCGACTATCAAATCAACAGTGCCCTGACCGCCGCCAACACGGACATCAAGAACAAGGATTGGGCGGCGGCCCAGAAAGATGTGGACTCGGCGGAAGTGGCCCGCAACATGGACGTGGGCATCTTTTCGACCGACCAGATCGGGCAGTATGACCGCAATATCGCCGTCGTCCGCCAGCAGCTTGCCACGGCCCAGGCCGAGGATGCCGCCGCGGCGAAACAGAGGGCTTTGGACCAGGCGACGCAAATCGAACAGGAGCGTATCGCCCGTCAGCGTGAACAACGCGAACAGCAGATCCAGAGCCTGATTCAGACCGCCAACAACGATCTGGAAGACGAGCGCTACGAGGATGCCCTGGGCGTTATCAACCAGATTCTCGATCTGGACCCCCGCAACGAATACGCCAAAAACATGCACCTGCTCGTTCAGGACAAAGCCATTCTGATGCATCAGAAGACGTACCACGAAGAACAGCTCCAGAATTTCTCATATCTGGACATGGATGCGGAGGAAAAGAAGATTCCCTACCGCGATATCCTTCGCTATCCGTCCGACTGGCCCACCATCAGCGAGCTGCGCGACAAGGAACAGCAGACCGATCAGGCCGTGACCGAACAGGAATTGTCGATGCTCCTGAACAAGCCGCTGCCGGAGATCAATTTCCCCAACCAGGGCCTGGCGACGGTCATCGACTTCTTCCGTGATACCACCGGGGCCAACATCTATGTGAACTGGAACGCCCTGTCAGAGGAGAACATCAACCCGCTGACCCCAGTGAACACCCGGCTTCACGACATCCCCTTCAAAGTGGCATTGGACACCGTGCTGTCGTCGGCCGGTGGACGCTCGGCCAAGCTTGGCTATACCACGCACAACAGCATGATCGACATCTCGACGATGGACGAGATCAATACCCATACCATCACGCGAACCTACGACATCCGCGACATTCTCATGAGCGTGCCCGATTTCGGCTCGCCCACCGGTGGAATGCCATCGCCGGCCGGCGCCACGATGGTCCCCGGCTACACGCCCGGCGGATTTGCCTCCAGCGGACTGGCTTCGCCGATGAACGCCATGAGCAACCCCAGTGGTCCGGTGGTCGGTCCCGGCGGGTTCGGCCCGGCCGGTGGCTACAGCAACGGCTCGGGCCTTGCCGGCGGATATCCCTCCAGCGGTCCCAACGAGGGAATTTGGGGCGTCAACGCCAGCGAGGGCGGCATGTCGCGCCAGCAGGTGGCCGACGCGCTTATGCACATCATCTACGCCCACGTCGAGCCCAACACGTGGATCGCCAACGGCGGCGTGGTGGGCTCGCTCAGTGAATTGCAGGGCGACTTGATCGCCACGACCACTCCGCAGTCGCACGCGGAGATCACCGGCCTGCTGCAACAGCTTCGCGCCCAGCGATCGGTCGAGGTCACCGTCGAGGCCCGCTTCCTGACCATCGAACGCAACTTCATGGAAGACGTCGGCCTGGACCTGAATTTCGCGTTCAATTTCAAGAACCCCAACCACATCAGCCCCATCAACGTCAATGACGCGACCAGTGGCTTTACCGCCGCCCCGGAAACCGCCGCTCCCGATACCATCGGCGGGGCCGCCCAGGGCCTGACCACCGCCATCACCTACATGGATGATTTCGAGGTCAGCGCCCTCATCCGCGCCGTCCAGGCCACCGACACCAACACCATCGTCACCGCCCCGCGCGTGACGCTGTTCAACGGCCAAAGCGCCGCCATCTCCGTCAACACCACCACCTACTTCGTCCAGACACTGGTGCCCATCGTGGCGGCCGGCGGCTCGGTCGCCTATCAGCCCAGCGTTTCCTCGGCGCCGTCGGGCAGCACGCTGAACATCACCGCGACGGTCTCGGCCGATCACAAATACGTCACCCTGACCATGACCCCCAATTTGACGAGTCTGGAGAAACTGGTGAACTTCACCTACCAGACCGCCACCACGTCAACGAGCACCGGCTCGGGCATCACCTCCGTCGCTCCCAGCGAGACGATCCAGGAGCCGGTCATCGAAAGCGCGCAGGTCGGGACAACCGTGACTGTTCCCGACGGCGGGACCATCCTGCTGGGCGGGCAGACCATCGCCGGCGAAAGCGTCCGCGAGGCCGGTGTGCCCGTCCTGGACAAGATCCCGTTCCTCAAGCGGTTGTTCTCAAATCACTCCGAGGCGAAGGACGAACAGGTTCTGCTGATTCTGGTCAAGCCGACCATCCTGATTCAGGACGAGGTTGAGAACAAGCAGTTCCCCACGCTCTCCACCAAGACCGGGGGCTGAGCCCTGACACGGTCGGTCTGTCGAGGTATAGTACACTTGGCTGGAGGTCTTCATGCTCCCCCACATCGGAAACAACAGGGCAAAGCTTGCCCGCCGAGCCGCTCTCGCCACCCTTGAGCTACTCGAACAGCGCCGGCTCCTGTCGGTCTCGACAATCGACGCGGCGGGTGTCGTCAGCGTCATCGGCACCAGCGGCGACGATACCATCACCGTCGGCCTGCAAGCCGGCAATTCCTCGCTCCTGGACGTGACGCTCAACGGCGTTACCGACACCTATTCTCTGGCCGCCGTCAAGGAAGTGCATGCCGTCGGCGGCGCGGGGAACGATCTTATCGAGGCTCTTAGCACCAACGGAACTCTGACCCTTCCCCTCTGGTTCGAGGGCAACGCCGGCGCTGATACGCTCATCGGCGACAACGGGCCCGATACGCTTCAGGGCGGCCGCGGCCCCGACTTGCTCAAAGGCGCCGGCGCGCACAGCTCGCTTTATGGCGGCCGGGGCTACGACCAGATCATCAGCGCCAACGCCTCCGATTCAATTTTCGGCGGCATGGGCCACAACACCATCGCCGGCGCCGGCGCAACCGATTCAATCACCTCCGGCGGCGGTGCCAATGTCGTCGATCAGTCCGGTCAGATGACCCCCTTCTATCTGCTGCCGGCCCACGGCGTCTCCAGCGCCGTCTATCTCGGATCGGTCGTCGGCTATGATCCCCAGCAGATTCGCGCGGCCTATGGTCTTCCCGCGATCAGCACCACCACCAATCTCGGCCAGGGCCAGACCATCGCCATCGTCGATCCCTATGGCAATCCCAATGTCTGGAACGACCTGACCGTCTTCAGCCAGCAGTTCGGCCTGCCCCTGCCCACCTCCAGCAACTTCCAGGTCGTTAATGTGGACGGCTCGCCGGCCATCAACTCCAGTTGGGCCGTGGAAACCGACATGGATGTCGAATGGGCACACGCCATCGCCCCCGACGCCAAGATCGTCCTCGTGCAAACCCTCGACGAATACGATTTCGAGGTCTTCCGCGGCATCAACCTGGCCGGCAGCATCGTCTCCGCCGCCGGCGGCGGCACCGTCGCGATGAGCTTCGGCGAACTGGAAACCGCCGGCAGCCTGGCCACCAATCTCGGCGGCTTCGACGCGATCTTCGAGAACTATCCCAACGTCTCGTTCATTGCCGCCACCGGCGATGTCGGCGGCCAGGTGAATTATCCGGCCAGCTCTCCCTACGTGACGGCCGTCGGCGGTACGACGCTCACATTGGACATCAACGGCAACCGCATCGCCGACGAGCAAGCCTCAACCATCGGCGGCGGGGGACTCAGCACCCTCTACACCCAGCCACCCAGCTACCAGAGTCAGCTTACCTATCCGGTGGGAACTCCGCCGGTGGCCACCGCCATCACCGCCCGCGCCATTCCCGACGTATCCTGGGACGCCGATCCCACCACCGGCGAGGCCATCTACGACACCGTGCCCTACACCCTCACCGGCAGCACCAACCAGCTCAACACCGGCTGGACCAATGTCGGCGGCACCAGCCAGGGCGCCCCGGCCTGGGCTGGATTCATCGCCCTGGTCAATCAGGAGCGCGCGGCCAAGGGGGCCGGCACCCTGGGCCTCGGCATCAATCAGCAGCTCTATTCCGCCGCACAGGACGACTACTCCGCCCCCGGCGCCCAGCCCCTCAATTTCAACGATATTTCCACCGGGCCGGCCACGCTGGTCAACACGGTCGGCCTGGGCTATGACCTGGACACCGGCCTGGGAACTCCCAACTGCGCAACCCTGGAATCCACGCTGGTCAGTTCCAACGTGGCCTTCGCCGCCAGTCCCATCACCTGGAACTGCGACCTGTATCCCACCTACTCCGCCTCCATCGATCCGGAAGTGGCCCAGTTGGCCAGCGGCACCGGCTTCATCCTCGGCGGCGACCAGTTGGTGCTCAACTTCGTCGAGAGCACCACCGCACAGTGGCAGCCCGCCACCGACACCGACATCCTCGGCCCGACCATCGCCTTCACCGGCGGCACCGATCCCGCCACCGGATTGGCCCTGGCCAAGGTCCAGCTCAACGTCGCACCCGACGGAGAGATTAACGGCTACGGCGATTTCACCGCCACCGCCATCGCCGGCACCGATACCGCGCCGGCCAACGACCCCAGCCTCGAATTCTCCGGTTCCGAAACCGTCTCCTCCGGCGGCATCGCCCACGGGGACATCAAGTTCTGGACCATTGACTCGCTGGGCAACAAGGTCGAATCCGGCCCCTTCCAGTCGCACGCCGACGACGTTCTCACCGGAGATATTAGGTTCTGATGATGGCGGCTGCCGCCCCTTGCCGGGCGGGAACCCTCAAAGATCAATCGGAGCGCTGAACATGACTCATCCAATAGCCGCTGACAAGTGGAACCAACTTCGGGGCATTGCCTCCTCTGGCGCCGCGCGCCGCAGACCAAGGCGAAGCACGCTGTCGGCCGCGGTCGCCAATGTCATGGAACCGCTGGAATCGCGCCTCCTGCTGACGGTGACGATCAACAACGGCCTGCTGACGACCAATCCCGATTATTTTCAAGCAACCATCGGAGCCGGCGGATCGGTGTTCAACGCCGTTATTGGCCAGACGGATTTCGTCACCAAGTACGACGCGTTTCTCGATCCAACGGCCAGTGGTTTTACATTTCCGGGCGTCACGGTGTTCGACTTGAGCAATTCGGGAACGGATGCCGTTGCGGGCACGGTCGCCAACACGGCCGTTGCGACCGAAACCATTCCCGTTGACGCCGGGGTCATCACCACGACCAATGGCACGACCACCACGACCACGCCCAATGCACAGAACATTCTGGTGACTGTGACGGCCTCGATCGCGCAGGGCTCGGACATCCTCAACGAAACGTACGTCATTACGCCGGTCGCCTCGACATCCACGGCGCCTCCGGCAAACCTTCTGGGCCTTCGCCTCTACCAATACCTCTACAGCAACGTCTACGTCGCGACCACCACCGGCGTCAACAACGCGACCGATTACCTGACCGTGACGGGGACAGACGCCGCCCCGGTGTTAACCACGGTGGATCCGGTGAACGTCGTCACGGCGGCCCTGCAAAACGGAGGCGCTGCCAGCGGGGCGACACTCAGCGGATTTGCCGGGGATACCTACGATACCCTGGAACAGGATATCCTGGCCGGTGCCTTCACTCCGCCGGCGGCCGGCAACCTCCCCAATGCGGACCTGCCCGCCGCGGCATTGCCCGGCGGAACAGCCGCCTATGGGCCGGGGCTGGTGACTCAGGAAATCGACTACACCTGCACCAATTCCCAAAGCTGCACCATCAACACCTCGCTGACCGCCAGCGGACCGCAGATCACCACACCCGTCATCGAAGTCTTCGGGAACGCCATCCTGATCGCCAACGGCGACGCCAATCCGCAAACGACCGACAACACCGCCTTCGGCCTGCAAACCACCCCGACCTCCCTGCAATACGGCATCGAGAACCTGGGTGGGGCCACGCTGAATCTGACCGGTTCGCCCATTATCTCGCTCAGCGGCGCCGATCCCCAGGATTTCCTGGTGACCCTCCAGCCCCTGCCGCAAATCGGATCGGGGCTGACCAGCACTTTCACCATCACCTATCTGCCCGCCGACGGCGGCACGCAGACGGCCATCGTCTCCATCGCCAACAACGATCTGACGGCCAATCCCTATACCTTTGAAATCTCCGGCGGCACTCCCGGCGTGGCGGCCGTGCCCCCGGATGTCTATGAGCCGGACAACACGCCCGCCGAGGCGTCGGTCATCGCCACCAACGGCTCGCTCCAGGACCACACCATCGACACGCCCTCCGACGTCGACTGGGCCAGGTTCAATCTCACCCAGACGGACAACGTGGTCATCCAGACCAACGGCGTCATCGGCGATACGCTCCTGTATCTCTACAATTCCAGCAACACCACCACGCCCATCGCCTCCGACGACAACAGCGGCCTGCTGCTCTTTTCCAAGATCACCACCACGCTCAGCGCCGGAACCTACTACGTCGAGGTGATGGAAAACGGCCAGAACAATCCCATCCCCGCCTACACGCTGGGAGTGGTCGCCGCTCCGGTCGGCGCGGCGGCGCCAACCTTCTTCGCCAACGTCTCCAATGGCACGCTGGTCGTCAACGCCCTGGACAACGGCTCGACGGTCGATGTCGGCAGCACCAGTGCCCTGATCGCCGCGACCGTCAATTCCCAGTCCCTCTATTTCCTGACCAGCAGCGTCAATGCCATCCTGGTCAATCTGGCCACCGGCTCCAATATCGTCACCATCGACGCCTCCATGCCCGCCGCCACCGTCAACGGCGGCAGCGGTAACGACTACATCGCCGCCACCAACAGCGTCGGCGACATCTTCTACGGCAATCAGGGCGACGACACCCTCATCGGCGGCAGCGGCAACGATTCGCTCTACGGCGGCAAGGGGAACAATGTCCTCTACGGCGGCCTCGGCGATGACAGCCTCAAGGCCGGCACGGGCGACAGCACTCTGGCCGGAAACCAGGGCAACGATACCCTGGTCGCCGGAGCCGGCAGCGACAGCCTCATGGGCGGCCAGGGCAACGACGTGCTGCGGGGCGGCATGGGGGATGACACCATGAACGGCGGCCAGGGCAACGACACCATCACCGCCGGCCTCGGCAACAATTCTATTTCCGGCGGCGCCGGTAACGACACGATCTTCTGCCGAAACGGTTTTATCGATACCGTTGACGGCGGGGCGGGAACAAATTCGGCGCAATACGACGACGGGCCGAATATTTTTGATGTCGTGACAAACATTCAGAACGTCCTGAGTTAAATCAGGGGAGTTGCACCACTATGTCACAACCAGGCCACAATCCCAATCGCCCGATCAGTTTCTTCTCCGCCCATTCCACACGCCGCCGGCGCCGGGCCATCGCCAGCGCTGCGCGATCGGCTTCCATCGAACTTCTGGAACAGCGCGTCCTGCTGTCCAATGTCCTGGCCGGCCAGCTTGATACCACATTCGGCGTGGAAGGCGACGGAATCGTCGGCACTCCCATCGCCGGCGTTTCCATCAACACAGTTGGCATTCTCGGCACCTATTTCGACGAAGCCAACGGCGTGGCGGTCGAGCCCGGCGGCAAGATCGTGGTCGTCGGCACCAGCTACGAACAGGTCGAGGATCCCATCCAGGGCAACAAAGACCCCATCAAGGACAGCGCCAACTTCGCCGTCGCCCGCTATCTCCCCGACGGTACTCTGGATCCAAGTTTCGGCGACCTGATCACCGATTTCACCAGCGCGGCCAACCGCGCCTCCAGCAACGCCATCGACAACGCCGACTACGCCTATCGCGTGACGGTATTGCCCAATAACGACATCCTTGTCGTCGGCACCTCCGACGCCGAGTTGGCCGTCGCCGTCTACGACGAAGAGGGCGGCTTGATCAACAAGACCATCACCGGCGATGGCTTCGAGACCTTCGGCGACGCCGTCTTTGCCCCGCCCACCTACTCCGCCGCCGGAGCGTTCACCGGCATCACCTTCTACGCCGGCGGTTCGATCTACAATGCCGGCGATGGCGAAGACGCCGTCGTCTACAAGGAAACCGTCAATTTCGGCTCCGCCACCAACGCCACCTTTGCCGGCGGCGGCACCTTCACCAAGAACTTCCAGTCCTACAGCAACGACTTTGTCACCTGCCTGGCCGTGGACAGCTCCGGCAATGTGCTGGTCGGCGGCGAATCCGATACCTCCAGCTTCAACCCCACCACGGGCCATACCAACTTCTTCCTGATGCGCCTCAGCAACGCCCTGGCGGTGGACACCACCTTCAACTCCGACGGCGTGGCCGACGTGGTCGACTTCGGCAGCACCGACGCCGGCGCCACCTCCCTGGCCGTGCAGAGCAACGGCGACATCCTCGCCGCTGGCTGGGGCAACGGCCAGGGCGCGGTTCTCCGCTTCCTTCCCTCCGGCGTTCTGGACCCCACCTTCGGCGCCCGCGGCGTGGTTCCCCTGGGCCAGTTGTTCCCCACCCGCGTCGCCGTTGTCCCCGACGGCCAGATCCTGGTCATGGGCGGCGATGCCTCGCCCGGTACTGACGGTCCCAACGGCTGGGGCACCCTCATGACCGATTTCGGACCCCAGACCACCGACACCGTCATGCTCGTCGATCAGCTCAACAACGACGGCACCTTCGACAGCTCCTTCGGCAACACCGGCCAGTCCGGCCAGTCCTCCACCGCCCCGGTCCTGGGCTCCTCCGATCCGGAATTCGGCGGCCTGGAAATGGCCTGCCTCAACGGCATCTACGACAACCAGGACGGCAAGATCGTCATGGTCGGCACCGACGACGGCGGCGGCACCGCCACCAACACCGACAACTCCGGCGTCAACGACCAGTTCATCCTCGCACAGTTCATCGACTCCGTTCAGCCTCCCACCTCCACGCTGGCCGTCAGCGACATCAACACCCCCGGCGAAACCGCCATCGAGTTCACCGTCACCTACGCCGATTCCCTCTCGGTGGATGTCGCCAGCATCGGCAACAACAACATCCTGGTCACCGGCCCCAACGGCTACAGCCAGGCGGCACTGCTTCTGTCCACCAACCCCACCTACGACTCCTCGGTCATCGTCGCCACCTACCAGGTCACTCCCACCGACACCGCCGTCTCCACCAGCGACAACGGCACCTACACCGTCACCCTGGAACCCAACCAGATCAGCGACGACTCGGGCAATTTCGCGCCCCAGCGCACACTGGGGAATTTCGTGATCTCCGTCGGAGCGGTCACGCCCATTCTCCCCACCGCCGCACTGACCGACGCACCGCCCCTGACCTCGCCGGGAACCTCCACCTACGACTTCATCGTCACCTACAACGACTCCAACGCCAACATCGACATCAGCTACGCCACGCTGAACAACACCAATATCCTGGTCACCGGCCCCGGCTTCTACCAGCAGGCCGCCACCCTGGTCAGCGCCGAACCGGCCTCCAACGCCCAGACCATTGTCGCCATCTACTCCATCCCCGCCCCCGGCAACAGCGCCACCTTCAACGACGTCGACAACGGCGCCTACACCATCAACATGCAGTCCGGTACCGTCGGCGATACCTATTCCTCACCCGACTATGTCGTCGGCGGCGCCCTGGGCCAGTTCACCGTCGATATCGCGCCCACCAACGGCACCACCACCAGCACGCCCCCACTGGCCGTGCTGACCACCGTGCCCCCGGTCGTTTCCCTCCTCTCCAGCGTCAATTTCCTGGTCACCTACACCGACGCCAACGCCATCAATTTCTCCAGCCTGGGCGATTCCAACATCCTCATCGACGGCCCCAACCTCTACAGCCAGACCGCCACTTTCGTCTCGGCCGCCCCGGCCACCAACTCCAGCGCCATCGTCGCCGAATACTCCATTCACGCCCCGCTGGGCGAATCGACCTTCACCACCGCCGACAACGGCAACTACGTGCTGATCATGCAGGGCGACGAGGTCTCCGACACCGATACCCCGGCCGATTACGTCCCCCTGGGCGTGCTGGGCCAGGCCACCGTCAATATCGCCCCCGGAACCACCAGCACCAGCTCCGGCAATTCCCCCATTACCTCGACCCTCCTGAACATCAACGCCCTGACCAGCACCGCCAGTTCCATCCCCTTCTCCGTCCAGTACACCGACGCCACTCCCATCAGCATCGCCTCGCTGGCCTCGACCAACATCCTGGTCGACGGCCCCAACGGGTTCGGCCAGTACGCCACCTTCATCTCCTCCTCGCCGGCCAGCAACTCGACATCCGTGGTGGCCAATTACGACATCGTTCCTCCCACCGGCTCGGCTTATT
Source organism: uncultured Tepidisphaeraceae bacterium (assembly GCA_964420285.1). Lineage (GTDB taxonomy): Bacteria > Planctomycetota > Phycisphaerae > Tepidisphaerales > Tepidisphaeraceae > CAYQTE01. The sequence goes on from CAYQTE010000054.1 coordinate 28,130, forward strand.
TCGGATCGACCAACAACGGCTCCTACGTCGTCATCCTGGAACCCGGCCAGGTCGCCGACACCGCCAACCCGGCCAATTACGCCTCGGTCGGTTTGCTCGGCCAGTTCCAGGTCAACATCGCCGCCGCCAACAACGCGCCTCCCATCGCGCCCACCGCCACGCTCACCAGCGTCTCCGCCGTTGTCGCACCGGTCAACTCCGTTTCCTTCACCGTCACCTACACCGATTCCACTCCCATCGTCGAAACGGCTCTTTCGCAGGACAACGCCGACATTCTGGTCACCGGCCCCAACAGCTACAGCCAGTACGGAACCGTCGCCGCCATCCAGACCGTCACCAACGGCTGGGCCGTCACCTACACCGTCAACTCGCCGGGCACGCTGTTCACCCCCAGCGATGACGGCATCTACGACATCGCCCTGGTGGGCAACAAGATCACCGACGAGGCCGGCCAGACCTTCGCCGCCGCCCCGCTCGGCACCATCAACGTCAATATCCAGACGGTCTACGTCGATTCCAACGGCGTGCTCACGGTGAACGGCACCAATCTGGCCGATTCCATCGAATTTGGCATGGTCGGTTCCACCATCCGCGTTCTGTACAACAACACCTCGCAGGGATTCCCCGCCTCAAGCGTCACCGGCATCTATGTCAACGCGCTGGGCGGTAACGACACCATCACCGTCGATCCGGACGTCACCGGCGCCGGAGGCGCCGTCCTCAACGCCACGCTTCTGGGCGGACCGGGCGACGATACCATCAACGGCGGCTGGGGCGCCGATTCCATCGGCGGCGGCAAGGGCAATAATGTCCTCTTCGGCGGACCCGGCAATGACACCCTCGTCGCCGGCAACGGCAGTTCACTCCTCCGCGGCGGCAAGGGCGACGACCTGCTCAAGGGCGGCGTCGGCAACGACACCATGCACGGCGGCATGGGCAACAACACCTTCTTTGCCGGCAAGGGCGACAACCTCATGTACGGCGGCGGCACGGGCGAGGATGTCTTCTACGCCAACAACGGATATGCCGATACGCTCTACGGCGGCGGCGGCACCAACATCGCCACCGTCGACATGGGGCTGGATGTCCTGAACAACATCCAGACCGTCCTGTGACCGATTGCTTTCCGACGCGCCACCCGCTATAAATCCCCGTTTCGGATTTTCCGTGAGGTTTGCCAATGCCACGTGTTTGTCATTTCACCGGTAAGAAAACGAGCTTCGGCCACAAGGTCACCCACCGTGGCAAGGCCAAGTACCTCGGCGGCGTCGGGACCAAGGTCACCGGCGTCTCCAGCCGCAAGTTCCGGCCCAATATCCAGAAGGTGCGAGCCCTGATTGACGGCCGGATCGTCCGCATCAAGGTCAGCGCCAAGGCCATCCGCCAGGGTCTGGTCGTCAAGCCCCCGCGGCGGAAGATCCCCGCTCCCGCCGCCTGAGAGCGACCTGCCCGGTGAATGCCATGGGTGATTCGTCGATCACGCCCGACGCCGTTCGACACGTCGCCAAGCTGGCGCGGCTGGACCTGGCCGGCCGCGACGTCACGCGCATTGCGGCCCAGCTTGAATCGATCATGACCTACATCAACCAGATCGGCCAGGCCGATGTGGCGGGCGTTGAACCGATGGCCCACGCCCTGCCGGTCCACAACGTTTTCCGCGACGACGTGGTCGAGCCGAGCCTGCCGCTGGAGAAGGTTCTCCAGAACGCCCCCGATTCCGAGCCGCCGTTCTTCCGGGTTCCCAAAATCATCGGCGGCGACGAGGATTCCGCCGGTTGAGACAGGGAAACGAATGCTTCCTTACGACACGCTCCTGGCCGCGCGAGACGCCGTCGCAGCGAGAAAAATTTCCGCCGTCGAATTGACGCGCGCCGCCCTGGACCGCATCGACCAGCTCGACGGCCGCATTCTCGCCTTTAACAGCACCGTTCCCGAACAGGCTCTGGCCCAGGCCCGCGCCGTTGACGAGGGCAAGGTCACCGGCCCGCTGGCCGGCGTGCCCATCGCGCTGAAGGACAATCTCTGCACGAGCTGGGGCACGACGACCTGTTCGTCGAAGATGCTCAAGGATTTTCACGCGCCGTATGATGCGACCGTAGTCCGCAGGCTCCAGGCGGCCGGGGCCGTCTTTCTCGGCAAGACCAATCTCGACGAATTCGCCATGGGCAGTTCCACCGAGAACAGCGCCTTTCGCACCACGCGCAACCCGTGGGACACCGCCAAAGTCCCCGGCGGATCGTCCGGCGGAAGCGCCGCCGCTCTGGCGGCCGGAATGTGCTGCGGCTCGATAGGCTCCGACACCGGCGGCTCGATCCGCCAGCCCGCGGCTTTGTGCGGGTTGGTTGGTCTCAAGCCCACGTACGGCCGGGTCAGCCGCTACGGCCTGGTCGCGTTCGCGTCGAGCCTCGATCAGATCGGTCCGTTCGGCTGGTGTGTTCCGGACGTCGCGCTGCTCATGAACGTCATCGCCGGCCGCGATCCAAAGGATTCCACCAGCGTCAATGAACCTGTCCCCGATTACCTGGCCGGTCTGGATACGCCGCTCAAGGGCCTGCGCATTGGCCTTGTCAAAGAGTATTCGGTGGGGCAGGGGATGGACCCGCGCGTGCAGTCGGCGGTCGATGCCGCCGTCAAGACTTATAAGGACATGGGCGCCACGATCGTCGATCTCTCGCTGCCGCACACGCAATACGGCATCGCCGCCTATTACGTCATCGCGCCCTGCGAGGCTTCGAGCAATCTGGCCCGCTACGACGGTGTCCACTACGGCCATCGCACCGACCAGCCGGTCCGGGATATCGTCGAACTGTTCAGCAAGAGCCGGGCCGAAGGCTTCGGCGATGAGGTGCAGCGGCGCATCATGATCGGCACGTACGCCCTGTCCAGCGGCTATTACGACGCCTATTACCTCCGCGCCCTGAAGGTTCGCGCCCTCATCAAGCGAGATTTCGACGATGCCTTCGCACAGTGCGATGTGGTCCTGTGCCCGACCAGTCCGACCCCCGCCTTCAACGCCGGCGAGAAAACCGCCGATCCGCTCCAGATGTATCTCTGCGACGTCTTCACCGTCACCTGCAACATCGCCGGCATCGCCGGAATCTCTCTCCCCTGCGGATTCACGGCCGACGCCAAGCCGCTCCCCATCGGCCTGCAACTGCTGGGCCCGACCTTCGGCGAGCAAAAACTCCTCCGCATCGCCCGGATGTACGAATCGGCCACCGGCTGGCACAAGCGCCGCCCGGGAATCGGCGCATAACTGGCCAGTGAACTTTTCCATCTCTTTGTGCGACGTATCATGTGACAGCGGCGTATAGCGCCGCCGGGGAAATGGCCTGATGATGCGCGACATCGAGCAGCTCTATCAGGATCACGGCCCGGCGATGCTGTCCTACGTTCGCCGAACTTTCGGGTGGTGCGCATCGGCGGAAGACGTCCTGCAGGAGACATTCCTGCAGGCCCTTCGCCGCCCGCGCGATCTGCAGGAAGCCGTTTCGCCGCGGGCGTACCTGTTCGGGATTGCCCGGCACATAGGCCAGACCGCCGCGCGACGGCATCGCCCGACGGCGTCCCTCGAGTCGATCGACGCCCGGCCCGCGAAGGTCAATGACGCCCTGGCCGATGTCCGCCGGGCCATCGCGGAATTAAGCCCGACGCTTCGCGAGCCGCTGGAGCTTCGCCTTCGCGAACAAATGACTTACGAGGAAATCGCCAAAGTTCTCGAAATCCCCCTCGGAACCGTCCGTTCGCGACTGCACAACGCCGTACGGCAGTTGCGACAGACGATGCAGTGAAGCCAAGAAACCAAACCCGCGTGGACGTGATTGGAAACCAATATGGATGCCGCGATCCTCGAAAGACTCATGATCGACGATGCCCTCGGCGCATTATCACCCGACGTGCGGGCGCTTCTGCAGGCGCACCTGAGCGGCCGGGAATCCGAATTGGCCCAGTGGCATCGCGTAGCGGACACGGCAAAACTGGCTTTGCCCCCGGCCACGGTGGAATCACTTCCGCCGTTTCCGCGCCGCTTTGGGTGGCGCATGGCGCCATCGCTGGCCATGGGACTTGCCGCCGCAGCGGTGCTGCTTCTGGGCATCGGAATCGGATGGCGAGTCGCTCCGTCGCCGTCAGTTCCGATCGCGGCGGCGCATACTCCAGCTCCGCCGCGGCCGGTGGCAACGGCGGGCGTTACGGATTTCTGGTCCTCCAATCGCCTGGTGGCCGTTGCTCTCGATACCGAGCGCCACGCCCAGCCGGCCCCGCATTGGAATCCATCAACAAACAACGACATTCAAAGCATGGGAGGTGTTCGATGAGCGCGCGACGATTTTGGCTTGCAATCATCATGGCTTTCATCGTGACGGGATGCATACCCGAGCGATACCAGTGGTCGCCGGATGGACGATGGATGACCGTGCTGACTGGCCATGGCCTGCGCATCGCCGATGCCGATGGAAAATTGACTGACATCAATATCCCCGACGCACTGGTTGCGAGCTGGTTCCCCGATTCCAAACGCCTGCTCGTTGGCAAGCAGACCACCTACGGCACATGGAATGAACTGTCAAAGAATCTGACACCGGAGCAGGTAAGAGCAATCACCGACGCCGCACGGCGAGCACGTGCCGCGGCGATCGCCTATCAATGGAACGGGCCGGCCAAAACCGACTGGAACACTTTTAGGGATACATTCATGAATGCCGAAGCCGAGGCCGGGCGCGAAGCCCTGGTGTACCTCGATCTCGGTGGGGCAATCGGCATTTATTTGCGCGAACACGACGACCAGGGGCAACTGAAAAAAGCCCTGCCTGCCGAGCGATGGCAGGAGCTCCAGCAACTCAACCAGCAAATCTCCTGTGTCGATGTCTATGCGGTTGATGCGTCCGGCGCGAGAATCGGCGATCGATTGATGGCCGATCTTGTCCAGTCGCCGTGCGAGATGCGCGTCTCCCCAACAGGAACGGCGGCCGTCGTCGTCATACAGCATGCGCAAGATGCGCGACCGAAGCTCGATCAATTGTGGGTTGTTCCGACCGATGGCAACAAGCCCGCTGTGCAGATCAGTGGGTCGGCCGCGTCGTATCCGGATTGGTCGCCCGATGGACAATACGTCGCCTACGCCGAGGCGACGGCCGGACAGACCGACGATCAGTGGCTCGGCTCGATCAGCCGCCTTCGCGTCGTCGACGGCGACGGGAAATTGATCGACAAACCCGGCGGCGGTGAACAACTGGCCGGGCTGATCGGCAATGAATTCACGCGCGTTCGCTATCTCAAGGACGGCCGGATCATCTTCGCCAGCGTCCAGGAGAACCTGCCGGCCACGCCCAACGACGTGTCGCAGCGCGCCGAACTGTTCAGTATTTGGCCGGGAAAACAAGCCACGGTCAGCCGTCTGTTGACCCGTCAGGCGATCGAGGAAATTGGCGACTGTGCACAATATTTTGAGGTCAGTCCCAACGGCATGCACGTGTCGATTCCGGACCAGGGGGGCAAGGTCTCCGTCGTTGACATGGCCAGTGGGTCGGTCACCGACGTGCAGCCAATTGAGATTCCGTCGCGCAATCAGCAAGGGGGGCCTTCTTTGCCAAGCGTGCCGACATGGCGGTCCAATGACGAGTTGACGTTTGTTGCTCCCGATAGCTCGCAGCATCTCCGCGTTGTGCTTTGGTCGCTGTCGAACAGCAGCGGAAGGACGTTGAGCAACACCTGGCCGCCGGAGATCATGCAGGAAATGGAGCGCCAACCGACAACCAGCCCGGCCACACAGTCGGCACATTGACGGTCGGCCGCCCGATGGCCCATTGAAAATTTACTGGCATTCACCCCGCGCACCCGTTTGCAGCCCGGCCGGCTTGTTATTACCATTCCCGTCAACCGGGCGATTCAGTTGCTTGCTCTGAATCGCGCTA
>CAYQTE010000055.1:0-33983 GCA_964420285.1 uncultured Tepidisphaeraceae bacterium
TCCCGTTGCCTTGCATACGCGGCCTCCACGGCACAAAATGCCCCGCCGCGCGCCGTTGGGCGGCGGGTGAGTCTTTCTTTTGCGGAGTGTTCGATGTCTGTCAATGTTGCCATCGCGGGCGCCACCGGGGCTGTGGGGCAGGAATTCCTTGTCGTTCTGGCCGAGCGGAAGTTCCCGATCAAATCGCTGCGGCTGCTGGCCTCGGCCCGCAGCGCGGGCAAGGTGATCGAATTCATGGGCCAGAGGCTCGTCGTCGAGGAAATGACCAAGAGCAGCTTCAAGGACATCCAGATCGCGTTCTTCTCGGCCGGGGGCAGCATCAGCAGGGAATTCGCCCCGGCGGCGGTGGCGGCGGGCGCGGTCGTTGTCGATAACACATCCGCGTTTCGCATGAAGGAGGGCATTCCGCTGGTGGTGCCGGAGGTGAATCCGGAGGAGATTCACCGGCACAACGGCCTGATCGCCAATCCGAATTGCAGCACGATCATCATGAACGTGCCGGTCTGGCCGCTGCACAAGGCCAACCGCGTCAAGCGGATCATCGTCAGCACCTATCAGGCCGTCAGTGGCGCGGGAGCCAAGGGGCTGTACGAGCTGGAGCAGCAGATCAAGGCGGCGGCTGGCGGTTTGCCGATCGTGCGCGAGTTTTTCGCCCATCAGATTGTGAACAATCTCTTCTCGCACAACACCAAGATCGCGGAGAACGGGTACAACGAGGAAGAGAACAAGATGGTCAACGAGACGCGGAAGATCTTCGGCGATCCGCGGATCATGGTGGCCGCCACGTGCGTGCGCGTGCCGGTGCCGCGGGCGCACAGCGAATCGATCAACCTGGAATTCGAGCGGCCGATGACGCCGCAGCAGGTGCGCGAGATTCTGGCCAGGGCGCCCGGCGTGCGGATTGTCGACGATGTGGCCGCCAACCATTTCCCCATGCCCATGGAAGCCAGCGGGCAGGACCTGGTTCTCGTCGGCCGAATCCGCCAGGACATGAGCCGCGACGACGGCCGGGGCATCGAGATGTTCGTCAGCGGCGATCAGATCAGAAAAGGCGCCGCGACAAACGCGGTTCAGATCGGCGAAAAGCTGCTGCCGTGAAAAATCTACGTTGCATCGCTCGATGTTGACGTCGTCGGGGCCAGCGGTTGCTGGGGGTTGGGCGGCTGGGTTTCGGCCGTGCTGAACGCCTCGAAGTAAAGGTGTCTGTCCTTTTCGCCGGCCGCCGTCGTCTCGGTCTTGACCGTGATCTTGATGAGATCCTTGCCGCGGAAGCTGCCGCGGAGAATTTCCTCGCTGAGGGGATCCTCGACGTATTGCTCGATGGCGCGGCGAAGCGGCCGGGCGCCGAAGTCGTTGTTCGTGCCCTTCTCCAGCAGGAATTCCTTGGATTCCTGCGTGAGCTCGATCTTCAGGCCGTGATCGGTCAGACGCTTGGTCACCTTGCGCAGCTCGAATTCGACGATGGCCTCCAGGTCGGTGCGGCTGAGCGGACGGAAGACGATGACATCATCAAGCCGGCCGATGAATTCGGGGCGGAAATAGCGCTCGATTTCCTTGACCAGCGTGGTCTTGATCGACTGGTAGGTGCGTTCTTCCTTCTCGCCCTTGCGCGAAGGCTGCAGTCCGAACTGCGGGCCGCCGTCCTTGATCAGCTCAGCGCCGATGTTCGAGGTCATGATCATGACGACGTTGCGGAAATCGACGTGCCGGCCGAAGCTGTCGGTCAGCCGCCCTTCCTCCATGATCTGGAGCAGCATGTTGAAGACGTCGGGGTGGGCCTTTTCGACTTCATCGAGGAGCACCACGGCATACGGCCGGCGGCGGATGCGCTCGGTGAGCTGGCCGCCCTCTTCGTATCCGACATAGCCGGGAGGCGCGCCGATGAGCCGCGAGACGTTGTGCTTCTCCATGTACTCGCTCATGTCGATCTGGACGAGGGCATCCTCGTCGCCGAACATGAACTCGGCCAGGGCCTTGGAGAGCAGGGTCTTGCCGACGCCGCTGGGGCCCAGGAACAGGAAGCAGCCCATCGGGCGGTGCGGGTCTTTGAGGCCGGATCGGGCGCGGCGGATGGTCTTGCTGATGGCCTTGATGGCCTCGTCCTGTGAGACGACGCGCTTGTGCAGTTCGTTTTCCAGTTCGAGCAGCCGCTGGGCCTCTTCCTTTTCCAGTCGCGTGAGCGGCACGCCGGTCATCTTGCTGATGACCTCGGCGACGACTTCATCGTCCACCACGCCGTCCACTTCCTTGGCCTTCTCACGCCACATGCGCTGCATGTCTTCCTTCTTGGCGCGAAGGCTCTCGGCCTGGTCGCGGAGCTTGGCGGCCTCCTCGTATTCGGCGTTCTTGACCGCTTCGTCCTTCTGAATGCTCAGCCGCTCGATCTGCTCCTCCAGCTCCGCCAGATTCGGCGGCTTGGTCATGCTGCGAAGCCGGATGCGCGCCCCCGCCTCATCGAGCACGTCGATGGCCTTGTCCGGCAGGCACCGGCCGGTGATGTAGCGGTCGGACAATTCGACGGCCGCCGTCAGCGCGGTATCGAGAATCTGAACACGGTGGTGGGCTTCATAGCGATCGCGCAGGCCGCGGAGAATTTCGATGGTATCGGCCTTGCTGGGCGGATCGACGGTGATGGGCTGGAAGCGGCGGGCCAGGGCGGTGTCCTTCTCGATGTACTTGCGGTATTCGTCGAAGGTGGTGGCGCCGATGCACTGGATCTCGCCGCGCGACAGCGCCGGCTTGAGAACATTGCTGGCGTCGATGGCGCCTTCAGCGCCGCCGGCGCCGACCAGCGTGTGCAGTTCGTCGATGAACAGGATCACGTTCTTGGCGCGGCGGACCTCGTTCATGACAGCCTTGATGCGCTCCTCGAACTGGCCGCGGTATTTCGTGCCGGCCACCATCATCGCCAGATCGAGCACGACGATGCGCCGGTCGTGGAGAATCTCCGGGACCGTGCTGGAGATCACCATCTGGGCCAGGCCCTCGACGATGGCCGTCTTGCCGACGCCCGCTTCACCCAGCAGCACCGGATTGTTCTTCTGCCGCCGGCAGAGAATCTGTATGACGCGTTCGATTTCGTTCTTACGGCCGATCACCGGGTCAAGCTGCCCCTCCTTGGCCATTTCGGTCAGATCGCGGCCGAAGCTGTCCAGGGCCGGGGTACGGCTGGAATTGGGTTTGCGGGATCGTTCCTGCGGTTGCTGTTCTTCTTCGTTGGCCACACTCGCTCCAAGAAGGTTGAGGACTTCTTCACGGACTTCTTCAAGTTTGAGGCCCAGATTGATAAGCACCTGGGCGGCGACGCCGTCGTGCTCGCGGAGCAGTCCGAGAAGCAGATGCTCGGTGCCCACGTAATTGTGATTGAGGTTACGAGCCTCTTCGATGCCGTATTCGATAACTTTCTTCGCCCGCGGGGTTTGCGGAAGCTTCCCCATGGTAACCATGTCGGGACCGCTCTTGACCAGCTTTTCCACCTCGAGGCGAACCTTGCGCAAATCAATGTCCAGATTCTTCAGCACATTGGCGCCGACCCCGCTGCCCTCCTTGACCAGGCCGAGCAGAATGTGCTCGGTGCCGATGTACTCGTGATTGAATCTCTGGGCCTCCTGGTTGGCCAACGCCATGACCTTTCTTGCCCTGTCGGTAAATCGCTCGAACATATCCATCTCCCATCGGCCCGAAAACGGGCCGGCCCATGATGACAACCGCCCGATTGTGGCAGCCCCTGCCAAAAGTCGCGGCGATCCGTCCCGAGGCAACTCGATCCGATTGTAGATCGGCCCGGCGGCGAATCAAGAAAACGGCCGACCGCCCGGCAGTCTATTTTCGGCCACGACGCGCCGGCCGCAAGCTGCGCCGACATCGTCGCGACAGCACTGGGACCCATTTTATCGGACGTGGCAGCCAACGCCAGCGACCCGGTGCTCGCCGCTGTCGCGGGGAATATCGGGTCTATGCAATTTCTCGACGAACCATTACCATGCCACCGTAAGGCTGCCGGATCGTCGTTATTTTTCGGCCGCTGGGCATTTTGTGTCGTTGGACATTTCGCGGCGCTGGTCTTCGAGGAGGTATTTTATGCGATCTTATCGTACTTTGGCGGCGGTGGCTTTGCTTGTCTCGCTGTGCGCGGGTCTGGCCCGCGCGGACGTCGTTGTGTTCAAGAACGGCGACCGCATCACCGGCACGATCGTGTCCGCCGACGGCGGAAAGCTGGTCATCAAGAGCACCGACGCCGGGCAGATCACCATCGACCTGAAGGACGTGCAGACCTTCGCCGCCGACGCTCCGATTGCCCTGGTGCTCAAGGACGGGACGATCCTGAAAGTCACCAAGGTCGAGGTCGGTGAGGCCGGAAAGATCAATGTCACGCCGGGGAAATCGCTCCCGCCCCAGGTGGTTTCGATCGACCAGATCGACAAGATCAATCCGCCGCCGGTTGCCTGGACCGGAGCGATCGTGGCCAACGGCATGTTGACCCAGGGCAGCTCGTCGTCCGATTCGGTCGGGTTCTCGATGGACCTGTCGCGCAAGACTGATATGGACAAGATCGGGTTTGACGCCAATTATCAATTCACTCGCACCAAGGCCCACGGCCAGCCGCAAACCACCACGCAGGACAACTGGTTCGGCGATGCGCAATACGACCTGAACATCACCAAACAGTTCTACGGCTACGCCGACACGCGCGTGGAAAAAGACCGCATCAACTTCCTCGATCTCCGCCTCACGCCGGGCGTTGGCGTCGGGTACAACTGGCTGTCCCAGCCGGACATGAATTTCTCGACCGAGGCCGGCGCCACATGGGTCTACGAAAAATTCACCAATGTCAGCAACCCGCGCGAGGACATGTCGCTCCGCCTGAGTTACCACTTTGACAAGAGCTTTGACAACGGCAAGTTCAAGCTGTTCCACGACCTGACCTATTTCCCCAGTTTGCAGCACTCGAGCAACTACCTGCTGATCGCCGACGCCGGAGGCCGGATGGCGTTGACCGAGACAATGTTCACCGAACTTCAGGTTCTGGTCGATTACGATTCCAACCCGGCCCCCGGCGCGGTCCGGACCAACGTGAAATACCTGCTGGGCGTCGGCTGGACGTTCTGACGGCGGATGCCGGACCTGCCGCCGAACCGATCCGCCCCTTGCGCTGCGCACCGTTGCGGATCGGGCCATTTGGGCCGATCATCATGCCCATGGCTTCGGTTCCACAGGCAACGATCGCGGTGGGCGATGGCGGCGGCGCGAACGCCGCGCCGCTTCGGCTGCCGCGCAGCCTCGACCCGGCCGTACGCGCGGTGCTGTCCCCGCTGGCCGGTCATGGCTCAACGCGGTCCGGTTCGGCGCGCTCACCGCAGTCGCCGTTTCGTCTCACGGCCGAGTTGACCCGGTCGCATTACGAAAATTTCTCGGTCATTTCGGTGCTGCTGCCGCGCCACCTTCGGCCGCATTTCTGCAACGTCTATGCTTTTTGCCGCAGCGCCGACGATTTGGCCGACGAACTGGGTTCGACCGAATTGTCCCGGCGGCAACTGGCGCAACTGCGCCGCCAGACCCTGCGCATGTTCGACGGACCGGTGGATGCGGCCGCGCCGGCGCTGTTCCATGCCCTGAACGTCACGGTAAGGCAATTCGCAATTCCCGCCGAGCCATTTCTCGATCTCATCGACGCCTTCGAGCAGGACCAACGCGTCACTCGCTACCAGTCATTCGAGCAATTGCTGGACTATTGCCGCCGCAGCGCTGATCCCGTCGGGCGTTTGGTGCTGTACATGTGCGGCTATGGCGATTCGCGACGGCAGCAATTGTCGGACAAGATCTGTTCCGCCCTGCAACTGGCGAATTTCTGGCAGGACGTCCGCCGCGACCGGACCGAGCGCGACCGCATCTACATTCCGGCCGTGGACATGGCCGCGTTCGGTGTCGATGCGGCCGACATTGCCGCCGGGCGATTCACGCCGCAATTTGCCCGGCTGATGCAATTTCAGGTCGATCGCGCCGAGGCGATGTTCGACGAGGGGGACGCGCTGCTGCCGATGCTCAACGCCCGGATTCGCCCGCAGATCGAACTGTTCAGCCGCGGCGGACGCGCGATTCTGGCGGCCATCCGGCGACAGAATTACGACACGCTCACCAGCCGCCCCGTGCTGCGGCGGGCCGACAAGATGCGACTGGTGGCCACGGCGTTCGGATCATCGCTGGCTCGGCGGTTTACCGACCGGCCTGCCATCGATGATTCGCCCATGGCCCGCTCGCGGGATTATTGCCAGGAATTGACGCGACGAAGCGCGCGGAATTTTTATTTCGGACTGCGCCTGATGCCGCACGCCAAACGGCCGGCCATGTACGCGCTCTACGCCTGGATGCGCCGGGCCGACGATCTGGCCGACGACCAGCGGGCGGGGCAGTCCACCGCTCGCCAACTGGCCGATCTGGAAGCCTTCGCCGCGCGCACGCACGCCGCGATCGCCGCCGGCGCGGGCGATCCGACTCCTCGGCCAGGTTCTTTTGACGATGATCCGCTGTGGCCGGCGTTTGTCGACATGGTGCATCGCTACCGCGTGCCGGTCGATTTATTCGACGAGGCGATCGCCGGGCAGCGGCACGATCTGGAGCATGCGCCCATCGCCAGCTTCGACGACCTGTATCAATACTGTTTCCGCGTGGCGGGCGTGGTCGGGCTGGCCAGCATTCACGTCTTCGGTTTTGACGCCAGCCCGATCGCCCGCCAGCAGGCGATCGACCGCGGCGTCGCGTTTCAACTGACCAACATCCTGCGCGATGTGCGCGAGGATCTGTCGCTGGGCCGGTGCTATCTGCCCGCCGACGAACTGGCCGCCGAAAACCTCACCCCGGCCGATCTTGCCAGCAGCCCCAGGCTCATCCCCTTTCTGCGCCGGCAGATCGATCGGGCGCGTTCGTATTACGAGAAATCGGCCGGCCTGGAGGATCGAATATCGCCCGACAGCCGCCCCACTCTGGCGGCGATGACGGAAATCTATCGCCGGCTGCTGGAGCGGATTTCCCGATCGCCGGCCGTGGTCATGGAACGTCGCGTCTCGCTGCCGATCTGGCAAAAGGTCGCCATCGGCTGGCGCGCGTCGCGGAAGGCGCCATGAAGATCGTCATCGTCGGAGGCGGTTTGGCGGGGATGGCGGCGGCGGTGGCGCTGGAATCGGCCGGCCTGGAGGTCACGCTTCTGGAATCGCGGCGGACGCTCGGCGGGCGGGCCGGGTCGTTTGTCGATCCGGGCAGCAACGAGGAACTGGACAACTGTCAGCATGTGCTGCTGGGATGCTGCACGAATCTTCTCGATTTTTACCGGCGCCTCGGCGTGGCCGACCGCATCCGCTTCGAGCCGACGGTGCGATTCGCGGACGCCGGCGGCCAAGTCTATGAGCTTCGCGGCGATGCGCGCCTGGCGGCGCCGCTGAATCTGGTCCGATCGTTGCTGAAGTTCGGGGCATTGGATTTTTCCGAGAAACGGCTGCTGGCACAGGCGATGGCCGCGATGATGACGCTTTCGCCAGCGGCACGACGGCGGCTGGATGATGTACCGTTTGGAAGATGGCTTGCCGAGCACGGCCAGACCGATCGGCTGATCGACCGGCTTTACGATCCGGTTCTGGTTGGAGCGCTCAACGAACAAACCCGCCGGGCCAGCAGCGCATACGCGATCCAGGTGCTTTGCGAATCACTGCTCAGCAACTCCAGCGGCTATATCATCGGTACGCCCGCCTGCCCATTGTCGCGACTGTACGAGAATCTCCCGTGCCGCGATACGCGCACGGGCCAGCGCGTCGCCGCGATCCGGTTCGATGGCTCACAAGCGGTTGCGGTTGAAATGGCCGATGGACAGATCATCCAGGCCGATGCGATCGTTCTTGCGGCCGGGTCGCAGGCGGCGCTGCGATGGATACCACCCGAATTGCTCAGCCGCGACGGACGATTCGGGCAGTTGGGCAAACTCGCTGCGGTTCCGATCTTGGGCGCCCACCTGTGGTTTGACAGGCCGGTGCTCGAATATCCGCATGTGGCGATGCTCGGCGGGCCGTTGCAATGGCTGTTCCGCAAGGACGATCGCGGGCTGGCGGTGCATGGAGTCATCAGCGCCGCCCGCGGTTGGGTGGGCCGGGATCGCGGGCAATGTCTGGACGAATTCACCGCCCAGATTCGCGCGACATTTCCCTGCGCCGGCGATGCGCGGCTGGTTCGCGGCTTGATCGTGATCGAGAAGCGAGCCACATTTTCCCCGCTGCCCGGCGTGGACCGCTACCGCCCATCCCAGGCCCCGCCGCCGGGCGGTTTGTCGCGATTGTACCTGGCCGGCGATTACACGCTTACCGGCTGGCCGGCGACGATGGAAGGCGCCGTCCGCAGCGGCTACCTGGCGGCCGGGGCCATCGTGCGCGAACTGTGCGGAAAGACGACGAGTTTTCTGGTGGCCGATCTGCCCAAGGAGTGGCCGATGCGGTTAGCTGGACTCTTGTAGGGTCCGCAGTGCGGACCATCATTATTACACATGCAGGCAAAGGTCAGCAGTGCGGACCCTGCATGAATTGCGAGAGGTTTGTCCTCATCTTCCCAGCAGGCGCAGCGTGTAATATCCCCAGACGATCTTCTCGACATTGAGCCTGTGCAGGAACCGGCTGACCCGGTCGTTGCCGAAATAGCGGCAGGCAACGCGATAGCCTTCGTCGAATTGCTCGCGGTGTCCGCCGCGGGATTTGCTCGCCATGTGGACGCGGAAACTGGCCAGCTTGCGATTGATGATCAGCGGAGCCGACCGTCTGGCCATGCGCAGCCACAGGTCGTAGTCCATCGTGTAGCGCAGCGATTCATCCAGAAGTCCCACCGACTGCCCGAATTCGCGCCGCCAAAAGACGGCCGGCTGGCAGATCATGTTTTCGCGCAGCAGGCGCTTGAGCGTGTACTCGTGCAGCAGCCGCTCCTTGTAATTGGTGATCTCCGAGCGCGTCACCTGGCCGTCCTTGTCGATGATGTTGCACCGCCCGATGAGCCACTGCGCCTCGGGATGGGCGGTGAACGCCTCGGCAACCGCCGCCAAAGCCCCCGGCAGGTAGACATCGTCGCTGTTGAGCCACGCGACGATGTCGCCGCTGGCCATCGCCAGGCCCTTGTTGATGGCGGCGGACTGGCCGTGGTCGGCTTCGCTGACCCATTGCACGCGCGGATCGTTGATCGACTGGAGATGCGCAATGGTGCCGTCGCGGCTGCCGCCGTCGATCACGATCCATTGCAGACCAAAATTCCCCGTTTGCGACATGACGCTGTCGCAGGTCTGGCGGAAATAGGTCGCGCCGTTGAGGCTGGGGGTTAATATGCTGAACGTGAGCATGGCCGGCCGCGCATCGCGCCGCCCGTCAGGCCGCGGCGAATTGAGCGTCGCTGCTGGTGAAACTAGATTCTCGGCAACCAAAGTCTGGACCCTCATTCGTGGGTTCGCCTGTTGCGTCCCGGCATCGCGGTTTATCGGTCCATATCGGCCTTATCCTATCCAATTCAGCGAAAAATACACCCCTCAAACCCGGCCGGACCGGGATTTCTGGCTACAACCCGCCCGGCCGCCGCGTCGCCCACTGCATCATTGACCCGATCCACCGCCGCAGGAACCGCGGAATCCAGCGGCTGGACAGCCATCTTTGGCCCGTTGCCTGCACCGCCACCATGATCCGCCAGATACGCATCTGCGTCAGTTGGTTGAGCGTCGCCCGCAAGGCGTCGCGCTCGGCCGCCGTGCGGGCAAGTCGCGATTGCGCATCGGCATACGCCACGCCCGACCCAACCGCCGCCGCCGTGGCCGGCCCCGCTGCGTCCGTTTCGGCTGGCGAAGCCAGGAACCGGACGGCCGGCGGGTCGCACCGATCCAGCACAAACCGCACCCGCGGCGGCACTCCCAGCCGTGCCATCAGGCCGATCCGATCCAGCTCGGCAAACAGCGTGCGATAGGAGGCGAACAGGGAAAACTCATTGACGGCCCGCAATCGCCCCCAGATGGCCAGATCGCGCCGCTGGTCCGGGTTCTCATACAACTGGCGAATCCGCGCCGCCAGCTCCCGCGGCCGATGCTCACCCGCCAGAACGCCGCCGATTCCATCCCCGATCGCCTGCGGCGCTCCGCCGGCATCGGCGTACCCAATCGACGGCGTCCCGCACGCCGCCGCTTCCACAAACACCTGCCCGAATGTCTCGACGCGCGACGGACCGACATACACATCGGCCGCCGAATAGACCATCGCCATCGTCTGCGCATCGGGAACGTAACCAAGGCCGCGAATTTCCACGCCACCGCCGCGCGGCTCGAATCCGCTCTGCCCCACGCACACGGCCAGCAGGTCGGGCAAATCGAGCATCTCCAACGCCGCAATCAGGTCGTCCATCCCCTTGAGCGGATTGCCGAGCTGCGACGCGCAAAAGAGCAAGATGAACCGGTCCGGCGGCAGCCCGAGCAGATCGCGACACGTCGAGCGGTCGCGCGGCTTGAAGACATCGTGCGGCAGACCCAGTGCGATCTGCATAATCGGCGGCGATGCTCTTGGCGCGGCAGCACCCGCCGGCGCATCGGCAAAGACATCGCGGGCAAACTTCGCAGTCCAGTCGCTGTTGGCCGCGATGATCGGGGCGTGCTCGCCTCGCAAGGCCCGATATTTGGCATCCCATGCGGGCCGAATCAATTCGCCGTCCAGGCGCGGATATTCGTGGGGCGTCGGGCAGTCCCGATCACAACCAGCCAGATAGCGCGTGCATGTCCCCGGATACGCGCACCGGCCGGTCAGCGAATACAGATCGTGAAGCACCTGCACGGTCGGCCAGCGCTGGGCGGCGCGGCCGAGAAACGCCGGCTCAAGACCGGCCGCATGCAGATTCCCGACCACCAGCAGATCGGGCGACCGCTCGGCGATGGCGGAAATGATCTGCTCGCTTGTCAGCGACGTAGCGCCCGGCTGCGGCGCAATTGCCAGGGCCGTGACATCGTGCCCCGCCAGCGTGGCCGCGCTGGCCAGCCGCTGGTGTGCAATTCCAGCGCCATGGGAAAAACCGGTGTCGTTGAAGAATACGATGCGGAGATTCGACCGCAAGGGCGCTGGCCGGGGCGCCGGTCGCTGCCGTTTTGTTCGCTCGAGGAACCGCTCGCGGACCGTGGCGGCTTCGGCCTGGAATTCGGCAAACTCCGACGTCTTCTGATCCGGATGCGCACGAAATATCGCCAGCGGACATCCGACGACATGCAGCTTCGCCCCGGCCTCGGCGTAGCGCAGCCAAAGGTCGTAATCCATCGAATACCGCAGCGATTCATCGACCCTCCCGCCGCAGGTTTCCCAGATTCGCCGCGTGAAGAAGACTTCCGGCTGATAGAAGAACGCGCCCTGATGCACGTCGGCTTCCAGATCGAGCAGCCGATCCAGCGGCAGCGGGCCGTCACAACATGCCGCAAGGTGCCGATGCGTCGGCCGATCATTCTGCGTAATCGTGCAGAGCCCCGCGATGATGTCCGCTTGCGATGTGAAGAACCCCATCGCCACGGCCGCCAGCGCGCCCGGCGCCAGCATGTCGTCGCTGTTCAGCCACGCCAGAATCTCGCCCTCGCCCCAGGAGGAACCCTGCTGGCCAAATCCCTTGTTGATCGCATCGCCCTGCCCGCGATCCGGCTCGGAGACGATCGTGCCGATGCGCCCGCGATAGCGATCAAGAACCGCCGGCGTATCGTCCGTCGAGCCGCCGTCGATGATACGGTAGTCGAGGTTGGGATATCCCTGGTTCAGCACGGACAGAATCGTCTGCTCGATGAACCGTCCCTGATTGAACGAAGGCGTGACAATGCAAATCCGCGGCCACGGCCGCCCGCCGGGAAGCGTGCGCGGCCAGTCAAACGCGGTAATCCCCCACGGCCAGGCGCGCGGATTGCCTCCACCAATTTCAAAGGGGTCGGGAGTCTTTGATGAAGCCAACGCCATCAAAGGCTCCCGACCCCTTTGATTTCCTTGACTGTCAATTGTGCCCTGGTCCGCGCATCCATTGCCTGGATGTAGCGGGCGGCGCGGCGGTGAACCACGAGCTTTGGCATCGGAATCAAAGCGATGACAGCGGCTTGAACGCGGCAGCGTTGCCTCGTTTCAAATCGCGCCGCGCAGCCCGCAAATCCAATTTGGCCTTCTCATTGAGATCCAGCCCCAGCGCCTCGCTTATCTCACAGAACTGGGCCCATGAAATAATGACCTCC
Organism: uncultured Tepidisphaeraceae bacterium; assembly: GCA_964420285.1. GTDB lineage: Bacteria > Planctomycetota > Phycisphaerae > Tepidisphaerales > Tepidisphaeraceae > CAYQTE01. Next base: position 12,245 of record CAYQTE010000055.1, read on the forward strand.
CGCGGCCGACCCCGCTTGTCGACGATGATTCTCTTCCGAATCGCGTTCATCAGCGAACCGTACCATCAACCGCCATTCTCAACAATGATGTCGCTCCCGGATTCTGTGGCATAACAACTGTCCCCTTCTCACCGCCGCACACCGGCTCGGCCGCGTCGAGAAAAGCGACGATCTGACGCTGCGGCAGCGTCTCGGTCGCGGCGATCGTGTGCCCGGCGCGGTTGATGTCAAACTGGTAGTGCACGAACAGGCCGGAACCGGCCGGCGGAAGCTGGATGTCGATCGTCTGGTTCTGGCCGTTCTCGTGGTACTGGAAACGGCCGAACTGGTCGCACGAATTCCGCCAGTGAACCGTCACCGGGCGTGCGTCCATCAGGGCCGGGTCGTAGCGGCTGAGAGGCGTAATGTGCAAGCGGAGCACAGGCAGCGAATCGGGATTGCCAACGGAGAGATGGAATCGCGGCCTTACACCGCCATCGGGATATCGGCCGGACATTCCGGCGTCCATGCCGCGGAAGAACACGCGGCCCAGGATCGATTCCAGCGGCCGGGTAACGCGATGCGCGCGCACCACCTGGCACATCGCTTCCAGCAGATAAAGCCATACGACCGGCGGCCAGCGATTGTCGGTGTAGCGGCGCACCATCGAGCGGATCTCGTGCCAGCGGCGCAACTGGCCCGACTGGGTCTTGTTGGCGCCCCATTCGCGATTGGCCGACAGATAATCGCTGATGAACATCCCCTTGAAAGCGCTCAGGCGGATCCACAAATCCCAATCCATTACGTAATGCAGCGCCTCGTCGATCCGCCCGACGCGATTCAGAACCGATTTGCGGAAAAAGCAGCTCGGCTGCTGGATGAAGTTGCGCTGGTGGATCAGCGTCCAGGCATCGCCGGCGCGGACGCCGCCATCGCCGACGCGCCGGCCGTGTTCGTCGATCGTCCAGCCCAGACCCCATACGAACTGCACGTCCGGATGCCGCGTAAATGCGTCAATGACGGTGCGCGCGGCGCCTTCGGCGAAGGCATCGTCGCTGTTGAGCCAGCAGACGATCTCGCCGCCGCAGGCCGACAGGCCCTGATTGATCGCGTCCGATTGCCCCCGATCCTTGCGGGAAACAAACCGCACCACGTCGGGATGGCGGTCGGCGTAATAGCGCAGAATCTCGGCGGTGTCGTCCGTGCTGACGGCATCAAAGACCAGCAGTTCGATCGGGCGATAATCCTGGGCCAGAACGCTGTCGATGGCCTGCCGGATGAACCGCGACTGGTTGTAGGTCGGCATGACTACGCTCAGCAGCGGCTGGGTCGTTTGCGGCGGAGCGGTGCGTGGCGGAGTGGCCGTCATGGGACAAGTTTCAATTGCCGGCCGGCCGCGTCCGTCACGGTCAGGCTCAGAACCTGGACGCTGAGTTTCTCGCCCTTGACGGGATAGGTGCGGCTGGCGATGACCTCGATGCAATGGAATCCGTCGCTCCGGGCGTCGCTCAGCTCGCGATCGACTTCGACGATTTGCTGCGGCAGCGCCGGGGCGTCGAAAACGACCTGCCCGTTGATCAGAACGCGGACGTTCTGGTCGGCCAGTTCCGCCAGCGTGGTTGGCTGGACGACTCGCAGCGACATGGCCCGCGGCGCGACGGCATGAAAATACCAGCGGGCATGGCCGTCAAAAATCCACTTGTGCGGGATCACCGGCCGAAAGGGAGGCAGCCCCGGCGGCTTGAGTCCGCCGTCGCGGATGCGGTTAAACAGTTCCAAATGCCGGCGGGCGACGTTGTCGTAGGAGAACTTCTCCGCGCGTTTCGGCCCGGCCTCACGCAGCCGCTGCCGCGTCGAGGCGTCGGTGAGGATGCGCAGGATGGACTGGGCGATCTGCTCGACGTTGCCCGGATCGAATTGCAGGACCGCGTCGCCACCCACTTCGCCCAGCGAGCCGGCACTGGAACAGGCAACCGGCGTTCCAAAGTGCATCGCCTCTGCGACCGGCAGGCCGAAACCCTCGAACATCGACGGAAACGCCACCAGCGACGCCGCCGCATACAATCCGATGAGATCAGCCCGGTTGATGTAACCCAGATGCAGCACGTCATCCTGCATGCCCAGATCGCGCAACAGCGGGCGCAGGCGGTGCATGACGTCGAACTTCCAGCCCGTCAGCACCAGCTTTACCCGGCCGACGCTCTTCTTGACGATGGCCAGAGCGCGGACGAGATTCTCGTGGTTCTTATGCGGCCAGCCGGCGCTGGGATAGTAGATGAAGTCGCCGTCCAGCCGATGCGCCAAACGCGACGCGGCCGCCAGTTGCTTGCACGTCTCGGGCCCAACCATCAGCGACGGATCGATCCCCAGCGGGATCCCGAAAACACGATCCGGCTCGATGCCGTAGCGCTGGACGATGTCGGCGGCACTAAATTCGGAGACGGCGATGGTCGCCGTGGCGATCTTGGCGCTGTATTGATATCCGAGCGAACGCATCGCGTTCTGATCGTCATCGAAGAAATGCGGCAGGTGTTCCTGCTGCAAGTCGGGAATGTTGACGACGATGGGAACTTCCGTGTCCGTCGGCAGTGCCCACATGAACGGACAAAACCACAACCCCACGCCGCGGGATTGAATCAGCCGTCCCAGCCGGCCGTTCCAGGCGTCGGCCGTATACCAGCCGCGCAGCCGCCGATAAAGCCGCCGCAGCGGATCGACGCGTGGCGGGTCTTCCAGCGCCGGACTGCACGGCAGCGTGCGAAAGGCGCCGGGGGCATTTTCATCGCCGACGTACACGCACATCTCCCAGCGGCTGTTGGGAAGTTTCCAGGTCTTGAAATTGTTCGGCGCGGCCACCAGCAGATATTCGTTTTCGATGTCGATCACGCCCAGCCGATCAATCAGATTGCGGACGTACCATTCCTGTCCGCCGGCCGCTCCGGGTGTCATCCATGAGGCGTTGATTCCGATCTTCATCTCGATCCCGATCCGGCGGTCTGTTGCCGCCGCGCTGCCAAATTCGTGTCCAAATCCGGTTCCCTTGTCAGGCCAAACCAATCCGCTTCAGCATCCGCACGCCCCTCCGCGCCTGCAGCAACTGCAATTCAGTGCTGGCTGTTTGCAATTCGCGACGCAGTTCATCAATCGAACGTTGCAGCGATTCGGCCCGCGCCGTGGCCTGGGCACGGCCGGCGTCGATCTCCCTGCGGCATTGCTGAATCGTCGCCGCGTGCGATTGAATTGTCGCCGCTTGCGCCTGAATCGCCTCCAGCCGCCGGTCGTAATCGGCGCTGAGGCGCACGATATGTTCGTGCTGTGCCGCCATTGTGCCGGCCTGGGCGGCGATCTGCGCATCGCGTGCCTTGATCGCGTCCATGCGGCGATCGTAATCGGCGCTGAGAGCAACAATGTGCTCATGCTGGCCAGCCAGAGTGCGCGATGCTTCCTCAAGCTGCGATTGCAACTCGGCCAGGCGATCCAGATGATGCCCGGCGTCGGCGACAAGCTGACGAATCCGCTCATCGCGCTGGGCAAGCTGTTGCTGGTCGGCCGCAGCTCGGATGGTCAGCCGGGTATTGGCGGATTCAACACTCAACTGCAATTCGGCGATCACCTCCCCGCGCCGATCGTAGTCGGCGCTCAACCGTTCGACATGCTGCGTCATCGTCTCGATGGTGGCGGTCTTTTCCTCAAGCTGTCGCATGCGCAAGTCGTGCTCTTCATCTCGCGCGGCGACCGTGGCCTGCAGGCCGTCGATCGTCGCTGACAATTCGGCGACTTTCGCCCTCAATCCATCGGCCACCCCGGACAGCTCGGCGACTTTCTCCTGTTCGCGTGTGATCACCGCAAGCCGGCGGTCGTAATCCGCCGACAATTCCTCGATGTGGCGGGCCTGCGTCTGGATCGTCGCCTGCCGATCCTCGGCAAGTTTCTTGGCATCATTGAGGTTGGAATACAAATCCAGAAGTGCCTCGATCGAACGGCCCAGGGGCGATGTCGCCATCGGCGCGGCGCGATCCGCCCCGGCGGCCTGCGCCGCCGCCACATCCACCCGGCTGGCAAACGGAAACATGTCGTAATTCCCGAAAACGGCCGGTTCAAACCAGACATGGCCCAGCCCGGCCCGCTCCATCAGCATCGCGACGGCTCGGTGGCTGAACAGGTGGATGTGCTCTCGCGGCTTGAGCTGGATCAGGAACGGATCATTGCGCGCCGTCAGTTCCGCGAAGGTGGCGCCTTCCGGATACGCCGGCGTCTGCGCGGCCATGATTCCGTCGCTCTTGAGCAGCTCCGCCGCGCGCCGGGCCGTTGCCAGCGGATCGGGCAGATGCTCCAGCACATCCATCGACACGATGATGTCCAGCGAGGCCGGCTCAATCTTCTGATCTTCCAGCGGCCCCAGCAGCACGGGAATCTGAAACGTCGAGCGCGCAAATTCCACAACCCAGGGACTCAGCTCCAGTCCCGCCGCGTCAAAGCCGCACCATTGCATCATCGCCACAAACGAACCGTTGCCGCAGCCCAGTTCCAGCGACTTGCCCGGCGGCCGTTTGTACCGCAGCACCGATCGCAGCCAATGCACGCAGCGATCCGACAAATCCGTCCGCGATCGGGCCACAATGTTGGCGTAGCCCTGGTCCTGCTCCATGTGCTCGAACCAGTAGGACCGCCCGTAAAAATCGGCCTGATCGTCGCGCACATGCGGATCAATCTGCGCCGGCGCGTGCCTCAGCACCAGCGTCTGACAGACCTCGCACAATGCGTAATCGTCGCTAAACGGCGTCATTGCCGTGTTGCCGCACCAGCAGGTGGAATCGCTCATAATGCCCCCCGAGCGGCCGACGCCGCCTGCGATGTCACCCAGATGCAAATGAGCATGACGAGCATGGTAGAAAAATTCGCCCGGTTTGCCAATCGCCCAGGCGACTTCACGTCGCCGGGTTATCGGGCGTCGGGGTCTGATCCGGCGGCATGACCGACGCCACGCACCGAACCTCGAGATTCGCCACGCCGTAATGCGATATCTGCCGCGGACCCTCGGTGATGGGAAAGGTCAGGCCGAACGCACCGACACGCGGCAGGTGGCAGATGCGAATGTACGCCGCTTCCAGTTCCTCGGGCGACATCGACAGCCGCCGCTCGTAATCGGCCCGGCTCAGTGTCACCAGGCCCACCTCGAACACATATTCCACGCATTCCAGATCGAGCACCACGTCCTGCCGAAACCGCAGCCGACTGCCGGCCGCAACGCGCAGCGGAACCGGCGTGCCGATCTGCATCGTGTGCTTGCCATGTACGATCACGCCGCGGTCGCTGGTGATCAGAACACCGCCCACCGGGACATCGATGTCGCGAAGCATCAGAAATTCGTAAAAGAAACTTCCCGTCTGGCCCTGCGGAAACAACTGGCAGGGCTTACCGGCCGTGTCACACAGCGCGACCGCTGTGCAGCGCGCCCAGCCGTTGGATGTTTCGCTGGCGGATTGGATATTGAGCATGGCCTGCGGCGGCGGCCAGAAGAACTCGGCGGGATTCTGGAACGTGTCGGGCGCACTGGCGGATTCCGCCACCACGGCCGGTGCGGAAGGCGACGTCGGCGGGCGCTGGGCTTCCTGCTGAAGCAGGAAATACTTGCGCACGGCGTCCTTGCTGGAGCCGGAAAACGCGCAGGCGCCCTTGTCGAGCAGCAGGCAATCGTGACAGAACTGCTCGACCTCCATCATGGCGTGGCTGACCAGCACGATGCTCACGCCGCGACGGCGAAGCTCCTCCAGGCGCAGATAACATTTCTGCCGGAAGAACACATCGCCCACCGCCAGGGCTTCGTCCACCAGCAGAATATCCGCATCCACGTGCGTCGCCACCGCGAACGCCAGACGCACGAACATGCCGCTGGAATAGGTCTTCACCGGCTGATCGATGAACGCGCCGATGTCCGCGAATTCCGTGATCCGCTCGAACCGCTCGCGCATCTGATCCCGCGCCACCCCCAGAATCGCACCGTTGAGATAGACATTCTCCCGCCCCGTGAATTCCGGATTGAATCCGCTTCCCAGCTCCAACAGCGCCGCCACGCGCCCGTTGACCTGCAATGTCCCATCCGTCGGCTGAAGAATTCCGGCCAAAATTTGCAGCAGCGTGCTCTTGCCCGACCCGTTGCGCCCGATGATCCCCAACGTTTCCCCCCGCCTTAAGACCAGGTCGATGTCGCGCAACGCCCAGAACTCGCGACCGTACGACCGGCCGGTGAGCTGCGCCTTGAGCCGATCCAACGGCCGCTTATACAGGTGATACACCTTGCTGATGCCGCGCGCGACGATGAGCGGCGGCTCTTGCGTGCTCGGCGGCGCTGTCGGATTGGTCTCGCTGGCTGCGGTCATAGCACGTCGGCGAATCCGTTCTTGGTCTTCATGAACCAGAGATATCCGCCGATGGCCATGACGATCGACACGGCTGTGATGATCGACCACCCCAGCCAGGGAAAGCCCGGGCCGGGCAGGACGGTGCGGCGAAAGACCTGCACGACCATGGTCAGCGGATTCAGATACACCAGCCACTGATAGTCGGCCAGAAATTTCGCGCTGGGCGGATAAAAGATCGGCGTCAGGAAGCTGAGGATCGACACGACCGGCCCGATCGCCTGTGCCATGTCGCGCACGTACATGCCCAGCGAGGCCAGAAAATAACACAGCCCCACGCACCCCAGCGCCAGCGGCACATAGGCCAGCGGCAACAGGAAAACGGCCGGCGTCACGCAGTGCATGAAAATCAGCGATCCGATCAGCAGGATGCCAATCGACAACAGCGAATGAACGATCGTCGAAATCACCACGACCACCGGCAGGACTTCCAGCGGAAATACCACCTTCTTCACGTAACTTGGCACCGATAGAATGAGCGTTGGCGCCCGCGTCGCCACTTCGGAAAAAACCGTGAACGGGATCAACCCCGCAAAGAGCATCAGGGCGAAAAATGACTTGCTGTCCGCCAGCGCCCCGTCGTATCCCACGTCCGACCATCGCGCGTGAAAGATCCCGCAGAAAACAAACGTGTAGATCGCCAGGTTGATCAGCGGGTTGATCAACGACCACGCCACACCCAGCACGGCCCCGCGAAATCGCTGCGTCACCTCGCGGCCGGCAAGCTGCCCGATCAGATCCCGACGCCGCCACAGCATGAACGGTTGCGGCGGCAGCACGCGCGATGTCGCGTTCGCCGGGGCTGCGGCGGGCGCTGGCGAGCCATTTTCCGTTGGTTGCGTTTTGATCATCGGCATCAGGCGCGCAAAAGTTACTGGCTGGCCCGCCGCGAATCAATGGTCCGCCGCGCGAATTGACGCGCCGGCCCATTGATCCTACAAGGACAGCGGACATGAGCGTCAACCCACCCCAAGGCGGCGTGTGTCTGTGCGTGCTGGGAATGCACCGCAGCGGAACGTCCGCCCTCATGCGGCTGCTCGATCTGCTGGGAGTCGAGATCGGCAGCGATCTCTGGCCCGCCGGGCCGGACAATCCCACCGGCTTCTGGGAATCACGGCCGATCGTACAAACGCACGACGAACTGCTGGATTCGCTTCAATCCGCGTTCGACGATTTCTGGCCGCTTCCCGATGGATGGGAAACTCGCGCTGAGATCCAGCCGATCCGAAAGAAACTGATCGACATGGTGCGCTCGCAGTTGGCGGTCAAGCCGCTGTGGGGGTTCAAAGACCCGCGCACCTGCCGGCTGGTGCCGCTATGGCGCACCATATTCAACGAACTGGGCACATCGCCGCGCTACGTGGTGCTGATGCGCCATCCGCGCGAGATCGCCGGTTCGCTGGCGGCGCAGAATGGCATGTCGATCAATCACGCCCTGCTGATGACGATGGAGCACGTGCGCGCCGCCGAATTGTCAACGCGATCCGAGCGGCGCGTGCTGGTCACTTACGATCAGCTTCTGACCGACTGGCGCGCCACCGCCGCGAGAATCGCGCATGAGCTGGGCATCACCTGGCCGGTCCCCATCGAGCAGGCCGAGACCGCCGTTGCGGCATTCCTCGACCCCGGCCGCCGGCACCAGCGCGCCGGATCGCGCCAGGCCGAGTCGCTGGCCGATCCGCGGTTGCTCGATCGGGCCCAGCGCCAACACGAAATCCTGGCGCAGGCCGCCGCCGGCAAAAAGCTCTCGACGCGCGCCCTGGACCGCGTGGGCAGGCGGCTGGTGGGCGATCTGGTTCGTCACGCCGGCTGGCGCGACACGCGCTCTGCCCGCCGCGAGATTATCACCCTGACCGCCTGGGCCGCCGAGCGAACCAGGGCCATCGAATTTCTCACCAGCGAAAACCGCTATTTCCGCAACAAGCTGGGCGAACCGCCGGCCGACCCCTCTGATCCTTCGATACGGCCACACGCCATCCATTGACTTCGTCGCCAATGCGCACATAATGTAAACACAGCGGGAAGAACGGCCGATGAGAGTGATATCGCTGAAGACCTTGAAGATGTTCTGGCTCAAATACCCGGATGCCCAAACGCCGCTGCGGGTCTGGTTCAAGTCCGCGACCGCGGCCCGGTGGTCGAGCTTCATGACGGTGAGACAGACCTTTGGCTCAGCGGACACGGCGAATGTCAGGAGCGGCAACACAGTGACCATCTTCGATATCGGCGGTAACAAATATCGTCTCATCACGGCGATTCATTACAACATGCAGACGGTTTACGCCCTGCTCATGCTGACTCATCAGGACTACAGCAGGGGAAAATGGAAAAACCAATTATGACCACTTCGCCAAGAACGATGAAGGACAGCTATTTTGATCTGGTCCGTCGGTTTCCGCTGGTTCCGATCAAGAGCCAGAAGCAATACGACGCCGCCGTCGCATTTGTCCTGCGGATTGCCGTTCAGGACGAGAGTCGCCTGGACAGCGGCCAGCAAGCATATCTCGCTGCTTTGACGCAGTTTGTCGAGAATTACGAGCAGCGCCACCATCGCATTGAGGTGGCCGACCTCAAGCCATTGGACGCCCTCAAATACCTGATGCAAGCCAACGGCATGAAGTCCATCGACCTGGGCAGACTTCTGGGCAGCCGCAGTCTGGCCAGTCAAATCCTGACCGGCAAACGAGGTTTGAGTAAAACGCACATCCTTACGCTGGCCGAGCGATTCAGCGTCGAACCGGGATTGTTCTTGCAGACAGACTGACCCTTACGGCGTCGGCGGCGCCGGCTTGCCCTGGGTCAGGATCGGCGCGTTGGCGGTATTGGCCGGCATGGGCAGCGCCGACGGCTGCGGAACGATCAGCAGGATCGTCTCCTGCTTGGCCGATGGGGCATCGCCGACCAGAAAGCGGTTGCCCAGACGCAACTGGTTCTCGGCGTCGGGCGACGGGGCGAGAATCAAAAACCGGTCGGGTGCAATGTCGGCCGTCAGGTTCAGGTCGTAGAGCCGCTCGGGCTTCTCCAGCGTGATGCTCTGCTCGCGGTCCAGCGGCGTGTAATGCAATTCGCTCACCAGCGACCGCACCACCGGGCAAATCGTCAGCCGAACCGTGTGCGGCTGTCGCGGCGTCGGTACCGCCGTCAGCGACAGGAAATTCTGGCACCGGTCGAAACTCCGACCGGCCGGCTCGTTGTCGCTCCCCACCCAAAATATCGTCTGCCGGTCCAGCGGGCCGCTCATCTCCAGTTCCTGCGACAAATGATCGACGGCCGTGAGCTGCATGCGCTGCGACACGATCGGGCTCTTATCGAGAATCGACTTGAAATACGACCATTCCGCCAGCGGCGCCTCGCCGACGCGAACGCCGTTCTTCAGAAGCAGGTCGTAAGTCCCGATGTTCACGGCCGTCTCGTCGACCCGCTTCCAAAACGCCTCGCTGTGACTGACCGTCCCCAGCGGCACGGAGATGCGATAGACGCTCAGCACGATCAACATCGGCGGCGCGGCAACGGGATCGGCCGGTGCGGGAGCCACCGCCCACGGCTGCGGCGTCGCGACAGTCGAGCACGCCGCGATCAGCAGCATCGCCAGCGACAGGCACGCCCTTCGCGCCGCCACCGTCGCCTTTGCCATCACTGCTGATTTCATTCGGCCACCGCGGGTCTGGTCTTCAACGCCCGAAACATCGATTGTTCTAACAGGGTCGTTCACAAGGCGGCAATCAACTCAATCACCTGCGACACGCCATAATCCCAATCCGGTTCCGATATTGTCAAGGCCGGGGCCAGTCGGATCACCCTCTGGGCGGTCAGATTCACCACAATCCCGCGCGCCAGGCCCTTGTCCACCAGTTTCTCCGCAACCTCAACCAGTTCGATCCCGATCATGAAGCCGCGTCCGCGCACGTCCCTGATCTTCGCCGCGATTGCCGGGCTTGCCCGCAACTTCGCCATTGCCTTTTCGCCCAGTTGCGCCGTCCGCGCCAGCAAACCGCGATTCTCGATGGCGTCGAAAATCGCCCGGCTCACCGCCATGCACATCGGATTCCCGCCCAGCGTGCATCCATGTTTCCCCGGCACCAGGTCCGCCGCCACGGCCGCCTTGGCGTACATGATCCCCACCGGCAATCCCCCGCCGACGGCCTTGCCCATGGTCATGATGTCCGGCTCGATCGGCTTGCCGTCTTCTCCGCTCACGTGCTGATAGCCGAACCACTTGCCTGTTCGGCCGCAGCCGGTCCAGACCTCGTCGCAGATCAGCAGAATCCTGCGCTGGTCGCACAGCGCCCGCACCTTGCGCATGTAATCGACGCTTTGCGGATAAACGCCCCCTTCGCCCTGAATCGGCTCGAGGATAATGCCCGCCGTCTCGTCATCGCATGCGGCCGCCAGGGCATCGAAATTCTCCGCTTCCACATTGACGAACCCCGGCACGGCCGGCTCGAATCCGGCCCGCGTGGCGGGATTTCCCGTCGCGGCGATCATCGCAAGCGACCGCCCGTGAAAACTGCGCGACAGCGAAATTATTTTCCATCTCTTCGGCGATGCGTTATGGCCATGCAGCCGGGCCAGCTTGCATGCGGCCTCATTGGCTTCCAGCCCGCTGTGACAGAAAAACGCCTGTCCCGCGAATGCGTGCCGGTTCAGCCGCTCGGCCACATCAATCTGCGGCTCGGTGTGAAACGTATTTCCCACATGCCACAACTTCGCGGCCTGCGCCGTCACGGCCGCGACCAGATCGCGATCGCAATGTCCCAGAATGCACCCGCCGAAACCCGCGAACAGATCGAGGAACTTGCGGCCGTCGCAATCCCACAGCCACGATCCCTCGCCGCGCGCCATGACAATGGGCTGCCGCGCGTAGTTCCCGATGAGCACTTTGCCCGCCCGTTCCAACAATCCACTGGTCCGTGTCATTGAATGCCTAACCTCTTTCGTTCAACAAAAAGCCCGCACAGAATAGCAGAGTGCACGGCCGGCGTGAAATGAATTGTGCGCGATTCCGAAATTGAACAGGAGCCGTCGCGGTTGTCCCCGGCAACCCGCGCGCGTATTGTTTCTCCACTATGAGCACACAACTTCGCTGGGGAATTCTGGGAACCGGTAACATCGCGCGGCAATTCGTCACCGGCGTCCGCGCCAGCCGTCGCGGGACATTGGCGGCCGTCGCGTCGCGGGCTCAAGGTGCGGCCGATGAATTTGCCCGTAAATTCGAGATCCCGGTCGCTCTGGGCGATTATCCGTCGCTCTTTTCGCGGGCGGATGTCGATGCGGTTTACATTTCGCTGCCCAATTCGATGCATCACCAGTGGACGCTGGCGGCGCTGTCGGCCGGGAAACATGTTCTGTGCGAGAAGCCGATCAGCGTCGTCCCCGAGCAGGCGCGGGAGATGTTCGCTCTGGCCGAAAGCAAACGCCTGACGCTTGTGGAGGCGTTCATGTATCGCTCGCATCCGCTGACGCGGGCGGTTCTGGAAACGCTGGCCAGCGGGGTCATCGGCACGCTGCAAATCGTCCGCACCAGCTTCTGCTTCCACACCAGCAAGATCGACGGAAACATTCGCTTCGATCCGACGCTGGCCGGCGGAGCACTCATGGATATCGGCTGCTACTGCATCGACTTTTCGAGGCTGGTGGCCGGATGCGAACCGATCGCGGTGCATGCCCAGGGGCGGATTCATCCGCGCGGCGTTGATGACATCGCGGCCGGAACGATGGTCTTTCCCAACGGAATACTCGCGAGTTTCACCTGCGGCATGGCGGTGCAATTGGACAACACGGCCTATCTCGGCGGCGATCGCGGTTACATTGAGGTTCCCATCCCGTGGAAACCGCCATCAACAGGCGCGACATACATCGTCACGCGCGGCATCCCCCCCCGCATGGACAATCCCGCGATCATCGGCCCCCCGCCGCGCGACGTGCGCACCGTTGATGCCAACGGCGAACTCTACGGCATCGAAGCCGACGCCTTCGCCGCCACCGTCCTGGATGGCGCGCCACCGGCCGTGACCGGGCAACACACGATCGGGAATATCACCGTTCTGCAAACCATGCGGCGGTATCTGGGACTGGCGTATTGATGATCGAACTCAATTCCCCGCATTCGCCTGCGGCGCTCCGGGCGCCAGGCTCGGCGGAGCGATGTCGGCGATCACCGTCACGTTCACCTTGGCAACATCCACGGGCTCGGCGGCCGTCGGGATGATCTGGCGCAGGCCGATCTGTGGGTCGGTCGAGACCGGGCCGCGCACGCCGATGAACTGGCCGACATATTGAACGATGGCCGGATCGGAACTGCGGATGTAAATGACGGTACGGCCGTTGGCGGGATCGGTCAGGCGATACAGCGTCGCTCCGCCGGTTTGCAGGCTCGAAGCCTGGAGCGTTCCGACGGCCGAATAGGTCGTGATGGTCGTGTCCTTGATGCGCTGGCTGAGTTCCTGGTTTTCGGCGACCAGAACCATGCGTTGTTTTTCGGCCTGTTGCTGGGCCTCGCGGGCGGCCAGCAGCTTGGCCTTGGAATCGGCCCGGATCGCCAACACGCGCGAGCGAAGCTGTGCGATCTGCATCAGCGAATCCGGCAGGAGATTGTCGCTCAGCAGGCCGTTGTAACCCTTGAGCATCTCGTCGATCGGCTGTTGATCCAGCGGCTTGACGCTCTCGGCGGAGTAATCGGCTTCAAGGGCGTCAAAGCGGGTCAGATCAATGGCGGTGGCGTCCGGCTGGGTCGTGGCGGCGGCCAGAGGCTGGGTCGTCGACGAGGCCGACGCGGTTACATCCGATGGAATCGTGGTGGCGCCGGCGATGCCCGATGGGATCGTCGTGGCCGCGGCAAACGAACCCGCCCCGCCAGCGACGCTCGAACCAGTGACGGCCGTACCGGCCGCGACAGCCGCCGTGCCCGCCCCGCCAGTGGAACCGGCGGCGCCGAGCACCTTCACCTGATCGACGAATTGTTCGCTGATATAAAGATAGCAATCCGCCGGCGGCTTGATCTTGAAGTATTCTTCCTGCTCGCCGAGGATTTGCACCTGATCGCCTTCGGAAAGTTTTCCCAGCACCGTGGTCTTCATCGTGTTCAGCGAACTGCCGGCGCGGACGTTGATATCCTTGGCGTTGACCCGGCCGACGGTGCCGTCGCCGGTCTTTTCGACATAGACCTTGGCGACATAGCAGAAGCTGCCTTCGGGGGGGACGATCTTGAGCCAGCCGAACCGCTCGCCGACAACGGTGACCTTGGCGCCCTTTTCCAGCTTCATGGTCGAGTAGTAACTGTCCTGCGGCCCGCTGCGGACGAAGACAGAGGCGTTGACAACGCCCTCGACCTGGTAGTTGGAATTGGCGACATCGGGCTGCGATTCAACGCTTTCCGGAGCCGGCGCCACGCCGGCAAGCATTCCCGCGCCCAGAATAAGCACTGTACCCCAAACGAGTGATCGGCCAGACATGCGGCACCTCCGTGTGCGACTGATTCGATTCCACCGACCGGCACGACAGCCGGGTCGTTCACGATCTACGTCCCATAATGCCGATATTGCGCGATTTGTCAAATGGTCGCGCAAAATTCGCGTGAAAAATATTCACCCCCATTTCACATCCTCAATTCCACCGCCAAGCGCAAAACCTCCGCCACGCTCCAGGCCTGTGCAAAACACCCGGCCGGGCGGTGCGGAGGATCGGCGTCAAATATCTCGGCGATCTGCCCGATACATCCGCCCGTGCCCATCAAATCGATCAATGGCGTTAGCCACTGGCGAGCCTGCTCAATCGCAGCCGGTGAGCGGTTGTTTACTTTCAAATACGCCTGCAAAAACGCACCCAGCGGCCAGGCCCAGACCGTGCCGTTGTGATACGCGGCATCACGCGAAAACCCATCGCCGCCGTAATGCGATCTATAACGCCCGTCTCCTCGCCCCAGCGTCCGCAGTCCCATCGGCGTGAGCAACTCACGGCGAACGGTTTCAACCACGGCCGATTGCTGATCCGCCGTCAATGGGCTGTTCGGCAGGCTGACGGCGAAAATCTGGTTCGGGCGCATCGACAAATCCCGCCGCAACGGGTTCCCATCCACCACGTCCGCCAGCCCGCGAAACGGATTGATCCAGAACGCCCGCCGAAAACTTCCGGCCGTCTTTTCCGCCAGCGCATCATCGCCCAGCAGCTTCAGCGCGTGATACCACAGCGCGTTGATCTCGACGGCCTTCCCCTGCCGCGGCGTGAAGACCACGCCGTTGCATTTGGCGTCCATCCAAGTGAGCTGCGTCGATTCATCGCCCTGCGACAGCAGGCCGTCCGATTCGTCCATCTTGATGTGGTAGCGAGTGCCCTTCTTGTACCCATCGACAATCGCCACGCAGGCCGGACGAAGCACAGCCTCAAACGCCGCGCGATCGCCGCCCGCTTTGAGATATTCAAAGCAAGCATGAATGAACCAGAGGCTGGCATCGACGGTGTTGTACGACGGCCGGCTCGTGCGGTCGTCGAAGTAATTCGGAATCATCCCCTCACTGACGTATTGGGCGAACAAACTGAGCACATCAAGCGCCTGATCGAGTTTCCCCGTGCTGAGAAACAAGCCCGGCAGCGAAATCATCGTGTCCCGGCCCCAGTCACCAAACCAGGGATATCCCGCTATGACCGACAGCGCCGCCCTGCCGTCGGGCGCCTTGCGCCTCACCACAAAATCCCCGGCCGCATGCGCCAGACGGCGCAGAGTCACCGACGTGTTGCCGCCCGCGAACGTATCCGCCGGATTCGTGTCCTTCGGCCGCGCATCCGACACTCTCTCGAACACCGGCCAGTCCATCGGCTCGGTCGACATCCACACCGTCATCGTCGTCGGCCCGATCGCGCGCAGCACAAACCGGCCGGGGACGAACAGATCCTCCCGATCGTCCTGCCCGCGCTCGGTCTCGATGGGATATGTATGCCCATACCACCAATCCGGCCGCTCCTCGAACGTGGCCGTGTCGCTCTGCATGGAGACGGACAATTCGCCCTCGGTGATGGTCGCCTGCTTTTCGCTCGCGAAGGTCTTGAAATTTCCCGTGCCGCCGCGGCGGAGGTAATGGAAATCGCGCATTGAAAGAAACGGCAGCAGCCGGAATTCCACCTCCCGCCGCGGCCCGGGATCGATCGTATAACGAAGCCCCGTCGCGTTTCTCCCCCAATACATGCGGGCTTCCTTGACGATGCGAATCTCCCCGACCTGATATTCCCACCGAGCGCAATCCTCATCGAGCTCGAATGCCCGCAGATACTGATCCCCATGCGGATGAAACGAAGAGCCGAACTGGTTGATCGACAATTCGATCGTCGGCTCGGTCTTGCCGTCCAGCAGCAGAACTTCGGCCACGCGGTTGACCAACATCATCCGCCCGACAGGCGGATTGACAGCCGCGCACAGCAGCCCGTGATACCGCCGCCGGTTGCACCCCACCACCGACGACGCCGCAAGCCCGCCCAGCCCGTTGGTCAGCAGCCATTCCTGCTGCAGATACGGCTGCAACTTCCCGCCGGTCTCGATGCGATAGAGTGCCATGGCCCCGAGTGTAGCGAACCGACGCGGGCATGCCATCATGGAATGCCGTGCTCCGGCTCAGTTGCCTGATCGTACTCGCGATTCCGGAGAGACCGTGGCGGCGTTTGATTGGCGGCGTCGCTTGACCCACCCAACGAGCATTTGGACCACGCCCCACGCGATCATTCCATAATACAGCGTCCACATTCCACCCCCCGCTGCGGCCGCGGACCAAAAAGTCAGCGCGCTGCAAACGATCCCGCCGGCCGCCACCGTCGCGCCGAACCAAATGTCGAACCACGGGCTCACCGTTGCCGGGCCCCGGTCGATTCCCCGTCTGCGATCGCGCATCGCCTCGACGATGAGTTTTGCGAACCACAGCGTTGCGAGTCCCGCGATCATCCCAGAGACCATCGCGCTACGTTTCGACCCAACAGGGTCGTTTTCCGTCGGCAGCACTGTGAACACATAGGCCATCAGCGCGCACATGAAGATGACGAAAACAAGCACGACCATCTGAATCTGCCGGCCGGTCAATTGCGTCTGCTGCATCGCCATTCCTTTCCTTAGGTTTGCGAAGGCCAATTATAATGGATTATTGCGGCAAATCGCTTGTGATATTTGTTCATGCCAAGCGCGACCGTTCAACATCCTGTACCTTGGCTGGTCCGCATCCACAGCGAACCACTGCCGCCGATTTCGCTGGTCGCGGTGTCGGCCATGGCGCGGATGCAATCGCGCGAGGCCGAGATACGGCGCCAGAGCCGGCTCAAAGTCGTTGGCGGGTTAGCGATCGTCGTAGCGGTGCTGTCGGTCATGATCGTCGTTCTTGCATGATTGCTCACCCACCCGCTCGTCCCGCCGCGTGTTGGGCACGCCCGCGTCGTGAAACCACAGGAAGCCGTCCAACTCGGGATCGCTCTGAGCGCCGTGCTGCTCGCCGGCACATCGATCCTCGCCATTGTGACGCGACAGAATTCGCGGTCCGACATGATCAATCAGTTCATTGAAACCGGCACGCGCTCGCAAGGGCCACAAAGTGATCCGTTCACTGCCATGCTCCTGATCATCATTACGCCGGCGTTGTTCCAGGGCGAATTCCTGATCATCGACGCGATCAAGTCAACACTGCTCCGCATCCGTCTGCACAACGTCGACCGGCACCGGGCCGCCGTCATTCTTGCCACGCTCCTGGAGCATCCGACCGGCCTCGAGCCGCTGCCGGCTGGGGCAAAATGATATCGCCGGATGGAACGGGCGAGCGGGCGTCTGGGGACGTTACTTGGTGCCACCCAGCCGTTTGACGCCCGGGTCTTCCGTCAGGAGTTTCATCTGATGAATCGCTATCCCGTTCAGCCTGCGCAATCGCTCGTCCTGCGCGAGGCCCTGGTGGATGAACAGCGCGTTCAGATTCTCGAGATTTGAGAGGCATACCAATTGCGCGACAGTCGCTTCGTCGCGGATATTCCCCTTGTTGCCGGGGTTGCGGTCGCGCCAATCACGGGCCGTCGTTCCAAACAACGCCATGTTCAGAACGTCCGCCTCGCTGGCATAGACCAAATTCGTTTGTGCCCTGGAAAGCTCCGGCGGAATCAAGTTCGTCTTGATCGCGTCGGTGTGGATTCGATAGTTGATCTTCGTCAGGTTTCGTTTGATGTCCCAGCCCAGATCCAGGCGTTCCTTCTCTTTGAGTCGATGGAATTCCGTGATCAGATACAGCTTGAACTGCGGCGATATCCAGGAGGCGAACTCAAACGCGATGTCGGTGTGCGCGAAAGTCCCACCATAACGCCCGGATCGCGAGACCAAACCGATCGCATCTGTCGACTCGATCCATTTCTGCGGCGACAGAACAAAATGATTTGCCCCGGCCTCGTTCCTAAACTGGTCGAATTCGACCAGTTTGAAAGATGCGTTATTGAGCTGTTCCCAAAGCCCCAGAAACTCAATCGTGCTTCGATTGCGAAGCCAGTTCTTCACGATATCCGCCGGGGAGTCGGCATTCCGATGCTTGGCGATGTCCGTGAGGGACATGTAGTCCTTCTGGTCCCGGTGAACAATGGAAACCTGCGTCCCCTGCACCTTAATTATGTCGGCCATCGTTTCACTCCCCAATTCCATTGAGTTCCAGGGCATTGGCGTCCCGCGGTGCGAGCCGTCAATGCATGAAATGCCGCGTGCCCGTGAAGACCATCGCGGCGCCGAACTGGTTGACAAGGTCGATGGTCTGCTGGTCGCGCACCGAGCCGCCGGGGTGGATGATGGCGGTGATTCCGGCTTCCAGGAGGATGCGCGGGCCGTCCTCGAAGGGAAAAAAGGCGTCGCTGGCGGCGACGGCGGCTTTGGCGCGGTCGGCGGCCTTGGTGATCGCCAGCCGGCAGGAGGTCACGCGGTCCATCTGGCCGGCCCCGGCCCCCAGCAGCATCCCGGATTTGGCGACCGCTATCGCGTTGCTCTTGACGTGCTTGCACACCAGCCACGCAAACTGCATATCCGCCCATTCCGCATCCGTCGGCTGGCGATTGGCGACACTCTTCCACTGGTCGCGCTGGGCGCCGGCCAGGTCGCGCTGCTGAACCAGATACCCGCCGGCGATCCTGTGCATGTGAAATTCCGTCGCATCCGCGTCGCCGATGTCGCCAACCTCCAGCAGGCGCACGTTCTTCCATCGGGCTGCCAGCTTATCCTTGGCGGCCGGGTCGAAGCGCGGGGCGACGATCACTTCCAGGAGCTTGTCGATGGCGGCGATGGCATTGGCGGTTTCCAGATCGATGGGACGATTGATCGCCACAATGCCGCCGAACGCGGCCAGGGGATCACCGTCATAGGCGCGGGCAAACGCTTCGGCGGGACTGTCGCCAATCGCGCAGCCGCAGGGCGTCATGTGCTTCACGATGCAGCACGCCGGAGTTGAGAATTCCTTCACCGTCGCCAAAGCCGCATCCGCGTCCAGCAGATTGATGTAGGATAACTCCTTGCCGTGAAGCTGACGGGCAAAGGCGACCGAGGCCTCGGCGGGCTGACGGCCTAAGTACAACGCCGCCTTTTGATGCGGGTTCTCGCCGTAACGCAAATCGGCGCTGCGCTGCAATTCGATGGTCAGGCGCTGGGGCATCGGGCTGGTCTCGCCTTCGCCCACGGCGGTGTTTTTCGTCGCGCCCGCGGCATCCTGGCGAGCGAGGGCGCCGCTCAGGTACGTCGCGATGGCCGCGTCGTACCGGCTGCACGTGTCGAACGCCTTGCAGGCCATCTTGAGCCGGTGCTTCCCGCATGTCTGGCCGGAGTGCTTGCGCAGATCGCCCAGCACCTTTTCGTAATCGCCCGGGCTGGTGACGACCAGCACGAACGCATGGTTCTTGGCCGCCGATCGGATCATGCTCGGACCGCCGATGTCAATGTTCTCGATGGCGGTTTCAAACGCGACATCCGGCCGGGCCACCGTCTTCTCGAACGGATACAGATTCACGCAGACCAGGTCGATGGGCTGGATGCCGTGCTGGATCATGGCGGCCTGATGTTCGGGATGATCGCGCAGGGCCAGCAGTCCGCCGTGAATCTTCGGATGCAGCGTCTTGACCCGGCCGTCCATCATCTCGGGGAAACCCGTGACGGCCGAGACGTCGGTGACGTTCAGTCCCGCCTTGCGCAGGGCGGCGGCGGTGCCGCCGGTGCTGATGAGTTCGATGCCGAATTCGCCGGCCAGTGCGGTGGCGAATTCGACCAGACCCGTTTTATCGGAGACGGACAACAACGCGCGTTTGGCCGCAATCAGATCGGACATTTTCGTTGGTTTCCGGAAAGGAACTCAATGGCCCACCGGGGCCTGGTTCAGGGGTTGCTGCCCGATGAGCTCGCCGACGACGCCGGGGGTCAGCACCGGCTTGATCTGGTACACATGTCCATCGGCGGTGCCGGCGTAGAAGAAGCCCTCTTTCGAATTGGGATTGCATGCATAGGCGACAAAGTTGGTCTTGACCGACTGAAAGACCGGCTCGCCCGTCGCCTTGTTCACCGCCAGCAGCGAATTGTCCATCATGCGGAGATAGGAATATCGCTCATCCTCGGCCAGGAATTGCAGCGCATCGGGATTGGTCCAGGCGGGAGTGCGGATGGCGCCCGTCGACGTCCGCGAGATCGCCACAAGTCCCTTGCCGGGAACAAACAGGTAGACATTGGCGGTGGAGATCACCGGCCCCTGCGGTAGCGGCACCTCCGCGAAATATTGCCATCGAAGCTTGCCCGTCTGGCGGTCGATGCAATACAGCCTCTCGTCCATCGACGCCGCATACACGCTGGCGCCGTCGGCCACGACATCCCCAACGATCGCCTTATCGGTCTTGAACACATCCCCGTCTTTCAGGGTCCAGGCGCTGTGGCGAAGCTCGTCCACGGCGTAAAGGCAGCCGTCCCCGCCGCCGGTGTAACACGTTCCCGACACGAACGACGGCGACCCCGCAACCCCGCGCGTGACCAGCGACCAGACCAGCGGCACGTACTTATCGGCCACATCGACACACGCCAGCCGGCCCGAGGAACTGATGTCCGAATCGACCATCGACGCGCCCACGAAAATGTACGACCCGTCGCCGGCGCACCCGTTGCTCGTCACGGAAAAGGGAAGCTGCTCCGATTGCACCAGATCGCCCTTGGTCGAATACACCTCGCAGGTGAACGCGCTGGGGAAGACCATGTAATCCGTCAGGACGATAGGCGCCCAGAGCGTCTTTCCGGCCGGCACGACGCTGTTCTGGGCGAACAACACCGATCCGGTCAACCGGTCGAACGCATACACATCGTTGTCGGTGGTATAAGCGAACACCCGGCCGGTGCGCAGATAAAGGGCTTTGAGCGTCTGCTTGTCTCCCAGCCCCAGCTCGGCCCGCCAGGTTTTGACGAAGGAGTGTTCCGGCGCCAGTTCGACGTGAGCGGGAGCCCCGGTCGGCCCCACGCGGGCGGCCGTCGGTCCGCTGGCCGAGTCCGCACACCCGCACATCGCCGCCATCGCGCCCAGGCACAACACCGCGATTACTCGATTAACCATCGTCTCCTCTTGGGTGGGGTTGAGGTCCGCCGAAGATTTCGTTTCCATGCCGCCGTCGGTTCGACATCGCTCGCGCCGGGCCGGCCACTGCCAGTCACTTCCGCCGCGACGCCGGCAAGAATAGCATCGCACCGGCTTTATCTCAAATGCGCCGCGCCACGCCCAACAGCGGGCGTAGCGTACCGCCAGGCATAGAACGACGGCTCGGTCAGTCCCCGCTGTTTGCAGAACGCGCGGACGGTCTGCCCGCTACGGCGGAACTGCCGCAGGGCGTTGCGCCAGAACTTCCCTTTGGACGAGTTACGCTGCGGGCCGTTGCCCGTGGTGGAGGTGATGTGCGTCATGCCGGAATCTTGACGACCCCGGCGGAAACTTTGAAGACGCGGTTCGCCGGACGCTTACATTTTTATAGCGCGCGCATGATAATGCCCGGATGAGTTGTTTTTGTAGCGCACACCCGTATGAACGTTTTGCAGTGCGCTCGGCGACCTAGCGGTTGCGCGGCCGCCAGTGCGTTATAACCGGTCCTACCAATAACCAGAACCCAATGAGAACTGCCGGCAGTGCACAAATTGAATAGAAGCCGAAGGACTGAGACGGTGCCGCCGCAGTCACCGAAAGACCTCCGATGAATAGAAAGGCACCGATAATATTTCTCGCTATCATCACCAACCAGCTACAAAGCCCCGCTTAGCACCCTCATTTTAACGAAATAAAGGTCCCGCGAGCGACATAAAGGTCCCGCGAACCGTTAGATGCCTTTCCCACTCGGACCCG
>CAYQTE010000056.1:0-33774 GCA_964420285.1 uncultured Tepidisphaeraceae bacterium
CGATTCAGCCATGCCCGCATTGTGCGAACCAACCGCCGCCGCGACAAGTGCCCGTGCGGCCCGGCGAGCATTCGGTGAGCGTGCCTATATTCCCGGCCACGCGCACCCGCCTGCCTGGCCGCCTCTTGTTCGCCCACCCTTATACACAGGCCCAAGAGGCGGCTTGCATTCTCGCCCGGGAAATTGGGAAGTGGGGTCTTGCCCGGAGTCAGGCGATAACGCAGATGGCCGCGCGAAACGTCGGGCCCTGTTGTGCTTTGGACCTCTTGTAATAGAATATCCGAACGTCGCGCAGCGATTTTGAACATCGCTCGCCAATCCCGCGAAAGGAGTGACCACAATGGCGGAACAAATCCCGTTTGGTGCCGCAACGGTCGAGTTTGTGAATAACCCAGAGCCGCGCGTCCCGTTCGTGCTGCTTCTGGACACCTCCGGATCAATGCAGGGGCCTCCGATCGAGGCGCTAAACAGCGGTCTGATGCAATGCAGGGATGAACTTCTAGCCGACGCGCTTGCCGCCAAGCGGGTCGAGTTGGCTGTTGTGACATTTGGCGGCAGTGTGAACGTCGTGACAGAATTCACGACCGCCGAGCAGTTTAGCCCGCAATCGCTTATTGCCGATGGCGACACTCCGATGGGCGGCGCCATCCTGAAGGGGATTGAAATGCTGGCGCAACGGAAGCAGACCTATAAAGGCCACGGCATCGCCTATTACCGGCCGTGGATATTCCTGATTACTGACGGCGCCCCCACTGACCAGTGGCATGAAGCTGCGCGACGAATCAAGGACGGCGAGTTGAAGAAGGCGTTTCTGTTCTTCAGTGTCGGCGTGGACGACGCTGACCAGGGGGTGTTGAAGCAGCTCTCATCTCAGAGAGAGCCGTTGAAACTCAAGGGGCTTCGATTTCGTGACCTTTTCCAATGGGTTTCAAGCTCACTGACGCGGACCTCGCATTCGAGGTCGGATGAACAGGTCAAATTGGAAAACCCAGCCACGCCCGCGGGCTGGGCCGAAATACCCGCTGGGAACTGAATATGTGGCGATTTGTCGGGGAAAGCGTACAGGGCGACTCTCATCGCCGCGACGGACTCGTTTGCCAGGATAGCCACTTGGCCGTCCCAATCCGGTTGGACGGGAGCGAGTATCTCATTTTGGCCTGCTCGGACGGCGCGGGGAGCGAGAGGCAGTCACAAATCGGATCGAAGGTCGCCGCCGAGCAGGCCATCCGCCTCGCGGGCGGGTACCTGCGATCGGGTAATCCGCTACCGCTGGCGACCCCCGAACTCATCCGGTCGTGGGTAACGGGCGTGCGGGAGGAACTCGGGCGAGAGGCGGCGCAACGGTCGCTTGCGCCGCGCGAACTGGCGTGCACGCTGGCGCTGGGCGTCTTGGGCCCGGCATCTTCGGCCTTTCTGCAAATTGGGGACGGCGCGATTGTGATCTTGCAGGCCGGCCTCTATCGGCCCGTGTTTTGGCCGCAGAATGGCGAATACCAGAACGAGACTTATTTCGTCACCGACCACGATGCGGAGGAGAAAGCGGTGATCGAAGTCGTCCCGCGCGCGGTTGACGAGGCTGCATTGATTACCGACGGATTACAAATGCTGGCGCTGAATTATGTGGAAAGAACGGCTCACCAGCCGTTTTTCGCGCCGATGTTCAAGGCGCTGCGGGATGCCGGTAGCGAGGCTGAGTTGGTTGATCCACTGCACAACTTTCTAGAGTCCGCCGCCGTCAACGCAAGAACGGACGACGACAAAACGCTGATTCTCGCGGCGAGGGTCTCGCCCTGTGGCAATGACGCTTTATGATGATCAGGGTTGCCCCGTGTCGACCGGAAAGGAGCTGGGACGCGGTGGCGAGGGTGTGATCCTTGAGGTGCAAGGTAGAGGCGATACCGTCGCCAAAATCTACCACAGGCCCCTTGACACGGGCGGCGCCGAGAAAATGCGCGCGATGGCGGGGTTGAGGACGGGCGCGCTGCTCAGCGTCGCGGCGTGGCCGACTGGCGTTCTATTTCGCCGCGCCGGCGCTGAGCCCGTCGGCATTTTGATGCCAAAAATCTCGGGTCACCGCGAGATTCATCAACTTTTCAGCCCCGTGGACAGGCGAGTCCATTTTCCGAAAGCAAAGTGGAAGTTCCTTGTGCACACGGCAATGAACTGTGCCGCCGCCGTTGAAAATGTGCATTCTGCGGGCCAGGTGATCGGAGACCTGAACGAACGCGGGTTCATGGTCTCACCGCAGGGGACGGTACGTCTCATCGACTGCGATTCCTTTCAGATTCGGTTCGCCGGTCGGACGTTCCGGTGCCTTGTGGGCACCGACGCCTACACGCCGCCAGAAATGCAGGGCAGGGCGTTCAGCGCTGAAGATCGAACGACGAGTCACGATTGCTTCGGATTAGCTGTCCTCATTTTCCAACTGCTCTTTATGGGGCGTCATCCCTTCGTTGGGCGGTACACGGGTTCTGGCGACGCTCCGGCCGTCGCGCGTGCAATTTCGGAGGGGCGATTTGCCTTCAGCGGGGCTGCCGCGGGTTTTCAGATGGCTCCCCCGCCGCACGCGCTTCACCTGGACGCGATGCCCCAGGGAATCGGCAGCAAGTTCGAGGATGCCTTTTCCAAAGCATTCCCGTCGCGCCCAACTTCCGAGGCATGGCGCACGGCCCTCGGTGAGCTTGAGAAGAACACCAGAGTGTGCGATGCGGAACCGGACGACCATGAATTCCCATCGCACTTGCGCGAATGCCCTTGGTGCCGGATTGAGCGGCAGGGCGGAGTCGCATTCTTCACGTCGCGGCCGATTCCCTACGAATTCGACGATGGCTTCGACCTTGAATCGCTTTACCGGCAAATCGCGGCCGTACCGCATCCGCCTGGCGCGGGTGCGATTCAGGGGATTTGCCCGCAGAAAAGTTTTGTTGGCGAGCCGATCCCGCCGGCTTTGGACCTCAAACGGCTTCCCCCAGCGAGGCTGCCCCCACCGCTCCCCTCGCTGCAACAAGAGCCGCTGCCGTCGATTCCACAGTACCAGCCGCGATTCGATGTCGCACTGCCGGAGGCTCCCTACCAAGACGAGCCTTTGCCGGACTTGCCGACTTTCCAAATCGAGGCGTCCCCCATCGACCCGCCCCTCGCATTGCTGAAGGAGCCAGAAACGCCGTCTTGGCAACCCAGGGACCATGTGAAGGTGGCAAAGGACGGGTACCGCCGAGCGTTGTCGACGGGTGATTACAAACGTGCCAAATACGGGATGATTTTGTCGGCCGTCCTGCTCCCATTCACGGTCTTTTTTTGGGCCGCCGCAATTGTGATCGGCGTGTTTCTTTTGGCCTTCGGTGTTACCTTCCTATCGCTTTGGTTGCCCGAGTACTGCGGATACCGGCGTGAGCGAAACGCTGCGGCCCGCAGAGTTGCGGACGAGTCTCGTGCAAGGCAAAACGAGCTTATGCGAATCGACCTGCAACGGGCTCAGATCCGTGAAACCAATGAAAAACGGGTCGCGGCGTGGCGAGGGAAGGTCGAAGAACTTACGCATCTGCGGGGACAAATAGCGGCGCGGAACATCGAGGGGGAGCGACGCTGGCGCGTCGACTACGAGCGCGTTGCAGCGCTGCGCCAGGAGGCTGCCGCGCGCAACGCGGCGAGGCAGAGGCTATGGGGAGACGTAGTTCGGCAGCGAGAAGCGGAGCGTGTCGCTCAATGGGAAGGGGATTGCAAGCGCATCGAAGCCAAGCGTGCGCTGATTTCTGAGCGAAACGCCGAGGCCAAGCGCCGTTGGGAAGCTGTAATGCGGCAATACAACGAAGATTGCGAAGCCGTGCGGATCCAAAACGGCCGCCTTGCCGAAATAGCGCGCCAATTTGAGCAAGAACGATCGCGCCGCTCAAATAAGCTCGAGAGGGCCAGGTCGGACGCTCAAGCGAGCGTCGATAACTGGTCACGCGAGTCTCGCGCCTTTCAGGAAGAGTACCGCCGGACCCTTTCTGATCTGGAAAACGCCAAACGCGACTATGAAGGGTTGAAGCAGGCTTTTGTCCATGAGCGAAACCAGATTATGGGCAACCGCGAACGCATCCAACGCAATGAGTACCTGCGGCAGTTCCGCATCGAGGAGGCCGTAATCGCCTCTATTGGTCCGGGTCGGAAGAGCATCTTGGTGGCTTGCGGAGTTGAAACCGCGCTCGACATAAATCCAGCTAATCTGGCGAGGCTACAGGGGCAGGGTTTCGGACCGGAGTTGAAGAGCCGTCTGCAACTTTGGAGGGATTCGAAGGAGTCTGGCTTCAGATTTGACCCCAACGGCGTTGTTCGCCCCGAACAATTACGCACGCTGCACGCGAAGTTCCGGAGCCCGCGTGCGGCGCTGCAGAGCAGTCTTTGCGAAGGGCCGCGGAAGTTGCGAGCAATTACCGATGGGGCAGGTTCCCGCCTAGCGGAGCTTGAGAACCAAGCTACCGTACGCCACTGCAAGCTTCGTCAGGCGGAAGCCGATTTGGCGGTTATGAATGGCTAGGTCGCCATGCGTGGGATTGACATTGATCTTGTAGAGCGGTTTACGGGGCAGCGCCGGCTCCACTCTGTGAACGCCGCAATAGCGGAATTGCGCCCAGCCACCGGCGCTTATCGTCGCGTCCGTTCCAATTACCGTCGGCTTGGAATACGGCTGATCTGGTCAGAGGTCAGGAAAAGGTGGGCCAACGCCCGAGCGCGGTTTGCGGCATTGCCAAAGTGGTTTTCCGTACCCGCCTGGTCTGCGGCCCTGGCCTGTTGCAGCGTTATCGCCGTCGCCTCATCGCTTGGCGCAATTTTCCTCGCGAACCCCAGCCTTTTGATCGTCATGGCGTGCAGCCTGGCTCCCTTCCTTGGGCTCGCCATCGTGCCCATCCTATTCCCTCGCGATTTGTCGGGCCTTAAGCACGCCGCTGCCCGCGCGTCCCAAAGGGTCGACTCATTGCGCCGTGACCGGGCCGTGACGCGACCAGTGCTTCAAGATTGCTTCCGGCGGTATTCTGAGGCGAAGCGGATTTATAGGGGCATTTTGCGAGCAAAGGATTTTCCCCTTAATCGACTGTTGCACACGGATTTCAGAAATATGTCAGGCCCGGAGTTTGAGAGCTTTCTCGCCGAGGTTTTCGTCTTCCTTGGGTACTTTGTTCGAAGGACGGGTCGGTCCGGCGACCAGGGCGTTGACCTTGTGGTCGGGCGTAATGGCGTGTTGGTTGCCGTGCAAGCAAAATGCTACGTTCATCCGGTAAGCAATGAGGCGGTCCAAGAAGCCTACACCGGAATGACGATTTACAGATGCCACCGGTGTGCCGTGGTTACGTCGAGCACTTTCACGGACGGGGCAAGGGAAGCAGCGCGCGGTGTTGGCTGCAAGCTAATTGACGGAAGCGAAATCTGCCAGTTGATTCGCGGCGCGATCACACTCTAGCACGCCTTGGCAAACTGAATATCAACGAGCCCGCCAGTTTGGCGATCTGCGAGGAATCGGGGGACACAATACGGGTTTCGCTCATTTCTTGGCCGACCGCCTCTCTGGGGCTTGAGGGCACGGCCGTCAACCCAACGGTTGCCGGCTCACCGGATACTCCTCTCAAGGCTTCGGCCAGACCGGGCCGCTCCACGGCCGACGGCGCGACTATCTTACCAGATTCGCCCGTGCGGTGTTTTCACCATTTTGCGGCAGAGCGCGACGAAGGCAGCAAAACCGGCCAGCGGGCGGGCCGGGAGAATTTTTCTCTTGCCATCGGCTTGAAGTTTGGTTAATGTAAGGGTCGACGACAACGGGCTTTGGGCAATGAATATTGGGCAATTGACAATGGCCAGCGTCAGGCAATGGAAAGGGGACAATGAGCAATCGACGGCAACCCTCAATTATGCCTTGCCCATCTTTACCCCCCCCCCCTATGGGGCATTCGGTTGCATTCGGTTGCACCCCTTCACCTTGTCACCCTGTCACCAGATCATCTTGTCGGCCCTACCCCCACCCCCCGGGTTGGACATTGTGGGACATTCTGTGACACCGAAGAAGCGGGGGAGAGGGGGAGCCGGGGAGCAGCGGAGACGGCCATGCCGGCACTTTCGGCGTTGGCATTATTGTCCTCTTGGCGGCCGCTTCGAAAACGGGACGGATCAACCGCAGATGGACGCTGATGAACGCAGATAAAATCCGGTTCTTGTCTTATCCGCGTTCATCCGCGGTTCCATCGTTTCAATTCCCTTCGCGCCCAGATCGGACCCGGCCGGGCTGAGTTCAGACTTTTTCAGCACATCTTCGAACTTTTTCGAGACATTTGGGCCAGCTTTTCGTCGCAGACGGGGCGTGAAACCGCGATATTCGGCTGGAAACGAGGGTGCGACGGGGCACGGCGGGGCGTCGTTTCGATCATAAGAGCTGTAGCGGGAAGTGGTTATCGACAATTATTCTCGCAAGCGAGTTGCCGCCAGCGGCCCATCGTACCGGGGTCGCGGGCGGCGTATGATCGGGGCATGCGCTATGTTCTCAATTGTATCGTCGCGGTGTTGTGGGCGTTGTGGCTCGGCGGGCTGATTACGATGTTCATCAGCGTGACGGCGCTGTTCGGGACGGATGAGAATTTGGCCAAGCAGGCGGCGCCGGTGTTGTTCGTGCGATTCGAGTTGTATCAGATGATTCTGGCGGGGACGGCCGTTGCGGCCGGGGTGATCTGGCATGTGTCGGAGCGATCGAGCACGCGGCTGGCCATCGCGCTGTTGTTTATTCTGGCGGGCGTCGGGGCGACGGTGGCGCGGACGGCGATTACGCCGAGGATGGAATCGCTTCGGCTCAAGGGTGAAAGCGGCGGGGCGGAATTCAAATCGCTGCACGGGCAGTCGATGCTGATCTACCTGACGGATACGGCGGCTTTGGTCCTTGCGGGTTTGGCGCTGCCAGCGGCGATGGCGGGGGACAAACGGCAGAAGGTGTGAGAGGCCATGCGCCGCCCACGGATTGGTTCACACCGCGATCGACGGGAAGCGCAGGCCGCCGGGGAGTTCATCGTCGCCAAGGCCGGCCGTCGGAAGCGGGGCGATCGTGTCGTGGTCAATATAGTTTCCGGTGAGCCAGATGGTGGAGGGGCGGCTGGGTTGTACGTCCTTGAGAAGATCGACGATGGCCTGGGCCTGCTGGCGCGAGGTGGTGTGGAAGCCGGTGCAGGGGATTTCATCGGCGACGCAACCGACGGCGGCCACGGAAATGTCTCGCGGGACTTGCTTGTTGATGACGGCCAGTGCGGCCAGAGCGTCGCGCGTGCTGGCGAGGGAATCGCACACCAGGGCGGTGGGGCCCATTTCGACCAGGGCGGCAACCTCTCGGCCGTAACAGGGATCGACCGTCGCATCCGGCGCATAGCGTGCGGCGGTCTTGCGAAGCGAGTCGGCCAATTGAGTGCTCTTGCGATCTTCGACGGCCAGGAATCGCCGATGGCCGGCGAGCATCAGGTCGCGCCCGACACACGTCGCCTGGTAGGGGATGTCCATCAGGACCGCGTGGGTGGAATAGGTTTTGGATTGATGCCCGACGGCGACGAATGGAATGGCGCGCACCATGAGGTCGCGTACGAAGGCAGGGGGCGCCAGGTCGGATAAGGCGATGACGGCGGCAAACTGGTTGACGAAGCTGGGGCGAAGGGAAGTCACATCGTGAACGACGCGGGCCTCCGGGTTGGCTTCGACCAGGGATCGCACGATGGGGGATGTGGCATCGGCCCAATCGCATATGATCATCCACTGGCCCGGCGCGGTGGCTTCGGCGTCGCCGCTTCCGCGCACGAACGTGCCACGGCCGATGCTGCGCTGCAACAGTCCCTCGGCGGCCAAGTCGGTGAGGGCCTTACTGAGGGTCTTGGCGTTGACATTGAACTGGCGTGCCAAGTCGCGTTCGCCGGGCAGTTTGCCGGAAAGCTCGCCGGAGGCGACGGACTGCCGAATTCTGTCTCGAAGGCGTTGGAATTTATAACTCATTGTGACACGACCGTTTATCAGACCATCGGACGAGTTCGACATCCCTGTTTTTCGGCCGCTCCGTTTTTGACGACCAAGGAAAGCGTGCGAGCGCGATATTCCGAGGGTATCGGAACCAAAAAATCACGCCGCACCCCGCTTTCCCCAGTATGCAGAACGCCCAAGGTTAACAATTTATTCGCGGGGCATCAAAGGAAAGAGAGATTGAAGGAGCACTATATTCCGGCCGCGGGCATGTCACGAGAAGGCAATCTGCTCGGGTGTTGATGGAAAGGATGAGCGCCCGCGTGGGCGTGAGCGGAAACAAAACACCCGCTCGGCGGTAGTATGAACGGGCGAGCGTGTCTCTGGTGGAGGAGCGTCATGGGCGCGTTTGATCGACGATTTGGGCGGCTGGCGGCGTGTCTGGCGTGGTTGGCCGTTGCCGCAGTGGCTGGCGCGCAGCCCGCGGCGACGCCGCCGACCACGGCGCCGGCCAGCGCCGGGCCCGGTTTGCCCGTGCCGGCGTTCAGTTCGATGGGACCAGGAATGGTCTTTTCGCACTTGCCGAGTCCGGACCCCAGCGATCCGGATGACATCGCGGCGGATAAGAGCACGGTCGCGCGCCTCGGCCGGCAGATCCCCAGCGCGCGTCTCCAGGACTTCAGCCTGTCCGACGCTTTCGATTACATACGCGATCTGACCGATCTGACGATCAACGTGAACTGGGATGCCTTGCAGGGGGCGGCGGTGAGCAAGGAGACCCGGATCGACATCAGTCTTAAGAACGTGAATGTCGGGGGGATCGTCGAGGCGATTCTAGCCGAGGCGCAGAACGGGCGGCAGGTGGTCGATTACGAAATCCAGCACGGCGCGCTGACGATCGACACGGTAGCGAACCTCGACAAGGTGGTCGTGACCCGATCGTATGAGGTAAAGCCGCTGCTGCTGGCGATGCTGCCGCCGCAACCGTCGCCGGCGCCGCGTCCGGTAGGAGAGGGCGGCGCGATCGGCCCGACGACCGCCACAACCGAGCCGGACCTGACCGGCCCGCGCGCCGCATTGGTTAGGCTGGTCCGCGAGAACGTGATGCCCGGCACGTGGAATGGCGAGGATGGGAAGGCGCCGTCCGTGGCGACGGAAAAAACCAGCCTGATTGTGATCGCCAGCCAGCGTACGCAACGGGCCGTGGCAGCGTATTTGGATTCGCTGAGGCCGAGCAACCCCAGCCCGTGAAGGGCGGATGGTGCTCGCGAGGCAAGGCCACCCAAGCCTTGAATTTGCCCCGTTGCTTTCCTAACGTGACTGTTGATGTCCAGCCGAGCGTTACGCATCGCGATTCTGCTTTTTGAAGCGGTGTGGCTGAACATCATCGTTCCCGGCCATACGCGCGGGATCGTCGCTTTCCGTTCCGGCACGGACGATTGCCCCATCTGCCCAGCCTGCGCGACGAGAAGTACCTGTCCGTGTTGCGCGGGCAAGGTTCCGGCGGGTTCGCCAAGGAACCCCACGCCGGTCGATCGCTCCAATTGCGCTATCTGCCAGTTCATGGCGAGTCTCTCGCTGCCGCCGGTGTATGATTACCGGCCGGCGGCGATGCAGCCGCTGGAACTTCTTCCCATTCCGCAGCCGCCGTCGCGAATGTCGGTCACCCTGATCGACGGCGATCACTGCCGCGGGCCGCCGGCTGGCGCGGTCTGATTCCCAACGGGATTTTTCACCGCAGAGACACAGAGGACGCAAAGGGTGAGTTCATCCGATGAGATGAACTCGGCCGTTTGATCTGCAAGAAGGGCCACACCTGGCGAGATGCGTATTTGGTGCTCTGTCGCCTTGCGGGCGTCCTTTGCGTCTGGGCGGATAATCCCGATCTTCCCGAACAAAATGCCGCGGTCGCTGATGCGTCGGTTGCATCCGGCCGCTTTTCATAAGGAATCCCATGCAATTATCCAAGATGCAGTTGATCTTCTGGCTGGGGATCTGCGGCCTCTGGGTGAACTCAAAGCCCAGCATCGCGCAGAGTATCACGGGCAATTTCAGTCCTTTCACTCTTGATCCGCTCGCCTATGCGACGGTGCGGCCCGCTTCGCCGGCCGTAGCAACGACCAGGCCATCGGCCGCTGTATCGCTGGGGGATCTGGCCAGCGAGGAAATGGCCCTGGAACAGTCGCCGTACACGCCCATCGACGCCTGCGCCTGCGGGTGCGGGATATTTGATGTGGGCACGGAATCGATGCTTCCACAGGGCACGGGGCTGACTGTGTATTTTGAATACGCTTACCAGGACCAGAACATCAACTGGAGCGGCGTCAAGCCGGCGTCGTCGGCGGACAACGACGACAAGAATATCCGCACCAGTTTCTTCACACCTGGCATTCAGTACATGTTCAACAGGAGTTGGGGAATCCAGGCCGAGCTTCCGCTGGCGAACCGGCATTTTGAAACCACCGGCGGCGCCAGCGGAAACGACATTGTCGATCAGGATTGGACCACCATCGGCGACATGCGCGTGGAAGCCATCTATGACGGATTCTTTCCGGATCAATCGGCCGGCGTGACGTTTGGACTCAAGCTCCCAACCGGCAATTTCCGGCACAACGATCAATACGAGGACATCGATCGCGACTCGGAGATCGGCACCGGAAGCACGGACGTTCTCCTGGGCGGTTTCTATCGGAATTATCTGACAAAAGACCAAAGGCTGGCCTGGTTTGCACAGATCAACCTGGACATACCCCAACTGACGCAGGACCAGTATCGTCCTGGAGTTGAAGCCGACGGCGCCCTGGGAGTTTACCTGAACGGAATAAACTTCGGCCGCGTGGGCGTTATCCCGATCGTGCAGGTGCTCGACGGGTTGCGCGGTCACGACAGCGGACCCAACGCGGCCTACCCGGTGGCGTCGGGCTACGAGCGCGTCCTCTTGTCGCCCGGAGTTGAAATCCACATCCATCCGCTGATGATCTATGCGGATGTCGAACTGCCGGTGTACAACCACGTGACCGGCAATCAGCTTGTCGGCTCGAATCTTTGCAAGATTATCGTCAGCTACCAGTTCTGATAGGCTGTCGGCCCCGTGCAGTGGCCCCGACCCGACACGACTGCCGCTCATAGCAGAAAGCCGTCGCGTTGACGGCTCGCTTGGAACGCTTGACGAGCCAGCTTTCGAAACTCGCCGAACCCGTTGGGACACTGCACGGAGATTTCGTCGAGTCGGGCATTGGGTTTCCAGTGATCCTCGGCAAACTGGCTCGCCAGTTCCGTGTTCCCTTCGCCATACCGGAAATCCAGTTTCGTCGAATGCTGGGTCAATTCATCAAGGGTCTTTTTCGGCTCTGGATCTTTCTCGGCCGCATAAACCACCTGGCCTTTGGGATTGCAAACGTTGTAGCGGCACACCGGGAGTGTGCCATGCGTAAAACCAGACCAGGCCAGCGTGTTGGTGCGGTCGCCCAGCCACCACGCTTCGATTTCCTCAATGGCAATTCCGATGATGAACCCGTCCTTGCCGGCCACGAGCTTCCTGATTTCGTCCTGAACGTGTTTGGTGCGACGATCCAGCACAATGACAAAGAAGGCGTATCCGAGAGAATCTCGCGTCAGAAACTTCACGAGTGCCCGGACTTTTTCAAGAACTCCGCCGTGACCGCGCTTGCGAATCTGGAGCGGCTCGGCCACGTCGCCGGTTTCGACCGGCCATTCGTATCCCGCGTCCCTGGACGCGAGTTGGCTCAGCAGCGGCGGCAAAAGTACGTGATCAATTGGGCCTTCGGAAATAATGCCAATCTTGGTGCTCATGCGTTCCTTGCCCCCGCCGTCGAGCCAAGAACACCCGTCACCCACGCTTCGCCGAGCGATTTGTTGAATGTCTCTTTTGCAAGGTTGAGTTGCCTGTTGTCGCTCAGACGAATGACCCGCGCGCCGGCCTGCGGCTGCGGCCGGTCCATGCAGTAGACCTCCTCGGGATGATCGAAGAACTCATCGAGCACGTAAGGACTGTGCGTCGTAAAGAACACCTGACAGCGATTGGGCGGCTTGCGGAGTGTGAGCTCGCGCAGAACCTGAACCACTTCGCGAATGAGTTGCGGATGCACGCCGTTCTCGGGTTCTTCCAGCGTGATGAGCGAGGGGGCGGTATCGGTATAAAGAAAGCTGGTGATGGCAAGCAGGCGCAACACGCCATCGCTCATCTGCTCGCTGTTGAAGACGATTTCCTTGCCGTTGCCTTCATGCAGCCTGATCGTGCGCCAACCCCAGCCGCGGCCGGCGACCGAGATATTCGTGACCGTTGGAAACAAACGGCGCAGCCGCTTGATCAATTGCTCGAACTTTGCTGGCGATTTGTCCTTCAGCCGGCCGATGACGGACGCGAGGTGTTCACCCGACGAGCCAAGCTGATCGTGCTTGCCGCGATCCGGATAGCGGAGAATCTTGGGATCCCAGATGAGGTAGGAGTGAAATTGCTCGATCCATTCGCGGAAGTGAATGGCCTCCGGGTATCGCTTGCGGTCGGAGGTCGCATCCCAGCGGCTCATGACGCTTGCCGGCAGGCTGATGATCTCACGATGCTCTGTTTCGCCACTGTGCCGATTGATGTACGAGCACTCGCGAACGGTGCGAGACAAGAGGGTTTCGGGCACGCCACCCGTCGGGGTGAACTCCAGTTGTTCGTCGCCGACGCCTAAATGCTTGCGAGGTTGGAGCGTGACAACGTACTCATAGCGCCCGCCACCTCTGCCCTCTGCATCGGCCTCAAGCTCGGCTGCAAGATACCACCAAATACCTTTGCTGGTCTGACGCAAGTTCGGCAGGTCACGGTAATCCCACTCGCGGTCCTTGAGATAAACCTCAACAGACGTCTTGAAGAACGCTCTCACGAAGTCGATGGCTTGAAGCAAAGACGACTTGCCGCAGCCATTGGGGCCGATAAATACATTCAGCGGCCCAAACGTGAGCACTCCGCCATCGGTCTCGGGCACATGCGCCAGACTCTTGAAATTCCGGACCGCAAATGCTGTCAACATGATTCACTCCATTGCCATCAATATTCAAACTGCGCGTCGGCTCGGCCGGGCCTCACACCATCGCCAGGTTATTGCGATGGACGACTTCATCATACGCCGCTTCGGCCAGAGCCTTGCGGACTTCCTGGGTTTTCTTGCCGCGAATGCGCTGGATGTCGTCGGAGTTGTAGTTGGTCAGGCCGTGGGCGATTTCGCTGCCGTCATCCGACTTGATCGCGACCACATCGCCGCGGGAGAACGTGCCTTCGACGGCGACGATGCCGGCCGGGAGAAGGCTGCGATGTTGTTCCACCAGAGCCCGGCGTGCGCCGGCGTCAATGACGATGGCGCCGGCGGGGCGGGCGCTGCCGATCCAGCGGGTCCGGCCGGAGCGCCGCCGCGACGATCCGCAGAAGATCGTGCCGATTTCCTCACCGGCCACGATGCGGTTCAGCACATCGCTCATGCGGCCGTTGGCGACGACCATGGCGGCGCCGGCGTCGGTGACGGTCTTGGCGGCCGCCAGTTTTGAATCCATGCCGCCCTTGCCGAGGGCGGATTTCTCCGCCCGCACCAATTTGCCGG
Organism: uncultured Tepidisphaeraceae bacterium; assembly: GCA_964420285.1. Lineage (GTDB taxonomy): Bacteria > Planctomycetota > Phycisphaerae > Tepidisphaerales > Tepidisphaeraceae > CAYQTE01. The sequence continues at coordinate 13,560 of CAYQTE010000056.1, forward strand.
CGCCGTCCACGCCGTGAACCGTTCGGATCGCCTTGCCCGATTCATCGAGCAAGCCATCGACGACGGTGAGCAGCACGAGCAAATCCGCCACCAGCGCGTGCGACACCATGGCCGCAAGAATGTCATTGTCGCCGAACGATATGCGCACCAGTTCGTCGGTGCTGACGGTGTCGTTTTCGTTGATGATCGGGACAGCGCCCAATTCGTGGACGGCCTGGATCGTGTTCCGCAGATTCAGGTGGCGGGTTCGGTCGTCGATGTCCTCGCGCGTCAGGAGAATCTGCGCCACCGGCAGGCCGTGCCGCTGGAACGCACTGGCCCAGACGTCCATGAGCCGCCGCTGACCGACGGCCGCCACCGCCTGCAAGACGGCCAGATCGGTGGGGCGTTTGTCGAGTTTCAATTCGCGCAGGCCGCAGCCGATAGCGCCGGAGCTGACGAGTGTCACGCGCAGTCCGCGCTGGCGCATAGCCGCGACCTGGCTGGCGATCGTGCCGACGAATTCGTGATCCAGCCGGCCGTCGGAGTCGGAGAGGAGTTGCGTGCCCAGCTTCACCACGGCTGAGCGGACGCCGTCAAGTTGCTCGATCCGATCGTCGGCCATGTCCGATCCTGAGGTGCGTAGGGTAACGCAAGAAAAGGAAATATCCCTCGCAGAGGCGCAAAGGCGCAGAGATTGATTTTTCGACCGAACAGCGATGGTCCGATAAGCCAATCGCGGCCGGCTTGCTGTCGGATGCAAACGGCCTTTCCGACCAGCGTTACGTGTATTTTGCCTCTCCTCTGCACCATTGCGCCTCTGCGAGAGGTTCTCTGAATTCTCTTGAAATGCGGCCGTCCGTCAACCTCACCGGAGAGAATGTTAAAATGGGTAATGCTTTTTTGGTTGCCATCCGATACTATAAGTGACTCATGTTATCCATTTTAACATGAGAGCGTCCCAGAAACGGGCACGGATGCTCGAATAATTCCCGCGGCCGCAGCCCCCGGATTGGGCTGTACCGGCCGGCGCCTCCTTTTACCGGAGACGTTCATGAGCGTCCGATCCATCAACCGTCAATTGTCCCAAGCCTATCTCGATGCCATCCTGGCCGGTGATCGAGTCCATTGCCGCCAGCTTATCGACGAGGCATTCGATGCCGGCTTGACCGCGCACGAACTGCTCACCCAGCTCGTCTGGAACACCATGGAGCTTGTACAATCGCTTTTCCGCGACGACCGCATCTCGCAGAGCGCCATGAGCCTGGCGACCATGCTCAATCGCTCGGTGGCCGGTCAGGTTGCCACCCGCCTGCCGCGATCCGAATCCAACGGCAAGAAGGCCCTGATCTTCTGCGGCAACGACGAGCCGGAAGAACTCGGCGGCCAGATTTGCGCCGAGCTGTTCGAGCACGCCGGCTGGAATGTTCGCTTTGCCGGCGGCGGTGTTCCGGATGATGAGGTTCTGCAGATGATCGGCGACATCCGCCCCGATCTGCTGGTCATGTTCGCCACGCTGCCCAGCGGCGTTCCCGAAGTCCGCAAGCTCATCGATTATCTGCGCGACGTGAATTGCTGCCCGGAGTTGCAGGTGATGTGCTGCGGCGGAATCTACAAGCGGGCCGAAGGCCTGGCGGAGGAAATCGGCGCTGATCTCTACGCACCGGACGCCGAATCCGCCGTCGAAGTCGCCCAGCAGAATCCGTCGCGTCGGGCGACCGTGGATCAGCAAACGGTCGGCCGTACGCGCCGCATTCGCAAAGCCGCCGCCCGCAAGGCCGCCGCGTGCAATGCCGCGGCCGCGACTGCCACCGAGCCGACTCCGACCGTTACCTTCGTCGCCCGCACGCTGACAGGCGAATCGGCCGGTTTCTGACACGCCGGCGGGAAGCCGGTAAGCCAACACTACGGACGCAAGCGGCGGCTTTCGCGGAGCGGAGCCGCCGCTTTTTCGCTTGTATGGCATAATCGTCAAAGTCCGCCTGCCAATGGCGTCGGCGGGGCATCACCCTGGCGAAAGTGCATCGCAAAATACGTGGACAGTTTCCTCCGGCGGGGATAAACTTTGTAGTGAAGAAAGCCGCAAGCGACCTGCGGCGGAAATCGGGCGGTCGCGTGGATCGGCAACGGCCGGGCTGCGAGGTCCGGTCATGGGATGGGCGGCGCGATGGCGCGCCGGCGATGTGCCTCGGGGTGGGCCAAGCCCGCCTTGCGGTTCGCGATCTTCTCCGCGGACCAATCATACGAGCCAGGCTCGACTCTTTGGCGATGAAGTCGTTTTTCATCGCGCCGAACGTCGCGCCCCGGCGTGCGATCGCTGGGGCCATTGGAGAACACTTATGCCAGCAAAGAATAATCCGCTTCTCTCCATTATCGATAAAAAGCTTGATGTCTCCCATTTCCGTGAGCAGCATTGGGAGGGATCGTTCTGGGACTACCTCGATCTTGTCCAGGAGAGTCCTGCCGTCGCCCGAAACGCCTTCCAACGCGTTTACGACATGATCCTCAGCTACGGCTCGGATCAGCATGTCCAGTTTAAGCAGGAAATCAATCGCTATAAGTTCTTTGCCGATCCGATCGATCGCGGCGCCGACGCCATCTACGGCCTGGAACGGCCGCTCATGCAGCTTGTCGATTTCTTCAAGTCCGCCGCCCAGGGCTACGGCACGGAAAAACGCATTCTCCTGCTGCACGGCCCGGTCGGCAGCAGCAAATCCACCATCGCACGGCTCCTGAAAAAGGGCCTGGAGGTCTATTCCCGCTCCGAGGCCGGCCGCTGCTATACCTATCTCTGGCGAACGCATCGCCACAATGCCGGCGACGATGAGCCGGACCAGTTCGTCGAATGCCCCATGCACGAAGAGCCACTGCTGCTTATTCCGCCGGAGGCCCGGCAGGAAGTGCTCGACCAGATCAACGAGCGCCTTCCCGAAGGCCGGCGGATTCGTCTCTACGGCGACATCTGCCCCTTCTGCCGCAAGATCTACGGCGATCTGCTTGAGGAATACGACGGCGATTGGAAGAAGGCGATGGACCACGTCAAGATCAAGCGGCTGATCCTCTCGGAAAAAGACCGCCGCGGCATCGGAACCTTCCAGCCCAAGGACGAAAAGAACCAGGACAGCACCGAACTGACCGGCGACATCAACTACCGCAAGATCGCCGAATACGGGTCGGATTCCGACCCCCGCGCGTTCAATTTCGACGGCGAACTGAACATCGCCAATCGCGGCATCGTCGAGTTTATCGAAGTCCTCAAGCTCGATGTCGCCTTCCTCTACGATCTCCTGGGCGCCAGCCAAGAACACCTGATCAAGCCCAAGAAATTCGCCCAGACGTACATCGACGAGGTCATCATCGGCCACACCAACGAGCCGGAATACAAGAAGCTGCAGGGCAACGAAATGATGGAGGCCTTCCGCGACCGCACCATCAAGATCGACGTGCCCTACAACATCCGTCTGGACGATGAGATCAAGATCTATCTCAAGGATTTCGCGGCCGACAAGATCAAGGGCCTGCACATCGCGCCGCACACGATCGAGGTGGCCTCGATGTGGGCCGTTCTGACGCGACTGGCCGAGCCGAAGAAGGCCGGCATCACCAAGCTGCAGAAGCTCAAGCTCTACAACGGCAAGAGCATCCCCGGCTTCACCGAGGACAGCATCAAGGAACTGAAAGAGGAAGCCCCGCGCGAAGGCATGCAGGGAATCAGCCCGCGTTACATCCAGGACAAGATCTCCAACGCGCTGGTCAGCCATCAGGCCCAGCTCGACAAGGCCATCAATCCCTTTATGGTCATGAACGAACTTGAACAGGGGCTCAGCCATCATTCGCTTATCACTGATGAGGAATTGAAGAAGGAATACAAGGAACTCCTGGCCGTCGTGCGCGAGGAATATGAGGACATTCTCAAGGGCGAGGTGCAGCGCGCCATCAGCGCCGATGAGGATGCCATCAAGCGCCTGGCCACGAACTACATCGAGAGCGTCCGCGCCTACACGCAGCACGAGCGCGTGCGCAACCGTTACACCGGCCGGGATGAAGACCCCGACGAACGGCTCATGCGTTCGATCGAGGAGAAGATCGACATTCCCGAAAGTCGCAAGGACGATTTCCGCCAGGAAATCATGAATTACATCGGCGCGCTGGCACTGGACGGCAAGAAGTTCGAGTACAACACCAACGCAAGACTGCTCAAGGCTCTGGAACTGAAGCTGTTCGAGGATCAGCGCGACACGATCAAACTCAAGAACCTGGTGAGCAGCGTGGTAGACGATGAAACCCAGCAGAAGATCGATGTCGTCAAGCAGCGGCTGATCAAGTATTTCGGTTACAACGAAACCAGTGCCACCGACGTCCTGAATTATGTCGCCAGCATCTTCGCCCGCGGCGACTCCAAGCAGGAAGAGTAACCCCATGGTCCCGATCCATCGCCATTCCGGATATTCCCTGGCGGCCGCCGGCCTGCTGGGGATTCTCTTCTTCTGGATCACCGACCCGACCTACGGCCTGGCCCTGCGCTGGAACCACAGCGAAAACGCCATCGACCTTGCGAATCAGCATTTGCCGGGCACGATTGTCGGGCTGGTGGGGTCGGGGTTGATATTGGTTATTGGGCTGTGGTTGCTGACACGGCGGAGCGTGTGATCTGCCATGATCCTCAAGATCGAAAAAGATCACCAGCGGTTCCGGCAGATCGTCAAAGGCCGGATACGGGAGGACCTGCGCAAATTCCTTACCAAGGGCGAACTGATCGGCAAGGAGGGAAAACACCTCATCAGCATTCCCGTCCGCGGCGTTGAGCTTCCGCATTTTCGCTACGGCGACAACAGCGGCGGTGTCGGGGCCGGTGACGGCAGCGAAGGCGATTCCGTCGGCAAGGGCCGCACCCAGGGCGGCGAAGAATCCGGGCAGCACATCATGGAGGTCGATCTCACTCTCGACGATCTGGCCGAGATTCTCGCCGAGGAACTCAAACTCCCACGCATTGAACCCAAGGGCAAGCACCGCATCACCACCGTCCGCGACAAATACAGCGGCATCCGCCGGGTCGGGCCCGAATCCCTCCGCCATTTCAAACGCAGCTTCAAGGAAGCCCTCAAACGCCAGATCATGGTCGGCAGCTACGATCCGGCCAACCCGATCATCATCCCGCAGAAAAAGGACATCCGCTATCGAAGCTGGAAGGAAATCAAGAGTCCGCAATCCAACGCCGTCATCGTCTTCATGATGGACGTCAGCGGCTCGATGGGCGAGGAACAGAAGGAACTGGTCCGCCTGGAGAGTTTCTGGATCGACACCTGGCTGCGCAAGAACTACGAAGGCATCGAAAGCCGTTATATCGTGCATGATGTGGCCGCCAAGGAAGTGGACAAGCAGACGTTCTATCATCTGCGCGAGGACGGCGGGACGAAAATCAGCAGCGCCTTCCGCGCCTGCAAGTCGCTGCTCGATTCCCATTACCAGCCCGAGGAATGGAACATCTACCTCTTCCATTTCAGCGACGGCGACAATTCGTCGGAAGCCGACAGCCGCGATTGCGTCCGCATCCTGCGCGAGCAGCTTCTGCCCATGTGCAACATGTTCGGCTATTGCCAGGTGGCCAGCGCCTACGGCTCGGGGAATTTCATCAACGTCCTGCACGAGCACCTGCGCAATCACGAAAAAGTGCTGACCAGCCGGGTGAATTCCAAGGATGACATTTACGATTCTATCAAGACGTTTTTTGGGAAGGGGCATTGACGCGAGCCGCTTTGGAAACAAACGTCTTTGGCGACGAAAGGACCGAAGAATGAGCATTGTTCAAATCGAACTTACGGACGCCGAGCGCGAGGCTTTGGAGACCCTCGCGAGAGAGAAGGGGAAAAGCGCACAGGATATTCTCAAGGAAGCTCTCGGCGAGGTTCTTCACGATGCCTCCAGCTTCGACTGGAAGGGTGCCATCGCTCGCGGCGAGGGGCTTTGGGCGCATCGGGACGATTTGCCCGATTTTGACGAGCTGCGGCGCGAGTCAGACCGAGATCTGTGGGGGAGGGATTAGACGTGGACAAGCGGCCCGCCCTCGATTCGGATGTTATCATCGACTACCTGCGCGGCCTGCCGGCCGCGGCGAATTTCATTCGCGGCCTGTCGGAGCGTCCGCTTATTTCCGCGATCACTGTAGGCGAGTTGTACAGCGGTGTGCGGGATGGCGATGAACGCCGAGAGTTGGAAATTGTCGTCAGCGGCTTTCGCGTCATTCAGGTTACCCGTTCGATCGCAATTCGCGCCGGCCTCTATCGACGCCAGTACCGCAAGAGCCATGGTGTCCAACTGCCTGATGCTCTCATCGCTGCAACGGCTGATGAAATGCGCGCCCAGCTTTTTACCTTGAACATCGGGCATTTCCCGATGATCCTGGATGCGAGAATGCCTTATCATAAGGTGTAGTTGATTCAATGTCCTCCCACGAAATCGGACCATTCCCCGCTGAACTCCTGGCCGCGAAAAAACAAATCCGCGAGCGGGCGCGATCCTACGGCCTGGATTTCTTCCCCGTCATCTTCGAGATGTGCGACTATGAGCAGATGAACCAGGTGGCCGCGTACGGCGGCTTCCCCCAGCGCTATCCCCACTGGCGATTCGGCGCTGAATACGAACGCCTCCGCAAGCAGCATTTCTACGGCCTGGGCCGCATCTACGAGATGGTCATCAACAACGATCCCTGCTACGCCTACCTGCAGGAATCCAACCAGCTTGTCGATCAGAAACTGGTCATCGCCCACGTTTACGGCCACGCCGATTTCTTCAAGAACAATCTCTGGTTCAAGCAGACCAACCGCAAGATGATGGACGAGATGGCCAACCACTCGACGCGGGTGCGCCGCCATGTCGAAAAGAAGGGCTTCGACACCGTCGAGAAATTCCTCGATATCTGCCTCAGCGTAGAAGACCTCATCGATCCCCACAGCATGTTCCTCCAGCGAGGCCCGATGGAACCGGCCCGCCTGGAACCGCAACGCGAGCAGGCGCTCAACAAGTTCAAGGCCAAGGACTATCTCGACCGCTACATCAACCCGCCGGAACTGATGGAGGCCCAGGCCAGAAAAGAGCGTGATCAACGCGCCAAGATGCGCCACGTCTCCCCGGTGCAGCCCACGCGCGACGTGCTGCTCTATATCCTCCAGCACGCCCAGCTCGACGATTGGCAGGTCGATTGCCTCTCCATCATCCGCGAGGAAGCCTATTACTTCGCCCCGCAGGGCATGACCAAGATCATGAACGAAGGCTGGGCCAGCTATTGGCACAGCACGCTCATGACCCGCCACTTCGTCGAGGCCTGCGACATCATCGACTACGCCGACCATCACAGCGGCACCGTCCACATGCCGCCGGGTAGTTTCAATCCCTACAAGATCGGCCTGGAACTCTTCCGCGACATCGAAGACCGCTGGAACAAGGGCAAATTCGGCAAGGAATTCGAGGAATCCGAAAATCTCGGCGAAAAGAACCGCTGGGACAAGGGCCTCGGCCAGGGCCGGCAGAAAATCTTCGAGGTCCGCCGCGTCTACAACGATGTCAATTTCATCGATGAGTTCATGACCGCCGATTTCATCGAAAAGCACAAGCTCTACCAATACGGCCGTGACGCCCACACCGGCCAGCTTCGCATCGTCAGCCGCGATCCCCAGCGCATCCGCCAGACGCTGCTGTATCAACTGACCAACATGGGCCGCCCGTTTATTTATGTCGTAGACGGCAACTACGCCAACCGCGGCGAACTGTATTTAGCCCACCAACACAACGGCCAGGACATAGAAATCCGCTACGCCATCGAAACCCTGAGGAACATCTATCGCCTCTGGCAGCGTCCGGTCCACCTGCAAGCCCGCATCGACGACGACATGATCCTCTTCACCTTCGCCGGCGACCAACCCAAGCAACAGCCGATCCACGACGACCTGCCCAAGCCGGCGCATTTGGTGAGTTGAGGTGCAGAGAAGTCATCCCCAGCTTCGGCCGACGTCACCGGAACATTCAAAACTGGGTGGCGGGCTGTTGCAGTATCTCCACCGGTAAATTGGGATAGATTAATTCCCCGCGCCAGATTTCGTGTTCGTTGAAGGTCTCCCTGCCGACTTTTTCGTCGCTGCGCAAGATGAGGTCGAACTTCGACGGCGGAATGTTCGTGCCGAGATGAAGCGCGCTGGAGCGAATTGGTAAGTACGCACCGGTGTCCTTCGTGAAACTCATGGTGCCAAGGTTGTATTCGTCTGCGCCAAAGCGAGCGATGACATCGAAGCCCACGTTTGCGGGAACCGGCTGCACCACGAGATACAAGTGGACCTCGTAGTTGCCCATTGGGTTCAAACGCGCCACGTGACAAAACTCCACGCGGATGCAGGCCCGCAGCGCGGGAGCAAGCGCGGGGTTATCAACAAGAGTAAAATCTCCAGCGGGCAACCGCGCAACCACTTCGAAAGTCCCAGTAACAAGGCCAATATCGTCAGGCGGGAAATAGTCAATGTTCCCAAGCGCGCCAAGGCCCGGGTGAACCTGAACTTCGCGGGGACGAATCGATAGCCGGTGGATGCCCACGCTGCCGCAAGCAACCTCTCCCATTGTCATGTTGTCTTCTAGACCCAGACACATGGCGTTGTTTTGCTCAATGCTCCCCGCGGTCTTGCGCCCATCAACGTAAATGCTGTCCAGATCGAGATCCTTGGCCGTCACATCGAACGGAAATTGGACTCGCGGAATCACGTTAACGCGAAAGGGCACTCGGTCGCCAAGCAAGACTCTTGGGCGGATCTCGAGCGTCTGCCGCACGCTTTGCCTGGCAAACTGCTTTTTCTGGTCCTCCGTCAAACGCCCGAAAATGTGGAAATAATCTAGAGCATCCATGAGCCTTATCGTCAATGGGCCGGTGCGCATCGATGCCTGCTCGGCAAGGCAGATCGCGATGAGCCGTTGAAACGCCGCCGGCGAGAGTGTGCCGACGCGGTCGCGCCGATCAAGCTCTTCGAAAGCATTCTCTTGTCCGGCCGCGTAGGACGATTGCAATATCCGCAGTAGAAGAGACTCCGGCATGTGCTGATACCACTAAATGTCCTTCGTCCCGAAGCGCACGGCACCGACCACGCCCACCAGCACGAGCAACAGCCCCGTCCATCCCAACCCGCGCCGCGTTGGCCGCAAACCACGGGCGACTGTGGCCGGGGAAAAAGCCGTCCCGCATTCCGGACATCGCTGGCTGTCAATGCCGATCAGCAGATACCCGCATTTCCGGCAACTCGGCTCGCTGCCGCGCCGATTGGGCCACCAGCCCCATTTGATCAGGATGACCCCCAGCAACGCCGCGGCCGTTGCAGCCCACGCGATCATGGCATTCGAGAAATGCCAGCCCATTGCAACACTGTAACATCAACCAGAGCGTGCGGCATCAGCCGGGGCTGGGCCATCGCGCTGCCGAGTGCGGCCGAAGTTCCGGGCAAGAGTAACTCTATGCGCCGCAAACTCTTACCCCCTCCCCTTGTACTCAGGGGGAGGGTTGGGGTGGGGGGTCGGCCGCCGCGGCGATGCTCAGGGACGCAGCGTTCCAAAGCTGCTGGTGAAGAACCCCCACCTCTGTCCTCCCCCTGAGTACATGGGGAGGAGGAAAAGGCGGTTGCCCGGAAAATCGGGCACGCTCGCGCTGCCCGCGGCGGCCTGGCATTCGGCCTTGGCGGCGGCGAATTCAGACTTGAATTTGTCGTTGGCCAGGAGCAGCTTGGCGATTTGGGTGCCGAGGATTTTTCCGGCCGCGACATCGCTGGGGAAATGCACGCCGGCTATCACGCGGTCGTCGCCGATCTGGTTGGCGCGGGCGAGGATCGCCTCGGTCTTTTCGGGGAAGATCGCGATGAGCAGATGGGCCCAGACCATCGCGCGCGTGCCGTGGCCGCTCGGATACGAACCGTCGGTATCGAGCGTAACGCACGGATGGATGCGCGGATCATCATACGGCGGGCGCGGCCGGTTCCAGATCGCCTTGCCCGCCTTGCTGAAAACCTTGCATTCAACATAGGCGTCATCCATGACATGGGCCGTGACCGGCAGGTTCTTTTCGGTAAACCACGGTCCCATCTGCCCCGTAAAGCCGAACACCGTCACCGCCACTTCATCCTGACAGCGTTTTTCTTCGGCTGGCGTGCGCGCCGCCTGGAGTTCCAGAATCCGCGCCAGTTCGACCTGCTGCACGGCCGAGTCCCTCGCCGGCGGATCGCCCAGCAGCGAGCGCAGATCGATCGCCGACTCTTCAAGAAACGCCGGCTGTATCGAAGCCGGCGCGGTCGTCGCCATTGGCGCAGTCATCGGCGCCGCCGCGACGCACAGGGCCGCTATAAGCGCAAACATGATTGACCGACGTTGAGGCATCGCAGTCTCCTGTATCAAAACGGCCGAGCGTTTCTTGGGGCGCGGCGGCGCCCAAGTCACACGATCTTAGCTCGCGGATTTAACCATATCGGATTCTCGAAAAAAAGGGCATAATGTTACCCAACCGATTCGATCAGCAGCATAGGAGGCTCTCATGCCCTTCGTCACCGTCGGCAAGGAAAATTCCGGGAACATCAATCTGTATTACGAAGACCACGGCGCCGGCAAGCCGGTGGTGCTGGTTCACGGCTGGCCGCTGAGCGGCCGGTCGTGGGAGAGGCAGACGGCGGCGCTCGTGGCGGCGGGGTATCGGGTGATCACATACGACAGGCGCGGGTTCGGCGGTTCCAGCCAGCCGACGTTCGGATATGAATACAACACGCTGGCCAAGGACTTGCACCTGCTGGTCATCAAGCTCGATCTGCGCGATGCGGCACTGGTGGGCTTTTCGATGGGCGGTGGTGAAGTGGCCCGTTATCTCAGCACTTACGGGACCGACCGCTTCCGCAAGGCTGCTTTCATTGCTGCTATTCCCCCGTACCTGCTCAAAGCGGCCGACAATCCCGACGGCGTGGTCGGCAGCGTTTTCGCCGGGATCAAACAAGGCATAGTGGCCGACCGCCCGGCGTTTCTCTCGGCGTTTTTGGCCAACTTCTTCAACGTCGATGTGCTGGGCGGCAAGCGAATCAGCGATCAGGCCGTACAGGCGAATTGGATCGTGGCCGTCGGCGCCTCGCTTAAGGGCAGCCTCGATTGCGTGGATGCCTGGTGTACCGATTTCCGCAAGGATCTTCCCAAGATCGACGTACCCACATTGATCATTCACGGCGATTCCGACCGGATTCTCCCCATCGCCATCACCGGCCAGCGCACGCATGACATGGTGAAGAACAGCCGCCTTGCAGTCATCAAAGACGGCCCGCATGGGCTGACATGGACGCACGCGGAAGAAGTGAATCGGGAGTTGCTTGGTTTCCTTGGGCAGCGGTAGATTGTCCACAATACTATGGCCATTTCGCTCGTTTTGAATGTATAATCCGGGCAGGGAGCGGCCGATGATGAAGTGGATGGCTCGACATTGGATGCTGGCTGCGATTGTGGTCTGCGCGCTGGCGGGGGCCGCTCGCGCGGATGACTTTGTCAATCCCAAGGCCAATATCCCTCCCAAGGCCGCGCCCACACGACGCAATGGCGGCGAAGGAACCGCGCCGCTGCCGTTGCCGGCCACGCCGCTGCGGCGAACCGAAAAAATGCGAGAGCCCTCGCCGCCGGGGTTGGTCGGGGCCATCACCTTTACGCCGGCGCAACTCAAGGGGACCGGCTCGGCCGCGTCCAACTGGCAGACCACCATCATCGATATCGAGAAGTGGGTCGATTTCACCAACAGCGACCTGGGCCAGAAATACCGTTACGTCCAAACCGACTTCACCCATTTCAGTTGGGATCCGACCGAGTTGCCGATCATCTACCTCACCGGCTGGACCGCCATGCCCAAGTTCGATGATGCCACCATCGCCCACCTGCGGCAATACCTGCTGGACGGCGGCACGTTCGTCGTCCACAGCAATTGTGGCCGGCCGGAATTCAACGACTCATTTCGCCAGCAGATTAACCGCGTGTTCCCCGACCGCGAACTGGCCGCCATCCCGACCGACCATCCGATTTTTTCCAGCTTCTATCCGATCACATCGATGAAGGTGCGCAAGGACAAAGACCCCTTCAAGGAAATTCCGCCGTATCTGGAGACGATCAACATCGGCACGCGGGCGGCGGTGATTTTTTCGCCCATCGATCTCTCCTGCGGCTGGGATGCCAACGCCAATCCGATCGTGGGCGGAATCCTCTACGACCAGGCCGACGCACTGAAGCTGGGGGCCAACATCGTCACCTACTGCCTGGCCGAATATCAATACGGCCGGTTCTTCGATCATACCAAGGTTTATCACCAGGCCTCGGACCAGACTCGCGATCAGCTTGTGATCGGGCAGATCGTGCATAACGGCGACTGGGATCCGACGCCGCACGGGTTGCCGAACCTGCTCAAGTCGATCGATCAGAACACGACGCTGCACGTGCAGTTCAAGCGTGTCGAGGTCGATCCGGACAAGACGGATATCTTCGCGTTTCCCGTCCTGTACATGTGCGGCCAGCGGGATTTCCGGTTCACCGACACGGCCCGCAAACGTCTGCGTGAGTATTGCGATCACGGCGGCACGCTGCTGGTGGATGACGCGGTGGGCAGCAGCGAATTCGATGTGGCTTTCCGGCGCGAGATCGCGCTGATCTATCCGGACAAATCGCTCAAGACGCTGGCGGCGGATCATCCGCTGTACAATTTCCTGTATGATGTGCGGCACGCCGATCTGGCGCCGCTGGGGCAGCAGCTTCTGCCGCAGTTGCATTCGCCGCGCCTTGAGGTAATCGAACAGGACGGGCTGTTGCCGGTGATTTATTCGCCGCTGAGCATGAGCGCGGGCTGGGAGCAGTTGCCTCGTGCCTATGACAAGGGCTATGCTGACGCCGACGCCGTAAAGCTGGGCGTCAACGTGCTAATGTACGTGGTGTCGCACTAGGCGCGTTTCGTAGGGCCCGCACCGCGGGCCGCTTTCCGTGCCGCTGTTCATTGTGGTCCGCAATGCGGACCCTGCATTGGCGGCGAAAGGTCCGTAGGGTCCGCACCGCGGACCGTCAAATGCGCCGTCGATTGTCATGGTCCGCAATGCGGACCCTACGTCGGTGGCGAAAGTCACCGGAGTGAGTCCTTGACCCAGGCCGCCAACAATTCACAGACCGCGCCGCTTCCCTCAAGCGAGCCCGTCGTGCCTCCATCAGTCGCCCCGTCACCCACGCCGCCGCCCCCCGTCGCGACACAAGTCGATCGCGATCAGCAGTTCATTGAGAAATTCAAGTTCGTCAAAACCCGCCTGCTTCAGGAACTGCACAAGGTGATCATCGGGCAGGACGAGGTTCTGGAGATGCTCCTGGCGGCGCTGTTTTCTCGCGGCCACTGCCTGCTGGTCGGCGTGCCGGGGCTGGCCAAGACGCTCATGATCAGCACGCTCGCCCGCGTGCTCAAGTTGAATTTCAACCGCATCCAGTTCACGCCCGACCTGATGCCGGCCGACATCACCGGAACCGACGTGCTCGAGGAAGACCAGACGACCGGCACGCGCACGTTCCGATTCGTCAAGGGCCCGGTTTTTTCCAACATTGTTCTGGCCGACGAAATCAACCGCACGCCGCCAAAGACGCAGGCGGCGCTGTTGCAGGCGATGCAGGAATATCACGTCACGGCCGGCGGGCGGACGTTCGCGCTGGAACTGCCGTTCTTCGTGCTGGCCACGCAAAACCCGGTCGAGCAGGAAGGGACGTATCCGCTTCCCGAAGCCCAGTTGGACCGGTTCATGTTCATGGTCAACATCGCATATCCATCCAAGCGAGAGGAACGCCAGATCGTCCGGGCCACAACCATGGATCTGGAGGGCGATCCCGAGCCGGTTCTTTCGGCCAACGATATTCTCCATGTGCAGCGAGTTCTGCGCAAGCTGCCGGTCAGCGATCATGTCGTCGATTACGCGGTGAGCCTGGTTCGCGCGACCCGGCCCAAGGAGCAGGGCACTCCCGCGTTCATCAACGAATGGCTGACCTGGGGCGCCGGCCCGCGCGCGGCGCAATATCTGGTCCTGGGGGCCAAGGCCAAGGCGATCCTGTCTGGCCGGCTTAACGTCAGTTGCGACGATGTCCGCCGGGTCGCCAAGCCCGTGCTGCGGCATCGCCTTTTCACCAATTTCAACGCCGACGCCGAAGGCATATCGCCAGATCAGGTCGTCGATAAGCTTATCGAGGCGGTTCCCGAAGCGACGGCCGCTGAACATGCCAAGGATCGAGCGGCACCGACGCCGGCCCCGGCTCGGCCGGCCGCGACAAGCCCGATCGCCTCGTGATGAATCCCGCATGCCCGACATCGCGCCGCTGGTTCACCTCGCCCTGGCTGCACCGCGCGCTCATCTTTGCCCTGTTCTTTGGTGCATTGGCGCCAACGCTGACCTGGTCGGAATTTGCCGGCGGCATGGAAAACTTCAACGTCGAGAGCGCCCTGGAAACCGTCCGACACGGCAACTGGCTGATCCCCACGCTGGCCGATCGGGTGCGGCTGGAAAAACCTCCGCTTGTCGGCTGGATCACCGCCTGGGGCATCATGTCCAGCAATTCCCTGGCCTGGGGGGCGCGCTGGCCGAGTCTGCTGGCGGCATGCCTCATGCTCGTCGGCGTGTATGACCTGGGTCGCATCCTGTCCGACTGGCGGCTGGGCTTGTGCGGCGCACTGATCTGCGGCTCGACGATCATGTTCCTGAAATTCGCCCGCGAGGCGTCTTACGACATCCACCTGGCGCTGTGGGTGACGTGGACCAACGTCGCCCTTGCCGCCGCATGGAGATATGGGCGGCGCTGGCCGTCGTGCATTGCCGCCGGAGTCTGTGCCGGACTGGCGTTTCAATCCAAAGGTCCGCCCGCGTTTTTGGAAAACATCGTCCCGTTTGCCGTGTTCATGTCGCTGCTCATCGCAAGAGAGCGGCGGGCCGGTACGCCGCCGGTCGAATGGCGGCCGTGGTTATGGCCGGCGATCATCTCGTCCGTCATCGCGATCTCGATTTCGCTGACGTGGTATGTCTATGCTCTGCACCTACCGGGCACGCTGCGAATCTGGTGGAACGAAGTGAGCCTGCACGACGAAGCCATCGAGAATCGCCCCGGCTGGTGGACGTACATCGTGCTCTTCCCGATGATGGTCCCGTGGGTGATCTGGTTCATCGTGGCATTGGTCGAGTACTGCAAACACCACGGCCGGCTTTACAAATCTGCCGATCCGGAGATCGACGCCGCTTACGCCGACGATCGCCGTCCGCAGTGGCTGGCGTTGCTCATGGCGTGGTTGTGGATCCCGATTCTCGTCCTGGAATTCATGCCCGCGCGGCGCGACCGGTACATATTGCCGATGATCGGCCCGGCCGCTTTGCTGGCGGCCGATGCGATTTTGCGACACCTGCCACGATGGCGTCGGGGGAACGGGACACAGCGTTCGCTGCTGGTGGCGCACGTGGCGCTGGTGGCGGTCCTTGCAATAGCATTTCCGCTGTGCACTGCGTATTCGGTGGACGTAGCGGCCGCCGCGCCGCATTTGGCGGCGATCGCGGGCGCGCATGGGATCGGTCCGCTGCTCACCGCCAGCCAAGATCCTTGGATGTCGCACGCCGGCGGGCTGGTAGCCGCCACCGCGGCCGCCATCGTTCTGGGCGGCGCGATCGTCCTCTATCGCCGCACGCGCCACGCCCTCACCGCGGCCACCGCCGCGCTCGGTGTGTTCGCGTTCATTGTCTTTCTTCACGGCAACGCGCGCACGGCGGTCAGCCAGGGCAAGGATCTGGCCGGCATGATTCTCGGTCGCTACCCCGACGCCGTCGTGTACAACGTCTACGACGCCGACCCGCATGCCCGCATAATCCTGCCGCACGATCTTCTCATCTACATCGGCCGCGACGTGCCGCTCCTGCTCGACCCCGGCTCGCTGCCTCCGGCCGACCACGCCCAGGTGCTGATCTATCCCCCGGCCCCGGACAGCGCGATCCTCCCCACGCCGCCGCCCGGTTTCACCTTTCTGTCGCTGCATCGGCTCAACAGCGCGATGTACCCGGTTTTCGTGCGCCCGCCGCAATCGTCGGCCACCAGGGCTTTGCCGCCGTGATTGTGTAGCACGGGATCTCGCGGTTCGTGCAGGGCGTTTGGCCGGAAAAACGTGCACACCCGGGGAGCAGCCATGCGGCGGTTTCGACTCCGCACTGGAATCGGATTTGGCCATTGGTACAATCCCGCGATCCGTGGTCGAATGTGATTCGGCCGGGAGACACTTCGCGGGAGGAGTACGATGAAGACGCCGGTTCGTGTTGTCGTCGGAGCGTTTGTGTTGGTTCTGATGCTCGGCGGGCGAGCGGGGGCACAGTACAAATATCCGTTCCTGAATCCCAACCTGTCGATGGAGGCGAGGGTCAACAACATCGTCTCGCTGCTGACACTGGATGAGAAGATCGTGATGCTGTCGGAACGGCCGGGCGTGCCCCGGCTGGAGATTCGGTCGATGCAGCAGACCGAGGGGCTTCACGGCGTGAAGGCGGGCGGCGGGACAACCACCACGTATCCGCAGTCGATCGGGCTGGGCGAGACGTGGGATCCGGCCATCCTGCACGAGGTTGGCTACACCGAGGGTTACGACGCCCGCTATGTATTCCAAAGTCCCAAATTCGGCCGTGGGGCGCTGATCATCCGCGCGCCCAACGCCGATCTGGGTCGCGATCCGCGTTGGGGTCGCACGGAGGAATGTTACGGCGAAGACCCGTTCCTCAACGGCACGCTGGCGGTTGCGTTCATCAAGGGGATGCAGGGTGATGATCCGAAATACTTTCAGGCGGCGGCGCTGCTGAAACATTTCCTGGCCAACAGCAACGAAAAGGGCCGGGCCGGTTCGTCATCCGATTTCGACGAGCGGCTGTTTTATGAGTATTACTCGGTTCCGTTCCGGATGGGGTTTGTGGAAGGCGGGGCGAAGTGTTTCATGGCGTCGTACAACGCGTGGAACAAGGTTCCCATGACGACCAACCCGATCATCCAGAGCGTGGTGGTGAAGGACTGGGGCGTGGATGGCGTGATCTGCACGGACGCCGGTTCGCTGGTCAACATGACCAACGCTCATCATTATTACGCCGATACCACGCAGGGCGCGGCCGGGGCGATCAAGGCGGGCATGAACCAGTTCCTGGACAAGGCCGACACGCCGACCCGGAACGCGCTGAGTCAGAACCTGATAAGCGTGGCGGATCTGGATTATGTCATCAAGGGGACGTTCCGCATGTGGATTCGGCTGGGCTTCCTCGACCCGCCGGATGACAATCCGTACCTCAAGATTGGGACCGAGGCGGTCGATCCGTGGAGCACACCCAAGAGCAAGGACTCGGTGCGTCTGGCCACGCAGGAGTCGATCGTCCTGCTGAAGAACAGCGGCAATCTGCTGCCGCTGGACAAGACGGCGCTGAAGTCCATCGCCGTCATCGGCCCGCGCGGCAATGAGGTGGTTCGCGACTGGTACGGCAGCACTCCGCCGTACACCGTCACGCCACTGGCGGGCATCAAAAGCAAGGTGGGGTCAGGGGTGAACGTGCAATTCGCCGACGGCAAGGATGTGGCGGCGGCCGTTGAACTGGCCAAATCGTCTGATGTCGCGATTGTGTGCGTGGGCAACAATCCGAACCCCAATAATGCATGGATGAAGGTGGACGATGACAGCGAGGGCCGCGAGGGAGTTGACCGGGTGAACATCACGCTGGGCAGTGGTCAGGAGGATCTGGTCAAGCAGGTTTATGCGGCCAATCCAAAGACCGTGGTCGTGCTGGTGTCCAGCTTCCCCTACGCCATCAACTGGACGCAGCAAAACGTCCCCGCCATCCTTCACATGGCCAACAGCAGCCAGGAAATGGGCAACGGCCTGGCCGATGTTCTGTTCGGCGATTACAACCCGGCCGGGCGGCTGGATGAGACATGGCCCAAGTCGCTGGATCAACTTCCGGCGATGATGGATTACAACATCCGCGACGGCCGGACTTATATGTATTTCAAGGGTGAGCCGCTGTACCCGTTCGGATATGGGTTGAGCTACACGAACTTCGCATATTCGAATCTGCGGACGAGTGCGGCGTCGCTCAGCGCCAAGGGTTCGATCGATGTGAGCGTCGATGTGAAGAACACCGGCGCCAAGGCTGGGGATGAGGTTGTGCAGTTGTACGTCAAGCACATCGGCTCGACGGTGGACCGGCCGGGCAAGGAATTGCGCGGATTCAAGCGTGTTCCAATCGCGGCCGGTGAGACCAAGACGGTGACGATGACGCTGCCGGCCAGCCGGTTGGCGTATTGGAACACCACCAGCAAGAGTTGGGAGGTGGAGAACGACAAGATACAGCTTATGGTTGGCGGATCGTCGGCGGACACGAAAGTGGAGCAGACGATCGCTGTGACCCCATGAGAGCATGGGATAACTTCGGAGCAAGAGAGAGAACGTGATTCGACGCCGAACGCGGTTCGGCCGGTTCAATTCGCAAGAGGAATGCCATGAGAATGCCACTTCGCCAGGTCGTGTGTGCGTGTGCTGCGATTCTGATGTTGGGCGGGCGCGCTGGCGCCCAAAACAGCTATCCGTTTCAGGACCCAACCAAACCGATTGAGGATCGCGTTAACAATATTGTCTCCCTGATGACGATTGCCGAGAAGGTCAACTTCCTGACGCAGCGGCCGGGCGTGACGCGCCTTGGCATCCGCGCCATGGGACACGTCGAGGGGCTGCACGGTCTGGCGCTGGGAAAGACCGGCGGCTGGCAGCGGAACAATCCCATCACCACCACCACCTTCACGCAGTCAATCGGCCTGGGTGAAACGTGGGATGTGAATATCCTGCACACGGCCGGCGCCCTGGAAGGGTACGACGTGCGCTACTGCTATCAAAGCCCCAAATACCATTCCGGCGGGCTGGTGGTTCGCGCGCCCAACGCCGATCTGGGTCGCGATCCGCGCTGGGGGCGTACCGAGGAATGCTACGGCGAGGATCCGTTCCTCAACGGGACGATGGCCGTTTCGTTCATCAAGGGCATGCAGGGCGACGATCCGAAATACTGGCAGGCGGCGAATCTGCTGAAGCACTTTCTGGCCAACAGCAACGAAAAGGGCCGGGCGGGTTCGTCATCCGATTTCGATGACCGGCTATTTTATGAGTATTACTCGGTGCCGTTCCGGATGGGATTTGTCGAGGGCGGGGCCAGGTGTTTCATGGCGTCGTATAACGCATGGAACCATATACCGATGACCGCCAATCCGATCATCAATGCCGTGGTGGTCAAGGACTGGGGCGTGGACGGCATCATCTGCACCGATGCCGGCTCGCTGGGCAACATGACGCGGGCGCACCACTATTATGACGACACGACGCACGGGGCGGCCGGGGCGATCAAGGCCGGGATCAACCAGTTCCTTGACCAGCCGGTAGCGCCCACCAACGACGCCCTGGCCCAGAATCTGTTGACCGAGGCGGACATCAATACGGTCATCAAGGGCACGCTGCGGGTCTGGATCCGTTTGGGTCTTCTCGATCCGCCGGACAATAATCCGTACGCCAAGATCGGCACGGAGCCGACCGAGCCGTGGAATACGCAGAAGAACAAGGACGCGGTGCGGCTGGAGACGCAGGAGGCGATCGTCCTGCTGAAGAACAACGGGAATTTGCTGCCGCTGGACAAGACGGCGGTGAAGTCGATCGCCATGATCGGCCCGCGGGCCAACACGGTTGATTTCGACTGGTACAGCGGCGATCCCCCTTACTCGGTGACACCCGTGGCGGGCATCAAGAGCAAGGTGGGGGCGGGCGTGAATGTGCAGTACGCCGATGGCAAGGACGTTGCGGCAGCGGTCGCTCTGGCCAAGAGTTCGGATATCGCCGTCGTCTGCGTGGGCAACAATCCGAATCCGAACAACACATGGAACAAGGTGGACGATGACAGCGAGGGGCGCGAAGCTGTTGACCGGGTGAACATCACACTCGGCAGCGGGCAGGAAGATCTGGTCAAGCAGGTTTTCGCGGCCAACCCAAAGACGGTGGTCGTGCTGGTGTCCAGCTTCCCCTACGCCATCAACTGGACGCAGGAGAATGTCCCGGCCATCGTTCACATGGCCCACAACAGCCCGGAAGAGGGCAACGCGCTGGCCGATGTTCTGTTCGGCGACTACAACCCGGCCGGGCGGCTTG
>CAYQTE010000057.1:0-33122 GCA_964420285.1 uncultured Tepidisphaeraceae bacterium
AATCGCCCGGCAGCGGATGGAGTTCATGCTGGCGGTGTTGTCCCGCTGGCTCGTTTCCGCCTGCCCGGCCGCTGGGCGCCACGCCCGACGCCGCGGCGGTGTTACCGCATTCGGCCGTGCTGCGTTACCTCCAGCGAATTGCGGCCTGCTTTCCTTCTGTTACCAAGCGGGCGCCACCGGCGAAGGCCGGTAAACACGATATTGTCGAGCGATTAAGTAGGGAATTGCCCGGCGGGCCAATTTGGCGCGCCCAGATTCGACTCGACCGGGCTGAGTTCAGACTTTTTCAGTACATCTTCGAACTTTTTCGAGACATTTGGGGCGTTTTTTCGTCGCAGTTGGGAGGCGAAACCGCGATATCCGGCTGGGAATGAGGGTGGGCCGGTACGCGATTATCGGCAGATCTTGTCGTAAGCCTTGCTCAATTAGCAAGTTGCAAAGAATGTCACGCAAAGTCGCCATGCCCGCAAAGGAGAACGGCTTGTCACCTTGTCACCTTGCCACCTTGTCACCTTGCCACCGCGTCACCTTTTCACCCGCTCCCCCGCACGGCCGGCGTGGTGGATGCTACTTCTTTCGGCCCAGTGCGATCGCGACCTGGTCGGCGATGAGGTTGATGAGTTGGTCGTCCTGCGAATCGTCCTTGCGAGGCGGCCCGCCGGCCGTGGCGGCCTTGGCGCGGCAGGAGGAGGAATCCGATGAGCCTGTGATCTGTTGTACGAACGGGCCGCCGCAGGCGAGTTGGCCGGGGGGCGTGTTGGCACGGCTGTCGGAGACGCCGAATTGAGATTTCAGTGCCAGCAACTCGCCCATGTTGCTTTGGGAGAGGGGTTTGACGGCGCCAACCTGTTTGGCAAGGAGCAGAATGCGTGCGTAGGCATCGAGAATTTCGAGCTTGTAATACGCGTGTTCCAGGTCGACGTCATAAGTCACGGTGCCGTGATTGGCAAGGAGGATGACGTTGGTGTCTTTGACGTAGGGCAGGATGCTCTCGCCCAGACGCGTGTCGCCGGGGGTGACGTATTTGGCGGTGCGGACTTGGCCGAGAAATACTTCGGCCTCGGGATGGATGCAGGTGGGCAGGTCCACGCCGGCGACGGCGAATGCAGTGGCATGCGGGGGATGGCTGTGGACGACGGCGTTGATCTCGGGGCGGGAGTTGTAGATGGCCAGATGCAGGAGGATTTCGCTGGTGCGTTTGCGATGGCCGGAGACTTGTTTGCCTTCCATGTCCACAACGACCATATCGGTGGGCTTGAGATCGCCCTTGCTGACGCCGGTGGGGGTGCAGAGGATGCGCGTGCCCGAGAGGCGGAAGGAGTGGTTGCCCTCGTTGCCGGCGCAGAAGCCTTTGGTCCAGATGCGACGGCCGATATCGCACATTTCCTGGCGGATTTTCCATTCGTTGACGTAGGGCATGACGGAGCGGTCCTTTCTATTGCACTGTCTCGACGACAACCTTATCGAGGATGGCGGCGTTGTAGGCGTCGAGGGGCACGAGCTTTTCGGGATAAAAGGGCATGGCGGCCTCGCGGCTTTCGGTGAACGCGATGAGCTCGCCCTCGCCGGCGCCGAGGTGGTCGTACACAACCAAGCGGTCGCCGGGGCGAGCGGGCTTGCCCGTGAGGCTGGCCGGGCTTTGCACTTCGACGATGAGGAATCGCCCGCCCGCCAGGCCGCCTTCACTACGGCTCAGCACCACGCGACCTGTCACCCGGCCAATTCGCATAACGACCTCAACCTTGTTGTACCTGATCGACGATGGCGGCGATGAACCAGCGTGCGGGGGTTTTGTCTTTGCCGACCAGTTCCCGCGCGCCCCGGCCGTCGGTGTTCAGCAAAACCGTGTGGCCCACCGCCACGCCGAGACGATCGACGGCAAGCTGGATGTCGCCATCGGCCTGCCCGGCGGCGTTTTGCGGCTGCACGAGCACAAGCCGCAGGCCCGCCAGCGTCGCGTGCTTGATGGTCGAGGTTGCATGTCCGATGACCCGGCCGAGTTGCATCATCGCCTCCCTTTGGCAATCGCGTGCAGAACCTGGATCAATCGGTCGATGTCGCGCGGCGTGTTGTAGAGCGAGAGAGACGCCCGGACCGCGCCGCTCAGGCCCAGTTGCTTGAACAGCGGCCGGCAGCAGAGGCGACCGCTGCGCACGGCGATATCGTGGTCGGCCAGCATGGCGTCGATGCGCGGAGGGTCGATGCCATCGAGCCAGAAGGACGCCAGCGGCCCATGGCGCGAACCCAGCCGGTGCAGGCCGGGGACGGTGTCCAGCGATGCGTGCAGATATTGGCTCAGCGAGTGTTCGATGCGTTGGAGTTCGGTCCAGCCGATGGTTTCGATGTATTCGATGGCGGCGGCCAGAGCGACGGCCCCGGCGACGTTGGGCGAGCCGGCCTCGAATTTTGCCGGCGGGGCGGAGAAGCGGACGGATTCAAAATCGGCGTCATCAACCATGCCGCCGCCGGTGCGGTAGGGGGGCAATGCGTCCAGCCAGCGTGATTTGGCGTAGAGCACGCCGATTCCGGAGGGTGCCAAGAGCTTGTGGCCGGAGAAGGCATAGAAATCGCAATCCAACTCCCGCACATTTGTGGGCGCGTGGGCGACGTGCTGGGCGCCATCGACCAGCACGGGCACGCCGCGATCGTGGGCCATGCGCGCGATTCGCGCGATGGGGTTGACCGTGCCCAGGCAATTGGACACGTGAGTGACGGCCAGGAGTCGCGTGCGCGGGTTCAGCATCGAGGGCAATTGATCGAGGCGAAGTTCACCCTGCGAATTGACGCCCAGGACGCGCAGCGTTGCGCCGCTCTGGCGGCATGCGATCATCCAGGGAATGAAGTTGGAATGGTGTTCCATCGCCGAGACGATGATCTGATCGCCGCGGGAAAGGCCGGCAAGGCGGATGCCGCTGGCGACGAGATTGATCGCATCGGTGGCGCCGGCGGTGAAAACGATCTGCCTGGGATCGTCGGCGTGGAGAAACCGCTGCACCGTGCGGCGGGCGTTTTCGTAAGCCGCGGTGGCGCCCTCGGCAAGGCGATGATGGCCGCGATGAGCGACGGCGTGCTCGTTGCCGTAATAGCGGATCAGTCGCTGGACGACGGCCTGCGGCATTTGCGTGGTTGCCGCGGAATCGAGATACGCCATGTTGGGATTGGCGGCCAGCAGGGGAAAATCGCGGCGCAGATCGGCCGGAGTTGCCATCTCGCGGCTGCTGGACATGCCGGCGGCGGGATCGTGCAACTGTTTGAGAACCTGTCGCACCACATCTTGGACGAGGCTGCCCTGCATAGAGACCCGATCGCTATGGTGTGGCGTACACGGTGTTGCCGGCCATCGTGGCCGTGTCAACGATGCCGACGATGACCGCATCGGCCGGCAGATCCTTGGTGGCGTCGGTCATGCGGCCGCTGCTTCCCTGGACGACCAGGACGACCTGTCCCTGTCCGCACCCGACGGTATCGAGGGCGACGACGGTTTTTCCAGTGGGCGCCAGTTTGTGCGGCGCGCCGGGCGATGGACCGTCCTGCAGGTTCAGCGGTTCGACCATGTACAGTTTCTGGCCATGAAGCCGCTGATTCTTCTGCGTGGCGACGACCAATCCGGTGACTCGCGCAATGATCATCTGTTCTCCTGGAAAGGAGTGAGCGATCCCCGATCAACCCATTTTGGCCACATCGGCATGCGGCTGAGGGATGACGTGGACCGATACGACCTCGCCCACCTTGCCGGCCGCCTCGGCGCCGGCATCCACCGCGGCGCGAACGGCAGCCACGTCGCCGCGAAGGACGATGGTGACCAGCCCGCTGCCGACCTTGCGCTGTTCGACAAGTTTCACGTTGGCGGCCTTGAGAGCGACGTCGGCGGCTTCGACGGAAGCCACGGTGCCGCGCGTTTCGATCAGGCCCAGTGCCTCATTCTGAACGTCCATGATGTTCTCCTGCGATTTGCCCGCGTCGATCAATCAGATTCCAAAGCCGCCCAGCAGGTCCGGATGCGGCCGGGGGATCACGTGCGACGACACCAGTTCCCCGACCCTCGAAGCGGCGGCCGCGCCGGCTTCGACGGCGGCCTTGACGCTGCCAACGTCGCCGCGCACGACTGTCGTGACATATGACGAACCGATCTGCACGGTCTTGACGACATGGACATCGGCGGCCTTGCACATGGCGTCGGTGGCCTCGACCAGACCGACCCAGCCCTTGGTTTCGACAAGGCCGACGGCGCCGGCGTTTTGATTCTCTGCCATGGAAATTCTCCTATCTGCGACTCACGGGTTTTGCCTATTGTTTCGTGCGGCCGGCTTTAGGCGCGGGTTTGGGCAGCACGGGCGCGAGGCTCTCATGCGGCCGGGCGATCACGTGTGCCGAGACGACGGCGCCAACCTTGGATGCCGCTTCCGACCCGGCATCGATGGCGGCCTTGACGGATGCCACGTCGCCGCGAACGAACACGGTCACGAGTCCGGCGCCGGCGCGTTCCCAGCCGGTCATCTCCACGTTGGCCGCCTTGAGAATGGCGTCGGTGCCTTCCAGCAACGCCACCAGTCCCTTGGTTTCCAGTAGTCCCAGTGCCTCGATAGCCATAGGTTATCCCTTCGTTTTTCTCTCGACTGCTGCCTGGCCGCGTTTGCCGCGGCGGTTGTTGTTCCGGCCGTGAGTGTCCGCACTATCGGACGCAGAGGCGACGCCAAACATGAGATTGACGGCGGCCTCGGCGGTCTGGCGGATGTGGCGGGTCATGGCGTCGGCGGCGGCCTGCGCATCGCCGCTGCGCAGGGCCGCAATGATCGTCAGGTGCTCGCGCAAGGCCTGTTCGCGGGCCTCATAGCGGTGGCCCAGCGACATGCGTACGGCATCGATCAGAGTCCAATATCTTTGCAGTTCCGTCCGCAGCCTCTCGCTGCCGCAGGATCGGGCGATCAGGTCGTGAAGGCTGCGGTCGGCCTCCATTTGCTGATGGGCCCATTCCTCGGAATGGTCGCGTGCATCGGCCAGGGCTTGCGACTGGCTGGCCGCCCAATCCAGGGCGTCGGCGGCGATATGCCCGCACGCCAGGCGGCTGGCTTCCGATTCCAGAATCTGCCGAACCAGGTAAATATCCCGCAATTGCTCGGATCCAAACGGCTGCACCTGGGCGCCGCGGTTGGGGTAGAGGCGAACGACGCCGAAACTGGCCAGTTGATTGATGGTCTCGCGGATGGGGGTGCGGCTGACGCCAAAGCGATCGGCCATCTCCTGCTCGACCAGCCATCGCCCGCCGGGCAGGTCGCCGCGGATGATCGCCACCAGCGCCTGCCCGAGGAGATTCTGCCGGAGCATTCCGTGCGGTACGGGCGTGGCGCTTGCAACAACCATGAAAGTAGTGTATACCAATTGTATACAATATGCAAGCCCCCATTTGAGGAGGCCCGTCTGATGGACATGAAGAACAGCCAAGTGGCCAAACACGCCGACGCGCGGGCGGGCAAGGCACGCATCGCCGGCATTTACACCCCGCACATCGTCCCGCTGGACGATCATGGCCAGATCAACGAGCCGGAGCTGCGGCGGTACATCGACTGGCTTATCGCCAAGGGCGTGCATGGGCTCTATCCCAACGGCTCGACGGGCGAATTCACCCGTTTCACCCCCGAGGAACGGCGGCGGATCAACAAGATCGTATGCGACCAGGCTGCCGGCCGCGTCCCCGTGCTGGCCGGCGCCGCCGAGAGCAACGTGCGCGAGACCATCGCGGCCTGCGAGGCGTATTACGAACTGGGCGCCCGCGCGGTGGCGATTGTCTCGCCGTTCTATTACCGGCTCAGCCCCGAAAGCGTCTACGCCTATTTCCGCGAGATTGCCCTTAACAGCCCCATTGATATCACCCTCTACAACATTCCCATGTTCGCCAGTCCCATCGATGTGCCCACCATCACGCGACTGGCCGGGGAACTGGAACGCATCTGCGGCATCAAGGATTCCTCCGGCGACGTGGCCCACATGATGCGGATGATCGCGGCGGTGCGCCCGATCCGGCCGGATTTTGTGTTCCTCACCGGCTGGGAGGTCGTGCTGGTGCCGATGCTGCTTTTGGGCTGCGACGGGGGCACGCACGCCTCCAGCGGGATCGTGCCGGAACTCACGCGACAGTTATACGATTTGACAATGGCGGGGAAACTGGAAGCGGCGATCAAGCTGCAATTCCGGCTGCTGGAGCTCTTCGACGTCATGCTGTTTTCGGCGGATTTCCCCGAAGGCTTCCGTGCCGCCGCCGAGTTGCGCGGCTTCGCCTTCGGCCGCAGCCGCCAGCCCCTGAGCAAGAACCAGCAGGTGGACCGCGTGGCGCTGCAGCGCGTGCTTCAGTGCATTCTGGCCGACAATGGTTACGTCGACGAACCCAGCGGCGGCTGCGCGGTGCGCAGCGGGAACCTCCAGCAGGACCGCGTGGCGCAAATCACGCAGGAGGTCCTCAAGCGGTTGAAGGAGCGGGGCGTTGTCTAATGCGCAATATGTCGCGATATCCTTCGAATTGCCCATTGTCTCCTCTCCCTGAGTACAGGGCGAGGGGGAAAGAGAGGGCCGCCAATTGAGTCGCGCAGCCCTACAAACTCCATTGGCTTCCGCATCCGCCGGCACGGGGCTGGGTCTGATCGAGATCCACAGTTGGACCGCGTCGATGGCGGTGGTGGATCGCATGGAGAAGGCCGCCAACGTCCGCCTGATGCAGATTGAGATCAACGACCTGGACGGCGCTTGCATCAAGGTGGCCGGGCCGGTGTCGGACCTGGAGTCGGCGCTGGCGGCCGGGCGTGAACTGGCCGGGTCCATGGGCGCGTCGTGCGTGGTGGATTTGATCAGTCATCCGGACGCGCGGGCAATGGCGGCATGGAACGCGCCGCGCGAGTTCAGTCCGCTCATCGAGAGCGATGTCGTGCATTTTCCCAAACGAGAATTCAAGGAGCTATTTGTGGCCGACCAAGTCCCATTTGCGATCGGGCTGATTGAAACCCAGGGTTTGACCGGCGTGATCGAGGCGATCGACACGGCGTGCAAGGCCGCCAATGTCGAGGTCATCGGGCGAGAAAAACTCGGCGGCGGCTACATCACCGTCATCATCAAGGGCGACGTGGCGGCGGTGACCGCCGCGGTCGAAGCCGGCAAGGCCCGGGTCGACGGCCTTGGCAAGCTCATCGCCGGCCACGTCATCCCCCGCCCCAGCGCGGCGGTGCTGAGCCTTTTCGGCAAGGTGTAATGGCGCCGCTCAATGCCAGGTTTGATTTCCCGCAAGGCGTGGAAAGATCCGCCGGTTGTGTGTCCGCCGGTTGTGTGCTGAACATTGTGTTGCGATCGTGCTACAGCGACATGAACAGCTGCCAGGAGAATTCCCATGAGCATCAAGAGCGCCAGCGTGCATGCCAGAACCCGGCCGACACTCAAAGCGCAGGCGGAGGCCGTGCTTGGAAACCTTGGAATTTCAAACTCCGAGGCGATTGAGATCTTTTTCAGCCAGATCGCCCTGAAAAAATGCCTGCCGTTCGAGGTCAGGATTCCGAACAAGACGATGCGAAAAGCCGTGCGGGAATTGCGCACGGGCCGAAGCAGGAAATTTTCGACGGCGGCCGGGCTGATGGACGATCTGAATGCTTGAAATTGAACGGACGAACCAGTTCAAGAAAGGCTACAAGTTGAGTCCGCGGGCGGGCGCCTGGTTCTTGTCCGCCTGGGCACGCATTCCGATTTGTTCTGAGCGATCACTTCGCCGCATGGGCCCTCAACCCTTGGCGGCCGGTTGGGTTTGGGGGGCGGGCTTCTTGAACATGGCGATGTCGCGCCGGCGGGCGAAGCTTTCGGTGGTGCAGCCGATGCAACCGCCGCCGCAGCGCGTGCAGACGTTGGTGCCGGAATTCCATTGTCGCAGGGTGCAGTCGGCATAAGTCGTCGGGCCGACGCAGCCCAGTTTGTGGAGGCAGCCGTCGTCGCCGAACTTGGCGGCGAAAATGTCGTTGTCGTAGTCGTGGCAACGCAGGCAAAGTTCGTGGATCGACTTGCTGTAAAACGCCACCGGGCGGTGTTTCATATCCAGCTTGGGCATACCGAATTTGAGCAGGTGGGCCAGCGTGCCCACGACCCAATCCGGATGGGCGGGACAGCCGGGAATGGCCACCAAAGGAACGTCAATCTCCTGGTCGGTCATGTATTTGGCGACGGACACGGCGCCGGTGGGGTTTTGCTCGGCGGCGGGGACTCCGCCGTAGACAGCGCAGGTGCCGACGGCCATGACCGTCTTGGCGCCGGCGGCGGCGGTCTGGAATAACTGGCCGATGTCCTGGCCGCCGATGTTACACGCCAGGGGCATGTCGGCGGGGATGGCGCCTTCCATGACCAGGATGTAATCGCCCTTGGCCTTGGCGATCATCGACTGGATTGCGTCGGTGGCGACTTTCCCGGTGGCGGCCGAGAGCGTGGAATGGAAACCGAGCGAGAGGTATTTGGTAATGATCTCGGCCGGGCCTGGGCTGTCGCTGTTGAGCAGCGATATTGTGCAGCCGCTGCAACTGAGGCCCTGGAGCCAGAGCACCGGGGCGGCGCCGGCGGCGATTGCCTCGGCGGCGTCGGCCAGACGGGAGACGGCCGTGGGCCCAAGTCCCAGCATGCCCGCCAGCATGGCGCCGGCCTTGAGAAATTGTCTTCGCGATGTTGTTGATGTATGTGTCATGGTTTGTCCGCCGGTGGGGTTCATTGAGCGTTAGTGGACGGCACAGGCGCCGCAGGGATCGAACGACCGCACGACGCGAGCGACTTCAATCGGCTGATTCTGATCGGCCACGGCCACGCCTTCCAGGGCCTGCTCGACCGGGCCGGCCTGGCCCTGGGCATCGCGAGGCGAACAGTTCCACGTGGTCGGGACGACGCACTGGTAACGTTCGATCTTGTGATCGGCAATCGAAATCCAGTGGCCCAGCGCCCCGCGCGGCGCTTCAGTCAGACCCACGCCCGCGCCCGACTCGGGAACCGTGTAATCGACGCAGGCGCTCTGGTCCTCCTTCAACTGGTCGAGCCACGCGGCGCAGCGATCGGCCACCGCCTTGCATTCGATCGCGCGGGCTGCGTGCCGGCCCATGACGCTCATCAGGGCTTCCGGCTTGACTTTGGTCTTGGCCAGCATGTCGTCCACCAGCTTGCAAATCTGGGCGTGGCCGGCTTTGTACGCGATCAACACGCGCGCCAGCGGCCCGACTTCCATCGGCGCGCCGTCGTAACGAGGCGCTTTCATCCACGAATACGCATCCTTCTTCTGCGGATCGGCCTGGGTCTGGCCCTTGCTCGGATGCAGACCCGACGGCGATGAGAATCGTGAACTGGTAACATCCTCGGTAATCAGGCTCACATCCAGTGCGGCCGGCTTGTCGGCCTTCAGCACGCCGGAGGGGATGAACAGCGTCTTGCCGTCGGCGGATTCCGGGAACACGCCGTAGGCCAGGAAATTTCCGCATCCCCTGCCGATGGCGAAGTAATCCGGAAAAGCGGCGGCCACCGCCAGCACGTCGGGGATGTAGACGCGATCGATGAACCGGCGCAGGTCGCTCAGCATCGAGCTGAACGCGGCGATCTGCCGCATGGTCACGCCTTCGGTGATGCCGCCGGGGACAAGGCTGGCGGCGTGGGGGAGCTTTCCGCAGAACAAGACGGCCATGCGGTGCGCCAGCTTTCGCATCTCCAGGGCGTCGAGATAATGCCGGATGGCGGCGATGTTGAGTTCGGGATCCTGGGCGTAATTCCCCTCGTACCGCGGCAGGAACGGCGCGCCGGGAAGGACGCGGTTGGAGGCCAGTTCCGTTTCCACCCAGCTCCGCAAATCCTGCAAGACCGGATCGTTGCCGGTGTATTTGGTGATTGCCTTGATGTCCACAAAGTCGATGGCCGACAGGTGATAGAAATGCGTGATATGCGAATGGATGAACTCAGCGCCGAGGATGAGATTGCGGACGAGCCGGCCGTTGTCCGGCACCGCACAGCCGTAAAGCGCGTCCTGGGCGAGGATCGACGCCACGCCGTGCGCCACCGGGCACATGCCGCAGATGCGCTGGACGATCTGCTGGGCGTCGAGCGGATCGCGGCCGGCCAGGATCACTTCGAATCCGCGGAACATATCGCCGGATGTGTAGGCCTTGACGACTTTGCCGCTGTCGATGTCGGTGCGGATGGACAGATGCCCCTCGATGCGGGTGAGCGGGTCGATGTTGATCGTGGTTGCCATTTCGATTCCTCTGATAGATGCGATCCGTTTGCAGAACGGCCGCTGGCGATGATCCGCCAACAACGGCCTCGCCGGCGGCACAATCGCCGCAACTCGCTCAGGCCGGTTGGGCGGCCAGTCTTGTTATGCGATCGAAGTTGTCCTTGAACTCGTCCTTGCTCTCGCAGCCGATGGTGAAGCTGTGGGCGGGGCTCTTGTTGAGCGCAAAGAGCAGGGCGTCATCCACGCTGTCTTTCAACTGGCCCTCGCCCAGAACCTTCATGCCGATGATTCCCTTGCCGGCGGCCTTGAGCTCCTCCATCTGCGGCAGCACGTCCTCGGGCGCGGCGTCCATGCGGATGCCGGCGGGATTGATCCGGCACAGGCACACCTCAAGCCACGTGCTCTTGGCGGCGACTTTCATGGCCTCAAGAGAGTGAATGCTGATGCCCAGCGTGCGCAGCATCTTATTCTGTTTGGCTTCCGACAGCACATCCATCAGGGGCTTGTCAAGCGTCTCCCAGTCGGGACTGAGACGCGAATGCAGCAGAATGATGTCGATGTAATCCGTTCCCATCTCCTGCTTGAATCGCTCCAGATCGAGCTTGAGCTTGTCGGCTTCCACGGCCGGGGTCTTGGTCAGGATGGTGACCTTTTCCCGCGGGACTTTCTTCAGGGCGACCTTGATGGCCGCGTGGGTGCCGTAGCTGTCGGATGTGTCCCAGGTGAATATGCCGTTTTCGTAGGCGTAAACGAGCATGTCGGCAACGCCATCAACGCCGAGCTTGCGCAACTGATTGGAACTGAATCCGCCGCCCATCGTGCCGGTTCCGATGGCCATTCGGGAGACCTTCACCTTCTCGGGGCCCAGTTCGATGACGTCGGTGGGTCGGCGGATGCCATCGGCCGCCGCCGTCGTGGGCGCCGTGGCCGGGGCCGTTGTCGTTGCCGAGCGCAGGGTTGCCGGAAGAGCGGCGGCGGCCGCCACGGCCATGGAGGCCTGAAGAAATTCGCGTCGGTTCGTCTTGTACATCTTTTCACGCATGTTTCGCTCCGTACTTCCTTGGTAATGTTGCAAGAGATTCCATCCCGAAAATCTCAATTGCGCGACGGCCGGGTGCCGGGCGGCGCCGAATCAGCGGCGAGCTTGACGGCGGCCGGATCGAACGTATGCACCGCCACGCGCGCCCGCGCCAGAGCGTCCTTGGCATCCGGGCCGGCGGCTTCCAGTGTGGCCAGCTCCTGCGCGATCTGGACGGCGGCCTTGTAACCGTCGGAATCGGGTTTGTGGCAGCGAGCGCAGCCATTGTCTTTGTCCGTCAGCAGCGACAACGTCGCCGGTTCGGTGTCGTGATTGTCATGGCAGGTCACACAGCCCGGGCGGCGGTCGAAGGTGAACTCATGGCCGTGCGGGCTGTCCCGGAAGGCGTCGGCCGTCGCCTTGTGGCACTTGGCGCAGGTTTCAGTGATACGCTCGGGGCTGGCGGGCGAGCGGGGATCGGTGACGGCGCGGGTGTCATGAACACTGTGACAGTCGGTGCATTGGGCGCTCTTTGTCTGTCCGGCCGCCAGTTGCCTGCCATGCACGCCCTTGTTGTACAACTCAAGCTGATCCACCGGGAGCTTCGGGTTGTACCGGGCCATGTAGGTGGCGTCGCTGTGGCATCGCCCGCAGTAATCGGGCATCGTGGCCCGCGCGGCGCGCGGCCTGAAACCGGTGCCCGGCGCCTTGGAGAGATTCATGTCATTGATCTTCGGATCGCCGCCGTGGCAATCGGCGCAACTGAGCCCGTTGCCGTAGTGGATGTCGTTCTTATAGATCAGGCTCATGCCTTCCTGAACGCTGTGGCAGCCGAAGCAATAATCTTCGGCCGCGACGGCACTGCTGCCCAGCAGCAGAATCACTGCAATCGTCAGGCTGTGCAATTGCAATTTCATGTGGCCAACTTATGAAGGTTTTGCGGCATGGTCAAGATAAACGCCATCAGAACAAAAGGTTAATCCCGGCAACATGAGAAGTTTGGTCCATCGGCATATCAAGCGGTTTTCGAGTTCCCTTTCCTGAACAGCGGCATGTCCTTGCGGCTCGCGAAATTCTCGGCCGCACAACCAATGCACCCACCGCCGGCGCGAGTGCAGACATTCGTGCCCGAATTCCATTGCCGCAGCGTGCAATCGGCGATGGTCCTGATGCCCAGACAGCCCAGTTCGTGAAGGCACCCCTGATCTCCAAATTTGTGGGCAAACCGCTCGTTGTCGTAGTCGTGCGACCGCGAGCACTGGGCGTGAATGGTCCTGTCAAAAAACGCGACCGGCCGGCGCTTCTCATCCACCTTTGGCATGCCGAGTTTCAACAGATGGGCCAGCGTTCCAACGATCCAGTCCGGATGGGCCGGACATCCCGGCAGCGCCACCAGCGGCACGGTGACATGCCGCGCGCTCATGAACTGCGGGACCGACACGGCGCCGGTGGGGTTATCCTGGGCGGAGGGTACGCCGCCGAAAGCGGCACAGGTGCCGACGGCCACGACGGTCTTGGCACCGCTGGCGGCGTGAAGAAATAACTGCCCGATGTCCTGCCCGCCGATGTTGCACGCCGCGGGCATGCCTGCCGGTATCGCGCCTTCCATCACCAGTATGTATTTCCCTTTGGCCCTGGTGATCATCGCCTCGATCGAATCCATCCCCACCTGGCCAGTCGCCGCCGACAGCGTGGAATGAAACCCCAGCGACAGATACCGCGTGATGATTTCGGCCGGGCCGGGGCTGTCGCTGTTGAGCAGAGAAATTGTGCAGCCACTGCAACTGAGGCCCTGGAGCCAGAGGACCGGCGCGGTGGCGCTGGCGATTTCCTGGGCGGCGTCAGCCAGGCTGGAAACGGCCGCGGAACCCAGTCCCATTATGGCCGCCAGCGCAGCGCCCGCCTTGAGGAAGTCCCTTCGGGTCGTTGGCCCATTGATCGTGATGGCACACATGCCCAAGTGTGTTTTCGCCGCGCTGGCGGGTTAGGAACTGATTGCGGTCGTCATGGCGATTCTCACGGTCGCGTGGTCGGTGCGGTGGTTACCGGCGGCAAACCTTGCGGCTCCGGCGGCGTAAAGGCCAGTCGCACGCCGTTCCAGCGAATCTTGCGGGTGGGGCGATCCGAATGCCGCGCCGCGGGATCGGCATCTTCCACCATGTCCGCGAAGTTGGGGCCGCGCAGCACGCGCAGGCCGGGGGCGCTGGGGGATTCCCTGCCATCGTTCACGTCGTACGGATACGGCTGGGCGAGGCTGGAACACCATTGTGAGACGTTGCCGGCCATGTCGTACAGTCCCCAGGCGTTGGGCTTGGAGGTGCCGACGGGATGCGGCGCGTAGAGGTCTGACGCGGTAATCTTGAGGGCTTCGACATCCTGTGCCGCTGCCCGCGTTGCGGCGGCGCGCTCGACGACCTGCGAATTGTCGCGCAGCCACCCGTTGGCCAATGCCTTGGAGGCGTCAAAGGGGTCGGTTGAGCCGGCACGGGCGGCGTATTCCCATTCGGCCTCGGTCGGCAATCTCGCGCCGCCGCCGGGGATCAGCTTGTTCACAGCGGCCACCATGGCCTGACAATCGTCCCAGGAAACCTGCTCGACGGGAAATTTGTCGGCTTGCGGATACTTGGCGCCCTGGTAATAGCTGGGATTGGTCGTCATCAGCGACTTCCATTCCGCCTGGGACATCTCGTATTTTGCCAGATAGAACGGCGCCAGGGTGACGGTATGCACGGGCTTGGCGCCGGCGCGCGTGTCCGAACCCATGTCAAAGCTGCCCGCGGGCACCAGCAGCATGTCGATGCCGGTGTCGTTCATCACGATTTCCCTGGGCAGGCCGGATTGCGGATCAAACTGAGCGTCCACGATCTTGAAGCCAGCGATGTCGGGCTTGAGCCGGCGCGAGACCATCTTGAGTCCGGTTTCGGCTTCCACACTGCCGGGGTTGCTGGCCAGGGCGGCGGCATACTCGATACGAGCCGGCTCCCACTGCTCGGCCTTGACGTACTTCTGGCCGTCGGTGAGGTGGCCTTTGGTGGCTTCAACCAGCGCGTCCAGCGCCTTGGCCCGCTCCTGGATGGTGTTGGCATCCAGTTTGGGATTGACCAGTGCATGGATATGGTGGCAGTTCTGGCAGTTGAGCAAATCCGGCGCGTTCTTGCAGCCCTTGGGGTGGCATTCGACGCACAGTTTGGCAATGTCCTCGCCATGGGCAACGCGATCGGGCTTGAACGTGTTCTGCTCGTCCACGACGTGGTTGCGGCTGACGCCGTGGCACCCCACGCAGTTGGGCAGGCGGCCGTCCTTGCTTTCGGTGACCGTGCTGTGTTTGGAAATGCCCCATTCCAGCGTCGAACTGACGTGGCATCGGGCGCAATTGCCGGACACTGTCAGTTCCTCGCGCTGGCCCTGCTGGGCTCGCGAAAAGGCGGATATCAGGGCAGCCGACAACGCGGCCGCCAATACCACAAACGCCCAGGTCATCCGTGATCGTCTCAAGCGCGCCATTGCTCCTCCAGCCACTGATAGTTCTCGGGAAGCCAGCCAGCGCCGGCCAGCCCGGTGAGTTTTCTCGCCGCGTCGAAGGCGGCATGTTCCTCGCGGGTGATCTGGTCGTAACGCGAAATCGCCGCGTAGTTGTCGGTCAGGAATTGGTCGTCCACCATGCCGGTCATCGTCGTAGAGAGGAACGGCTTGGAGAAGACGTACCGCATGGCCGCCTGAGGCAGCGACTCATCCGGCAATTGGTTCAAGGCCTTGGCCAGTTCAGCCACCGCCGCCGGCAGGATCGCGCGTGTCTTGGGGCTTGAGTTAAACAGCATGATGTTGGAGCTGTCGGGCATGGAGGCGGTCTTGATGCGTGGATCGAGCTCCACAATCGAACCGGCCGCCAAGGGTTTCATACCGATCAGCCCGACGCCCAGCTTGGCGGCGGCGGGAAGGAACTGAGCGTAATCCGCCTTTGCGTGGATGAAGTTGTAGGGCATCATGAGGTAGTCGAGTCCCTCAAGCTCCTGCAGAGCCGTCATCATCGGGCCTTCGAGGTGGCAGGCGATGCCGATGGCGCGGATCTTGCCCGCCTCCTTGGCGCGGCGGAGGACGTCCCATTGTTCCAGCAGGCGGGGATCGAATTTTACGGTCTCGCTTCGGATGCGATAGAGATCGATGTAGCCGCCGTACAGCTTGGCGAGGCGGTCGATGTTCTGGCCGATGAATTCGGGGTTGTCATACGCACCGGCGACATGCACCTTGTCGCGCTTTGGCTGAAGCAGCTTGGCCAGCGGTTCCCACTGGCCTTCGTGTTCGTAGACGTCGATGATGTTAACGCCGAGGTCGACGGCCTTGGAAATTTGGCGGTCGCGGCGAGCCTGGCCTTCGGCGTTGAGCATGTTGCGGATACCGCCGGCAACCTTGTAGGCCCGGTCGGTGTGCGAGCCGAAGCAGAGGATCGACGTGTTGATGCCGGTCTTGCCAAGCGGGCGGTAGACCATTCCGCCGCGGCGGAACTCGCCGGCAGCCTTGACAACCGGCGCGATGGCCGTTGCGCCACTGGGTGCGGTTGTCGCCGTTGCGGCTCTGGCGGCATTCGGCAGCATCGAAGCAGCCAGCCCGGCGCCGGCGCATTGCATGAAGCGGCGGCGGGTCATACATGGTTTGTGGCTCACAATACCTCCATACGTCAAGGCCTGTAGATCCTGGAAAAATCGCTGCGTGCATTCCCGCAGCAACCAGTGACTGCACACAAGCGCAGACCACATTTGTTAGCATCAATTCATGCCGCCGCCATCCGAAGGCCGGCGATTCATACAATAACGCTGACCAGTTCGATTCCCTCGCTCTTACCGAGGTTGCGGCTGTACTTCTTTTCTGCGGCGTTGTTCCAGTGCTCGTGAACACCCATGCTCGCCAGCGACTTGCCGGTCTTGGCCGGATCATAAACGGTCTTGGACGGCGGCTTGTCGGCCAGGGCCATTTCGTGCAGGAAGTTGTCGACCGGTCCGATGACTGTCGGGGCGATGGTCGGCTCGCTGCGCAGGAAATCGAGGGCGACGGAGTCCATGGCCACGCCGTCCTGCGAGGCGAACACGCATGAGGTCCAGTTGCCGTTGAAGGGCTCGCTCTTCCACTTGCAATCGGTGCTGAGTTTGAATTCGTTGTGTTGGGTCGCGTAGAGGGCGTCGACGATGTAGAGGACGGTCTTGCCGCCGGTTTGCGGATGGCCGTTCATGTCCACCAGGCCGTTGTAGGAGCCCGCGGTCTGGGCCTGGGCGCCCTTGACGGCGATGGAGGCGTGCATGGCGGGAGCGCCGCCCGAGCCCTGGGCGGTCAGGATCGTGCCCTGATGATTCTTGGCGCAGACGGTCATGCTGGCCAGCGTGTGTCCCTTGAGGCCGGCGATGTTGATGAGATACTCGGCCGCGGTGAGGCACGTGGGGAAATAGAAAGTATTTCCGCCCTTGGACAGGACCAGGGGCTTGGTGGTGTCGGGCGCGGATTTTTCACGGCCGGCCGCGCCGGTGGAATCCACGAAATGCACGCCGGGGAATTCCCTGGTGACACGATCGAAGATGGTGGAGGGGATATTGCGGATGGCATCGTAGATGGTGATGTCCGACGCGGTGACGCCGACATCGTTGACCAACTGGCGGAGGAGAGGCTGAATCAGTTGCGGGGCGATGTAGGAGGCGTTGGCGTTGTCCCCATTGGACCGGCACTGGTTGAGATTGGGCTTGATGGCGATCTTTTCGCCTTTCTTGTAGGCGACTTCGCCCTTGCCATGGCGCTTGTTGAAATCGACGAAAATCTTGTTCCATGCGTCCTTGTCGCTGGCGGCGTCGCCAACGGACCGAATGACCTTGGAGAACATGGCGGCGACGACGTCCGGATGCGTGTTGGCGTCGTCCCACCAGCCCGGGGCATTGGTCACGCCGTCCCAGCTTGTGGCCTTGGGATCAAAGGCCCATGCGACACGGCCGGGTTTGACGCCGAATGCCGTGCCCACCGGCATATTGATCTCTGTGGTGACGAAAGGGGGGCCGGAGGGTCCGGCCGAAGGCGTGCCCCTGCCCGCGCCGCCGCGACCCGCCGCGCCGCGACCAGCGCCTCGAGCGGCCGCCGGCGCCGTTGCCGGAGGAGCGTTTTGTGCGCGGGCGGCACGGGACACACTCAGTCCTGCCGCAACGCCCAGGCCGCCGACCACTGAAGTCTTAAGAAATTGACGCCGTGAATTGGACTTGTGAGCCATGTTGAGTCTCCAAGAATGTGCGGATCAAAAAACTCCTTGTATCCCAGCATACCTAGACGAGGTCGCCACGCAAACAAGATTTCATATAGGTGTCCAGCGCGGCGCGGATGGCCTGGACCTCTTCGGGCGTTATTCGAGCGGAACCGGCTCCGCCGCCGCCGCCAGCACCACCGCGTCCGGCCCGTGCTCCAGCACGTCCACCACCGCCGCCGCCACCAGCGCCACCGGCGGTGGGATCGGGTGCCACGCCGGCGGCCGCCGGCGCGTTGCGCGACCGGGTCGTCAGCTTGAACATCCCGCGCGCCACCATGAGCGGATTGCCCAGGTTCAGATTCATCGTGCCCAACGCCCCGATTCGCCCGAACATGGCGAACGACTCTTCCTTCTTGCCCGCATGGTACAGGTCAAATGCCTGGGCGTAGATATCGGCCAGGTTGACGGTGGGGCAGTGTCCCCAGAAGCCCAACTCCATTTCATTGATCATCGTCCGCACGCCCTGGCCGGAGAAGACCAGCATCTGGTCATTGGTCCGGCGGCGAATCTCGCCAATGCGCTGGAGGGCTCCGCCGCCGACGGTGGCTTCGTCCTTTACGTTGCGCGCCGTGGGAACGGTTTGAAATATGTTGACGACCAGATCGATGCTCATGGAGGCCTGCGTCTGCACGAACAGCGGCAGATCGGTCATCTTGCCGACCTGCTGATAATATTCGAGCAGGGCCTTTTCATCAGTAACGCCGGTGGGAGGCAGTGACACGATCGCATCAGCGCCGTGGTCGGCGGCGTGCTTGGCGTATTTCTCGACATTCTGAATGTTGTTGTCCTGGGATTGCACGCCGATGACCAGAGCGGTCTTCCCGCCCTTGCCCTCCGACAGGATCGCTTCGGCGCCGGTCAGGCGCTCGTCCATGCTCAGGGTCGTCCATCCGCTGGCGATCTGCGGCCAGGCCAGCCCATGCACGCCGCCCTTGTTGCAGAACTTCACCTCATTGGCCAGGCACTCCGTATCGAGTTTGTCGTCGGCCGTGAACGGCGTGGAGAGGATCGGGAATACGCCGCGGAGCACCTTTGCTCCCGGCTTGGCCACGGCGGCGGCACGGGCAGCGCCCGCGGCTGGCGCGGCGGCGTAGGATTTGCTTTCGCCAGGCAGGCCAAGGCGTGACCAGGCGAGCCCGGCGGCGCCGGCGCCGACAAACTGGAGGAAAGCCCTGCGGGGCAGGCCCGCGTTGCGATTCTTTAGCGGCGTTATCGTTTCCATCGGCTCATCCTTTCGCCGTCGAGCGGCGGTTAATGGATCGAATTGCTGTCCACCTATCGTCATTTCTTGCTTGCCATGCTTCATTATCTTCCCGGTCGCGTCGCCGGCGCGGTCGTTGATCGGGCACCACCGCGGCCGGCGCTGCCGGCGGTGACGCCACCAACCGGCACGCCGATAGCCACATAGGTCAGCGGATGGTCCTTGCTCTCGTTGAACATGCCATGGTCCACGAGCTTGGGCGTTCCAGCGGCATAGAACGCGTCGCCGACCCGGGTCTGAATGACCGTATTGCCAACGACAAGCCGACCGCCCGCGGTGCGGCCGTCCCTTGCCGGATTGATCGGTACGGGTGCGTCGACGACATAGGAAAACTGGTGCTGCGACTCCGTATGTACCTGGTTGATTCCATAGGGGCCGACCCGAATGGTCCACAGTGCCCGAATGACGCTGCTGAAACCGCCGCTGAGAAGCATCTTGAGTTCGCACCCCGGTCCATGCGTGGGGCTGGCTGTCCATTGCATGTTGTCGGCCCGCGCCCAAACGGGCTTGTTGGCCGGATTGGGCGCCGTTACCGGAGCGGCGAACATGACCATTTCGAACGGCTCTTTTCCGTTGTTGGCGATGCCGTGCGTTGTGCCGGCCGGCACGCCAAAGGCATCGCCGGGCCTGGCGTCGATCTGCTCGGTGCCCAATGTGACCTTTGCCTGTCCGGCGGTCACATAGAACGCCAAATCCTCCTTGGCCGTATCATTAGCGGTGTACGATCCGCCCGCGTCGATCTTCACCAGAAATTCCGAGCGGATCAGAGTGTCGATGAAGCCATTCTCTTTGGCCAGAAGCACTTTGATGGAAGTTCCCGGCCCCAGAGCGCCGGCTGAGGACCACTGGATTTCATCGCCGTGGACCCAGGGGTCTTTCTGCGCCTGCGCCCAGGACTGACGCGGCATGGACAGCAGCGTCAGGCCCAGAGCAAAGCACAGCCATGCGAACATGGATTGGCGGTCCATCAATGTCTCCCATCCGCGGTCAATGATCAGCGGTCAATGCGGATCATGATCTTGTCCAGCGCATCGCGGTCAATCGGGTATCCCAATCCCGGATTGGTCGGCGCCAGGATGTATCCGTTGGAATCAATCCTGAACTTGTCCTTCATGTACGCCCGGTCGGTCGTATCCGGCGTATTGGGCATCTCAAACCAGTAACAATTGGGCGACGCCAGTTCGATGTGCAAATGCACGGCCAGATCGAAGGCGTTGCCCCAATTGTGCGGCGTGCAGGGCATGCCGAAGGCGTCGGCGAGCTGCGCGATCCGATGCCCGCCACTGATACCGCCGACGTTGTCGGCGATCAGTCGCACGATATCCATCGCGCCCCGGCGGATGTATTCGCCGAAATCGTAAATGGAATAAAGGAACTCACCGACTTCAATGGGCACATCCAGCTTCTGCCGCAGTTCGATAAGGCCGTCAATGTCGGTGGACGGAATCGGATCCTCAAAGGAGACGAAATCGTTTTCGTCCAGCGCCCGCCCGACCCGCAGTGCCTCGAAGACGTTGAGTCCCTGCACCGGATCGAAGAGCAGGGTGTAGTCATCTCCGACGGTCTTGCGGACCAGCTTGATTTCGTCGATCAGCCCCATGTATTTCGGAATCACGGGGCCATCGCGGTGCTGGCCGCCGCCGGGGTGGATCTTGTAGCCCTTGTATCCCATTTCCTTGGCGCGGGTTACATCGGCAACATAGTCTTCAACATTGGCCAGATGTTGGCTGCTGATGTAGGCCAGGATTCGATCCTTGGTGCCGCCCAGGAGTTTGTAGATCGGTTGGTTGACGGCCTTGCCCAGGATGTCCCAGAGCATGACGTCGACATACGCGGCGGCCAGATCGACGGTGCTGGGGCTGCCACTGATGCGTCCGCTGCCGAACCCGAAGCCGCCGACAAAGGCCCCGCCTCGTCCGCCGCCCCCGCCGCGAGCGCCCGCGCCAACCGGTCCGCCACGACCGCCGGCCCCGCCCGGGCCTGTTGTCGGCGCGGCTGGCCCGCGTCCAGCGGCGCCGCCAGCGCCCCGGCCGCTGAAGCTGGCCGACGAGGGGATCAGCGGCAGCAACTCGAATAGATTCCTGCCCACGCAGGTCGCCTTGGCGTAATCAAGAAAATACGGCGCAAGACCGCGGTTGCCGTCGGTGTAGTTCCCCTCGATGCCACTGTTGGTCACCATCGAGAAGATCCACCCGTTCTCTGAGCTGTTGAGCTTGCGCACGCCCTCGATGTTGGCGATGTAGACCTTTACTTCCTTGATCGTCAGGTCCGGCAGATCGCCGACCTTGACGCCCGCAGTCTGCGCCGCGGCCTGGAGTGGATGAATGAACGACGATGCGCCGGCCACGGCGACGCCGGCAGCGGACACGCCTCCCAGAAAATCCCGACGCGAGAAACGGCGACTAGACATTTGGCGATCTCCAAACCTTCCCCGGTCCAAAACGCCACCGAGCCGGGTTACCGCTCGATGCGGATCATCAACTTGTCCATGACGTCGCGATCGAGCGGATAGCCCAGGCCGGGCGCCGTGGGGGCCGGAACGTATCCGTCCTTATCGATGCGAATCCTGTCCTTATGATAAGTGCGATCCTGACCGGTCTGCGGGTGCGGCATCTCGAACCACTTGCAGTTGGGGCACGCCAGCTCGACGTGGAAATGTGACGCCAATTCCATCGCCTCGCCCCAGTTGTGCGGGTGGAGTTCCATCCCGTTGCACTCGGCCAGAGCCGCCACCTTCATCATGCCGCTGATGCCGCCGCAACTGTCCATGATGCAGCGCACGACGCCCATCGCGCCGGCCTTGATGAATTCGGCGAACATGTACATGTTGGGCATGAACTCGCCGATGTGAAGAGGCGTCTTCACCGCCTTGGCCAGCGTGACGAGATTTTCGATATTCGGGCCCAGCACATTGCCGGAACCGTCTTTCCGCATCGTGGGGATCGGATCCTCGAAAACCTCGTAGTTCAATTCATCCAGCACCCGTCCCACCTTGATCGCCTGGTCAACGCTGGTGTATTGTTGCACGTCATCGAACAGCAAGGTCATCTTGTCGCCGGCGACCTTCCTCACCAGCCGGATCTCTTCGATGTGTCCGTCTTCGAGGGCGATGGCCGGCCCGCTGGCATGTTGCCCACGGCCGGGGTGAATCTTGTAGGCCGTGAACCCAGCGTCAATGGCGGCCTTCACGTCCGCTTCGTAGGCTTCGATGTTGGCCAGGTGGGCGGAACTTGCGTAGGCGCGTTGCTTTTCCTTGCAGCCGCCGAGAATCTTATAGATTGGGAGGTTGACCGCCTTGCCCACGATGTCCCACATGAGGCAGTCGATGACGCCTGCATAGTGGGAGAAATTGCCCTTGCGGTTGTCCCACTGGTTGGTGAAGCTGCACAGTTGCCAGGCGTTCTTGCCGGGCAGGTAACCCTTGGCATAGTCCAGCCAGCCCCGCATGTCCCAGCCGGTGTGAAAGATGCTGTTCAACAGCGTGTAGTTTCCCTCGATTCCGCTGTTGGTCACGACCGAGGCGATCCTTCCCGTCTCGCCGTTGAGCACCTTTTGGCCCTTCAGGTCTGTGGCATACACCTTGACTTCTTTTATTGTCAGGTCGGGCAGATCGCCGACTTTGACGCCCACCGCTTGCGCTGCGGCCAGAGCGGGATTCATCACGGCCGCTATTCCCGCGGCCCCCATCGCTGTCGTACCAAGGAACTGGCGACGCGAAACATGACTGGTTGACATCAGGCCTCCTGGCGAATTGCAACGGCCTCCCGGGTCTCAAGCCATGACATGAAAAAAGCCCGGTAGACCAACCGGGTTGGGATTGTAGCCACCCGCCTCAAAAGCGGTCAAGTCGGCGGGGCCAGAAAAAACTTTGCATAATATTTCCGGCGGTGTATGCTACCCGGCGGCGCGTGATGCCGGCGATCGTTTCCGCGGTCGTGCGCCTGAGTCCTGTCTTGCAGCCTCTCGTAATATCCGGAGTCGGCCTTGATGAACTCCTCCCCCACGCCTGTTGC
The DNA here is from genome assembly GCA_964420285.1 of uncultured Tepidisphaeraceae bacterium. Lineage (GTDB taxonomy): Bacteria > Planctomycetota > Phycisphaerae > Tepidisphaerales > Tepidisphaeraceae > CAYQTE01. The sequence goes on from CAYQTE010000057.1 coordinate 22,792, forward strand.
CATCGAGCAAGGACCCACTCATGCCCGCCATTGGGTGCTCGTCTTCGCCGCGACGCTGGCCGTCATTATCTATATCGATCGCGTCTGCCTGGCCCAGGCCAAACTCTCCGTCGCCGTTGACCTGCATTTGAGCGATGTGCAAATGGGATGGGTCTTCTCCGTGTTTCTTGTCGCCTACGGTATTTTCGGAATGCCGGTTGGCTGGCTCGGCGACAAGTTCGGACCGCGCAAAGTGCTGCTGGGCGCGGTGATCGTGTGGTCGATCTTTACGGCGGCCACCGGCCTGGCCTGGGGTTTCATTTCGCTTGCGGTCATGCAGTTTTGTTTCGGCGCTGGAGAGACCGGCGCCTTTCCCAACCTGGCCAAGTTGTACACCAACTGGCTTCCCTCGCGCGAGCGAAGCAGGGCGGTCGGCATCATGTGGCTGGCTTCACGCTGGGGCGGCGCTGTCACGCCGATGCTGGTCGTCTGGGTCATTTCCCTGGTAGGGTGGCGATGGACATTCCCGCTGCTCACGATTCCCGCACTGGTCTGGGCCGCGATCTTTTTCTTCTGGTTCTGCGATCATCCGCACGATCATCCCAGTGTGAACCCGGCCGAATTGGAAGTCATCGGCAATGTTCGGACGAGTTCTGCCGCCAGCACGACGGTCCCGTGGGGGAGAATTCTTCAGTCGCGAGCCGTCTGGCTGCTGTTCGTACAATATTTCTGCTTCGGCTACGGATGGTATTTCTACCTCACCTGGCTGCCAACCTACGTCAAAGAGGCCCGCGGATTTGAACTGCAAAAAGGCGCGATGCTTTCCGGTATTCCCCTGTTCTTCGGGGGGTTTGCCTGCATCGCGTCCGGCTGGCTGGCAGGCTGGCTGGTGCGGCGAGGCCTGGCTGTAGCCCATGTCCGGCGAGGTCTGGCCTTTGTGGGCTACGGCGGCGCGGCGGTCATGCTGTTGCTGTCGGCCCGTATTGCCAACCCCATTTGGGCCATGCTCGTCATGGGCCTGGCCAGTTTCTCGCTGGACCTGACCCTCCCCATCTGCTGGAACAGTGCCATGGACGTCGGCGGGAAATACGCCGGTACCGTCTCGGGCAACATGAACATGGCCGGACAGATCGGCGGCGCCGTCGGGCCGCTTGTGACCGGGTTCATCCTCCAGCACATGCACCGAAACTGGACGCTCGTGCTGGCCATTTCCGCGGCCATCTACGTGCTCGGCGGACTGTGCTGGATCTGGATCGATCCGGTCACGCCCATAAGTGCCGACGATGACCTTGGCGCGCCCGGTTTCCCGGTCGTTTTTCCGGCAAAGCAACCGATTTCCCATGAGTAAATGCAACCGCGCGAAACCGAGTTTTGCCTCGATGGCTATGACCCTTTGGCTTGATCGGCATCCATGCCACATGTATGATGTGGACCCGTCAAGTCACTCAACAATTATTGCACGTTTTCGCAACGCGCAAAAAAGGAGATAACACATGGAGACCAGGATTCCTCGCCGCACCTTCCTCGGCACGGGCGCTGCTGCCGTTGCCGCCGCCGCACTTTCCGGCCCACTGGGGCGAGCTTTCGCCGCCGATCCCACGACCGGCCCGACGACCGCCGCGACCACCATGCCGGCCCCCGGCCCGGTGGGCGTTGGCATGCCCGTCATCGACACGCACATCCACCTGTTTGATCCGACGCGCCCGCAAGGCGTCCCTTACCCCAGCGCCACCAACCCGGCGCACAAGGTCATGTACATGCCGTCCCTGCCGTCGCGCTACCGTCCCATCGTCGAGCCCCTCGGCATCGTCGGCGCCATCGAAATCGAATGCAGCAGTTGGCTGGAAGACAACCAGTGGGTTCTCGATGTCGCCGAAAAGGACGAAGTCATGGTGGGAACCATGGGCCATCTCACCCCCGGAGCGGCCGGCTTCCGCGCCAATCTCGACCGCTTCCGCAAGAACCCGCTCTTCCGCGGTTACCGCTACGGCCTGGGCAGCCACAACGGTCAGGAATTCACCAATCAGCAGTTTATCGACGACCTCAAGTACACCGCCGACCTCGACCTCGCCATGGACACCGCCAATCCCAGCGTCAAACTCCTGGCCGATGTCGTCACCGCCAGCGACAAGGTTCCCAGCTTGCGCATCATCATCGATCACCTGCCGCAGATGCTTCCGCCCACCGACCCGACGCAGAAGCTCTCCTATGACGCCAGCATGAAGGCGTTCCGGGACCGGCCGCAGATTTTCGTCAAGGTGTCCGAGGTGTTGCGCAACGCCACCGCGTCCTTCCCCAGGGGTCCAAACGAGGATGTCCGCACTGACACTGAGTATTACCGCCCCCGGCTGGACGAAATCTACGACGTCTTCGGGCCCGACCGCGTCCTCTATGGCAGCGACTGGCCCAACGGCGACCAGTGGCGGCCGGTGCCGGTCGGGTTCAAGATCGTCAAGGAATATTTCGACGGCAAAGGCAAGGACATCGCCGAGAAATACTTCTGGCGCAATTCTATCAAGGCGTATAAATGGGTCCGGCGCAGCGCCGCGCAGAAGAAACTCGTCTGATCCACACGATTCGCGACGGCATTGGTCGTCACCTGATTTGATTGGCCGCCCGGAACCCCCAGGCGCGGGTTCCGGGCGGTCTTTTTCTTTGCTTTCCCATCTTCTTGCGATGAGTCTATATCCACGCTGGATGAGACACAGTCTCAAGTTCAATTTGTGCTGGCAATCGAAAATGCCGCTCGGTATGATCCGCTTTCATAGGAACATTTTGTCCGCCATACTTCGGAGGAATTTATATGTTGCCGTCCTGTCCCGCCTCGCGTCGTGAGTTTCTCAAGACTTCAATGCTCGGCGGCCTGACTGTCGCCGCCGGAATGACTTTCGCCGGCGCCGCCAGCGCCCAGAACGCTCCTCGCGCTGGTCGCGGGCCCACCACAGGCCCTTCTTCCAACATCCGTCCGCCGGCCGCGATCGCGCCGCCACTCAGCGCCGCGCCGCCAGCTAAAGTCGCACTGACCACCGGCGACAGCCGCGCCGACAATGTCTTCCGCGCCCTCAAGACCTTCGAGAAAGAAATCACGGCCGCCATCGGCAACAAGCGCGTCGTCCTCAAGCCCAACAACGTCATCATCAACAAGCCGCTGTGCGCCACCCACGCCGATCAGCTCGAAGCCACGCTCGACTTCCTCAAGTCCATCGGCAAGCTGGACGGCGCTGTCATCGCCGAATCGTCGGCCAACGGCTCATCGCTCGAGGGCTTCGCCAATTACGACTACAACAAGTTCGTCGGCAAGTACGGCATCAAGCTCGTCGAACTGGACAAGACGGAGTTCGAGACCGTCTACTGCATGGACGAACGCGATCTGCGTCCCCATCCCGTCCGCGTCTCGAAGATGATCACCGATCCCAACAACTTCATCATCTCCGAAGCCAAGTTCAAAACCCACGATCTGGTCGTCGCCACGCTCTCCCTCAAGAACATCGTCATCGGCGCTCCCATCAAGGACACCGGCGCTGGCCTGGGCGCTGGCGGATCCGGCGGCGGACGTTCCGACAAGCCCATCGTTCACGGCGGCGGAACCCTCGGCATCAACTACAACATCTGCGCCCTGGCCCCGAAACTTCATCCGCACCTGGCCGTCATCGACGGCTTTGAAGGCATGGAAGGCACCGGCCCGGTCAACGGCACGGCCATCGACCATCGCGTGTGCGTCGTCAGCGCCGACTGGCTCGCCGCTGACACCGTCGCCGCGGAACTCATGGGAATCGGCATCGGCAAGATCGGATATCTCACCTACGCCGCCGCGGCGGGCATGGGTCAGTCCGACCTGTCCAAGATCGAAATTCTCGGCCCGGCCCTCAAGGACCACGTCAAGGCCTACAAGGTGCCGGCCAAGATGGACACGCTCCTGAGCTGGCAACTGCCCAGGGCCACGACCTGATTGGTCGTAAGGCTCGATCCGTTTGACGAACAGGGCTGTTGGCCCGGTTCGGGCGGGCGGTGGCGTTAGCTCGCCCCGCGCTGGCGGTGCGCCCCGCCGGATGCTACAGAGCGCCCTTGAGCCCCCACACATGCATAAACAGCGGCACGCCGATGATGAGGATCGGAATCAGCCCGTAGCGGATAAATGTTCTGTCGCCGCGCGAAATCCGCCGCTTCCGGCGCAGGAGAATGAGGACCACCCCGCACCAGTATGCCATTGAAAGGTAAAGTGTCGCGGAAAAGACTTGACCTTCATCCAATACACACGAGGAAAGAACGACTGCCCCGAGCTGCATGCCCATCGCGATGACCATGTCCCTGACGCTGAATTTCGCCGGTTCCTGATCTGCCCCCGGCCCCGCATAGTCGAGCACGCGATTTTCCCCTTGAGCGGCCGGGTTGTCCTTCCCTACGGGATCTGAATCGGTCATGTGACATCCTCGATATCCGCACTCTACCCGATCGTCGGCCGCCACGCCCACAAGATCATCAAGAAACCGCCTGATCCCGTTCCGCCGATTCAAGGACGCGAACGACTTTCGTGGGCGTAGTGGTATGCTGTCTGCCGTCTTTTGAAAAGGACTGCCCTATGCGAATCGTCGCCCTCGAGGAACACTTCAACATTCCATCGCTGGTGTCGCGCATACCCGCGCAATCGATCCGCGCCCGCGGATTCCCGCTGCCGGAGAACATGCCGCCGCGGACCGCGTTGGCGCAGGCGAAGCTCAGCGACCTTGGTGCGGGGCGGATTGGCGACATGGACGCGGCCGGAATTACCATGCAGGTGCTGTCGATCTCCGGGCCGGGGGCCGATCTCCTGCCGCCGGAGGATGGCATCACCTGGGCGCGCGAGGCGAATGACATCCTGGCCACAGCCGTTGCCGGAAATTCCACGCGCTTTGCCGCTTTCGCCCATCTGCCGATGACCGCGCCAGAAGCGGCGGCGGACGAATTGGAACGATCTGTCCGCGACTTCGGATTCGCCGGCGCGCTGATCAACGGCACGACGCAGGATAAATTTCTGGACGATCCCGCCTTCGACCCCATCCTCGCCCGCGCCGAGCAACTGGATGTGCCGATTTACATTCACCCCAATATCCCGCCCCAGGCCGTTCGCACGGCCTATTACGATAACCTCCCGCCGCCGATGGGGTACATGCTGTCGATCGCCGCGTTCGGCTGGCACGCGGAAACCGCCATTCACGTGCTGCGGCTCATTTTCGCCGGCACCCTCGAACGTCACCGCAATTTGAAAATCATCATCGGCCACATGGGCGAAGGCCTGCCCATGGCGATGGCCCGCACCAGCGGCATGGCCGAACAGGAAACCGCCAAATATCTCAGCCGGACTGTGGCCCAAACATTGACCGAGCAGGTCTACGTCACCACCAGCGGGCAGTTCACCTATCCGCCGATGATGGCGCTGCTGGCCACGTTCGGCATCGATCACGTGCTGTTCAGCAACGACTACCCGTTCAGCCCCAATGACCGCGGCAGGAATTTCCTCGACAACCTGCCTCTGGCCTCGGCCGACATCGCCAAGATCGCCCACGGCAATGCCGACCGGCTGCTTAAGCTGAAAGTGTGATCCGTCGCCGATGGCGGGTTACATCCCTTCCTTGATGGTAATTGTCTGCGGCAGCGTGAACGTCGCTTTCACCGGCAAATTGCGCGACGAGTCGCCCGCATAGATCGTGTAGTCGCCCGCCTCGGCAACCCACGCGTGCTTGGCCGGATCGTAGTAGGCGAATGCGGACGCATCCAGCTTAATCGACACCGCGCCGTTTCCGCCGGCCGCAACCGTGATCTTCTGGAACGCCTTGAGTTCCTTCGGCGGGCGGGGAAACGCGGGATTGGGATTGTTCTGCTGAACATAAACCTGCACCACCTCGGCGCCGTCGCGTTGGCCGGTGTTGTTCACCGTCGCCTGCACCGAGACCTGTCCATCGGCGCCGGCCGGCGTGAGTTTCAAATCCGATACGCCGAACTGCGTGTAGGACAATCCAAACCCGAAGGGGAATTGCGGCTCGATGTTCTTGGAATCGAACCAGCGGTAGCCCACGAAAATGCCCTCGGAATAGGTTTCCTGCGGGCCGGAATCGGCGGTCATGCTTCCGCGTCCGCCGCCGCCGCGTCCGCCGCCGGCGGGGCTGGTGCCGGGGTATTGGTTGGGATCGTTGTTGGCGTGTGCCGGAGAATCAGAGAGCTTTCTGGGCCAGGAGCAGGCAAGATGGCCCGACGGATTCACATCGCCAAAGAGCACGCGCGCCAGCGCGTTGCCGCCCTCGGTGCCGCCGTACCAGTACATGATCAGGCCGGCCGCGTCGGAAATCCACGGGTCGACGACACTGGGGCTGCCGCCGGTCAGAACTACGATCGTCTTCGGGTTGGCCTTGGCCACCGCGGCGATCAGTTCCGCCTGCCCGGCCGGTAGATTCATGTCCCGCCGGTCGCCGCCTTCCTGGTCCTGTGAGCGATACAGGCCGGCGACGACGATCGCGACATCCGCGTTCTTCGCCGCATCGACGGCCGCGGTGATAAGAGCCGCCGGATCAGCAGGAGCAGCGCCGCCTCCGCCCGGCCGCCCACCACCCCGGCCGGCGCCGGCATACCCCTGCACGTAATTCACCTTGATGCCGCTTCCGGCTCGGCGGGTAATCCCGTCCAGCGGCGTGATCTCGTAGCTGGTCTTGATCTGGGCGGAGTTGCCGTCATGGGCGGTCTTGGTGTTGGCATTCTGCCCGATCACCGCGATCGTCTTGATCTTCGTCGCATCCAGCGGCAGAACCTGCTTGTCGTTCTTGAGCAGCACGCAACCGGATTCCTCAATCTTGCGCGCCGCCTCGATGTGCGCCGGGGCCATCAGCGGGACTTTCACCTGGTCAATCTTCGGCCCATCGAGCAGGCCGGTAAACGCCATCACCCGTAGATTCCGCAACACCTTGTCATCGATGGTGGCCATGGTGACGGTCGGCGGGGTGGCGGTGACGGCTGTCATTAGTGCCGTGCCGAAAAAGTCATTATCATGCGGATTAGCCCCGCGGCCGCCGAGGTTGCTGCCCATTTCCAGATCGAGTCCGTTGTTGGCGCAGCCGACGGTCGAGTGCGCGCCGCCCCAGTCGGTCATCACCAGGCCCTGGAAATTCCAGTCCTTCTTGAGAACCTGCATGAGGAGGAATTCGTTCTCCGAGCAATACTGCCCGTTCACCCGGTTGTACGCCGACATGACGCACCACGCGTGCGCCTCGGTGACGGATGCCTTGAACGCCGGCAGGTAGATCTCGCGCATCGTGCGCTCATCGGCATGCACATTGACCGAGCCGCGCTGGCTCTCCTGGTTATTCAGCGCGTAGTGCTTGGCCGTGGACGCAACCCCGTGCGACTGCATGCCGTTGATGAATCCAACCGCCATCCGGCCGGCCAGGTAGGGGTCTTCGCCGAAGTATTCGCTGTTGCGCCCGTTGAGCGGCGTGCGCATGATGCACATGGCGGGGCTGAGCATGATGTTCTTGCCGCGGGTGCGGGCCTCGTCGCCGATGACATCGCCATAGGCCTTGGCCAGGTCCATGTCGAAAGTACAGGCCAGGCCGATATCGGCCGGGAGCGCGGTGGCAAAGTCATCCGTGTGATTGGCCGAGCCGAACCGGTCGGTCTGGTTCTCCTCGCGCACACCCTGTGGCCCATCGGACATCCACAGCTTGGGGATATTGAATCGCGGCAGCCCGGGCGACGTGAATGTGCCATCGGAATGCAGCAGCGAGATCTTCTCGGCCAGCGTCAGCCGCGGCAGCAGATCGCGGGCGCGCTGATCGGGTGTTTTGGACGAATCCCGCCAGACCGCATCCGGTCCGCCAATATCCGGCGCCGCCGCCCCGGCCGGCGCCGGCTGCGCCTGGGCGCCCGGAATATAAATGACGGCCAATACCGCCAGACCCAATACCAACGGAATCCCGAGGAGTCGCAGCGCGTTCATGTTAGTTCCCAAGCGTAAAAGTGACCGATCAACCAGCGGCTTAGATCGCTGTATGGGTGGCGATGTTACCTGCGCCCAATCGCCCGTGCAATCGGGCGATTTCTCACTCCGAAGGGAGCTGCCCAACTTCTTGCGTCGTCTGCCCCGAATTTGGTACATTTTTCCGCAATATGCCATCGCGGTCCTTCATTCTCTGGAACAACGGCCGGCGCCAGGCGTTGGATCAAATTGCCGCTGCGCATGCGGCAGTCGGTGGCGTTGGGCCGGGTCGTCGCTACGCGACCCAGCAGCTCAACCAGGCATACGCGATGCTCTTATCGAGCCAGTTTCAGGGCTTCTGCCGCGACCTGCATTCCGAAGCGGTCGATCACATCTGTGGGCCAGTAGCCGCCGGTAACGTTCGCATGCTTCTGCTCCGCAAACGCTTTACAACCGGTCGGAGACTCGACTTCGGCAATCCGAATCCCGGGAACTTGGGTGCCGATTTCGATTTCTTTGATCTGAAATTGTGGACTGCCTTAAGGGCACACGACAGAGCGAATGAGGGACGAAACAAAGCGCTGGAAACGCTGAACAACTGGCGCAATGCCATCGCGCATCAAGATTTCGATCCTGCGAGGCTCGGCGGGCGCATCACCGTTCGTCTCAACGACGTGCGGCTCTGGCGGCGGACGTGCGAAGATCTGGCGGTCGATATGGACGTGGTAGTTGGGACGCACGTTGCTACAATCACAGGGGTGGATCCATGGTAAAGGTGCACTCATGAGTGAGAAGAACAAACCCCGTGGTCAGACGGCCTCGGCTCTCTCCGTCGGGGAAAAGGTCTTTGTGCGATTTGGCAAGAAGAAGCGGCTGGTGCGCATCATCGAAGATCGCGGGAAGATCGGCCGAGACGGCCGACGTCTGCTCCGCGTAGCGTTCTCGTTGCCTGACGGCGCACCGGTGCAGATGTTCGAGATTCCCGCCGAGGACGTGACGCGACAACGAAGAAATCGGAGGATCGAGCCGAAACTCGCGTTGCCGGTCAAAACGGCAGGTGGTATCGCGGGCCTGCGCTAGACCGTTGTGCCCCACTCGGCGATCGCGTTCTTGAGCCAATTTCCGTATTCGACGACAAAGCGTCGGGGCTTCCGGTCAAAGCGCCATCCACAGCAAAAGCGATTTTCCCGCCTGGCGGGACCTGCGTGCGTATGCAACGAGCTCTTGCAGATACTCCTCCGCGGCGGAAAACCCGAGCCCCTCGAACTCCTCTGTTGCGGCCCATTTCTCGGCAACCGATTCCAGCACCTCGTCATCAAGCGAGGCTGGTCGCACAAATTGACAGACGCAATTATGTGTCTGGCTTGCTACCGCCGATACCGCGTTACTCTTCATCGGGCGTATAAGGAGAGTACCATTCCAACGAGAACACGTCCGGCATCGCGGGTTTCATGCCAAACGCAACTTCTTTCACCGCCGGCGCAATAGTGAATTTCAGTTTCTGCGTCGCTGGCACCTCGACGGTTTCCCCTTTGCGTGGCCCAAATGCCATGGTCATCTTTCTGGCCGGGCGATCAATTTGTGTAAGAAGGCCGATGCCTGGAATGGGGAAACCTTCTGCCACGAGTTCGCCGGCGAGATCAGCTTGCGCCTGGAGGAACGCCCGGGCCTGCGGAACGGTTAGGCCTGCTTTCGTCGCTATGGCGCTGATGATATTTTGAGGATCGGGTCGCGACGGCATGCTGTTCACCTCCTGCTCGGTGGGATAGATGGGGCCCTGTATTTTCGGGAAATCCCGAATGAGATTTGTACGCCCCAAGTTCGCGTGGTCAGCAGGCCATCCCCACATTTCATCAAACTCAACCAGATCAACTTGGCAGTCGTCGCGCAGAGGTAGCGACCGGAAGTCTCCGTTGGCGACGGCATCGCGCACGACCGAAAACAGCGTTACCCCAAACACGCCCGCGACGGTGGCATCCTCGCACGGCGGGAGTGATATCGAATTACCGTCTAGAAGGACAAAAGAGATCCCAAAGCGCCCGGCCTGCATGTAGGCCTTAGACCAATTGGGAAGAGCAAGTGTGGGGCCGTTAAGAGCACGCGTCCATTCGCCATCCCGCTCGTGATGTTCACGGACATCAAAGTTGATGGCCAGTAAGCCCTGTTGGCACAGCTTAAGGCCGATTTCGACGGCGGCGATCGGGATTCCAACGCTGGATTGCGAGTCAACCCTGGCCTGAATGTATTTGCAGATTGGCCCGAGGTCGTTGTTGAAATTGATTGTGTATTTGGCCATGTAGTCTTCCGTGGCAGCGAACGACGATTCTATCGCATGCGAATTTCGGGAAGAGAAATTGGAGCCATGGGGATTTGAACCCCAAATTCCACCATGCCATGGTGGCGTGATCCC
>CAYQTE010000058.1:0-32459 GCA_964420285.1 uncultured Tepidisphaeraceae bacterium
GGCCGTTTATAATCGGTCGATGATGCCCGAAGCAAACGCACCCGCCCGCGCGTTTTCGGCACGCTTGCCCGATTTTCCGGGAGGCTGCCCTTTGCTTCTCCCCTCGTACCGCTCCGAAAATAGGACGAATCAACCGCAGATGAACGCTGATAAACGCAGATAATTCAAATCTGACCTTATCCGCGTTCATCGCGGTTCCATCGCTTCCAGCGCGTATTCATGCGCCCACGATGAGGAAATAGGATGCAACGCCGCATGACGGAAACGGGCCGTCGCTCAAACGCGGCCAGGCGATCAATCTCCCAGCACCGAGCCTTGCGATTCCAGCCAGTTGCCGGCAATCGGCGTATCGGAAAACAGCGAGCCGACCGAGTTGCCCGCGGGCGGCGGACTTACGGCAGCATGCACCGACGCCGCGGCAGCCGCCACGCCTGCGCCATCGCCGGAGGCGCTGAGGTTGCCGCCCAGATCATTGATGATCGCCGCGATATCGGTGATGTTCACGATGCCCTGATTGAGCACATCCCCGCCGGAATATCCGGGTGACTGTCCGAGGTTGTTGATTGCCCGCGTGATGTCCGTGATGTCCACGAAGCCATCCAGATTGGTGTCGCCGGTCGGCACATATTTCACTTCGACATCCCCGGCCGGAACGGTGAGCGGGTCTGTACTATGGTCCCCATACCCAATCGCGCGGCTGGCCCGCGAATTGGGGCCGGTAACGAGAGAACTCATGATGCTCGGTTGATTTCCGGCGTTCTGCACCCACGTCGTCACCTGCGCCATGGGCAGGTTGGTTTCGTTAGCCAGCAACGTGTTGTTGGTGATGTCCAGCGTACCTGCCAAAGAGAGGCTATTGACGGTAAAGACGGTTTGATCCGCCTGCGAATCGGATTGAACCAGCGCCAAACTGGCCCCAGCGGCAATCGAGACTGTACCCAGTGCGTATTTGAGCGTTCCTGCGCCCGGTGTACTAGCCGGGATGGTAAACGACCCGCCTTTGATGGCCACGGTGTCGGCATCGTTTGCTGGGCTGCCCATGATCTTCAATGTGTTTTGGCCTGCGCCGCCGGTGAGGGAAAGGCCGGACGCCGGCAGCGGATCGCCGGCCGAGAAATCGAGAACGAACATGTCGCCACCGGCTGGGCCGGTGTATGTGACGCCGCAAATCGATGCGCAGGGCAGGCATTGTGTGGGAGTGCCGGTGGCCGTGGGATTGTTCCAAACATCCATGTTCTGCCCGAGCGAATCGAGCTTGAGGTACACGGTGTTGGCGGCGAGGTTCAACACCGCCTGGCCGACATTCTGGGTGAAAGTCGTGGTGCTGCCGGCAAAGTTGCCGTCGCCGCCATAAGTGGCCACGATGGTATGGCTGGCGGCGGTCAAGATCGACGTGGTATAGGTGGCGGTATTGCCGCTCAGAGTGATGCTGCCCATGCTGGTGCCGTCGATCGTGAACTGCACACTGCCGCCGTCAACGTTGCTGGGCGTTACGGTTGCCGTAAACGTCACCGACTGCCCATAGGTTGGCGAGCTGTTGTTGGAGGTGATGGCGGTGGTGGTGGCGGTGACCTGCGCGACGCTTTGTGTGATGGCCGGACTGGTCGTGCTGGCGAAGTTGCCATCGCCGCTGTAGACGGCCCAGACAGCATGGCTGCCGGCGGTCAGGATCGACGTGGTGTAAGTGACGGAGTTGCTGCCCTGAATGAGTGATACGGCACTACCGAGGTCGTTGCTGCCGTCCATGAACTGCACGGTACCGCTCGGCCCGGCACCGGTGTTTGGATTCACCGTGGCCGTGAACGTGACCGACTGGCCGTGGAAGCTCGAGGCATTGCTGGAAGTGACGGTGGTGCCTGTATACGTCAACTCGAAGACCGAGCCCCAGTTCTTACTGCCGCCTTGATAGGCCGTGCAAAAGAGGTTGCCGGTGGAGTCCAGGAGCACGGTGCCGTAACAGTTCCACCCGCTGCTGCTGCCCAGCGAGACCAGGGTGGTGATGGCCCCACTGCCGCGAGCGATCTCGTAGACCGTGCCGTCGCTGTTGGTGCCGCCGGCGTTGGTCGCACCGAAGAGATTGCCGAAGGAGTCCAGGACCACGCCGCCGTAAAGAGTTTGCCCGTTGGTGCCGTTGAACGAGGCCAGTGCGGTGATGACGCCGCTCCCGTTGGCGATCTCGAAGACCGTGCCGTCGCCTTTTCCGCTGTTGAGCGAGAGATTGCCGCCGTACCGGGTCGTGCCGAAGATGTTGCCGGAGGAGTCAAGAACCATGCTGGCCTCAGGAGCAAACCCGTTGGCGCCGTTGAACGAGACCGCGTTGATGACCCCGGTCCCGTGGGGAATCTCGAAGAACGTGCCGTCACCGATGGTGCCGCCGGATTGGGCTGTGCCGAAGATGTCGCCGGAGGAGTCCAGGATCACGCCGCCGCGGGGGTTTTGGCCATTGGTGATATTGAACGCCGCGAGGGTGGTGATAATGTCGCTTCCGTAGGCGATCTCGAAGATCGTGCCAGCGCCGTTGCCACCGGCCAACGTCAGATCGCCGCCGTACCAGGTCGTGCCGAAGAGATCGCCGGAGGTGTCCAGAACCACGCCGGCGCGGGGGTTCTCGCCGCCGGTGCCGTTAAACAAGGCCAGGGTCGTGATGGCATTGGTCCCGCTGGCGATCTCGAAGACCGTGCCGTAGCCGCTGGTGCCGCCTTGGTTGGTCGTGCCGAAGATGTTGCCGGAACAGTCCAGGACCACGCCGCCGTAGGGGATACTCCCATTGGTGCCGTTAAATGTGGTCAGTGTGGTAATGATGCTCGTCCCGTGGGCTATTTCGAAAACCGTGCCGTCGCCAAGTCCGCCGTTAAGCGTCAGATTGCCACCACACTCCGTCGTGCCGAAGAGGTTGCCGAAGGAGTCCATGACCACGCCGTCGTAAGCGTTTTCGCCGTTCGCGCCAGTAAACGAGGCCAGCATGTACGTGCCCCACTGCGTGAGTTTGGCAACGCTCTGGGTGATGGCGGGGCTGGTGCTGCTGGCGAAATTGCCGTCGCCGCTGTACACGGCCACGATGGAACGGCTGCCGGCATTCAGGGTCGAGGTGGTATACGTGGCGGTGTTGCCGCTAAGGGACACCGCGCCGCCCACGTTGCTGCCGTCGATCTGGAACTGCACAGCGCCGGTCGGCCCGACGCCGACGTTTGAACTCACCGTTGCCGTGAACGTCAAGGACTGGCCGTAAATGGTCGAGGCGTTGCTGGACGTGATGGTGGGGCCCATCATCCCCCACGGCAACTCGAAGACCGTGCCGTCGGTGTAAGTGCCGCCCCCATAGGTCGTGCCGAAGAGGTTGCCGGAGGGGTCCATGATCACGCCATTGGGGCTTGCCCCGTTGGTGCTGTTAAACGAGGCCAGTGTGGTGATGACCCCGCTCCCTTGGGCGATCTCGAAGACCGTGCCGTCGCTGTTGGCGCCGCCGCCCGAGGCCGTGCCAAAGAGGTTGCCGGAGGAGTCCAGGGCCACGCCGCCGGGGTTGATACCGTTGGTGCCCTCAAGCGAGGCCAGATCGGTGATGGCCCCGCTCCCTTGGGCGATCTCGTAGACCGTGCCGTCGTTGTTGGCGCCGCCCCGGTAGGTCGCGCCAAAGAGGTTGCCGGAGGAGTCCAGGACCACGCCGACGTGAAGGTTCCCCCCGTTGGTGCTGTTGAACGAGGCCAGTGAGCTGATGACCCCGCTCCCGTGGGTGATCTCGTAGACCGTGCCGACATTGCTGGTGCCGCCCTGAGAAGTTGTGCCGAAGATGTTCCCGGACGAGTCCAGAACCACGGTACCGACCACGTTGCGGCCGTTGGCGCCGTTAAACGAGACCATCGTGGTGATGACGCCGCTCCCCTGGGCGATCTCGAAGACCATGCCGTCACTGTTGTCGCCGCCGTTCGCCGTCGTGCCGAAGAGGTTGCCGGAAGAGTCCACGGCCACGCCAGCGCTGCCATTCCCGTTGGCGGTGTTAAACGACGCCAGGGCGGTGATGGCATTGGTCCCGTTGGCGACCTCGAAGACGGTGCCATAGCCGTTGGCGCCGCCGATGTGGGTCGTACCGAAGAGGTTGCCGGAGGAGTCCAGGACCGCGCCCGCTTGAGGATTATCCCCGTTGGCTCCGTTAAACGAGGCCAGTGTGGTGATGACCCCGGTCGCGTGGGAGATTTCGAAGACCGTGCCGTCGCCGTTGGCGCCGCCGGTGTTGGTCGTGCCGAAGAGGTTGCCGGAGCAGTCCATGACTACGCCGGCGAAAGGGAGACTCCCGTTGGTGCCATTAAGCGAGACCAGCGTGCTAATGCTCCATGGCGCGAGCTTGGCAACGTTCTGGGTGAAGGTGGGGCTGGCGCTAGTGTAGAAGTTGCTGTCGCCGCTGTAGACGGCCTGGATGGAATGGCTGCCGGCGGTCAGCACCGAGGTAGTGGTATAGCTGGCGGTATTGCCGCTGAGGGCCACCGCGCTGCCCACATTGCTGCCGTCGATCTGGAACTGCACGCTGCCGGTCACACCGCTGCCAGTGGCAAAGGTCGGCGTCACGGTGACTGTGTAAGTCACGGGCTGGCCATAGATCGACGCGCCGTTGTTGGACGTGATGGTGGTGGTGATGAGGCCCTTGCTGACGATCTGTGTGAAAGGCCCGCCTGTGCTGCCGGCGAAGTTGGCGTCGCCGCTGTAGATGGCCAAGACGGTATGGCTGCCGACACTCAGGGCCGAGGTGGTATACGTGGCGGTGTCGAAGACACTGTCCAAGCTAACCGGCGAAATGCCCGTGGTGCTGCCGTCGATCTGGAATTGCACGTTGCCGGTTGCCCCGCTGCCGCCGGAGAATTCAACCGTTGCCGTGAAGGTGATCGGTTGGCCAAGGAAGGCACCTTGGTTGTTGGATGTGACATTTGTGGAGGAGCCAATCTTGGTGACGGCCTGTGCGAGAGTCGGGCTGGTGCTGGTGGTGAAGTTGCTGTCGCCGCTGTAGATGGCCACGACGGAATGGTTGCCGGCGGTTAGCGTCGAAGTTGTATAGGCGGCGGTATTGTCGCTGAGAGTGACCGGGCCACCCACCGCGTTGCCGTCGACCCAGAACTGCACCGTTCCGGTCTCGCCGCTGAGGGGGGCAACGGTGGCAGTGAAAGTGACCGGTTGGCCACAAATGGAAGAGCCGTTGCTGGATGTGAGGGAGGTATTAGTACCACCAGTATGTACTAGCTCGAAAACCGTGCCGTCGCCGTTGGCGCCGCCGCTTTCGGTCGTGCCGAAAAGGTTGCCGGAGGAGTCCAGAACCACGCCGAACGCGGGGGTATCCCCGTTGGTGCCGTTAAACGAGAGCAAGGTAGTGACAACTCCGCTCCAATGGGCGACCTCGAAGACCAGGCCATAGCCGTCGCCGCCGTTCAACGTCAGGTCCCCGGCCAAAACGGTCGTGCCGAAGAGGTTGCCGGAGGAGTCCAGAGCCAGGCCATTGGGATTAATGGGATCAAATCCGTTGGTGACGTTGAACGAGGCCAGTGTGGTCACGGCTCCGCTTTGTCTGGGGATCTCAAAGACCGTGCCATCGCCTCTGGTGCCGCCATCGGAGGTCAAACCGAAAATGTCGCCCGAGGAGTCGAGGACCACGGAACCGGTAGGGCTCGGCCCGTTGTCGCTGTTAAACGAGGCCAATGTGGTGATGACCCCGCTCCCGTGGCCGATCTCGAACACTGTGCCGTCGCCTTGGCCGTCGTTCAACGTCAGGTCCCCGCCGATCTCGGTCGTGCCGAAGAGGTTGCCGGAGGAGTCTAGGACGACGCAGGCATCAGCGTTTCGGCCGTTAGCGCCGTTGAACGAGGCTAGGTCGGCGATGGCGCGACTTCCGTGAGCGATCTCGAACACCGTGCCGCAGTAGCTGGCGCCGCCCTCAGCGGTCGTGCCGAAGAGATTGCCGGAGGAGTCCAAGACTACGCCGCCGTTAGGCGATTCCCCGTTGGCGCCATTGAACGAGGCCAGCGTAGTAACGGCTCCGCTCCCAAGTGGGACTTCGAAAACGGTGCCGTCGCCAACGCCAAAGGGGCCAGGGACGGCGCCGCCCTCATTGCTCGTGCCAAAGAGGTTGCCGGAGGAGTCCAGGGCCAAATCACCATAGGGTTCCGACACGTTGGTGCCGCTAAATGTGGCCAGCGTGGCGATGATCCCGGTCCCGTGGGCGATTTCGAATACGGTGCCGGTGCCAGTGGCGACATTCCAAGTTAAGCCAAAGAGGTTCCCGGAGGAGTCCTCGACCACACCGCTGGCACACTCTCCGGTGGCAGGAAGCGGGGCCAGCGTGTTGAGGGTGTACGTGGACAACAACACCCGCTTTTCCAGTGGCTCGATCTGGTAGGCTTGCGGACGAACGATCACGGCCGCCTGAACAACCGCCCGCAGATGACGACGACGCAGTTTTTGCTTCGACATGAGCAGACCCTCCACGCCAGTGGTGTTGAGTCAGACGCACAAACCGCCAATGCGAACGGCCGGCCTCCCTGGCAGATGATTGCGGGGATTATCCCGATCTGCGACAGCCAATGCAACAAGAAATCGCGAAAGATCGGGAAAATTTTGTGGCGCATCGGACCTCTTCCCATGTTCCCAGCTTCCCCAGTCTGCGACTCTTGGCTCAGCGCCGCTGCGGTGCTAACCCAGCCCGATTCGTGCCAGGTCCGAACTTCTTCGACGCGACCTTCGCTCCCAACCACGATACGAACTTGAAGAACGCGTTGGTCGTCGCGTGGCAATCTTGCCATATGCCAAATAATCACGGGTCGGGGCGCAACTTGGCTCAGTGATGCAGGTATGCGTGGAATTGCGGGTCCTTGTCGGCGGGGGCGGGGCGGATATAGTGGGCGGCCATTGGCCAAGCGAATTGCCATTTTGGGATCGACCGGGTCGATCGGGTGTGATGCGCTGGATGTCATCCGACACCTGGGCGATGGGTATCGCGTCGCGGGGCTTAGTGGGCATACGCAGGCGGAGAAGCTGATCGAGCAATGCCGGGCGGTGCGGCCGGGGGTGGTTTGTGTGACCGATCCGGCGGCGGCGGAGTGCGTGGAGCGGGGAGTGGCGGGGCTGGGGATCAAGGTGCTGCGCGGGGCGGAGGGGTTGATTGAACTGGTGCAGCGCGAGGATGTGGATATGGTGCTGGGGGCGATCGTCGGGTCGGCGGGGTTGCCGGCGATGATGGCGGCGGTGACGGCCGGAAAGTCGCTGGCGCTGGCAAATAAAGAATCGCTGGTGGCGGCCGGGTCGGTGCTCATACCGGAGGCAAAGAAGCGCGGGGTGAGGATACTGCCGGTCGATTCGGAACACTCGGCGATATTTCAGGCGATGGCGTGCGGCCGGCGCGAGCAAGTGCGCGAGGTGATTCTGACAGCCAGCGGCGGGCCGTTTCGCGGGTGGGATCGGGATCGGATCAAGACCGCGACGGTGGCCGATGCGCTGAATCATCCCACGTGGCGGATGGGGCGGAAGATCACGATCGACTCGGCGAGCATGTTCAACAAGGGATTGGAATTGATCGAGGCGTGCTGGCTGTTTGATATTCCGCCAAAGCAGGTGAGGATCGTGGTGCATCCGGAATCGGTGGTGCATTCGATGGTGGAGTTTGTGGATGGGAACGTGTTGGCGCAACTTTCGCCTCCGGACATGAAGACGCCGATCCAATATGCGCTGACGTATCCGGAGCGAGTAAACGGGCTGGGGCGGCGGATGAACTGGGGAGAGGGGATGACGCTGCACTTTGGCTCGCCGGATTTTGAGAAGTTCCCGGCGCTGGGATTGGCCTATAAAGTGGCGGAGATGGGTGGGACGGCCGGGGCGGTGATGAACGCGGCCAACGAGGCGGCGGTGGGGGCGTTTTTGGGGGGGAAGATACAATTTGGGGAGATTTGCAGGCTGGTAGAGCTTACAATCCAGCAGCACTCGGTTCAGGCTCATCCGACTCTGGACGATGTGCTGGAAGCCGACCGATGGGCGCGGGCCACGGCGGCGGGTCTTGCGGAAACGCGCGGAAAACCGGAAATCGCTCCATGTCCATCATGTCATCGCCCTTAGTGGACTATACGTTATTGGTCCTTGGCTTCGGCTTCGTGATCTTCTTTCACGAACTGGGCCACTTCATCGCCGCCAAATGGGTGGGGATCAAAGTGGAACAGTTTGCCGTCGGATTCGGTCCGGCCATCGTGTCGTGGCGCAAGGGGCTGGGCCTGCGCTTCGGCAGCAGCGAGCCGGAATATCGCATGCTCCTTGAGGCCGCCAACCCGACCCCGCAAACCGAGGGCCAGGCCAAGGCCGCGTCGGTGACAACGTCGGCCCGGCCGCCGGCGGATGTGTCGAAAATCGGGGAAACGGAATACCGTCTGAACTGGATGCCGCTGGGCGGGTACGTGAAGATGCTGGGGCAGGACGACACGCAGGCCAACGCCGAGGTGAACGATCCCCGATCCTTCAGCAATAAGCCAGTTCCGCAGCGCATGGTGGTGGTGGCGGCCGGCGTGGTGATGAACGTGATCCTGGCGATGATCGGGTTCATGATCCTGTTCCGCTACGGGTTCAATGCGCCGCCGCCGGTGATCGGGAAAGTGCTGCAATATTCGCCGGCGGCCAGTGCGCTGGGCCAGGGTGGCGTGGCCCGGCCGCTGCAACCGGGAGATCGAATCCTGGAGTTGGACGGCCGGCCGGTTTACGACTTCACCGAGATCAGCGTCTACATCGCTCTGGCCGAGCCGAATATCGCCATCCCGGTGAAGTTGCAGCATCCGAACGGGACGATTGAGACGGTGACGCTGACGCCGCGGCGTGCGACGAGCAATTCGCGGGATTTCATGAGCGTCGGGATCAGCGGCTCGGACGATCTGCACGGGATTGGCGATGGCGAGCTCATTGACGGCGTGAGCTATGACGACGCCAAGAAGGAGATCGGCAAGCAGTGGCTTGGTGATTCGCTGCTGGTCGCGCCGGATGAGACGATCACGGCGATCAACGGGCAGCCGGTGGATGTTGCCGAGGCGTACAAGCTGGACGAGGCGATCCAGGCGTCGCACGGAAATCCGGTCGATCTGACGGTGAAGAACCCGCAGGGAGTTGAGCGGCACGTGACGCTTCAGCCGCATTTCCAGGGCGCGTTCGGGCCGCGCGATATCAGCATCGCCGGGCTTGTGCCGCGGGCGCAGATCGACACGGTGGAGAAGGATTCGTCGGCGTACGGGATATTGCTGCCGGGCGACGTGGTCGTATCGATCAGCCAGCCGTCCACGAGCGATAATGACGTGACGACCAATCCGACGCTGCACGAGATGATCCAGCGCGTGCAGAAGGCTGGTGACAACGGGGAGAAGATTTCGCTGAGCGTGGATCGCGACGGGAAGCAGGTCGATGCGGCGTCGCTGAAGCCGAATATTCCCGCCAATGGGCATCATGTGCTGGGCGTGGGGCTGGTCTACGACGAGAATTCAACCGTGGTGGGCGGCGTGCTGGCGGATTCGCCGGCCTATGCATCGCACATACCCCCGGACGCACAAATCGTCAGCGTGAATGGAACGGCCGTGGGGAATTGGTTCCAGGTCTGGCAGGCCCTGTTGGCCAGTCCGACGGATCGGCCGATCGACATTGTCGCCAAACTCGGCGACAAGACGTCTAGATATCCGATGACGTTGACGGCCGCGGCGATGAGCGATCTGAATCAGATTCGCCTGACCGACGAACTGTTCCTTCGCCCCCACAGCGAGACGCGACAGACCAAGAACCTGCTGACGGCGGCGAAATGGGGAGCGGCCGAGACGCGGGATTTCATCGAGCAGTTCTACCTGACGCTGGAGCGCATGTTCCAGGGTTCGGTGTCGCCGGGGAGCATGATGGGCCCGGTCGGGATATTGCACGCCGGGCAGAAGTTCGCCAGCAAGGGCGTCGATTGGCTGATCTGGTTCCTGAGCATGATCAGCGCGAACCTGGCGGTAGTGAATTTCCTGCCGATCCCGATCGTGGACGGCGGATTGTTCGCGTTCCTGATCCTCGAGCAAATCCAGGGCAAGCCGGCTTCGCCGCGCGTTCAGCAGATCGCGCAGATGGTCGGGCTGGCGCTGATCATTGGCGTGTTCCTGCTGGTCACATTCCATGACATTTTCGGCCAGATGTGAGATTGTCGCAGGCGGCGGACTTCAGAGATCGGCCAGTGCGGAGGGATCGGTCGGGGCACGAAGGAGAATTTCCTTCTGGCGGTCGGTCCAGATGCGCGGGGCGTCGATGGGGCGGGAATCGCATTGAAAATAGGAGCGGATTTGTTGTCGCAACTCCGCCAGGCCTTGGCCGGTCGTCGCGACGATCGGGATGGGCGGTGTAAAGTCCGTCACGTCGCCAGACCACGCGGGGGGTAGGTCGCATTTGTTGATGATGCGGATCGCGGCGGGGTAAGCCTGCAAGAGCCGGGATTGCTCGGGCGATAGCGGCTGCGAGCGGTCCAAGAGCAGCAGAACCAGATCGCAACCGGCGATGGCGGCGACGCTATTGATGATGGCCTGGCTCTCGATGGCATCGGCCGTTTGGCGCTGGCCGGGCGTGTCGATGAGGGTGATCGGCAGGCCGTCGATGTGGGCGATATCCGCGACCCAGTCGCGCGTGGTACCAGGGAGATCGGCGGTGATGGTGCGGTCGCGGCCGAACAGAGCGTTGGCGAGCGTGGATTTTCCGGAGTTGGGGATGCCGACGATCGCGACGCGCGGCGGCGACAGCGAATGCCACAGCGTGCGGTCGGACAATATCGCGGCGAAATGCAATTGACGCTGCAACGGATCGGCCGCTTTGAGCGCGGCCCACGCCGTGGGCTGGTGCAGCAGCATGCGAACCGCGCGCTCGCTACACGCCAGTGGCAGCGATGCGTTCACCTCGCGCTCCAGGATCGAATCGCCGTCAACGGCGTCCAGAGGCAGCGGATTTTCGGGATCAAGGGCCGGCCGCACAATCTCGAACCCCGCTCGCCCGGCCAGATCGAGCACGCATTGCACCAGCAACGGGCTGCCGTGAATCGACACATCCGCCAGCGAAGAATCCGGGGAAAAAAAGACAATCGGATCGTCGAGGATTTCAGCGCCATCGTGCAAATAGAGATGCAACGCCTGGCCGGGCGTGAGAATCGGCAGATCATCCGTTTTGTCCCCTCTCCCTGTACAGGGAGACGGGGAAAGAGCCGGAGTGTCGGTTGTGGCGATTGTTGCGCCCGGCAAATTCGCCAGATGTTCGCGCAGGAAACCGATTACTCCCGGGCCTGCAAACCGAATTACCGCGATGGCCGCGACGCCCGGCGGGGTCAAGAGTATCGCGCGATTTCTGGGCGGATCGCTCACGTGCCGTGTTTGATGTGATGATTGGCGTACGCCAGCGCGATGCCGTAGAGCGTCAGGTCCGGCGCGACGGCGTGGATGACGTCCCAGTCCTTGAACAGCAGTTCGGCATCGCCGCCGGTGGCGATGACATCGGGCCACGTCGTCAGCGCACATGCATAGTTCTCGACGATCTGCCGCACCATCCCGCGCACGCCCTGATACACGCCGTGAAGGATGGCTTGCGTGGTGTTGCGGCCGAACGGGGAATCGTCGGGGATGGCGGCCTGCACGCGCGGCAGCCGGGCGGTTTTCTCGTGCAGAGCGTCGAGCATCATCGCCACGCCCGGCGCGATCGCGCCGCCGACGAATTCACCGGCGTCGTTGCAGCAGTCGATGGTGATGGCGGTTCCGGCATCGACGACGACGCACGCCTTGCCCAGTTGCTCATAAGCGGCGGCGATGTTAAGGACGCGATCGACGCCGGTTTCCTGCGGATTGTCGGTCAGCACGCGGATCGGCAGATCGAGATCGCGACCGACCCATTGCACGCGCGATCCCGACGCCTGCGCCGCCATGTGCTCGATGGGCTCGATCGCCGGTGCGTTCACGCTGGCGCCGGCGATGGCCGGATCGGGTTGCCCGGCCATCAGCGCCCACATCTCCGCCACCGCCGCCGCCACCGCGGCGCGATCGTCAACCGGCACTCGGCGCACGGATTCGAGACTACCGGCCACAAACGCGCCCACCGCCACACGCGTATTGCCGATCGACAGACACAGGAGATTGATATCCATAATCAGGTGACGGAATTGTAGGGCACGAACTTTACTCTTTGGCATCGGCGGAAGAATCCGGCTCTGATGGCGGCGGTGGGGGGGCCGTTTCCGGATCCAGCAGGATGTTGTCGATCAGCCGGGTCTTGCCCACACGAGCGGCCACGGCGATCACCGTCGGGCGGTCGATGTGCTCGACATTCTTGAGCGTGTCGGCATCGACGGCCGCAACATAGTCAATCAGCAGCGGCACCTTGCCTTGAAGGCTGTTTTCCAGAAGCGTGTTCTGACAGAGCGTGGCCAGGCGATTGGCCTGGCGCATTCCGGCGTCGAACTCGGCCTGGGCGGCAAACAGCCCGCGGCTGATGGCCAGCGCCCGCTTGCGTTCCGCTGCCGAAAGATATTGGTTGCGGCTGCTCATTGCCAGGCCGTCTTTTTCACGCAGCGTCGGACAGGCGATGATGGCGATCGGCCAGTCGAGCAATTCCACCATCGCCCGCAAAATGCGTAGCTGTTGAAAATCCTTCTGCCCGAAGCATGCCGCCACCGGCCGGACGATGTTGAACAGCTTGGCCACCACTTGGCAGACGCCTTTGAAATGCCCGGGCCGGAAACGCCCCTCGAGCACGCCGGAGAGCAGAGGCAGATCGACGACCACCTGCGGCGGCGGCGTCTCCGGCGCGACGGCGCCGGATTTGTCGGCCACGCGAAATGTCAGCGATTTGGCCGCCGTCACGTGGGCCGGGTACATCTCCTCGACCGGCGGATTGAAGACCAGATCGACACCGGCGGCCTGGCAGCGGGCCAGATCGTCTTCGATGGGGCGGGGGTAACTGGAGAAATCCTCGCGCGGGCCGAACTGGGTGGGATTGACGAAGATGCTGACCGCGACGTGCGGGGCGTGGTTGTGAGCTTCATTGATGAGCGTGACATGCCCATCGTGCAGGGCGCCCATGGTGGGGACAAGACACACGTCGCCCAGATCGCTCTGAGCGGCGCGGCATTCGGCAATGGTGCGTGCGACAATCATGAGGACCAAAGAGTAAGACGATTGCCGGAGCGGAGCAAGCGCCGAGGGGGAGCAACAAACCGGCGTGGTTGCGGCGATGTGTCGGCGGCTTTGCCTTTCCCCCTCTCCCTGTACTCTGGGAGAGGGTCGGGGTGAGGGTTGACCGCGAGGACATCGCGACTGCGCCGCGCTGCGGGTATTGTAATAGGCGTGAACGAGCAAGCGAACATCGTCGCGTGTGTGGCCGTTGGGTCGAACCTTGGGGCCCGCGCCGCGACCATTGCGTCCGCGGTGGAGTTGTTGGTGCTTACCCCAGGCGTGTATTCGATTGCCCTTTCAGATTTGCTTGAAAATCCCGCCGTCGGCGGGCCGGAGGGTTCACCAGCCTTTCTCAATGGAGCAATACGTCTTGTGACCAGCCTGTCTGCCCGGCGGTTGTTGGAGGAGACGCTGGCCATCGAAACAAAACTGGGCCGGCGGCGAGTGGGAGCGGAAAAATGGGCCCCGCGCACGATCGACCTGGACCTGATTCTCTACGGCGATCAGGTAATCGACGAGCCGGGCCTGCGCGTCCCGCATCCGCGGATGCACCAGCGACGGTTCGTCCTCCAGCCGCTGGCCCAGGTTGCGGGGGACATGGTGCATCCGGAATTGCACAAGACCGTGCGGCAATTGCTGGCGGAATTGGGATGAACGCGATTTGACAATCCCTCGAGGCGTCATTGAAATGACCCCGGCGATGATCTCCCGGTCACGCGGCGCGTCGCGGCCGAAGCGCAATAACCACCTTTGGAGGAAAACAATGAAACGGGCCTTTCTCATCATTATCATTTTGGTGTCGGCGCTCTTCGCACACCCCAATCCGATCTTGGCGCAGGCCACACGCCCAACCACGGCTCCGGCTCCCAACCCAGGCTACAGTGCCAAAGATATCGCCTCGATCCCACGTCCTCTGGTTCCCCTGCCTGCGGGCATGACTCCGCTCTTCGATGGCAAAACCCTGGATGGATGGGTGCAGGTACCGGCCAATTCCTGGACCGTCAAAGACGGCATCATCGCCAGCCTCGGCGTTGATCGGGGAGTTCTCTACACCGCCCGCCAATTCGGCCGGTATCGCGTGATTTTCGATATCAGGCACGCCGCATTCCAGGCAAAGCCCGACCATCAGCCCTGTGTCCTGTTCTTCGGCACCGCTCCGGCCGCGGGAGAAAAACCGCAGGATGCCCTGGGCGCGGTGCAGATACAGGAGCCGGCGGGATATACGTGGGATTACCGAACGGGTCACAACAACGCCGGCAAGGGCGAATTCACGACTCTCAAGCATCCGCATGTGGACGAGACGCAATGGAGCCGGGTCGAGCTGCTCATCGACGCCAGCAAGGGAACGGCCCGGATGGCCGTGGCCCAGCCGGTAGGAACCGACGCGGTGGAGGTTGTCGATTTCAACGTCCCCGAAGCCGGCAAAGTTGGACCCTTCGGGCTGCAAATGCACAACAAGGGTCTTTTCGATGAGTATGCCAACATCGCCATCGAAGAAAACCCGGCGAAGAACGACCTGATAACGGTCAAGTCCGCCGCGGAACCTTCCACCCGGCCGTAGCAGCGAGGTCGCGTTTCGGATAGGCTCAACGGAAACGCATGACTGTCCCGTACCAATCCATCATCACCATCGAGCCGGGCAAGCGCGGCGGCCGTCCCTGCATCCGGGGGATGCGGATCACCGTGTACGATGTCTTGTCCTATATGGCGGCGGGCATGACTCACCAGCAGATCCTCGCGGACTTCCCCTATCTCACGCAGGACGATCTTCAAGCGTGCCTCGCCTTTGCCGCTGAACGCGAGCGGCGAACGGTACTGGCATCGCCGTGAAGATTCTGCTCATACACGAGGTCTCCGGAGGGATGTACAACAAAGTGCATGACGCGATCGGCGACCCTCTCTTTCCCCCTCGCCCTGTACTCAGGGAGAGGGTTGGGGTGAGGGTTCGGCGCCGGCACGGTCACGCAATACGCCCCTCACCCTATCCCTCTCCCCGTGTACAGGGAGAGGGGACAAAAGGCCATCCGCTGGGCAAGCGGTACAAAATGCCCACACGCGTGCTTCTTCTACTCTCGGGCACGTTATGTATCGCCACCATTTGTGCCGGCCAGACCGCACCCGTTGCGACGGCACCCGCCGAATCGGCGCCGCCGTTGGCACAGCCCTCCGTGCCCCCGGACTTCTCTTTAGGGTTCTATCTCGGATACCGGCACCTGGACATCGGCGATCATCGAATTTCGTTTCCATTGGACAGCGGCGTTCCCGGCTCGGTGAAAACCGCCCACGTCGGCCGGAACCTCGATCTGGCCGCACTCGGCTTTCGCGAGGAAATCGACTTCAACCATCATTGGGTATTCAATCTCGATCTCGGCGGGCTTGTCGGTTCCCACCACTTCGACAAGAACAACACCGATGACGATGATTCATCCGACGGCCTGGTTCCCGCGTTTCTTTCCTCGGCGAATTGGGGCGGCTTCACTTCGGTGGGCGCATCGTACTATTTCTCGCCTCAGTTCTATTTCGGCGGCGAAGCCCAGGTCAGCGCTCCGTATGTATTCAGGGCAGACCGCTACGGGATCAACGACAATCGCACCGACCAATATTTCATCGCCGCCAGCGCCGGCCCGAAACTCGGCTGGCGGATCAACGATCAACTCAGCGCGGAAGGAACCGTGCAGTTCGGGAAGCACATCAGCTACGGAGTCAATCTCGTATTTCTCTTTCGCTGAGGCGCTGATGTGAAACGCGACACAACCCGATTGATCCGCATGGCCAATCACGGAACATCACATGGATAATCAACCGCCAACACCGTTACAGCGTCAATTCCCCTGCACCAAATGCGGGGCCAAACTCGAATTCATGCCGGGGACCGATTCGCTGGTCTGTTCCCATTGCGGGGCGCTGAACAAGATCGCCGAGTCCGGCCTGGATGTCCCGCTGCTGGATTATGAACTGTATATCCAGCAACTTCCCCAGGATGATGCGGTTCATGAAACGCTCGTCGTCCACTGCGCCGCCTGCGGTGCCGAAAGCCACCTGGCGCCGGATGTGACGGCCGACCGGTGCAAATTCTGCGGGTCGGCCGTCGTCGCTGAATCGCAATCCAAAAAGGCGATCAAGCCGATGGCTCTGCTGCCGTTCATTGTAAACAAACAGCAGGCCGACAAGCTCTTTCATCAATGGGTCGAGGGCCTGTGGTTCGCGCCCAGCGCCCTGGCCAAACAAGCCGAGCGATCCGGCATCGACGGCGCCTACATCCCCGCCTGGACGTACAACGCGCAGACGGTCACGCAATACACCGGCCAGCGCGGCGACGATTACCAGGAGATGGAAACCTACACCGAATTCGTGAACGGCCGGCCGGAAACCCGCACGCGCATGGTCACGCGCACGCGCTGGTCCTATGCCAGCGGCGTGGTGCAGGATCGCTTCGCCAATCTGCTGGTTCTGGCCACGCAATCCCTTCCCGCCAAACAGGCCCAGCACCTCCAGCCGTGGGATTTGCAGAATCTGATCCCCTACGCCGATGAATATCTCAGCGGCATGACCTGCCAGAGCTATCAGGTTGACCTGGCCAACGGATTTTCGGTCGCCAAAGAGATGATGGTCCCGGTGATCCGGCAAACGATCGAATCCGACATCGGCGGCAACCACCAGCGCATCGACTCGGCCGAAACACAATACCAGTCCGTGAAATTCCGCCACCTTTTGCTGCCCCTGTGGATCAGCGCCTACAAATTCGGCCCCAAGACCTACCGCTTCCTGATCAACGCCCGCACCGGCGAAGTGCAGGGCGAACGGCCGTACAGCGGGATGAAGATCACCCTCCTGATCCTCGCCATCCTCGCGGCGATCGCGGTGATTGTTTTGATTTTCATGGGTGCGCAGGGTGGCAGGTGAAACGCCACGGGTGCGGATTCGCTCCAAGATTCCCGATCGACCCGAGGTTTGCGGGAGCGCGTCGGTGGCAACATTCGGGTGCGCTTTTCGCTCTTGAATCTGCGAGCAAAATTGGAGTATTTGGCCAGATTTGGGTACGCTATTGGCAGGCCAGGCTCAAAAATGCAAGCATCAGAGATTAGGTTGCGGCAACTCATCGAGGGAACCAAGCAATACTTGGTGCCCTTGTTTCAACGACCGTATAGCTGGTCGGAAAAGCATTGGAAGACCCTTTGGGATGACGTCCTCGACCAATCCAAGCACGGGGATGGCCGGCCCCATTTCTTTGGGTCCATTGTGACAGCGCAAGCGAAATCGGTCCCCCAGGGCGTTTTCAAGCACCTTCTGATCGACGGCCAACAGCGGATGACGACCACCCAGGTTTTCCTGGCAGCCCTTCGTGATACGGCGGGAATTATTGGGGACGAGAAGTTGTGCAGCCGCATTGACGACCAATACCTCGTCAACCAACACGAGGAAGGCGACGAGCGCCTCAAGGTACTCGCCACACAGGTTGGCGGCGACCGCCCGGCCTTCAGAGCAATCATCCAAAGGCAGCTTCCGATACCGGAAGGCCGCCTCGCCAATTGCTACCGGTTCTTCCGGGACCGCCTCGACGGGCGGTCCGCCGAGGAGCTTCATGGAATCCACACTGCGATTGTCGACCGGCTTTCGCTTGTCGGCATCACCTGCGACGACAATGATAATCCGCACCTGATCTTCGAGAGCCTCAACGCGAAGGGAGAGAAATTAACGCCTGCCGACCTCATCAGAAATTTCCTCCTGATGCGCGTGCATGTGAACGATCAGGAGCGACTCTACCGGTTGCATTGGTTGCCCGTTCAGGAGGCGCTCGGAGACGATCTCACTGAGTTTGTACGGCATTATCTCATGAAGGGCGGCAAGATACTCAAGGAATCCGAGGTGTATCTTGAGTTGAAAGATCAGCTTGCGAGCTCAACTGCTGCCGACGCGGAGAGTTTTCTTGCTGACCTCAGCCGCCACGGCCAGTTCTATGCCCGGTTTGTTGACCCCAAGCGCGAGGCCGACAGAGCAATTTCCGATCGCCTGGACCGTGTTCGGCGGCTCAAGGTGACCGTTGCGTATCCGTTTCTCCTGCGCGTTTTCGACGCCTATCAATCAAATAATTTGACCCATCAGCAGGTAATCGACACGCTCGACGTGCTCGAGTCATTTGTAATGCGCCGGTCAATCTGCGGCTTGCCGACAAATCAGCTTCGCCGCATGCTCCCGCCCGTCTTTGAAAAGGCAGGGGGCGCCGGCCCCGGCTTTGTTGAAGGTGTTCGCAGATCCCTCGGTGGGCGGCACTGTCCGGACGACGAAGCATTCGTCCGGCAATTGACGAGCGTTGAGCTGTATTCGACATCGGAAAAGAACGCCCGCCTCCGCATTATTCTCGAGCAAATCGAACGATCGTTTGGCCATCATGAGCTCGTCGATCTAAGCACCGCGACCATTGAGCATGTGATGCCGCAGACCCTCACGCCCAACTGGGAGAGGGAACTTGGGGAGGGCGCGATAGAGCAGCACGCTCAATGGCTGCATACCTTGGGTAACCTCACGCTAACGGGCTACAACTCGGAGATCGGGAATCAGGGCTTCGCTGAGAAGAGGGAAGCGTTCTCGGACAGCAATTTTCAATTGAATCGGTATTTTTCGGATATCGGCCGATGGACTTCCGATGCAATCCGTCAGAGAGCTGCGAATCTGGCGGACCGCGCGCTAAGAATATGGCCCGATGTCGGGCGGGATCCCGACGAGACTGTTGCGAGGCGAGTGCCGGGGCAGGCGCTTATCGCGGTCCGATTCAGGGGCGCAACCTATCCGGTCGGTACTTGGAAGGATGGGTTTAACAAGCTGCTTGCGCTTTTCGACTCCGCGAAACCCGGATTGCTATTGACTCTTGCGGCCGAGAGCAAATTCCAAGCGTTCGTGTCTGCAGACAGAGAAAAGTTCTTCTCCAGAGCAAACGCCAAGATTGGCGAAGTATACGTCAACAATCATGCGAGCGCGGCCCAACTGCAAGCTTGGTGTCGGAGGGTTGCGAAGATCGCAGGGATCGCCGAAAGCGAATACGCCTTTGTTGGTGGTCAGTGAACCCTCGATGCGGGCGATGATGGCTCGGAAGATCATCCCGGCTCGCAAAGCGGTTGGGCTTTCGCAGGCCGGGCTGGCGCGAAAGGCTGGGATTCGGGTCGAGACGCTGAACCGGCTGGAGAAGGGGAAGCACACACCGGACCTGGCGACGATGGAAAAGATCAACCGGGCGCTGTATGCGGCCGGGGCGCCGCAATAGGTCCGCGGCGGCGATGGCCGGGGAAATCGAGATTCAAGACGGGGGGAAATCGCGCGAATTCGGAAAAGCCGGAAATATGTTATCACCCAATCGCGTTGAAGGTGGTACAAGGGCGATTTTAGCTCGCATGCCGAGGAGGATTATGAGAAATGCAACGCGTCTGGCGATCGTGATTCTGGTTGTTGTGATGATGGTGGGGCCGCGTTGGGCGTCGGCCCAAGTGAGATCGGGCCTCGGGCCGCGTCAGGGCGGCGCGCCGGGCGGCCCCCGCGCCGGCGTCACTCCGCCGCCCGGCGTCGTTTCGCCGGCTGTCCCTGCGCCGGGGCGTGGACCGGCACAGAAGCCTCCCATCAATCCCGCAACGCTCGTGCCGCCGCTGGAACAGGCGTACGAGACTCTCAGCTCGGCCGATCGCGACTACGGCGGACACCGCGTTGCCGCCATGAAGGACATCGCCGTGGCCGTCAGTCTGCTGGGAACAACCATCAGCGGTAACGCAACCGGCCACGAACCGCAATCACTTTCCAATCTGCAAATCACGTCGGTGCAGATGTCGCTGCAAAGTGTCGGGCGATCGGTTCCGGCCGGGCAGCACCATGTGGAAATCGTCAATCGCATCAACAGCGCGATCAACCAGCTCACGCTGGCGATGCAAGCCGAATCGACGCACCCGCCGGTCGCCGGCAAGCCAACCACCGCCCCCTCGACCACGCAGCCCATCGGCATCGCCGTCGGCCCGGCGGGTGGCCCGATCGAAGACAACGGGATCGAAGTCGCCGCCCTCGACCAGGTATATCAAGTCCTTGTCCCGGCGAATCACAATTACCAGGGCCATCGGGTCGCGGCCATGAACGCCATCAAGCGAGCTATCACGGCCTTGGGCGGCACCATCAGCGGCGACGGCGGCGGGAGGGAAAACCAGGCCGTTTCCGACGCCCAATTGCAACAGGCGGTCTATTTGCTCGGCCAGGTCCGCGATTCCTTTGCCGCCGACGATCCGAAGAAGGTGCTTAACGATCTGACCGCGGCCGTCAATCAACTGACGATGGCCCTGTCGATCAATTGACCCGTGGAAGCCGGGGCGGTGGGTGCGACTGGGCGGCAAGGTAAATCGCGTGGGGGCGCCGAATGGCGGACGTCGTTAGAGGTTAGCCGAGCGCGCGCTTTGCGTAGGCGAGTGCGGCGGCAAGGGCATCGGGGGTCTTGGCCGGGTCTTTGCCCCCGGCCTGGGCCATTTGTGGCCGGCCGCCACCGCCGCCGCCGGCAGCCTTGGCGGCTTCGCGGACCCAATCGCCGGCTCTCAAGCCTCGCGCGATGACGTCATCGCTGACAACGGCCACGAAGCTGACGGTCTTTTCATTGGCGCCGGCCAGCAGAATTCCGTAGCTGGCGACCTTCTTGCGGATCAGGTCGATCGTCTGGCGAAGCTGCTCGTCCGTTGCGCCGGGGATATCACCGATTACAAGGCTGGCATCGCCGAGTGACCCGGCGGCACCAATGAGCCGGCTGGCCACGGCTGCCGCGTCAAACTCTGACAGGCCGGGCGATTGCGCTGCGTTCTTCGACGCCTTGATGCGTGCCGCGAACTCGGCCAGAGCCGCCTGGGCGCGACGGCGGGAGCGAATAGGAATGGATCCGGCCAAATCGCGTTGAATCATGGCGACGATTTCGGGCAGATCCGAATCGTTCATCGTCTTTCCGCGCGCCAGCAACGATTCGAGCTGTTCGCCTGCCGCTTTGGCCGTTCGCGCCGCATCGCCGGTATGGGCCACAATGCGACGAATGCCCTTGGAGACCGATTCCTCGCTCATCAGCACGAAGGCGCCGGCCAGGCCGCTGCTGGCCAGGTGCGTGCCGCCGCAGAATTCGACTGAAAACTGCCGCCATCGCGGGTTGGCCGGATCGGCCAGCAGTTCGGAAACCGGGGCTCCGATCGAAACCACGCGCACCATCGGCGGATATTTCTCGCCAAACACCGCGCGAAGGCCGTTGATCGCCATTGCCTGTCCTTGCGGGACTACGCTTGTATGGACTGGCAGATTCGATTCGATCGACTTGTCGACCAGCGCCTGCACGCGGTCGATCTGCTCATCGTTCATCGCCGCCGGTTGTGAGAAATCGAACCGCAATTTCTCGGAATCGACCAGCGATCCCTTCTGCTGCACGCCGTCGCCCAGCACCTCGCGCAGCGCCCAGTTGGCCAGATGCGTGGCGGTGTGATTTTTCTCCGTGTTCTGACGCCCGGGGCCGACGGTCGCCGTGACGGCCTGCCCAACGCTCAGGCGGCCCGACCTGTACGTTCCGACATGCAGGACATACCCACCGACCGCGCGAGTCGTGGCGACGTCGAATCGGTCGCCGGTTGACGATTCGATTGTGCCGCTGTCGCCGATTTGGCCGCCCATTTCGGCGTAGAAATTGGTTTTGTCGAGCACGATGGCCAGTTGCTCATCGCCGACCGCGTCCGACGGTGAAAGCGCCAGGCGCTGGCCGGTCCAGATGGCGCGCACCGTCGCGGCCAGCGGCGCTGGCGAAAACTTGGGCACATCATCGGTCGCGGTGACGCCGGCTTCGGCAAGTCGGGCGAGCTTGTCGGGCGGCAATTGAAACAGTCCGTGCTCGGCATCCTTGCCCGCGCCACGGGCTCGCTGGCGGGCCTCCTCCATCAGCCGCTCGTAACCCGGCAGATCGATCGGCAAGGCGCGCTCTTCGGCCATGATCCGCGTCAGATCGATCGGGAAACCATACGTATCGTGCAACTTAAACGCCGCGTCGGCCGCAATCTTCCCCACCGCGGCGGCATCCTCGAAGAGTTGAATACCACGGTCCAGCGTCTTTCCGAACGAGATTTCCTCTTCGCGAACGATCTGCGCGACGTGATCCGGATCGCGCTTCAATTCCGGGAACGCATCTCCCATCGATTCGACGACGACGGGTACAAGCTGATGCAGGAATGGCTCGCCCAGGCCTAATTGCTGTTTTCCAAAGCGCACGGCCCGGCGCAGGATTCGTCGCAAAACGTAACCTCGCCCCTCATTGCTGGGCGTGGCACCGTCGGTCAGGGCGAACGTCAGGCAGCGCAGGTGATCGGCAACCACGCGGAATGCGATATCGTGCCGCAATTGTTCGTTTGCCGCCTCGGCCACAGGATCGGGCGCGTTAGTCCGCGTAAACGACCCGGTGTAGTGCCGGCCGCTCAACTTGGCGATGCGATCGAACAGCGGAGTCCAGAGATCGATCGCGTAATTGTCCTGTTTGTCTTGCAGCACCTGGCAGATGCGCTCGAATCCCATTCCCGTATCGACGTGCTGGGCGGGCAAGGTCGTCAGATGGCCCGAGGCGTCGCGGTTGTATTGAATGAAGACCAGATTCCAGATTTCCATGACGCGCGGATCGTCGCCGTTGACGGCCGGGCCGCCCGATTTGTCGGGAGTGCGATCGATGTAGATCTCCGTGCATGGTCCGCACGGCCCGGTTTCGCCCATTTCCCAGAAATTGTCCTTGCCGAAGAAATGGATGTGGGCATCGTCCAGGCCGGCGACGCGCTTCCACAGATCGGCCGCTTCCGTGTCGCGCGGGATTTGGGCGGATGGATTCCCCTCGTAGCAACTGACGTGCAGGCGGCTTGGATCAAGTTTCCAGACTTTGGTCAGCAGTTCCCATGCCATTTCGATGGCGCCGCGTTTGAAGTAGTCGCCGAAACTCCAGTTGCCGAGCATTTCAAAGAAGGTGTGATGCCGTCGCGACCTGCCGACATCGTCCAGGTCGTTGTGCTTGCCGCCGGCGCGGATGCACTTCTGGCTGTTGACGGCACGGACATAGGGTCGTTTTTCCTGGCCCAGGAAGATCGGCTTGAATTGGTTCATCCCCGCGTTGGTGAACAGGAGCGTCGGATCGTCGTGGGGAACGACGCTGGAGCTGGGCACGAACGTATGGCCGTGGCGCTCGATGAAGAAGTCCAGAAACTGTTTGCGAATCTGCTGTGAAGTCATGGGCAGTGGGACTATAGGGAAATCCGGGCCGCTCGTCGATGGGGCGGCAAAGCCGGGAAAAGCGAAAACGGATGGCGTTACACCCCCGGTCCGGAGGATCGCTTCAAGGCCAGGCGGTTGCGCTCGATGGCCAGTTGGATGGCGCGCCGCAAACGTTGCGGCGTTACGTCGCCCTTGACCAGGTAATCCTGGGCCCCCTCCTGAACCGACCGCACCGCCAGGCCGTCATCGTCAATCCCCGTGAGAACCACGATCGGCACGCGCGGCGCCACGGCCCACATTTGACCGAAGGTCGCCAGCCATTGGCTGTCCGGCATCGACAAATCCAGCAGCACGATGTCAAAGCGATCGCCGCCCCGCGCGCTGTCTGCCAATGCCTTCATCGCGTCGGCTGTGCTTGAAACGTGCTGCACCTTCGCCGCGCCGGCATAGCTCTCGGCGACGAGTTCCGCCACCAGGCGAGCATCGCCCGGATTGTCTTCCACCAGCAGAACGCGCAGTGATTTTGTGTTTTCCATGATCATTCTCCCGGCAGGCGGGCACGCACCAACCAGAACCGCTCGATATCCCGCAGCACGGCGACAAACTCGTCCAGGTCAATCGGCTTTACAATATAGCAATTGGCGCCCAGATCATAGGCGTCGCTGACATCCTTTGCCGCCTGCGACGTCGAGAGCACCACCACTGGAATCCGCCGCAACGCCGGATCACCCTTCATGGCCCGCAGCACATCCCGGCCGTGCATGCGCGGCAGATTCAGGTCCAATAATACCAGCGCCGGCCTTGGCCGGGTGGTCCAGGGCGATTGACAGCGCAAGTACGCCATGGCCTCGACTCCATCACGCACAGAGGCCAGTTCCGCGTTGGCGCCGGTTTCGATCAATGCCTCGGCCGTCAGGCGCACATCGCCGGGATTGTCGTCCACCATCAGGATTGAGGCTGCTGCGGTGCGGATCATGGCATACCAACTGGCAAAGACGATTGCGACGCCGCCGCGGCGACGGCGCCACCCGAGGCGGCGGCCGCCTTACGCGAGGCGTCGCCGGGCGGATCGGGAATCGTGAAATAAAACGTCGAACCCTGCCCCGGCGTTGATTCGACCCAAATGCGCCCGCCGTGACGTTCGACGATCTTCTTGCACACCGCCAGACCGATTCCCGTGCCGGGGTATTCGTCCCGCGCGTGCAGCCGTTGAAAGATCATAAAGATTCGCTCGAAATACTGCGAATCAATCCCGATGCCATTGTCGGCCACGCCAAACAGCCAGGCCTGCTCCTGCCGGCGGGCGCTGACAAGCACGCGTGGGTTGGCCGGGCCGTGAAATTTCACCGCGTTGGCGACGAGGTTCTGCAGGAGTTGCACAAGCTGAGTCGGATCGTACTGAACCGTCGGCAGATCGCTCCAGGCCACATCGCCGTGCGTTTCTTCGATCGCCGTACGCAGGTTGGCGGCGACGAGGCGCATCGCTTCGGCACAATCGACCGGCTGCGGCGTCGTCGCCCGTGTGCCGACCCGCGAATAGGCCAGCAAATCCTCAATGAGCGTCTTCATCCTCCCCGCGCCGTCCACGGCAAACTCGATATATTCATCCGCGGCCGCATCGAGCCGGCCCTTGCATCGCCGCGCCAGAAGCTGCAGGAATCCGCTGACCATGCGCAGCGGCTCCTGAAGGTCGTGCGACGCGATATAGGCGAATTGTTCCAGTTCGGCGTTGGATCGCTCCAGTTCAGCGGCCTGGCGCCGCAATGCGTCCGATTGACGCATCAGCGCATCGGCCTGCCGCGCCAGCGTGCCCGCCTGCTCCGCCAGGGCCGCCTCGATTCGCTTGCGGACCGTCACGTCGCGGCCGGTCGCGTAAATGACCTGCCCCGGCGCGTGCGGCGTGGCGCTCCACAGAAAATACCGATAGGAACCGTCCGCCGCGCGGCAGCGGGTCTCGAAATCCAGCGATTCGTCTCCCTGCCGCCCCCGCTCCAGTTGGTCGGCCACGCCGTTGACGTCGTCGGGATGGACCAGATCCAAAAAGTGCCTGCTGGCAAGGTCGATCTCGCAATAGCCCAGCGTATTTTGCCACGCGGGATTCACCCGCTTGAACAACCCGTCGAATCCGATGGCGCACAGAAGATCGTGCGATGCCACAAAGAACTGCCCGCGCTCCTTCTCCGCCTGGTTGCGCGCCGTCACGTCACGCAGCAGAATCGCCACCGCAATCGCCCGCGTCGGATCGGCCGGTGCTCGGACCGGCGAAAGCGTCAGACTCACCTCGATCGCCCGCCCGTCGGCGCGGCGGTGAACGTCCTCGCGTCGCTGCACCTCCAGCGTCGTTGCCACGCGGTTGATGGCTCGGAGCAGGTCGTGAAACTGACCCGGCGGGCAGATCATCGAAATGGGTTGACCGACCACCTGCGAGGAATCGTATCCGTAGATGCTCTGCGCCGCGGGGTTCCAGCTTCGCAGAGTGCCGGTGGGCGTTGTGCTCAGGATCGCGTCGTCCGAGGCATCGACGATGGCCTCGAATTGCCGCAACTCCTGATTGCGCCGCGTCACCTCCTGCGCCAGCCGCCGATTGCGACTGCCCGCCGTCGCCAGCGCCGACACCGCCAATACCGCTGCTCCGGCCACGCATCCCGACGCCAGCAGGATCTGCATCCCGATCTGCCGGATCGGAAAATACGCCTCGTCATAAGGCTGCTCGGCGCCGACAACCCACCACCGGCCGTGAATCTGCACCGGCTCGAACGATGCCACCACGCGCGTGTGGGAGATCGGATCGTCGATGATCGCGTTCGGCACCTCCTGCCCGGCCAGCGCGTCGGCCACGGGCTTCAATCCGGCATACGGTTGATCCTGCCTTGCGGCCGCTCCGGGTAGAGCCACCAGAGCGCCGCGCGGGTCGATGACGAAAACGAACTCCGACGATTCCGCCGACGTTTTGTTCACCCAGGTGGCAAGCTGATCCAGCGAATATTCCGCCACCAGCACCGCCAGTGTGCGGCCCTGCGCGTTGATGATGGGCATCGCCGCGCAAACCATCGGTATCGGCGCCTCGCCGCTCCGCCATTGGGCCGCCGATATCGTCGGCTGACCATCCTTCGCCACCGCCTCAAACCAGTCTCGCGATGAAATGTTCTCGCCCGGCACCGACGCCGACTGCGGGTAATCGCACCAGACCGTTCCATCCGGATCGGCCACATACAGTCGATCCAGTCGCGGCCCATTGCCTTCGGCCAGCAGCGGGGCGTTGGAATCGGCGATGCTGCCGAGCCGCGCACGCAGCGACGCCACGTCGCGATCCGTCACGTTCTGAACGATGGTCTGCCCGCGCGCCACCATCCGCACCAGGCTCAGGTTCGCCTCGAATTCCTGGTGGATCATCTGCCCGCCGAATTTCGCGGCGAATTGATTCCCCTGATCCACCTGGTCGCGGATCGAATCGCGGTCCAGCAGAAACGCGTACACGCTCAGCAGCGCGATCGGCAGCACCGCGACGATAATGACCACGCTCCACAGCGCCGGCGACAGCCGCTTGTTCTCGACAATGATCCGCTCCTGCGGGACGTCGGGAATCGTCATGTGCGCTATTCTAATCGAAACCGCCGCAACCTTCCCGTCGCCCAAATGGTTCCGATAAACAATTTCCGGCCCCGCTGGTTCCGCTAATGTCGCGTCCCTTTCGATTTGGCGCGAAAAATCCGATCCCGATTGGCCGCGACCCCGTTTGTGAAGTTAAATGTAGTGCGGTCAGCGCGCGTTTTGCTTCGTTCGGCGGTCGATTCGTCCGACTTCCGACCGGCACCGGCCCACCGCCTGTCGCCTCCTTCGCGACGTTTGCACCGAGGCTCCTCAATGACGCAGACCATCTTCGGGTATGACATCATCAGCCGCATCGGCCAGGGCGCCGGCAGCGTCATTTACGCCGCCAGCGATCCCGCGACCGGCCAGTTGTACGCCGTCAAGCACGTCCTGTGCCAAACCGCGCGCGACGCCAGACTCATCGACCAGCTCGAAGCCGAATTCGCACTTGGCAAGGCCCTTGTCCATCCCAATCTCCGCCGGATCTACGATCTCAAGATCAACCGCTCCATGTTCCGCAAGAACGCCGAGG
Organism: uncultured Tepidisphaeraceae bacterium; assembly: GCA_964420285.1. Taxonomy (GTDB): domain Bacteria; phylum Planctomycetota; class Phycisphaerae; order Tepidisphaerales; family Tepidisphaeraceae; genus CAYQTE01. Next base: position 27,526 of record CAYQTE010000058.1, read on the forward strand.
GATTGCTGGTGATGGAACTCGTGGATGGCCACACCCTCACCGAACAGCCGCCCGCCACCATGCGCGACATGGTCGATACGTTCATCCAGGTGGCTCGCGGCCTGCGAGCAATGCACACGCTGGGACTGGTTCATTGCGACCTCAAACCCAACAACATCATGCGCACCGACGATGGCACCGTGAAGTTGATCGACTTCGGCCAGAGCTGCCGCGTCGGCACCATCAAGCAGCGCATCCAGGGCACGCCCGATTTCATCGCCCCCGAACAGATGGCCCGCCAGCCCGTCACCGTCCAAACCGATGTATACAATCTCGGCGCCACCATCTACGTCGTCCTCACCGGCAAACCCATACCCACGGCGTACACGGCCCGCACCAACGGCCGCGACAGTTTCCTCCTGCCGGCAATTCTCCCCGCCCCGCGCGATCTCAACGGCGATGTTCCTGCCGGATTGTCCAATCTGGTTATGGAGTCCATCGCCACGTCGCCGGCCAAGCGCCCCGATGGCGTATCCGAAGTCATCAGCCGTCTGGAGCTTGCCCAGCACGTTCTGGATCGCACCGGCGAACTGCCGTTACACGACTCGCATTCTCCGATGGCCCTGCCCAACCCCATCCGCCGCCTTCGCCCCGCAACGCCTCTGGCCATGTGAGGAATCACCCGCGCCGCTTTCTCCCCCTTTCCCCTCCTCACCTGCTCTACTGTCCTCCTGTTCTACTGCTCTATCACCGCCAAAAGCCTCCCCATCGTCGTTCCCTGCACCAGCACTGAGAACACCGCCACCGTCCACGTGATCGCCACGATCCGCTCACGGTATTCGCCTTCCGGCAACGACAATGCCATCGCCACCGCCAACCCGCCGCGCAGCCCGCCCCATGTCAGCACCGCCACGATCTTCTCCCCAAATCGCCGCCTCGCCCCCAGCAGCGACAGCGTCACCCATACGCTGATCCATCGCGATGCCAGCGTCACCAGCACCGCCGCCGCCGCCACCAGGCCGATCGGCAGTCCGAACCGGATCGCCAGCACCTCCAGCCCTATCAGCAGAAACAGCACCGTATTGAGAATCTCGTCGATCAAGTCCCAGAACCGCAACAAATCCGCTCGCGGTCGTGGGTCCATGTGAAACAGCCGGCCCTGATTGCCGATCAGCAGCCCGGCCACGACCATGGCGATCGGCCCCGAACATCCCAGTGCATCCGCCAGCGCATATCCGCCCATCACCAGCGCCAGCGTCAATAGCACCTCAACCTCAAACTCCTGCACCTGCCGCAGCAGCACATAGACCAGCACGCCCATCGCAAACCCCAGCGCCAGCCCGCCGCCGGTTTGTCGGATCAGCAGCCACGCCGTCGATCCAACAGAAATCCGCCCGCCCTGGTTCATCAAGCCCACGATGGTCAGGAAGAGCACGACGCCCACGCCGTCGTTGAACAGCGACTCGGCCGACAGGATCGTCTGCGTCTGCCGCGTTGTGTGCATCCGACGCATCACGGCCACGACTGACACCGGATCGGTCGGCGAGATCAGCGCCCCAAACGCCAGGCAGGGCAGCACGGCCACTTCCATATCCGCCTGCCTGAACGCCAGCCACATCAGCCCGCCGATCAGGAATGTCGAGAGGATCGTCGCGAAACTCGCCAGTGCGAACGTCACGCCACCCTGACGCCGCAGCTCATCCAGATCGACATGCAGCGCTCCGGCGAACAGCAGAAACCCCAGCATCCATCGCAACAGGGCCTGACTGAATCGCACCTGCCCCAGCAGCCGCTCGGCCTGCTCGTGAATATGCGGATCGATCAACTGTCCCGCGACGATCACCACCGCACTGCCGGCCAGCGCCAACACCATCACCCCAATGGAGGGCTGCAACCGCAGGAATCGCGCATTAACAAACGCGAACCCGGCCGCCAACACGATCACACCGGCAACTATGTCAAACTGGTCCATTGGTCCAAAAGCAGAGTAATACCGCCAAGCCCGGACGCCAAGCACAGAGGAAGATGCGAAGATCCCGATGCTACCAAGACGGACCCGTGCCGGTCGCCGTGGCCGCAGGCGCCAAGCCGGCTGGAATGCGGCGTCGCTCCGGCGCACGAAACTCATTGTCGATGGCAACAACCCTGTTCTCCGGGCGCGGATTTCAGTAGATTGGGGGTTATCGTGACTGCGATCTCTATGGATAGAGCCAAACGAACAACTCCGCCATCCGCCGGAGGGCTGCGCTGTCTGGCGATTGTGCCGGCATTTAACGAGGGCCAGTCGGTCGCCCGCGTCGTCGGGCAGATTCGCCGCGTGCTGCCCGATTTTGATGTCCTGGTCATCGATGATGGATCGACCGATGACACGGTTCGCCGCGTTCCCGACGAGACGGCCGTGGTGAGTTTGCCCTTCAACCTCGGGATCGGCGGGGCGATGCAGACCGGATATCGCTACGCGGCTCTTCACAAGTACGACATCGCGGTGCAGGTGGACGGCGACGGCCAGCACCGCGCCACCGAGGTGCGCAAGCTGGTTGATGAACTGATCTCCAGCGGCGCGGATTTGGTCGTCGGCTCGCGGTTCCTCAGGCCCACGCCGTTTCGCCAATCCGCCACGCGCATGGGCGGAATCCAGATCCTCAGCACGTGGATACGCCTGCTGTCGGGCATCCACATCGCCGATTGCACCAGCGGATTCCGCGCGGCCAATGCGCGGGTCATCCGGGCGTTTGCACATTGGTATCCCGAGGATTATCCCGAGCCGGAAGTCATCCTGCTTCTGCACCGTTCCGGGTTCAAGATCGTCGAGGTTCCGACGCGGATGCGACGGCGCATGTATGGGCAGACCAGCATCTCCCTGGCGCGCGGCATCTTCTATGTGCTCAAAGTCCTGACCTGCCTCATGCTCGATATGGTTCGCCAGCCCTGGCCGGAGGGAAAGGTGGATCTGCCATGAACTGGCTGTTGAATTGGACCGACATCCTGCTGGACGGGCCGCCCACGCCGGCCGGTCAGCGGTTGATTCAGCGGCTGATTCTGCTGGCGTTCGCGGGCTGCGTGGCCTGGCTGGCGGTGCGTCGGCTGCGGAGCTATCGGCTCAAGGAACGCTATACATTGCTGTTCCTGTTCATGGGATTGCCGATCCTGCTTCTGGCGGTCTGGCCAAGGGGAATCGGAATCCTCGGCGAGATCCTGCACATTCAATACACGACGGTCGCGATGCTGATCGCGGCCGCTCTGGGCATCTTGATGGTGCTGGAATTCCTGACCATCGTGAGCTTGCAGGATCGGAAGATCGCGGCATTGGCGCAGATCGTCGGCATCCTGATGGAGAAACACGGAATGAGCGGCCACAGCGCCGCGCCGGGGCCCGGCTCGACACCGCCGCTCGATCCCGACCCTGCCACGCAGGATGTGACAGGGAAAACAACCTTCGATCCAGGACCGCAAAACCGTGAATGAACCGTCCATCGCCATCGAACACAGCATCGCCCCTGCCGAACCCTTCGGCCGGGGGCTGGAAGTGGCCGTGCTTATCGTCGCGTTCAACGGCCGCCAGTATCTTTCCGAATGCCTGGATTCGGTGCTGGCCTCCGACGACGGCCCGATCGCGCGGCATGTGGTGGTGGTGGACAACGCCTCGACGGACGGCACGGCTGATTTTCTCGCCTCGAAATATCCCGATGTGCGCCTGGTCCGTTCGGAGGTGAATCTGGGATTTGCCGGCGGGAACAATCTGGGTTGGGACCAGATTGCCCGGCTGTATCCGCGTGTCGATTATGTAGCACTTCTCAATCAGGATACCATCGTCGCCAATGGCTGGCTCAAGCCGCTGGTCGCGTATCTCTACGACCACCCGATCGCCGGCGCCGCTCAGCCCCGCATCGTCCTGCATCCGCGCACGGACATGCTGAACACGGCCGGGAACGTGTCGCATTTCCTCGGGTTTGGCTTCATGACCGGATACCAGGAGCCGGACAACGGCAATTACCGTTCGGTGCGGACGATCGACTTTGCCTCCGGCGCCGCCGCTCTGGTTCGCGCCCGGCCGCTGCGGCAGGCGGGGTTGTTCAACGAGCGGATGTTCCTCTACATGGAGGACGCGGAACTGGGCTGGAAACTCCGCCAGCTCGGCTACGAAACCGTCTTCGTGCCGCAAAGCGTCGCGTACCACAAATACAAATTCCACGGGCCGTTCCGCGCCTATTTCTTCCTCGAACGCAACCGTTGGATCCTGATCGCATCGTATTACAAGACGGCCACGCTGCTGCTCCTGGCCCCGGCCGCTTTGGCGATGGAGTTGGGCCAGATCGTTTTCTCGCTTCAGCACGGCCTGCTGAAGCAGAAGCTGCGGGCGTGGGGCTATTTCCTGAACCGCGGGAACCTGGCGGCCCTCTCGCGCAGCCGCCGGGCCGCACAGGGGCGTCGCATCGTCGGCGATCGCCAATTCATGCACGGCTTTGCCGGGTCGATCAACAACCCCGAGCTGCAAAGCCGTCTGCTCCGCTGGCTGGGCAATCCAATGCTGAACCTGTATTGGCGCTGCGTGCGGTGGATGATTGTGTGGTGAACAGTGAAGACGGGGATAGACCGCCGAGAACGCCGGGTGGAATGCGACAAGGTGACAAGGTGACAGGGTGACCAGGTGACAAGGTGAGGCAATGACATCTGGCCGGCGTGTTCTGGGCGCGTCTGGATTCTCCTTACTGCTTACTGCTGTCGTTGCGATCTGCTTTTTTCCTTCTGCTCGCTATGTCGCGAATCCGGTTTTTCGCGGCCAAGTTGCTTTCCGCATTGGGCTTACGATTCAAACGGGCTTCCAATGCGTCCTTGCCTCTCCTTCGTTTCCAGCCTGAATTCGCGGTTTCGCCTCCCAACCGCGACGAAAAAACGCCCTAAACGTCTCGAAAAAGTTCGAACTTGTCATGAAATAGTCTGAACTTGGCGCGCCC
>CAYQTE010000059.1:0-31149 GCA_964420285.1 uncultured Tepidisphaeraceae bacterium
CCGGACCTTCTCCTCGAATCGCACCATGACCTCAACCCTTACATTATACGAACACAAAGCACTTTGCAAGAGGAAAATCGCCTGGCCGAAATTTCGCGGGTCGCTGGCGCCGGGGCCTGAATTGCCATCCCCACGCCTTGCGACCCCGCCGCCGCGATGTTCGCCGGATTGACGGGCGCTACTGAAGCCAGTGGTTGGACATGAGACACCAGCCCGGAATCCGGATAGAATGGCGGGCATGGGCCTGGAGCAAGACATTGTAAAAGGCGAGAAAGTCGTCGTCCGTGCCCAAGAGCCGCAGCCGGCCGTTGGCGCGGTTGACCACGTGATAGACGAATCCTCCGGGAGCGATGCGGGGCGATCGAGGCATTGCCCCGCGGTACCAGAGGGCAATGGCTTTGCGAAGGGGTGTGTCCCCTTCAATTACCCAAACGCAGTCTATTTGAGCCCATCATGAAAATAACCATCGAAAGAATCGAGCTAGACCGGATCATGGCAGTTCCTGGTCTTCGTGGCACCCTTGGCGTACCGGCACGTTTTACAAGTCCGGTCGCAAGTGGGATGGCGGTGCTCGCACACGGAATCGACGCTCGAAGTCTTGGACAACGCCTAGTACCAGATCATCCCAACTCCATTTTGCACAAACCAGTGGAAGTGAGCGTCGGTTACGAGGCGCTCGATAATCCTCACGCGGTGCCCATTGTTAAGGAAGACTTCATTGCGCAGCAGCAGAACGAATTTGATTACTTTGTGGAATCGTCGAAAGTTCGAGTTGCGTCCACATGCGAGGTATTTATAACTGTCGGTGATTGGGTCATCTCCTCGAACCGCCTGCGATCTTCTCAGTTGCCGGAAGACGGCCAAGCGCTGAGCTTCATTCTCCGAGGATTGAGCCTATGGGTTCATTGAACCAACTAAAGGTCCCGCAAACCTTTACAAGGCGGACGGCTCTGGTGAGTCTTTCTCCATGCCCCCCATCGCTCGAACCGCGCCCGGCGGACTGGTCTATCACGTTCTCAACCGCGCTCCATCCGCTGCCGGGCGATTGGCCGGTGCCCCGACCCAGGGGCTGGCTGGCGACGGTGAACTTGCCGGCCGATGAGCAAGAGGAGACAATGATCCGCGATGCGATCAAGCGCAACCGTCCGGTGGGCCGCGCGGCGTGGGTCGAACAGACCGCTCGCGCCCTGGGCCTGGAGCAGTCTCTGCGACCCCGCGGCCGCCCGGTCGGATGGCGCAAACGCTCGGGTCCGAGTGGGAAAGGCATCTAACGGTTCGCGGGACCTTTATTTCGTTGTGGGATAGTGACAAATGTCCGCTGACGTATTATTCGGGAAAAGTAGAATGTGGTCCGTTCAGGTGGCCGCGTTCCGGGATCTTATGAGCCGGGCCATCGCATGCTGCGACGATGCTGTCGTCGGCGACCTGTTGGCTTACGCACGGCATGTCGACTGCCTCAGCGTCGATCGCTACAAAGATCCGCGCATCCAGTCGGAAATGTGCCGCTGTTTGGTCGCGGCCGGCAAGCGATGGCAAGAAGAGTTGGGCTCGCCTTCGGGGTCCAACGCCGGTTTGGTTCGGTCGATCCAGCGGCTGATTGATCATGCGGAGGCGTTTAATAGGGAGATGCCGGCGTGAAACGGCATGGGGAAAGAGCGAATAAGGCAGACGCGACCATCTAATTGGAACCAGGGCGGCGCGGCCAGCGTAATTTCGCGGACCAAGCAAATAAAGGCCGTGTCGCCACTGGTTTTTGCGGCTGCGGGGGATTTTTTTCGCGGGCGTGCATGGTGACAAAGACGCGAAATGTGTCACCTGTTACCCCCTATGGGACGTCCGCTTCCAATGCCGGGGTGGGCCGTCGTTCTGATTTCCCGGCCATGTGCCATGACGGCCGGGGCGTCGTGCGGGGTGTATTGCGTGATCACCAAGTGTGCCACGCATCCGAGTTGCGCGGCATTGTTGATCCGGGCGTGATTTCTGAGGCGGCGGCGGCTAGAATCGGGGGCGAGTGAGCGGCAATTCGGTTTTTTGACGTGCGTGCGGGTTATTGACCTGCCGGGAAAGACGCCTCATGACTTCCAACGAAGCCGGCCGGCTGCTGGATCAGTTCCATGCCGGCAAGATTTCGCGCCAGGATGTGCTTCGGGCCATTCAGTCCGCGCCGGTGGCGGACCTGGGGTTTGCACAGGTGGACATGCACCGGGCACTGCGGAAGAACTTTCCGGAGGTGATTTTTGCGGCCGGGAAGACGCCGCAGCAGGTGGTGGCGATTGCCGGGAAGCTTTGGGAGCACGGTCAGCGGGTGTTGGCGACGCGGGTTTCCGACGACCATGTGCGGGCCATGCGCAAGCGATTCAAGCAGGCGGTGCATCATCCGCTGGCGCGATGTGTGACGATGGAAAAGACGCCGCTGGCCAAGCGGGCGGGATTCATCGCCGTGGTTTGCGCCGGGACCAGCGATCTGCCGGTGGCGGAGGAAGCGGCCGTGACGGCGGATATCATGGGCAACCGTGTGGAGCGGATTGCGGATGTGGGCGTGGCGGGATTGCATCGGATGCTGGCGCGGATGGAGACGATTCAGAAGGCGAACGTGATCGTGGTGGTGGCCGGGATGGAGGGGGCGCTGCCCAGCGTGGTGGCGGGACTGGTGAGCAAACCGGTGATCGCGGTGCCGACGAGCGTGGGTTACGGGGCAAGTTTCGGGGGGATCGCGGCGCTGCTGGCGATGCTGAACAGTTGTGCCAGCGGCGTGACGGTGGTAAACATCGACAACGGGTTCGGGGCCGGATACGCCGCGAGCCAGATCAACGTCCTGGCTACACATGATGAAAACGCTCTACCTTGACATCTTCAGCGGTATCGCCGGCGACATGTTCATCGGCGCCCTGCTTGACCTGGGCGTGGACGCGGCGCGGCTGGAGCGCGAGCTCAAGAAGCTCAAACTCGACGGCTATCACCTGCACATATCGCGGCAGGAACGATCCGCCATATCCGGGGTAAAGTTCGACGTCCACCTCGCCCACGATCACGACCATCATGGCGAGCATACGCACGATCACGATCACGAACATTCCCACGAGCATCGTGACGAGCACGCGCATCATCATGAGCATGGCCATGAACACTCGCACGAGCATGCCCACGAGCATCATCATGAGCATGAACATCCCCACGGGCATGAGCATCCCCACGGGCATTCACACGATGACAGCCGGGACTTTCAGGAGATCAAACGGCTGATTTCGCGGAGCACGCTGTCGGCGTGGGTGAAGCGCAAGTCGCTGGCGGTCTTTGAGCGCGTGGCCCAGGCCGAGGGAAAGATTCACGGTCTGCCGCCGGATCAGGTGCATTTTCATGAGGTTGGGGCGGTGGATTCGATCGTGGACATCGTCGGGGCGGCGATCGCGCTGGAATTGCTGGGCAAGCCGCGCGTGGTGGCCTCGCCGGTGGTTGAGGGAACAGGCTGGACGCACTGCGCCCACGGCCGGTTTCCTGTTCCGGCGCCCGCCACACTGGCGATATTGGGCGCCCGGGGCATCGGCATCACGCAGTGCGATGAGCCGCACGAACTGGTCACGCCCACGGGAGCGGCGATTCTGGCCGAGTTCGCCGAAAGCTTTGGCGCGATGAACGATCTGGTCGCCGGGAAGATTGGCTTTGGCCTGGGCACTCGCGAAAACAAGACCCGGCCCAATGTGCTGCGGGCCGTGTTGGGCACGCAAGCCGAGGCGGGAGATGCCAAATCCGCGGCGGCCGGGGCGGACGAATATTGGGAGACCGATCGCATCGCGGTGCTGGAAACCAATCTTGATGATTGCACGGGGGAGATTCTCGGCGGCTTTGTGGAAACGGCTCTGGCGGCCGGGGCGCTGGACGTGTTTCATACTCCGATTCAAATGAAGAAGAACCGGCCGGGTGTCTTGCTGACGGTTTTGTGCGGTGAAGGAGAGGCGGACAAGTTCAGCGAGATGATCATGCAGGAGACGACGTCGTTCGGGGTTCGCAAGACGATCGCCGAGCGGCGGAAGCTGCGCCGCGAATTCGTGGCCGTGCAGACCGCATTTGGCGAGGTGACGGTGAAGGTTGGCCGGCTGGGGAAAAAGGGCGTGCAGGCGGCGCCGGAATTTGAATCCGTGCGGAAGGCGGCCAAAGATAAGAAAGTGCCGGTGAAGCAGGTGTTCGAGTCGGCCGTTCAAAACGCGAGGAAGCTGAAGCGATGAGTACCGCCACCGAGAAACTGGAGACGTTGCGGACGGTGCTGAGCGGCTACGGCTCGTGCCTGGTGGCGTATTCGGGGGGCGTGGATTCGGTGTTTCTGGCGCATGTGGCGCACGAGTGCCTGGGCGAGCGTTCGCTGGCGGCGATTGCCGATTCGCCCAGCCTGCCCCGTCGTGAGCTGCAGGAGGCTCTGGAGATCGCGGCGACTTTTGGCTTTCCCGTGCGCGTCATCAAAACCAGTGAATTCGACAACCAGAGCTACACATCCAACCCGGCCAACCGGTGTTATTTCTGCAAGCATGAACTGTTCGAGCATTTGACGCCGCTGGCCCGCGCGGAGAAGTTCGCCGTCATCGCCTACGGTGAGAACGCCAGCGACAACGGTGATTTTCGCCCCGGCGCGCAGGCGGCGGCGGAATATCAGGTGCGGGCGCCGCTGAAAGAGGCGGGGTTGACCAAGGCGGATATCCGCGAGCTTTCGGCCCTGCTGGGGCTGCCGACGGCCGACAAGCCGCAGATGGCGTGCCTGAGTTCGCGCGTGCCGTACGGCGAGCCGGTGACGCCGGAAAAGCTGTCGATGATCGAGCAGGCCGAATACGCCCTGCGCGACCTTGGATTCAAAGATGTTCGCGTACGTCACCACGAGCTGAAGATACCAGCCGATCCGTGGCGAGGCCCGGGGAATATCAAATCCGCCCCACCCGCCCCGCCGCCGGTTGCACATCTGGCCCGCATCGAGGTTGGCGCGGCGGAGATGCCCCGGTTCCTTGCCAACGGCGTGGCCGACAAGATATCCGCGGCGCTGATGCAGCTTGGCTACGCGCATGTGACGCTGGACTTGCGGGGTTATCGCCGGGGCAGCATGAATGTTGTGCTGGGTATTCCTGCCGCTCGGGTCTGATGTCACACAAATCGTACCGACGGCTTCTTCAAGTAGCGTGATTCCAGTAATTCCGCGATTTTGCGGATGATGTTGCGGCGAAGATCGAGTTCGACCGGCACGTTGGGATCCTGGTGGGCTTCGTTGATGCGCGTGCCCACCACGAACTCGACGATGTCGCTTTCGAGCATGAGATTCACCAGCGCCCCGGCCGCATTGCGCGGCGATTGCCGCGGCGTGACTCCCGATTGCAGCAGTTCCGCCACGCGCGCCAGCGTGAGCGTGCCTTCGGTGATCAAATCCACTCCCTCCATTTTCGATGGAGGCGGGATCGCCGGGTCGAGCTGACTGAGGTCCATCGTCACCTTCCGGCCGAGTCTTTCGGCCACGATGGACGCCGTCGTGCCGCCGCAGATCGCCTTTCGGCCCGGGAACGTGCGGGCCAATTCGGCCAGTTCGCCGTCGCGCGATTTGGAGAACGGCGGCCCGGTGATGACCAGCAGCCGCCTGGGCCTGCGGAAATAGATCACGCCACAACTGATGTCGTCCTTGGCCCGCTGGCCGTCATTTTCCAGCGATTGTGCCCGCAATTGTTCCGCCAGCCGCTGCGCCGACACGTCCGGCTCGCGGAGCGTGGCGTTGCGAAGATAGGTCACGACGTTCTGCCGCTCCCAGCCCAGCGGCATTCCCGTACGGCCGAGGCCCGACTGGCTGACGCCGTCGGAGAAATACACGATGCGATCCCCCAGCGCCATGCGGAAATTGGCGTAGCTGATGATGCGGTCCTTCCAGTGGTCCAGGGCCATGGTGCGTTTCTCGACCGGCACTTCCTGGCCCCTGCGCAGGAGAATGAACGGCGGGTTGCCGTGTTCGATGACGCGGCAGCTTCCCTCGGCGTCGAGGTCGACAATTGTGAACGTGGCGTAACTGATCTTGCGCACGGCGCAGATCGGCAGCGTGTCCATGATGGTTGCGGCGCTGCGGCGCAGATCGACGTAGCTGGCGGTGTACTTCATCGCCATGGTGGCCGTCAGCGTCGCCAGCACATTGGCTTTGGCGCCGCTGCCCAGCCCGTCGCTGATCACGGAAATGATGCGGCCCTCGGCACGCAGATTGTGCGTGAGAAAGACATCGCCGGAGACATACTGGCCGAACTTGGCCTGTTGCCGGCAATCAATGTCGATAAAGCTCTCGCCATTGGTCGTTGTCACGGTGGGCTCCGTCCTGGGCCGGTTCGGGCGCGGGTTTGGCATCGCCGGAATGCGCGTCGGCCGGCGGCGAGGCCGCGCCGCCGCCTATCGTCAGATCGTCGAGGCTCGGGGGCGCAAAGGAATCAATGATCGAATTGAGCGTGGTCTCCGATTCGGCGGCATTCTCGCCCAGCAGGTAGGCGATCTGCTGCACCGTCGCCAGATTGTGCTGGATGACCTCGCGGGCCCGGCGGATCACCTGTTCCTTCTGCACGGCCGGCTCGGTGATGTCCTGGATGATCCCACCGGCGACGGTGTGCTTTTCAATCGTGAAAATTGACAGATGCAGGATCGTCTTGCCAAAGCGCAGGTCGCGATCGACGATGTCCTCGCCGGTCTGCAGGACGGCGGTAAACAGCTTGTGGAACGGGACCAGGTCCGACAGCGATTTGCCTTCCAGCGAAGGCGATGCTTCGGCCCGTGATGCGCCGGGACTCAGCAGGTTCGCAAAGGCCGAGTTGCATTCCAGCACCTGCAACTGCGGGCCCACAATCACGACCGCGGACGGTATCTTTTGAATCAGCGCGTTGGCCTTCTTGTGGGCAAGCTGGCGCATGTAGGTAACGCACATCGCCCGTTCGGCCTTGCCGGCCAGCAGCGCGCGGCCGAAATCGCGGCAGGAGTCGTATCCGCAGCCGCCGCAGTTCAATTCGTCTTCCGGACAGAATTTTCCCACGTCGCGCAATGCGCTGCGAACCATGGCGTCGGACGTCTGATCGGCCGGCGGCGGCGGCGCGGTGAAGGCCTGGGCGATCGCGTATTCCGGGCGGCGCGGAATGTTCGCGGACGGGTATTGGCTTGACTGCAGAACCTGGCATCTCTTGCGAATGGTGCCCGCCTGGGTGCTCATGGCCGGACCGTTGATGCAGCCCCCCTCGCAGGCGAGCAACTCGATCACCATGCCGCGATCGGCCGGGCGGTCTTCCAGTCCCGCGATCGCTTTCTGGATTCCGGACAGTCCCGAAAAGCTCATGAACTCGCCGTCGTTGACGCGGCAATTGGAACGAATGCCGGCGATCATCCCGCCGTCGACGGGATAGATCGCGCCGTCGGTCGCGGGTTCGGGAATGAACCGATCGTCGGCGGATTGGGCGATCGCGGGCAGATCGATCTTGGCCTGATCAAGCCAGCGGCGAAGCTCGGCGAACGTCAGGGCGACATCGAGCACATCGGGATGATTGTCGGCTTCGATCTTCTTGGCGATGCACGGCCCGAGGAAGACGACGCCGATCTCAGGCCCGAATGTCGCGCGGAGGAATTTGGCGTGGGCCAGGAGCGGCGAGAGGAGCGGCGTGAGCATCATTGCCTGCCGGGGAGAATATTTTTGCAGATACGCGACGACGGTCGGGCACGCCGATGAAATCCACGCGGCGGCGGGATTGCGGCGGACAAGTTCCGCGACATGAGCCGACACCTGCTGGGCGCCCAGGGCCGTCTCTGACGCGCCCCAGAACCCCAGCCGCTTGAGCGCTGCGATGATCTGGCCGGGGCGGATGCCGGGGAATTCCGCCACGAAGCTGGGCGCCAGTGAAACGACAACGCGGGACTTGTCGCGCAAAAGCTGTTGTGCCTTTTGCAGATCGTCGCGGACCTTTTTGGCCTGATTGGGACAGACCGTGACGCAGTTTCCGCAGTAGATGCACAGTTCAGGCATCACGCGCGCGCAGCCGGCCTCGATCTTGATCGCCTTGACCGGGCAATGTCGAACGCATTTATAGCAGTCCTGGCACTGGCGATGCTCGGTGAAGATGGGGCTCAAATAGGTCATGTCAACCATCCGATCCGGCGGAATCGTGTCCGCCTTCCAGCGCGAACTGGCGGTTCACCAGCGCCATCACTCCAACCGGGTCGATTTCGTGGTACGTCTGGCCCTCGATCATGAGGTTCGGACCCAGCGTGCATTGCCCCTGGCACAGGCAGCCGGTCAGTTCGCAGCCCACGCCCCGCGGCCTGCTGGCGGCCAGATCCTTGAGAACCTCGATATTGCGGTTGTTGCCGCGCGCAAAACAGGAACTGCCCATGCAGATCGTGATGTGAATGTCGTGAACCTGGCTCATGATGGCTCCAGACAGATCAAGGGTGCGGCACGCGCGGACAGGGGCGCGGTACTTCGCGATCCCGAACCGGTACCGACGCAGCGGCCGATTGATCGAATTCGCCGGCCCAGACATCCCACGCACTGATCCCCGCCTTCGCCGATGCAGGCTTTGGCGGGATAGATTTCGTAGAGACGGCGAAATCGCATCGGCGTGAAATTCGGCATCACGACATTGGCCCCGCGCTGCCAGGCGAGTTCACGGCCCTGGGCGCGGTTGATCGTCGCCAGTGCTGTGGTTGCGGGAATGTTGGCCGTCGGGCAAACCAGCCGGGCCAATGCGATCACCTTGTAGACCATCAGGTCTGTCGGCGCAACCTGCCGGGACGCCGGTGCGTATTGAACATCGGCCTGCCCCAGCGGCGTTTGCGGATGCGGAAGGAAAGGGCCGACGCCGATCATGTCCAGATCGAGCCGGCGAAATGTCGCGATGTCCTGGGCGAGGATGTCGTATGTCTGGCCGGGGATACCGACCATCACGCCGCCGCCGGCCTCGTAACCCATTGCCTTGATCTGGCGGAGCATTTCGATCCGGTCGCTGAACTGGCGATGCGGCGGGTGAATGCGATCGTACAACTCGCGGTCGGACGTCTCGAATCGCAGCAGATACCGGTCGGCGCCGGCGGCTTTCCATGCAAACAGTTCGTCAAGAGACCGCTCGCCAAGGCTGAGTGTCACCGCCAGCGGAGTGCTCTGCTTGATGCGGCGCACGACGCCGGCAATCATGTCGATGGTCAATTGCGGGTCTTCGCCGCCCTGGAGCACAACGGTTCCGCATCCAAGCTTGCCGGCCCGCCGGGCAACTTCGACGATCTCGTCGGCCGGCATGCGATAGCGCATCAGATCGCCATTGCCGCTCCGCAGGCCGCAATAGGCACATTGGCGCACGCAGTGATTGGAGATCTCGACCAAAGCCCGGAGGTGGATCGCCGGTCCCACCGCCGCCTGGCGAATGGCGTCGGCCTGAGCCCAGAGGTCGCCCAGAGCGGCCGGGTCTTCCTGCCGCAGCCATGTCAGAATGTCCTGGTTACCGATCATCGTCGTGGCTCCCTGGAATTGCGGTAGACTTGCAATGCGGCCGGGAACGGTTCCAGCGCCCGCTCGAAAATCCCCAGGCTGTAGGCAATCGCCAGGCCGTAGTTGGTGACCGGCACGCCCATTTGATGGCAACGCGCAATCCGCATCAGCACTTCGCGCCGATTGATCGTGCAGGCGCCGCAGTGGACGACCAGTTTGTAATCCGCCAGATCGGCCGGAAAATCGTGGCCCTGCACATGCGTGAATTCGAGCTTGCCGCCGACGTATTGCGTCAGCCAGCGCGGGATTTTCACCCGGCCGATGTCCTCGCCGATGGGATGATGGCAGCAGGCCTCGGCGATGAGAACGCGATCGCCGCTGCGCAGAGCATCGATCGCCAGTGTCCCTTTCACCTGCTGAAGCAAATCGCCCTTGAACCGCGAAAAGAGAATGGAAAAACTGGTCAGGGGCACGCCGCGCGGTGTGTCGGCCGCAACCTTCAGGAATGCCTGCGAATCGGTCACGACGAGCTTCGGTGGTGTCGTGACCCTGCCCAGCGCGTGCCGCAGTTCGCGCTCCTTCACCACCATGCACATCGCATCGCTGTCCAGCAGATCGCGAATGGCCTGCACCTGCGGCAGAATCAGCCGTCCGCGCGGCGCTTCCTTGTCGATCGGTACCACCAGGACGGCCAGTTCGCCCGGCCCCACCAGATCGCCCAGGATCGGCGGACTGTCGAAAAACTCCTGCGGCGCCGATGCAAGCAGCGCTGTCCGCAAATCGAGAATCCCTTCGCCCGTGACGGCCGAGGCCAATACGATATTCGCCACGCCGCACGCGGACAATTCCGCCGTTTCGTCCTGGCCCGGCCGCCGCAGATCGGATTTGTTCACGACCACAATCACCGGCATCTTGCGGCCATTCAGCTCCGCCAGCAGCGATTGCTCAAAGGAATCCCATTGGCCCGCGACAGTCACCAGCACCGCCACGTCGGTCCGCTCGATCACCTTGCGCGTCTGCTGAACGCGCAGGTCTCCCAGCGCGCCGCTGTCGTCGATGCCGGCCGTATCAATGAAAAGGACCGGACCCAGTGGGAGCAGTTCCATCGGCTTCTCGACGGGATCGGTTGTTGTTCCGGCGATGGGTGACACGATGGACACCTGTTGCCGGGTCAGGGCGTTGAGCAGGCTGGACTTCCCGACGTTGCGCCGGCCGAAGATGCCGATGTGCAGTCGCAGACCCTTTGGTGTCGCCTGGGGCGCCGGTGCGGTGAGTGTCATGGCGTTTCTCCGTGGGCCAGGTTCGGTGAGCCCAGGCGGCAAACCGCCTCGGGAGTGACCAGGTCATCAAAGGCGGCGGCGGACATGAGACCGCTCTCGACGACAATGTCCCTGACCGGCCTGCCCGCGCGACGGCTTTTTGCCAGAACGTCGCACGCGGCCTGATAGCCGATGGCCGGCACCAGCGCCGTCGCCAGCGCGATCGAGTTCTGCACCTGCTGGCGACAACGCTCGACATTGGCGCTGAGTCCGGCGATGCAGTGGCGAGTCAAGATCGCATCGGCGCGAGCCAGAAGGTCCAGGCTCTCGAACATGCAATCGGCGATCACCGGGAGAAACGGATTCAGTTCGAGGCTTGCCGCCGCGGCGGCCGTGGCGATCGTCGAATCCAAACCCATCACGCGAAACGCCGCCTGAATCGCCGCTTCGGGAATGACCGGATTCACTTTGCCCGGCATGATCGAGCTTCCCGCCTGCCGGGGTGGAAGCACCAGTTCGCCGAACCCCGCGTCCGGGCCGGAGGCCAGCAGACGCAGATCGTTGCACACCTTGATGAGCGAAACCGCATGGGCGCGGAGAATGCCGGATACTTCGACGAAGACATCGCAGTTCTGCGTCGCATCGACGAGGTTTTCGGCGCGGGCAAAGCCGATGCCGGTCAATGCGCGCAGGTCGTCGACGACGCGGAAAATGTAATCCCGCGGCGCGCCCAGCCCCGTGCCGATCGCGGTACCGCCCAGATTCACCACGCGCAGCCGCTCCTGGCACTTGTAGATGCGCCATCGGTCGCGATTGAACGCCTCGGCGTACGCCGACATCTCGCGCCCCAGTGTCGTCAGCACCGCATCCTGAAATTGCGTCCGCCCCACCTTCACCACGCCGGCAAATCGCTGCTCGGCGGCCTGAAAGGCCTCCTGGAGTTCCAACACCGCCGACTCCAGCGCCGACAACATGCGGATGGCGGCCAGTTTCAGCGCGGTCGGATAGGTGTCGTTGGTGGACTGGTGGAGGTTGAGATCGTCGAGCGGATCGACGCTCTGGCCGAGGATGGCCGCCGCGCGATGGGCCAGCACCTCGTTCACGTTCATGTTGGTGCTGGTGCCGGCGCCGCCCTGCAAGGCATCGACCAGGATGTGTTCGTCGAGCAGACCGCCGTACATCTCCTGGCACGCCTGCTCGATGGCATCGGCCTTTTGCGGCTCGTCCTTCCAGACGTCGATGCCGCGATTGGCGCGGGCGCAGGCGAGTTTGACCGCGCCGTAGGCGTGGATCAGTTGCGGGTGAACGCGGCGCAGCGACAGCGGGAAATTCTCCAGCGCCCTCAGCGTGTGAATTCCATGCAGGGCCGTCGCGCCAATCCGCGCGTCGCCAAGAAAATCATGTTCGGTGCGGAATGTCGTCATGTCACATACACCACACGCAATTGGGCCAGGTCGCTATCAGAAGTACACATCCTTCTCGCCCGCCAGAACTCGCGCCACCATGCGCTCGGAAGCTCGCTTGGTGCCGCCTTCCAACGTCTCCATGATGCTCTTGACCACTTTCAATCCGGCCGCCCTCGTCTCCGGCGATGCGTAGTTTTCCAGATATTCCGTGTAGCTTGAGAGGGCATTGGGAGTACACATTTTCTTGATGAAGCTGGTTCGCTGCGGACCGGCCGGAAGACCGTGAATGAGGTCTTCGCCATCCTTGGCCGTGGTGGTGAGCGGCGCGCCGGGCTTGAGGAATTTCATGATTTCCGCGCCGGTGCGGCCTTCCCGGTAACATGCGGTACACAGGGACGGGATAAACCCCTGCTGGGCAATGTCGCGCACGACCTCGTCGAGGGTGCGGTGGTCGCCCAGTTGATTGTGAAACTGTTCGGCGTTGTGCTCCTGAGAGGAATATCCGCCCGGATTGGTCCGGCTTCCCGCAGAAATCTGGGACACTCCCATGTCGAGCGTGGCGCGTCGCATGGCCGGCGTCTCGCGGGTCGTCATGATCATGCCGGTATACGGCACGGAAAGTCGCGTGATCGCCACGATCTTCTTGAATTCGGCATCGGAAACCCGGTGCGGCGGGTTGGCGGACATGGGAGAGCCGACGGCCGGTTCGATGCGCGGCATGCTGATGGTGTGCGGCCCGACGTTGAATTCGCGTTCCAGATGCTCGCAATGCTGCCGCAGGGCGAGCATTTCAAATTTCCAGTCGTAGAGGCCGAAGAGCACGCCAATGCCGACATCGTCGATGTGCGCCCGCATGGCCCGGTCGGGCGCGGTCACGCGCCAGTCGTAGTCGCGTTTGACTCCGCACACATGCACCTGTGTGTAGGTCGGACGGTGATACGTCTCCTGAAAGCACTGGTACGTGCCAATCCTGGCGGCCTTCAACTTGATGAATTCGTCCTGGGTCAGCGGAGCGACGTTGACATTCACCCGGCGAATCTCCCCGCCCTTGCCGTCGTTGCTCTTGGTGGCGTACACCGCCTCGATCGCCTTAAGCACATAGTCGAATCCCTCCGGCTCCGGATAGGACTCGCCGGCCACCAGAAGCATGCGCTTGTGTCCCTGATTGATGAGAATACGCGTCTCGGCCGCGATCTCTTCCATGCTGAGAGTGCGCCGAGTCAGGTCTTTATTGCTGCGGCGGAAGGCGCAATAGGTGCATTCGTTCTTGCAAAGGTTGGAGATATACAGCGGCGCGAAGAGAACCAGGCGGTTGCCATAGATCTCATCCTTGATGTACCGCGCCGCGGCAAACATCTCCTCCAGCAGGTCGGGGGATTCGACGTTCATGAGCACGGCAACTTCATCGCCGCTGAGCCCGCGCATTTCGCGGGATTTGGCCAGCACCTCGCGCACCCGTGCGGTGTCGGGCAGACCGACATTTTCCAGCGTGCGGTTAATCTCGCTTTCGTCAATGAATGTCGCCGGTTCCGTTGGCATCGGCCTGTTCGCAAATTCCTTGAACATATTTCACCTTGAGTCCTTCACAATGCGGTCCTGGACAAGTTTCAGAACCTGTTCGGCGGCGCACTGATGGGTTTCCACGCCGTCGATGGTCACGTTCGGTCCGTCCGCGCAGTGCTCCTTGCAGAAGCTGGCGGCGACGCGGACCTCGTTCTGAAGCTGATTCTGGTCGACGTGATCCAGCAGTTTCTGCAGGATCTTCTGCGACCCCTTGAGGAAACAACTGGTTCCGATACAGACATCGACGCCCACCGCGGGCGCCGCCTCGCCGGCCAGCGACAGATTGCCCTCGCTGCGGCGCTGGCTGTGGTAATGCGTATGAAGAAGTTCGTGCGCCTTGTGCGAGCCGGGTTCACCCAGGGTCTGCTGATAGCAATCGCGCACAAAGAGATTCTCCTGCGATTTATGAAGTTCGAGGTTCTTGTCGGCGTCGTAAAGCCCGCGGGCGCGAAGCTTGCGGACGTCGGCGAACTGCGAAACCGGCTGGCCCGCCCCGCCGATGCAGCCGCCGGGGCACGCCATCACTTCGATCAGGTGCAGATCGCACTGGCCGGCGACGACTTTCTCGGCCAGCTTTCGCGCGTTGGCCAGGCCGTGAACGATTCCCAGTTTGAGATCAATGTCGCCGAGTTTCACCGTGACGGTGCGCAATCCATCCTGTCCACGCACTTCAATAAAATCCGGGTTTTGCAGCTTGGTTCCGGTAACGGCTTCGCTGGCATAACGAAGGACCGCTTCGCTGACGCCGCCGGTATTGCCGAAGATCACCCCGGCGCCGGTCTTGAAACCCATCGGCATGTCGAAGCTCTCGGGTTGCAGCTTTGTAAACCGGATGCCGGCCTCGCGGATCATGCGTGCCAGTTCCTGCGTCGTCAGTACGTGATCGACATCGGCGACGCCGCTGGTGGCAAATTCCGGCCGCTTGGCTTCGTATTTCTTGGCCGTGCAGGGCATGATTGACACCACGACGATATCCGCCGGCGTCTTGCCCAGCGGCACGGCCTGCACTTGCTTGATGAGCGAGCCGAGCATCTGCTGCGGCGAACGGCAAGTCGAGAGATTGTCCAGCAGAGTTGGGAAATATTGTTCGGCGAACTTCACCCAGGCCGGGCAGCAGCTTGTGAACTGCGGGAGATGCTTTCCGGACTTGAACCGGCCGAGAAATTCGTTGGCCTCCTCGACAACCGTCAGGTCGGCGGAAAAGGACGTATCGTAGACCAGATCAAATCCAAGTCGCTTCAGCGCGGCGACAATCTGTCCGGTGCGAACCATCCCCGGCTCTTCGCCAAAGCACTCGCCCAGCGCGACGCGCACGGCCGGGGCAATTTGCGCGATCACCGTCTTCTTTGCATCGCCCAGGGCCTTCCAGACTTCATCGACTTCTGATCGCGGCGCCAATGCGCCGGTCGGGCAGACCGCGGCGCACTGGCCGCAGTTCACGCACTCAATCTGACCCATATCCCTTCCGAAGGCCGGCGTGACGACCGAATCGCTGCCGCGGAATGCAAAGTCGATGGCGCCGATGCCCTGAACCTCGGAACAGAATCGCACGCAGTCGCCACAGAGAACGCATTTGTTCGGATCGCGCACGATGGACGCGGAAGACCGATCGACGGCCGCCGGCTTGTGGACGGGTTTGAACCGAACCGAGTCGATTCCCATGCTGCGGGAGATGGCCTGCAACTTGCACGAATCGCTCTTGGCACAGGTGGGGCAATCCTGCTGGTGATTGGCCAGCAGCAATTCGATGGCGATCTTGCGAATCTCGCGGATTTCCTGGGTGCTGGTTTGCACCTTCAAACCCGGTTCCGGCGGCGTGGAACAAGCGGCCTGTATGCCGCGGCCCTCGATGTCGACCAGGCACAACCGGCACGCTCCATAGACGCTGAGATCGGAGTGATAGCAGAACGTGGGCAGATCGATATCCGCCTTGCGGATCAGCTCCAGAAGGCTGCGTTCACCCTCGATGGGGATATTGATCCCGTTAATTGTGACATTTTTCACGAGCAGTGTCGTTCCTACAGCGCCCGTAGTTGATGTTGCGAGCTGGGTCATGGTTAGAATCCTTCGACGGCTTGGAATTTGCAAACGTCGTGGCAGACGCCACACTTGATGCACTTCTCCTGATCGATCCGGTGCGGTTTCTTCTTTTCGCCGCTGATGGCGCCCACCGCACATTTCTTGGCGCACAGGCCGCAGCCTTTGCACCGCTCGGCATTGATGCTCGGTTTGAGCAGCGCCGTGCAGCGCCCGGCCGGACAGCACTTGCCCTTCACGTGCGCGTCGTATTCCGCGCGGAAATACCGCAGGGTCGAGAGCACCGGGTTGGGCGCGGTCTTGCCCAGACCGCACAGCGAACCTTTTTGCACGGCGATGGCGAGCTTCTCGAGCAGAACGAGAGTCTCCTCGGTGGCGCGTCCCTCGATGATGTCATCCAGCAGCGCGAGCATCTGCCGCGTGCCTTCACGGCACAAAACGCACTTTCCGCAGCTTTCACGCTGGGTAAAATCCATGAAGAACCGGGCCATCGACACCATGCACGTCTGCTGATTGACCACCACCAGACCGCCGGAGCCCACCATCGCGCCCACCCCGCGCAGCGAATCGAAATCCAGCGGCAGGTCCAGGTGCGCCTGCACCAGGCAACCGCCCGACGGGCCGCCAATTTGGACGGCCTTGAATCCTTCGCCGCTGATGGAGCCATCGTCGGCCGTGATTCCTCCGCCGATGTCCATCACCACCTTGCGAAGCGTTGTTCCGAAGGGAACCTCGATCAACCCGGTATTGGCGACGTGGCCGGTCAGGGCGAACGTCTTGGTGCCCGGCGAGGCCGGCGTTCCGAGCTTGCGGAAGTTGTCGGCGCCGTCGTTGATGATGCGAACCACGTGGGCGAGCGTCTCGACGTTGTTGATGACCGTTGGCTTGCCCCAGAGTCCCTTCTGCGCGGGGAACGGCGGCTTGGGCGACGGCATGCCCCGCCGGCCTTCGATCGACGCGATCATCGCCGTCTCTTCGCCGCAGACAAACGCGCCGGCGCCTTCCATCACCTGGCAACTGACGTTCACGTTTGAGCCGAAAATGTTTTCCCCCAGGATTCCCGCAGCCGTGGCATCGTCAACCGCCTTGCGCATCCGCTTGACGGCCAGTGGGTATTCCGTGCGGCAATAGACGAAGACCTCGTCGGCCCCGATGGCGCGGGCGGCTACGATCAGGCCCTCCAGCACACTGTGCGGATTGCCTTCCATCACGCTGCGATTCATGAACGCGCCGGGATCGCCCTCATCGGCGTTGCAGATCACGTATTTCTTTTCGTTGACCTGAGTGCGCGCCGCTTCCCACTTACGGCCGGTGGGAAATCCGCCACCGCCCCGGCCGCGCAGGCCGGATTTGGCGATTTCGTCGCAGATTTCCCTCGGCTTCATCACCGTGCAGGCTTTGCGGGCCGCGGCGTATCCGCCCCGGGAGATGTATTCTCCGATATTCTCCGGATCGATCAGGCCGCAATCACGCAACACAAATCGCTGCTGCTGCTGGTAGAACGGGATCTGTTCAACCCCGCGGCAATGCTGGCCGGTGGCGGGTTCCACATACAGCAGCCGCTGCAGCACGCCGTGCTCGATCAGTGTCGTCTGTATCAATTCAGCGACGTCGGCGACTTTCACTTTTGTGTACAGGATGCCATCGGGAAGCACGCTCACCAGCGGGCCCATCTGGCAAAAACCCTGGCATCCGCTGTGCGTCACCGCCAGCGGCGGCATCTTGCCGTCCAGATGCTCCTGGCGCAACTCAACCACCACCGGCAAACCCAGCGCCGCCAGTTGGTCCGCCAGCGCTTGATAGACCGCGTAGGCGCCGTTGGCCACGCAGCCGGTGCCGGCGCAGACCACAATGCGACGGCAGCCGGCGTCGATGCCTGCCGCGGCTGCATTGGACGGGCCGGGTTTGCCCGTACCGGCCAGGGCATCGGAAATGCGGGCGATCACGGATTCTCCTTGGCAATGATGTCTTCGATGAGTTTGACTCCGCCTTGCGGAGTCATCTGGCCGTGGACCTGCTCGTTAATGACCACCACCGGGGCCAGGCCGCAGGCGCCGAGGCAGGCGACGGTTTCCACCGTGAAGAGCATGTCCGGCGTGGTCTTTTTCTTTTCCGTCAAATCCAGGCGCTTGCGGATCGCGTTGAGGATCGGGACCGACTGTTTCACGTGACAGGCCGTGCCATCGCACAGGCGTACCACGTATTTCCCCTTGGCCTCCAGCGCGAAGTGGCTGTAGAACGTGGCGACGCCGAACACGCGGGCCGGCGGCACGCCCAGCGACGTGGCCACGTACGTCAGCACGTCTTCGGGCAGATAGCGGTATTCCTCCTGCACGGCCTGCAAGATGGGAATCAGCCGGCAAGGCTGGCGGCCGTGCTTTTCCAGCATGCGGGCCACCGCCTGAAACTGCCGCTGCGGCGTCATGGCGCCGTCGGGTTTGTTTATGGTTGCTTGCATTTCATTCGTCTCCACGGAATCTGCATCTCTTCAGAACTCTCCAGGAATAACTGCTCAGGGCATGTTCATGTGCCGGCCGATGTCGAAGCGATCGGCCGCAACAGGCGGTCGAGCTTCTGCGACAGGCTGGCCAGGGAGCAGTACAGATCTTCGTTGTGGACGATCATTCCCTCCGGAAGGCGCAGTCGAACCGGCGCGAAGTTCCAGATCGCCAGGATGCCCCCCTTGACCATCAGGTCCGCCACCGATTGGGCGGCCCCCGCCGGCACCGTGATCACGCCGATATGCACGTGCATGCGCAGCGCCAGGTCGGGAAGCTTTTCCAAGGCGAGGACTTCCCGGCCGCGCAACTGCCGGCCGATCTTCTCGGGATCCAGGTCGAACGCGGCGACAAAGCTCATGCCGCATTCCTTGAACTTCTCGTATCCGAGCAGTGCCGCACCGAGGTGGCCGGCCCCGACGAGGAACGCATCCTTGGTGTTGTTCCAGCCGAGGAACGCCTCGATGCCCGCGACAAGGTCCCGAGTGACAAACCCGACCTTCGGCCGCCCGGCGATTCCGGTGGCCTCCAGATCCTTTCGCACCTGAGTGGCATCGAAGCCAAGCTTGGCCCCCAGTTCGGTACAGGAGGCATAGGGCTGGCCGAGGTCGAGCCATTCCTTGAGGATCCGGTGATAGAGCGGCAGGCGTCGCAGGGAAGCCTCAGCAATGGTTCGGCGAGGTTGTGTTTGAAGTTCCATCATGTCTGCCCGGCTATCGAGAATTATATATCGAGAAATCTTTAACGATAAACAATTCTCGTTAATAAGTGGCACCATGTCAAGGGCGGTGCGGAAAATTCTGCCAACGGCAACAGAATTAGACTGCGTTATTGATATAACACAATGCTATAAAACGACTTATAGATATGTAAGACGCCGGTAGACGAGCGTTTTTGCGCCCAGTGGACTGCGAGTAGTTCGTCGTGGCCAGCGCAATTCGAGTACGATCCAAGGACTTCTCAACGTGAAGATCCGGGGTCAATCGGGCTCATCGCTCCAACCCGGCACCCGCGGAAACCCCGGGTGGTCGCACAACGAACCCAAAGCCGCGCCGCGGCAAGCACGCGAACGTTGCAATCTGAATTGAAAGTGTAATGAATCGGGTCAAAATCCCGCCGAATCGCTCCGAATAGGTCGCAACAAGTCGCATACTCGTCCGAAACGAAAAACCCCTGAAAAACCGGCTATTTTTGCGGTTCTTTAGGGGTTTTCTTCAACTGGGAGCACTCGGATTCGAACCGAGGACCAAGGGTTTATGAGACCCCTGCTCTAACCGCTGAGCTATGCTCCCAAGCCTTATTTCATAAGGACTTACGATTGTTTCTCTTTCTTGCTTCCATGTCTGACTAGCTTTTTGACGACATTTTCGTGCGATAGCTACTGGCATCGCCGCAGCCACTATAGAACGGCAACCTGCACAGCACGTCAAGCCCTCGAAGGAGTCCGCCGGATGCCCCACCGTCAATCCGGCGACGGCGGGGGCGTTATGGGGGCCAGAACCTGGGCGGTGCGGGCGGGGATGTAGATGAGGAGGCTCTGTCTCTGGCCGTACATGGGGTGGGGTTGCATGGGGTAGGTCATGCCGGGTTTGACGCGGTTGAAGCCGTCGTAATCGGCATCATCCGTGTCGAGAATCACGCGGTAATCGCAGGGGTCGGGGACGGGGATGCGCAGGTTGACGTAGGATTCCGTCGGGTGAAAGTTGAATGCGAAAACCAGCGGGCCGCGACGGTAGACAAACTGTCTGGTGTCCTCGTGATCGGCCAGTTCCTGGATGAGCGGGTCGTTCAGCAGGTTGAAGTTTTCGTCGAGACTCTGCATGGCGGCGTCGAAGCGCAGCAGGCCGCCGTAGCGGAGCAGTGGATTGTCGGCCAGGGACCATTGACGGCGGGCGTATTGGAACGACCAGCCGTTGCCCTCGCGCGGGAAATCGACCCATTCGGGATGGCCGAATTCGTTGCCCATGAAATTGAGATACGCCTCGCCGGCCAGGCTGAAGGTGATGAGGCGAATCATCTTGTGCAGGGCCAGGCCGCGATCAATGATGAGACTCTTGCTGGCGCGGTCCATGTGCCAGTACATCTCGCGGTCCATGAGCCAGAAGGCGATGGTCTTGTCGCCGACGAGGGCCTGGTCGTGGCTTTCGGCATAACCGATGTGCTTCTCGCCGTGACGGCGGTTGAGCAACGTGCGGAAGATGTCGCCCAGATTCCATTCCTCGTCGCGCTTTTCCTTCAGCAGCTTGATCCAGTAATCCGGCACGCCCATCGCCAGTCGATAATCGAAACCCAAGCCCACTTCCGCGACCGGCCGGGCCATGCCGACCATGCCGGAAACGTCCTCGGCGATGGTGATGGCCTGCGGATCGACCTTGTGCGTCAGCTCATTGGCAAGCTGCAGATAGACCAGGGCATCGGCATCGACATTGGAACCGAAATAATCGTCATAGCTTCGGAACGGCTTGCCCAGGCCGTGATCGAGATAGAGCATGCTGGTCACGCCGTCGAAGCGGAATCCGTCGAAGCGGAAATCCTCGAGCCAGAATCGGAGATTGGACAGGAGAAATCGCTGGACCTCGTACTTGCTGTAATCGAACAGGAGCGAATCCCATGCGTAATGCTGGCCGCGCGGGCCGGCGTGGAAGTATTGAAAATCGGTGCCGTCGAAGCCGTTGAGGCCTTCCAGCGTGTTCTTGACCGAATGGCTGTGGACGACGTCCAGCAGCACGCGAAGGCCCAGGCCGTGTGCCACGTCGATCAGTTCCTTTAACTCCTCGGGCGTGCCAAATCGCGAGGAGACGGCAAAGAAGTTGCTCACGTGATAGCCGAAGGAACCGTAATAGGGATGTTCCATGATGGCCATCAACTGCACGGCGTTGTAGCCGGTGCGGCTGATGCGCCCCAGAACGTTTCTGGTGAATTCGGTGAAGGTGCAGATTCGGGGCTGTTCGCTGGCCATGCCGACGTGGGCCTCGTAGATGCGCAGGCCGCCTTTGACCGCCGGGACGGGATGGCGAAAGACAAAGGGCGTGGGCGGATCCCAGAACTGGCCGGCGTAGTCGCGGGTATTGGGATCCTGCACCACCCGGCGGATATAGGCGGGGATGCGATCCATGGTCGAGCCGGATTCGGTAACGACGTGGACTTTGACCTTCGAGCCGTGGACGAGTTTGTCGCCGTAGACGTCGTCGGGGAGGAAGAGGCTCCAGACGCCGTATTGGTCGCGGACCATCGGATTGCCGAAGGTGTTCCAGTGATTGAAATCGCCGATGACGCGAAGTTGCAGGGCGCCGGGCGCCCATTCGCGATACCAGACTCCCGGCTTGCCGAGATACTCGCCGCGGTTGAATCCGAAATGGCGATGGCCCTGGCTGATGTTGCCAAGCAGGCCGCCGGTGCGGTCGATCTGGGCCAGCGCCTGGGCGTATTTTGCGCGTCGCTGGTTCAGGGCCTGTGCGTGGGGTTTGAGCCAGGGATCGCTGGCGATGAGGCCGACATTCTGATCGATGGGATTTGTACTCATGATGGGCAGACTGGATCAAAACCCCCGCCGCATGTTGGGATCATTTCGACGCTGTAGCCGGCCGGCGGTGAAAGTCGCGGCGGACTTTCACGGCGGACCGCTTGGAATTGCCCAGGACAGGACTTGAACCTGCACGCCCTTACGAGCGCTACCACCTCAAAGTAGTGCGTCTGCCAATTCCGCCACCTGGGCGAACCGTCAAGCCAAATATACGTCGATCCCGGCCGGGTGTCGAGCGGGGAAAAGAGGTTTATCGAGCTTCACCCTCCCTTCGCAATTGGGCGAATTCATCCACCACCACGCGCCGGCGCGGAGGTGGGTGCCAGAGCCGGCGGCATTCGACGATCAGCGACAGACGCGCGATCTCATCGACGGACGTCAGCAGGCTGGTGAAATTCGGGTTGTATGGCCGCAATTCCAGCAGGCCATCCGGCCGGCGATACAGCGACTTGATCGTGCAGGTGTGCTGGCGGGAGGGACCAAAGCGCACGTGGACGGCCGATCCGTCGGGCACCTCCTCCAGTCGCAGCGCCGGGCGGCAGATGACCAGATCGCCCTCGTCGATGGAGGGTTCACCGGCCGGGTTGGTCATGCTCCGCCCTATCACGACCACGCCGAAGAGCGTGGCATCATCCTGGCCGGGCGAGCGATCGACGTAGGTGAAGCCCAGTCCGCTGTCGGGCCCGAACTCCTCGTAGTTGCGCGGCTCGGAGGCGGGCGAGAGATTGATGACCGGGATTTTTCCCGGCGCGGCGACGGTAAGCAGCAGGCGGTTCATGTGGCGCCGCCAGCAATCCTCGAATTGCTCGATCGACAATCCCAGCGCCCGCGCATAGCGGCGGCGGATGTCGTAGGCGATCAGCGCTGCGCCGTCTTCATGGCCGCGAACTTGCTCGACACTGAGGCCCGCCAGCCGGGCCAAATCCGCCTCGCCCCACTGCCGGGCCAACCGGCTGGAACGAATGAATGATCCGATCGCCGACATGCCGCACCTGCCCTTCCCAAGCCATTGTCCAACCGACGGCGTCGCCATTGACCCCGCCATTAGTTCGTATTATGTTAGGTATTATGCCGACCGAACGCAAGACAAAAATTCTTTTGGGTGATGAGGCGTTCGAGTTGAGATGGGCCCCCGGCCGTATCCGCCGCGGCGGCCGGGAGTTGGCGTATTATGTGGATCAAGGGCGCGGAGTTGTGGAGCTGTCGAATCTTCTGACCCGGCAACAGGCGGTGGAGGTGATGGCGGCGCTGGCCAGCGATTATTGCCAGCGGAGATGGCGGGCGATTGAGGTGGCGGATGGCCGGTGGTGGGAGGAGGAGGAGAAAGCGGGCGGGTGAGGGGGTGACAAGGTGACTGGATGACAAGGTGAGGGGGTGACAAGGTGACAGGGTGACAGGGCGATTGCCTATCTCTCGCGATCCGGCGGGCGCGGCGGGAGGGGTATGACGGGGAAGCCGCGTTGCTCGATCTTGGGGCGTGTTGTCGTCAGTCAGTCGACAAATGAAAAGGTGTACAGAACGGCCAGGGCGGCCGCAAGAAAGAAGCCAACAGTCACCGGGCCTTGCGGCTCCCGGTCGGCGTCGGCCCACGACGCGACAGCAGCACACGCCGCGACAACGAACAAGCCTGCCAGGCACCCGTAGCGCGTCTTCATTGCGGGATCATCGCATCCTGGCTGTCTGGCGAGTTACAACTGCGCGCAGTTTCCGGGCGTGGGCTTCGCGGGGGTCGGAGTCGATGGCGCCCAGGTCGGTGAAGCTCGCGCCGCCGCGGAGTTCCTTGGCCCAGGATTCCAGGGCCGAGGCGTAGTGGGATTCCATCTCGTCGTCGACCAGGCCGGCCACCATGCTCTTGACGAACGGCGGTTGGCGGCTGAACCAGCGCATGACCCGCTCGACGACGGCCTTCTTGGTCATCCCCTTGGCGTCGCAGAACTCGTCGACCACCTTCTGGGCGGCCGCACTCAAATCGTAACCGGCGGTGTTTCGTCGTGGCATGCGCCGCATCGTACCGCCGGGGACGGCGGTACGTAAAGAGAAATTCGCAATAAGCAGGCCGATTCCCCGGCCGTATGGCTTTCGCTCCGCTCGCGACGTTTTTGCTTTACATCACATCGAATCGCGCCTGCCGCTCCCGATCGCCGAGGCGTGAGCGGACGATCGGCGTCGCCTACCTTGAGAGCCTTGCCGCTCATGGCCAACCGCTGCCGATCGCGGACATACTCAAGAGAAGATTTCCGAATTGACCGCCATGACGCCAAGGATGAAATGGAACCACGGATGGGCACTGATGGGCACAGACAAAAAGCAGGCTGAACGCATCATTCCTCATGCGTTTATCCGTGAAATCCGTGGTCAAACCGCATTTTCTACGCGCTTTTCGAGCCTCTGCGTTGAATAATTTCTGGACCTTTCACCGGCTTGATTTCGATTTCCTGCAAACGTAACGTTCAGACATAATAACACATAGTGTCGCGTTGATACACTATGACGACGGCGTTTCGGTAAGTTGCCCCGCGCTCAAGGGCTGCAACTCGCAGGGGCGCACGCGAGAGGAAGCCTTGAAGAACATCCGCAAGGCGATCCGCGAATGGCTTGCGGCCGAAGCCGAGGAATCGAAGGTCTTCAAGGTGACCGAAGCTGAAGTCACGGTTTGACATGCCGAAAATTCGCGCCGGGAACACTTGGCGCATCTTGAAAAACAGGATAGCATAGGAAGTGATGATTCGCAGCTTTCGCTGCCGCGACACAGAGCGTTTGGCCGCCGACTTGGATGTTCGCAGGTTTCAAGCCTTCGAGCGGGCCGCCCGGCGGAAGTTGGAGTTGTTAGCCAGCGCGTCGAGCCTGGCCGATCTGCGGGGACTTCCCGGCAATCGGCTGGAATCGTTGCGCGGCGACCGCGTTGGGCAATACAGCATTCGCGTCAACGATCAATGGCGAATCTGTTTCCGTTGGGTCGGCAGCGATGCGTTCGATGTGGAGATTGTGGATTACCATTGATTTGGGCCTTGCCCCCGGTGAACCATGCTCAAGAAGCTAACGCCAATTCCGCCCGGCGAGATTCTTTTGGAGGAATTTCTCCGCCCGGCACGTATGAGCCAGAATGAGTTGGCCCGCGCCGTCGGCGTTGCGCCCGGCCGGATCAACGACATCATACGCGGCAAGCGCGGCATCACCCGCGACACGGCCTCGCGCCTGGCGGTCTATTGGCGTACGACCCCCGACCTGTGGATCAACCTGCAAGCCCGCTACGACGCCAAGATCGCCGCCCGCGATCTCATGCCCGCCGTCGCCAAACAAATCCGGCCACATCGCCAGACCGCCGCGTGAGGCCAGGTCGCTGCACACAAATGGGACGGCCCGCGAGGCGATCCGCGAATGGCTTGCGGCCGAAGCCGAGGAATCGAAGGTTTTGAAGGTGACCGAAGCCAGTCACAGTCTGACACGCCGAAGATCCCCGGTATCCCGCATCAAGACGCCGCTGGCGTGCTTGAGAAACTTGGCTATCGGCCGAACTCCCGAGACGGTATACTTGCCGCTATGCGATACACCACGATCCTGGAGTCGCAACCTGACAGCGGGTACCACGCGTTCTGCCCCACTCTTCCCGGCTGCCATTCCGAAGGCGACACGCTCGACCAAGCCATCGAGAATATCCGCGAAGCGGTTACGGCTTACCTTGAGAGCCTTACTGCTCATGGCGAACCGCTGCCTATCGAGGACATCCTCATTAAGCCACTGGACGTCACTGTGACCGCCTGACCATGGCCAAGCTGCCTTCCATCCGCGCCCGCGACGTCGTGCGTGTTGCCGGAGGCGGTCGGCTTCGTCTTTGACCGGCAACGCGGCAGCCACGCGGTGTATTGCCGTGCATCCGACTCCCGGCGCATCGTAATTCCCATGCACAGCTCTCACGACCTCAAACCCGGAACGCTGCGCGGAATCATCGCGGATTTGGGCCTGGGGATGTATACGCGCGACGCTCGGCGTGAAGCCGTCGCGAAATACGCCCCCACCCAACCCTCCCCCGGAATACCAGGGGAGGGGAAAAGAACTTGGCCTGCGCCGAGTTATGTTTGCCGGAAGATCGGGCAAACTCAAGATCCATCTCCCCAATCCACCTTGGCGTTCTTGGCGTCATGGCGGTTAGAATTCTGCTCTACATTGCCCCGGCCCCCGGCGACAGGAACGGGCCGATGCGGTCCAGTTCGGCTTTGGCCATGTCCATCTCTCTGGGGGTGTGGACGCTGGCGGCTACCTTCATCAAATGCGGGCGGGCAAGTTGGTATTGCGAGAGGTATCTGGCGTAGATCAGGCCGAGCATTAGTTCTACCTGGGCGACTTTGTCGTAGTTGGGGTAGGTCCGCAGGAAGGCTTCGTAGGCGTCCACGGCCGGTTGGAATTGACGCTCTGTGGCCAGTTCATTGGCTATGTCGAGTTGGGCGTCGCGGGAGAGAACCTGTTTGGGGTCCATGGCGCGAAGTTGGATGTAGAGGGCGCCGGCCGTGGGCATGTCGCGGCGGGAGATGGCTTCGCTGATACTGGCGCGCAGGGCGAGGATGTGTGGCGGGGTGGCTTCGGCGGCGAGCGGAGGCGGGCGCGTGTTGTAATCGCCGCCGTAACCGAACGGATTGTAGCCGCTGGCGACCATGTCCTTGAATTGCCGGCGGCGGTTCCAGCGCTGCACCAGGGCGAGGATGTCGAAGGGATTTCTCGGCAGCAGGCCGGTCAGGAGGAACAGCACGCACACGGCGAATCCGAAGATCGAGCCGCCGATATGGGCCATGTGAGCAACGCCCGAACCGCCGGCGAAATTCAGGAACACATCCTGAACAAAGAAGAACCCGATGACCCACAGGCTGGGGATTTCGATCCGGCCGATAAACAGGAAAATGTAGAATATCGTGATGTTCGAGCGCGGGAAGAGGACGAGATAGGCGCCGGTGACGGCGGCGATGGCGCCGCTGGCGCCGACGACGGGCGACTGAGTTCCGGAAAGCACATACGCCACGCCGGCGAAGATGCCGCCGGCAATATAGAAGGCCAGATACCCAAGATGCCCCAGGCGGTCGTTGACGTTGTTGCCGAAGATGTACAGGAACAGCATGTTGCTGGCGATGTGCATGAAATTGGCGTGCAGAAAGGCATAAGTCACGTACGCCGAAAGATAGGGGTGACGCGGATTGAGATCGAAACGGTCGGCCCAGAGCTGATAGGCCTCGGGGCGCATGAAGAGCGACGGGAGAAACACCAGCACATTGGCGGCGATGAGGGCGTAATTGACGTAGGGCGTTCGCCGGGTCGGACTGTCGTTGTGAAGGGGGATGATCATGCGGCCGGGACTCGGTTCCTAGCGAGGCGGCAGGGGTTCCTGCACGTTTCGCTTGACCATCGTAAGGCGGCGGCCGTGGCGAGTCCATTTGGCCTTGTCCATATAGGACTCGATGAGGAGGATTCCGCGGCCGCTGCATTTTTCGAGGTTTTCGCCGCGGGTGGGATCAGGGATGATTTTGCGGTCGAAACCGGGCCCCTCGTCTTCCACGATGATATGGGCGCGAGCGGGAGTGAGCACCGCCTTGACGTGGACCTTCTTGACCGGGTCAAGGCGGTTGCCGTGCTTGATGGCGTTGATCAGCGCCTCGTGAAGAGCCAGTCGCACGGCAAAGACGCTGTCGGGCGTGAATCCCAGGCCGGTCAGTCTGGAGAGAATCTGCTCCTGGAGCGCATGGCCGGCGGCGAAGTCGGAGTCGATCCTGACATCCAGCAAGTCGCGCGAGTTGCCGTCGCTTCGGGCAGGTTTGGTTCCGGCGAGAGCCATGCGCACGTCCCCATCCCGCACCGCGTTCATTGAAAACTCGCCAGGGCATCCTTGCGAGTCGGGAGAATCTTGAACAGGCGGTTGAGCTTGGTAATGACAAAAACTTCCATGATCTGCGGCCGGATGTCCGACAGTCGCAATTGGCCGTTCTTCTGCTTGATCTTGTTGTTGGTGTTGATGAGCATTCCCAATGCGGCGGAGCTGAGGTGATCGACGTTGGAGAAGTCGAGCAGCAGTTTTGGGCTGGCGGCTTCATCGACGAGCAGATCGAGCGTCTGGCCGATCTCGGAAATGCGGGCGTCGTCGAGAATCTTGTTGTTGGTGAATTCAGCGATGCGAATGTCTTTTTGCCAGCACAAGGCCAGGGGCGGGGTCGATTCAGCCATGGGTCTGCGTTCCGATCAAATCACGGATTGTGTGCTGCGCGTCTCAGGCCGGCGCTGCATCAGCCCGTTCAGGCACATCTAACATCTGTGTCCAACGCCGTTTGAACACTACGCCACGCTGAAATCACTGTCAAGACAAGTTGAATCCCAACCAGAGTAGTGCCGCCGCCGCCAAGAGCGCCGCCACCGCCAGGAGCTCTGGCGCCATGCCTGCCCGCACATCGTGCCCGGCCGCTTCCTTACGCAAATTCCCCATCCGTTCCCAGTCGCCAGGTTCCACGACGCGGCCGT
This sequence comes from uncultured Tepidisphaeraceae bacterium, assembly GCA_964420285.1. Taxonomy (GTDB): domain Bacteria; phylum Planctomycetota; class Phycisphaerae; order Tepidisphaerales; family Tepidisphaeraceae; genus CAYQTE01. Next base: position 28,245 of record CAYQTE010000059.1, read on the forward strand.
CCGGCAACGATCCGGCGTTGACCGCCAAGAGCGATGTCGCGCCTCTGCGATATACTCCGGGCCAATACGCGCGCTCGATCGCAACGGTACCGAATTCGCAAGGCGCAAGAGTTGCCGCGGACCAACCGGCCGGCAATTGGCCCGGCCCGCGCGAATCAAATGTCTGCCCGCCGCCTCCCAGCCAATCCAGCGCCCGCGTGCAGAACACGACAAACCCCGCCCGGCTGGCCCAATCGTCGGACCAGAACCCCACCCACACCTGCCGCGCCGGCTGCTGGCGCCGGGCGATAAGCACGCTGGCCCCGCGCGACACCACCGGCGTCCACCCCGCTCCCGCCGGCAAGTCGGCCGTCGCATGAACAACCGCTAACATTTCCGTCCAGTTGACATCGCCCGTCAGTTGAGGATCGCCCAATTGAAGCGCCCCGTCGCCGGCAACGGGCGAGATACCGGCCGTCCATATCAACCCCGCATCCGCCATCGGCTCGCCAGCACTGACGCCGACAACCGCCGAAGATTCCGACGGCCGGCGGTTTGCCTGATAGTCATCCAGCATCCGCCGCAGCGCCGGCGGAAGCTGCCCGCGCGCCTCGACCCGCGGCCAGGCCCCGTGTCGCACGACCCAGGCGCGATGATTCGCCTCCCAATCGTCGGACCCGGACAATTCCGCCTGCACAACATCCCCCGCGCCGTCGAGGGTCAGAAAATAATTCGCCTCGCCCATTGCGATGTGGAGGTGCTGCGTCGCCGAATGGGCGTCGCTGGTGACAGTCAGGTCCGCATCGTGGTCCGCCATGTTGCTGGCGATGCTGACCATCACTTGCGCTTTTCCGCCGGCCGTTTCCACTCTGACCGCAAGAGCCATGATCCCCGCGTTGGCCGGCCGGGCCATCGGGCCGATCTCCACAAGTCGCGGCGATTTTTCGACGGGCTGATCCGACACCACGACGACCGGATCGCCGCCGCTGGACAACGCCTCACGGGCCGCCTTGGCGAGAAGTGCCGATGTATCCAGTGCCGTCCGCGGGAGCTTCGCTACTCCCACCGCCCAATCCGTCCCCGTCAGCAAATCGTTCACCGGGGGCACGACAACCACATTCGCCCTGGGCACATATTGCCCAACCAGGCGAGCCGCCTCCACAAACCTTGCCACACCCCCTGCCCCTCGCGCCGACATGCTCGCCCCTCGATCCACGATCACGGTAATAGCTTGCTGTTGGGGCGTCTTTAGCCACGGTCCGGCCGCACCGACAATCCCCAGCAGTGCCGCCGCCAGAAGCAGCAAGATCCCCATTGGCGGCCGTTCCCATGCCCGCCGGCGATTTCGTCGCCCCATGCGCTGCGGCCAGAGCAATAAGAACGGCACTCCCGCCCGCGGCAATCTCCCACGAAACACCCACACCACCGCCGCTGCCCACGGCGCCAACAACACCAGCCAGATCGCGCTGCCAAATCCCATCGCGTTCGCCCGCTCGATTCTACGCGATAATTCGGATTTGACGCAAAATCCCAGACCCGGTTAAGATGCGGCCATCGAAGCGAGTTCAAATTCCAGCGCCACGGCGCATTTCGCAGGTCGTCAGGAGGAGCATGGTATGAGTCACAGTCTTCATCGCGCGTATTCATCGATTCTGTGTGCCGGCTGTTTGCTCGTCGGCCTGACGCTGTCCGCGTCGGCATGGGGACAAACAACCCAGCCCACTTACAAATACGAATTCGGGACCGGCAAAGTCGAGGCCGGCTTTACGCAGGTTCTTCCCGACATGGCCTACACCAAGGCACGCGGGTTCGGATTTGAACCCGGAGCGGCGGTGGAATCCGTCGACCGCGCCGGCAGCGGTGTGGCCCACACCAGTTTTGTCACCAGCACCAAGCCGTTCCTGTTTTCGATCGCCGTGCCGGAGGGGAACTATCAGGTGACGGTGACGCTGGGCGATCCGCAGGGTCCGTCGGCCACCACCATCAAGGCCGAGATCCGCCGCCTGATGGTTGAGAAGGCCCATCTGGATAGCGGCAAGATCGCGACGTACACGTTCAATGTGAACGTGCGCGTGCCGCAAATCGCCGGCGGCGGGACGGTCCGCCTCAAGCCGCGCGAACAGCAGACCGAAACCCGCGCCTGGGACGACAAGCTCACTCTTGAGTTCGATGATACCCATCCGTGCATCGGCGCCATCGAAATGAAGAAGGTGGACAATCTGCCGGTGGTCTACGTCTGCGGCGACTCGACGATCTGCGATCAGCCCGGCGAGAACTTCTGCAGTTGGGGCCAGATGCTTCCGCGCTTCTTCAAGCCGGACGTCACGATCGCCAACCACGGCGAATCCGGCGAATCGCTGAGCAGCTTCATCGGCGAACAGCGATGGGCCAAGGTGATGAGCCTCATGAAACCCGGCGACTACATGATTGTCCAGATGGGCCACAACGACGAGAAGGAAAAAGGCCCCGGCGTTGGCGCATTGACGACCTTCAAGGCCAACCTCAAGAAATTCGTGGCCGATACCCGCTCCAAGCACGCCACCCCGATCATCGTCAGCCCGATGGAACGCCGCAGCTTTGACGCCAACGGCAAGGTCAAGCTGTCGCACGGCGATTACCCCGAGGCCTTCCGTGAGGTCGCCAAGGAGGACAACGTGGCGTTCGTCGACCTGACGGCCTTGAGCATCAAGTTCTACGAAGCCCTGGGCGCGGACAAGGCGTATCTGGCCTTTGCCGGCACCGGCACCAATCGCGATGCCACCCACCACGATAATTACGGTGCCTATGAACTGGCGAAGATCGTGGTCCAGGGCATCATCGATGACAAGGTCGACCTGGCCAAGAGCGTCGTCGCCGACTTCAAGCCCTTCGACCCGTCCAAGCCGGATGCGGTGGACACCTTCACCATGCCGACCGGGCCGAGCAC
>CAYQTE010000060.1:0-14748 GCA_964420285.1 uncultured Tepidisphaeraceae bacterium
CAGTGAACATGAGGCCGCCGCTCGCCCTGAGAGGATGAAAACAAAAGTGAAGCGACGGAACCGCGGATGAACGCCGATGGACGCGGATAAGACAAGAACCAGATTCCATCTGCGTTCATCCGCGTTCATCTGCGGTTGATCCGTCCTGTTTTCAGTGCGGTACATCGGGAGGAGGAAACAACGGCCGGTACGGGACATCGGGCACTCTCCCCGCCCGCGTCCGCCCAGGCCGGGCGGCGATCCCGCCCGACCAGCCGGTCCCAACCCCGCCGATTGCCCAATTCCCCTATTGTCGCGACATATCCATTTGCCGGATCGCGCGTGCCCGCGTCGAGCCCTTGACGGATTTCGATTGCCAACAAACGGGGTTTCGCCTATCATGCCGCCCGGTTTCTCCGGGGGTGATGCTCTTGCAGATATTTTTGGCTGTTCGACGACGCCCGTTACGGGAGAGGAAGATTATGCACGCGAGTGTTTGCTTGCGCCATGCGCGTGGCCGTGGACCCTTCGTCGCTCGCGCCGCAGTGGCGATCTTGCTTCTCTTTGTGATTGACATATCACCTGCGGCCGTCTTTACATGGACCGGCTCCGGCGGCACAAGCTGGGCAACCAGTTCAAACTGGAACCCCACCGGCGGACCCGGAACCTCCGACACGGCCAGCTTCACCAACACCGGCTCGGTCACGTTCCCCGGCACCGTCACCAGCGTCCTCGATACTAACCACACCGTCGGCGGCCTGGTGTTCGTCAACTCCTCTGGGCATTACGACACACTCGATTTCGGCGGCTTCACCCTCACCGACAACGGCAACCTCTCCTTCAATACCGACGAAAATTCCCCAACCACCACCACCATCCGCGACGGCATCCTCAACGTCAGCGGCGGCGTCAATTCGACTATTTCCGTCGGCAGCGGTGTCTCAGGCAACGCCGTCGGCACCGCCGATTTCTCCGGGCTTACCTCCTTCGGCGCCACCATTCAGAATCTGTATGTTGGCGAAAACACCACCACCAATAGCGCCACCGGCACACTCACGCTTTCGCCCTCCAACACCATCAGCGCCAGTTCCATCATCATCGGCTCCACTCTCAATCCCAACGCCAGCGGAACCAGTACGCTCACCTTCGGCAATTCCAATTCCATCCTTACCGGCCAGTTCACCGTCGCGCAGAATTATTCCAATGCCACTGCCACGCTTCCCGCCGGCGGAAATCTGACGCTTGGATCGACCTCGCAGCTCGCCGCGCTGTCCGTCTCCAACGCCGACAACAACTCGTCGAATGTTTACACCGGCGAACTCGACCTCTCGCAAGGCTCCTTCAACGGCTACCTCAGTTCACTGACCGTCGCGCAGCAAACCGGCCCCAACAGCAGTATTACAGGAACCTTCAATGCCGGCGAAAGCGGCTCTGTACTCATCGGCGCCTCCGGCACCAACACCGCGACCATCGCCGTCGCCAACGCCACGGCGGGCGCAACCGTCCACGGCACCGTCAACTTCGGCGGGCTCTCGTCTCTCGCCGCGAATCTCAACACCTTCGCCATCGGCACCGCCTCCAACAGCGGCAGCACAGCCCTCGGCACCGTCACCCTCGCCGCCTCCAACACCATCAACGCCAACTCCATCACCGTCGGCTCTAGCGTCAATCCCAACGCCAGCGGCGCCAGCACACTCACTCTTGGCACTTCCAATTCCATCCTCACCAACCAGCTCACCATCGCCCAGAACTATTCAAACGCCACCGTCACTCTTCCCGCCGGTGGAAACCTGACGCTCGGATCGCCCTCCCAGCTCACCGCCCTCTCCGTGTCCAGCGCCACCAACGACTCGTCGAATTCCTACACCGGCCTGCTTGACCTGTCTCAAGGTTCTTTCACCGGGTATCTCAGTTCGCTGGACATCGGACAGGGGCAGGAAGCCGGGCCGGAGGGCAGCGTGACGGGTACCTTCAACGCCGGCAAAAGCGGCTCTGTCCTCATCGGCGCCTCCGGCACCAATACTGCCAATATCATCGTCGGCAGCAATACCAACAACGCCTCCATCACCGGCACCGTCAACTTCGGCGGACTTTCGTCCCTCACCGCGAATCTCAACACCTTCACCATCGGCACCGCCGCCGGCAGCGGCGGCACAGCCCTCGGCACCGTCACCCTTGCCGCGTCCAACACCATCAACGCCACCTCCATCACCGTCGGCTCCAGCGTCAACCCCAACGCCAGCGGCACCAGTACGCTCACCTTCGGCAATTCCAATTCCATCCTTACCGGCCAGTTCGCCGTCGCGCAGAATTATTCCAATGCCACCGCCACGCTTCCCGCCGGCGGAAATCTGACGCTTGGATCGACCTCGCAGCTCGCCGCGCTGTCCGTCTCCAACGCCGACAACAACTCGTCGAATGTTTACACCGGCGAACTCGACCTCTCGCAAGGCTCCTTCAACGGCTACCTCAGTTCACTGACCGTCGCGCAGCAAACCGGCCCCAACAGCAGTATTACAGGAACCTTCAATGCCGGCGAAAGCGGCTCTGTACTCATCGGCGCCTCCGGCACCAACACCGCGACCATCGCCGTCGCCAACGCCACGGCGGGCGCAACCGTCCACGGCACCGTCAACTTCGGCGGGCTCTCGTCTCTCGCCGCGAATCTCAACACCTTCGCCATCGGCACCGCCTCCAACAGCGGCAGCACAGCCCTCGGCACCGTCACCCTCGCCGCCTCCAACACCATCAACGCCAACTCCATCACCGTCGGCTCTAGCGTCAATCCCAACGCCAGCGGCGCCAGCACACTCACTCTTGGCACTTCCAATTCCATCCTCACCAACCAGCTCACCATCGCCCAGAACTATTCAAACGCCACGGTCACTCTTCCCGCCGGCGGAAATCTGACGCTCGGATCGCCCTCCCAGCTCACCGCGCTTTCCGTCTCCAACGCCAGCATTACCACGACCAACTCCTACACCGGCCTGCTCGACCTGTCTCAAGGCTCTTTCACCGGCTATCTCAGTTCACTCACGGTCGGGCAAGGGCAGAACACCGGATCCGAGGGCGGTGTCGCCGGTACGCTCACCATCAGCTCCAACCCCGCCAATTACGTCACCGCCAATTCCGTCACCCTCGGCGGAACCAAGACCACCGGCACGCTCAACTACGGCGGCGGAACCTTTTACGCCGGCTCGATCGCCGCCGGGTCGGGCAACGCTAATTTTAACTGGACCGGCGGCACGCTCAGCGTCGGAACCTTCGGCACGCCCACCATTCCCTTCAACCTCAACAACACCGGCACCGGCACGCTCGCGCCCGCCACTGCCAGCGGCGCCATCGGCACCAACACCATCAACGGCAACTACACGCAGGGTTCATCCGCCACCACCGCCATCCGCATCGCCGGCGATTCGGCCGGCACAGGCAACGATCAGGTCAGTATCTCCGGAACCGCGAGCCTCGCCGGAAATCTTGACCTCAGCCTGATCGACGGTTTCATCCCGGCCGTTGGCGAGAACTTCCTTATCGAAACCTATGGCAGCCACAGTGGTTCTTACAGCTACGTCGCACCGCCGACACTGCCGCAGAACGTCGCGTTCCTGCTGGACTACACCACCAGCCCCACCCAACTGATGGTTCGCATGGTCACGCCGGTGCCGCAGAATTACGTCTCGACCGCCTCGGTCGGATCGTTCGGCACGGCCTCAAGCTGGGACACCGACACCACGCCCGGCACGGCCAACAACGTCACCATCAACAACACGGGCACCACGGCGCAAACTGTCACCGTCGCCACCAGCACGACCGTGCAGGGGATCAACCTTTCCGGCTCGGGCGCGCCGCTCAATCTGGAGATCCCCCAGGGCATTAGTCTCGGCGTCGCCAGCGGAATCGTCGTCGGCGCCAATGCCACCGTTGGCGGCGGCGGCACTGTCACGGCCTTTTCCACCGCCAACAACGGTCTGATCCAGCACGCCTCCGGCGCGGCCAATCTCGGCACTGTCTCCGGAACCGGCACGCTTCAGGTCGGCGCCGCTTCCGGCAGCCCCGCCATCGTCTCCGCCTCATCGCTTTCTCAGGCCGCCGTCACCATCAACTCGACCGGCAAACTTCAACTTCTTCAGAACATTCCCGGCGTCACAAGCTCAATCGGCTCGCTGTCAATCACCGGCGGCGGGCAGATCGATATCACCAACAACGGCCTGTTGCTCAACGAGACCAACAATCCCCTGTCGCAAGTTACGGCCTGGATACAGAGCCAGTCCATCACCAGTTCCCTTGTGAACGGCCCCAATTCCCAGGCCAGCCGGGCCATCGGCTACGGCGATTCGAGCGAAGACCCGCTGACGATTCCGGCCGGGGATGTGGAAGTGAAGTATGTGCCGTTTGGCGACACCAATCTGGACGGGGTCGTGGATATCACCGATCTGACACGGGCGATTAACAACCTGGGCTTGTCGCCGGGATATTACGGCGGGGATGTGGCCAATCAGGGGATGGTGAACATCACCGACATCGCGGACATCATCAACGATCTGGGCGCGACATTGAACGCCGATGGAACCAGCGTGCCGGCGGCATTGATGCAAACACAGGACAGCAGCGTGCCGGAACCGGCGAGCCTGGGATTGCTGACGGTGGGCGCACTGGGATTGCTGGCGCGGCGGCGGCGCGGGGCTGAGAGTGCCCGATCTTCCGGGCGAGTGTAAACCCCTGCGGAGCCATCTTTTAATCCCCTCTCCCTGTAACCAGGGGGAGGGTTGGGTGGGGGTTACCCGCCGTGGCGTGGGTCGCGGCTTCCACCTGGCATACCCGCTGGCGAAGAACCCCCACCTCAATCCTCCCCCTGGGTACATGGGGAGGAGGAAAAGGCGGTTGCCCGGAAATTCGGGCACAGCCGTTGAGGTTCGGGCGCGACATTCCATTTGACTTTCCCGAATCCGACTGCTAAATAAACAGTTGTTTTAATCGGTTGCTTTGCTGGCGGCTGGAATGACGCCGCAGCGGCGGGGGATTTGCCGGAATATGATATACGGCCGGCCGGGATGGAGGGGGCTGGGCCGGTGGATTGGATCGCATCATGGTCAATGAGTTTGCCTGGCGTGGCCGCATTGGCTTGCGGCATGTGACGATGTCGCTTTTGGCGGGTGGCGCGGTGCTTGGCGCGGCGTTGATAGTCGGTGGATGCTCCAAGGCGTCGGGAACCAGCGCGGGGCCGCCGGCCATGCCGAAGACGATGGTGTCGGACGTTCCGGCCGTGGCGCAGGATGTGCCTGTTTATCTCGACGAGATCGGCACGACGGTGGCCACGCAATCGGTGCAGGTGCAGCCGCAGGTGACCGGGCCGATCACCAAGATCGCGTTCACGGACGGGCAGAGCGTCAAACAGGGTGACCTGCTGTTCCTGATCGATCCCACGCCGTATCAGGCGGCGCTGGATCACGCGACGGCCATGCTTGAGCTGGATCAGAAGAAGCTGGAATTCGCAGACACGGATTACAAGATGGCCGAAGAACTGCAAAGCCAGCCGGGGGCTGAATCTCGCGAGGAATTTGAACAAAAGAAGAACGCCCGCGACGTGGCGGTGGCACAGATCAAGATCGATCAGGCGGATGTCGCCACCGCAAAGGTCAATCTCAATTATTGCACGGTCACTTCGCCGATCGACGGGCGGGTGGGCCAGCACCAGTTCGACCTGGGCACAATCGTCATGGGCAACGGCTTTGTGACCACGGCGATGGTGACGGTCGAGACGGTCGATCCGATCTACGTGGATTTCAACATTCCGGAAAACTCACTGGCGGACGTGCGCGACGCCATGAAGGCGGGCGAACTGGATGTGACGGCCAGCCTGCCGGATCATCCGGATCACATCTGCCGCGGCAAGCTCACGTTCCTTGACAATGCAGTGCGAAACGGGACGGGGGACGTGAAACTGCGGGCGAAGCTGTCCAATTCGGATCTGTATCTGTGGCCGGGGCAGTTTGTGAAGGTGCGGCTGATTCTCAAGACGATCAAGGATGCGGTGCTGATTCCGACGCAGGCGGAGCAGATCAGCCAGGCGGGCCCGTTCGTGTACGTGGTGAAGGACCATAACACGGTGGAGATGCGGCCGATCGTGGTGGGCCAGAGGCAAGGGGACATGATCGTGGCGGAGAAGGGCATTGCCGCGGGCGAATCGGTGGTGGTCGTGGGGCAGCTTATGCTTTATCCGGGCGCGACGGTCGTGGAAGCGCCCGCCGGCGGAATGCCGCCGGGCGGCGCCCCTGGCGCGATGCCACCCGGCAGCGCCCCTGGCGCCACCGGCAATCCCAGTTCGACCAAACCCGCCGGCGCCGCCCCAACCGCCGGTTGATCGCCCAGACGTTGTTCCACCCCAGGATTTCATCGTGAATATCTCCGAGCCATTTATTCGCCGTCCGGCCATGACCACGCTGCTCACGGTCTCAGCGATCGTGTTCGGCGTGATGTGTTATTTCTGGCTGCCGGTGAACGATCTGCCGGCCGTCGATTATCCGGTCATTCAGGTGCAGGCCAATTATCCGGGCGCCAGCCCGGAGACGATGGCGAACAACATCGCCACGCCGCTGGAACGGCAATTCATGCAGATATCGGGGCTGGATATCGTCACCTCGCAAAGCACCGAGGGGCATACGAGCATCAGCCTGCAATTCAACCTGGACAAGAGCATCGACGCGGCGGCCACCGACGTGCAGACCGCCATCACGCAGGCGTCGGGAAATCTGCCGGTCGATCTGCCTTCGCCGCCGACGTTTCAGAAGACCAATCCCAACGACCAGGCGATTGTGTATGTCGCCATGACCAGCGATTCCATGCCGGCGGGGAAACTGTACGACTTTGCCACCGGCGTTCAGCAGCAGATCAGCATCCTGTCGGGCGTGTCGCGGGTGGATATCTACGGGACCAAGAGCGCCATCCGCATCAAGGCCGACCCCGAGGCCCTGGCATCGCGGAATCTGGCACTGACCGATCTTTCGACCGCCATCGCCAACGGGACCGGCTATGAAGGGGCGGGGCAGCTTGACGGCACGCACATGTCGATGCTCCTGCAACCCAAGGGGCAGCTCGAAACGGCCGAGGATTACGGCAATCTCATCATCGGAGGCACGAGCAATTCGCCGATACGGCTGAAGGACGTTGCGACGGTCGTTGACAGCGTGCAGGACGAGCGCATTCACATGCAGTTCTGGGAGCGCGACGTCAAGACGCTGCCGACGAGCATGGTGGTGCTGGCCGTATTCCGGCAGGCCGGCGCCAACGCCGTGGATGTTGCCAGATCGGTTTACGCGCTAAAGCCGGTGGTGCAGGCGGAGCTGCCGCCGTCGATTCAAATCGTGCCGGTGTACGACCGGTCAGCCAACATTGTGCGTTCGGTGCTTGACGTGGAGAAGACATTGATGATCGCGTTCATCCTGGTGGTGATCGTGATCTTCATGTTCCTGGGCCGGGCCCGCGACACGATCATACCCACCTTCGCCCTGCCGATGTCGATGCTGCTGACGTTCATCGTGATGAACGCACTGGGATACAGCCTGGACAATCTGTCGCTGATGGCGCTGACGCTGGCGATCGGGTTCCTGGTCGATGACGCCATCGTGTTCCTGGAGAACACCGTCCGCCGCATGGAAAAACTCGGCGAAGGCGCCATGGAAGCCTCGTTCAACAGCGCCAAGGAAATCAGCTTCACGATTTTGTCGATGACCGTCTCGCTGGCGGCGGTGTTCATTCCGCTGGTGTTCATGCCGGGACTGATCGGGCGGATTTTCCGCGAGTTCTCCATCACCATCATCGTCTCGATTTTCGCCTCGGGCATCGTATCGCTGACGCTGACGCCGCTGATGTGCTCGCGATTGCTGGCAAGGCGCGGGCACGGTGTGACCAAAACATGGGTCGAGCGCGTGATCGGCGGCGTCGAACATCGCGTCCTGGGCTTCTACGGCACAACTCTCAGTTGGTTCCTTCGCAACAAGTGGATTTCGGCCGTCATCTGGATCTGCTGCCTGATCGGAACCGTGGTGCTCTTTCAGCGGATTCCCAAATCGCTGCTGCCCACCGGCGACAGCGGGTTTCTGCTGGGGGTTTTGATCGCGCAGGAGGGCTCATCGCCGCAGCAGATGCACGAATACCAGGCCAGGACCGATTCGGTGCTGCACGCCCCCGATTCCGGCGTGACCATCAGCTTTACCATGAGCGGCAATGGCTCCTTCGTGGCCTCCAACCAGGAAATCATGCTGGCGTTCCTGGGCGATCCGTCCACGCGCACGCGAACCATCGACCAGATCGCCGCCCAACTCTCCGGCAAGATGTTCATGGGAATCCCCGGAACCATGTCCGTCATGCTGCCCCAGCCGGTTCTACAGCTCAGCACCGGCGTCAGCTCGCGCACGCAGGGTTCGCTCTCCTTCGCCATCTCCGGCATCAAGCCCGACGACGTCTACCAATACGCCGCCCAACTCCAGACCGAATTCAGCAAATTCCGCCCCTTCGGCCCCGACGGCCCGCCGGGATTCGCCGGCCGGGTGCTCACCGATCTCTACAACCACACGCCCGGCCTGGACATTCCGATACGCCACGATCAAGCCGCGACGTACAACGTCTCGCCCAAGCGCATCCTTGATCTGCTCAGCCACGCGTATTCGCAGAACTACGTCTATCTCATCAAGCGCCCCACCGACCAATACGAGGTGATCCTCGAAGCCGCCGACAAGGACCGCTCGATACCGGAAAACCTCAGCCAGCTTTACATCCGCTCGGATGACGGCAGCCACATTGTGCCACTTTCGGCGCTGGTCGATTGGAAGCCGTCGATCGGCCCGCAATCGGTCAATCACCTCAACCAGTTCACCAGCGTCACGTTCAGCTTCACGCCGGCGCCGGGCGTGCCCACAAGTGCGGCCGTCGATTTCATCCAGCAGACGGCCGCGAGGGTTCTGCCGCCGCAAATTCGCGGCCAGCTTCAGGGTGATGCGCTGACGTATCAACAGACCAAGGACACGCTGACGATCCTCATGTTCCTGGCGGTCTTTGTCATGTACGTGATCCTCGGCATCCTGTATGAAAGCTACGTCCATCCGATCACGGTTCTTTCGAGCCTGCCGGTGGCTCTGGTGGGCGGATTGGCGACACTGGTGCTCTTCGGCCAGGAGGCATCGCTTTATGCGTTCATCGGGATGTTCATGCTCATGGGCATTGTGAAGAAGAACGGCATCATGATCGTGGACTTCGCCCTTCAGCGCATCGACCAGGGCCAAAGCGCCGAGGACGCCATCCATCAGGCCAGCATGGACCGTTTCCGTCCCATCATCATGACCACCCTGGCCGCTCTCATGGGCGCCATCCCCATCGCACTGGGCATCGGCGCCGACGCCGCCAGCCGGCGTCCGCTGGGCCTGGTCATCATCGGCGGCCTGGTCGTCAGCCAGTTCATCACGCTCTACATCACGCCGGTGATTTATCTCTATCTGGAATGGTTCCAGGAACACGTGCTGGACCGCACCAGCTTCTTCCGTTCGTCGCGCGTATTCAAAGGCGCCCTCCCCTTCGCCACGGCCGTGCGCGGCGCCAATGCTTCCGCCACTCAAGAAGACGACGGCAACGGCGACGACCTGCAGACGCCAACGATGCCGCTCAGCGGGAATTGAAAGCAGGCATCGACTTCTCTGCCGCCCCGCCCGCCCCCGTCGGCATCGGCATCGTCGTCGGATGCACTACCGCGTCGCGCAACGCCTCAATCTCCGCATCGCGCGCCGCCCCGCTATCAACCGCCTTCCACTCAATCTTCCGGCCGGCCAGATCGCTCACCCGCTTGAGCACTGCCCCGCGCAATTTCGCATCATCCGCGTACAGGCAATCGATCAGGAATTGCCGGTCGTTTTCCAATCCCTTCACGTTCGCAGACGTAAACGGCCGGAGAAACGTCTCAATGCGGTTCTGCTGCTCGGCCGACAGTTTCCCCAACGACATTTTCCGCAGCGTCATTGCCCCCTCGACGCCGGTGGCGGCCAGTTCATCGCTGGCGGCATCGCGCGCGGCAAACGCATCGGCCCCCAGCCGGGGCAGGATGTCCTCGATCTTCTTCTGTACGGCCGGGTCGACCACAAACGCATCCGCCATCACCTGCCATGCGGTGGCCCGATCCACCGCGAACACGGCCGCCTCCTGCCCCAGCAGCCGGAACATCGGTCGCACGTACTGATCCACCTCGCTCCGATGCTCGGCGCGAAGCTGTTCAAAACTGCCCGCCGCCACGTTGACGACGATCTTCGGCCCGGCCGGCGATGCCACATCGCTCCATTCGCTGGGCACATCGTCGACGCGCAGCGAGATCGCCTGCGGACCGGGCCGGGCCTGCTCGATCAACTGCACCGATTGCGTCCGCTCCAGGCCATCGTCGGTAATGTTGAACTGCGTTATCAGCGCCGATGACAATACCTGCAGAGTCGTCATCACATTGTCCGTGCGCGACGCGTCCTGATAGACAAATGTAAACCCGCCGCCCCCGCCGACAAGCCCCGGCATCGGCGGCCCCATGGCGGTCATTTCGACAATGCCCTGCGATCCCCGCAGAGTAAACCGCGCGCCCTGCATCGGCGGCTCGACGGTAGTTGCCGGCAAAATCCTGCCCGCGGCGATCTGCACCTTCAGGACGTCGCCGGCGTCCTTCACGCCCAGATCCTTCATGAGCGCCGCTTCCCGCGCCACCCGCAGAACTTCGGCCGTCTTGATTCGCATAAGGCGCGGCGAGGCCATCGATGCTTCTGTCGCCGGTTGGGTGGTTTGACCCGAGCTTGCCTGCCCGCACGCGACGCCGGCCGACACGACCCCAGCCCAAATCGCAACCGTGCAGAGCCGCCGCATATCGCCCTCATTGCCCCCCGCCGAAGCGTCACTCTATCGCCCTGCGATCCCGCCGGCAATCTCGCGTGGAATGCGGGGTCGCATGTTTCTGGTGTTCGTGGCACTGCTATTGCATATGTAATCTCCGTGAGCCGGTCCGATGCCCGCGCCCAGTCGAGCGCCGACGTCGAGAAGCACGCATAATCGCAGCCGTAGCCGGGTCGGCCGATAGATTGGACGGTTTTTGTGGTGCGGAGCGTGATTCCGCACGTTTGAATGTGAACCAGACGTGTTCCAAAGGGATCGCCGACCAGCCATTTTGGTAGGCGCGCCCACCAAGAGGGACAGTATCGTGCGTAACTATTGGTGCGATATCAAGATGCGCTGGTTGTGAGAGGATTTCGACCTACCATTTTGGTAGGTCGGCGCCGAAATCGCTACGCGACGCAGAGATCGTCAATTTTTTCATAACATGTTGCCCTGGCACATGTTATTATCCATCTTACCACGTCCCATAATGCGCGGTACGCGCATTGCTTGCATATTGTCCAGCCCGAAGGCGTGACCTGTCGGTACGCGACCTTGCCAGTTCCGTGTGAACCGTCCAAAAGGTTCGCCGCTTTTGGCAATGCCGTGCCGGAAAGGGAATGGATGGACATGCTTTGCAAAGCGAGCTTGCTGCTTCTGGCCGTGCTGCTTCTGGCGATCGCTGCCAGACAGCCGCAGTGCCAGAGCCAGGTCGACACCGGCTCGGTGTCGGTTGCAGCGGCACCGGCGTCCGCCGAGGACATCGCGCCCGCATCCGCCTTCGATGATGAACAGCACACCACGTTTTCTGGTCAGATCACTGACTATGGATACAGCGGCAGGACGGGTAGTCTCTCCTTCCTACTCCGACCCGGCCCGACCGCATGTGCCATCGATCTGAGCCAGAATGATCTGGGCGGATTCTCCCACACCGGCGGCATCGCCACCGGCGCCCAGTAGGTTGTATATGGCTAAGGCGGCGGGTCGGGTAGTTCTCTCCTCCCTACTCCGACCCGGCCCGTCCGCTTCTGCCATACGCTTGTGAACACCTTTGTACTCTATTTCAAAATGCGATATTGCTCGGGAAGCGGGGCCCCGGCCCACTTGAGTTCCCGTCTCAAATACTTGAAAACGAGCCCGTATTCACCCATCTTTCGGGCTGCCGCCGCGTGCTCGATGTCCTCAAACTCACCCAATTTGCTCTTCCAGAGCGCCGGACCGGCAATGACGGCAACATGACTGAATTTGCTCCCGCGATGGTAGATGACGATCTTCTCGTAACCGTCCTCAATGGCCGGACTCTGGATTGGGCAAACCTCGAAATGAACGGTGGCGAGGGCCTGAACGTATGTCTTTGCCCAAAAGTCTCTTGGCACGCCCTCTGGCCAAAAGTGCTCGTCCTGCTGCTGGGGATGCCACCACAAGTAATCGGCGGCGGCAAATCCAACACAATTATAATCTGTCGTTGATTTGCTGATGAACCGGCATTCCCGTTCCTTCAGATTCCGCAAATTATCCTTGAACCACTTGCCCCTGGCTGTCCTCTGTAATGTATCCATTTTCAATTCCCCACCGAGTCCATGCGGCCCGTATCTGACGCAGATTACCTCGCATCGCGGGCGTCACCATCTCGATCCCTGTTATCCATGCCAAGGCTGTGAACCAATGGCCTCGTTGACGCTGCGATTCCTTGAGCAACAGAGGCACGGCTGACCATCCCATCGCCACGATTTGGCCGTAAGCATGGTTGAAAAACGAATCCGTTGAAGAGCCGGGCGCCCGAAGTCGAAGAGATTCCGCCACGAGCGCATGGAATTTCTCCTCGGGCGTCTTGAAGATAGCCGTCTTGCCATTGATGATCGCCCGCAACGGTTCCGGATTCCGAAGGGTGGGAGGATGTTGCAATCTCGCTGACATACGATTCAGGCAAGCTCCGCCTATACGACCGCAGAGTTCCGGCCGTCGATCACCCCTGATAATACGCTCCTCAGCTCGCCCTCTCCCGCTCCACCTTACGCCACTTCCGCCAGCGGCGCCCGATCGGCCGCTTCGCTCTTCTGCTGGATCAACTCGTCGCACATCTCTTCGATGTTCCGGCAGGTCTGGGCGAAGCCGAAATGCTGCTCGACCCTTGTGCGCATGTTCTTGCCCAGCTTCTGGCGATACGACGGCTCGCGGATGAGCTTGCTCACCCGCTCGATGTACGCCGCCGCGTCGCGGCCGGCTATCGCGCCTTCGCTGCCCACGTACGTCGCCGCCTGCGATTGCTCGACATCGTCGCCCCACCGGATCGCAACCACCGGCCGCTCGACCGTCATCGCCTGCAATACGCCGGCGCCGCAACTGATCGGGAATTCCGCCAGATAAATATCCGCGATACGCAGGAACGACGGAAGATCCTTGCGCCGCCCGGCATACCCGACGCGCTTGCTCACGCCGGCCGATTCGAATTTCCGCTTTTGCCACGCCAGTTCGCCTTCGCCGACGGCCAGGAAGATCGCGTGCGGATGAGCACGGAGAATATTGATGATCGCATCGACAAACGGCTCGGAGAGGTTGCGGTCCAGTTCGTTGCCGCTGGTCGCCAATACCACCGCCTGCTCCGGAATTCCATAGGCCGATCGCTGCGGCGGCGGACCCAGCGGCTCGTCGGAATCGATCCCTTCCATGAGGAACCGGCTGTCGACGCTGCGGCCCTGCCAGTAGCTCTTGTCGGCCTCGAATCGGAACTGGTCGAAATACGTCACGCAGGCGATACCCGAGGAATACAGCGGCACCCGGCGGCAGAAATTGACGCGCACCCGCGCCACTTCCCACGCGGCCGTCACCGCCGCGATCGGGTCGGCCTGCGTCGCGTCGAAAATCGCCACGTCGATATGGTCCTTGACGAGCTGATCCGCCAGCGCTTTGGCGGCCGACAGTGTGTCGCCATCCAGCGGCGCGATCCAGACCGGGGTCTTCTGCCGGGTGAGAAAATCGAGCGTTTCCTTACCGCGCTTGATGCTGGGCGCCACGTACGTCGTCTGCGTGAAATACTGCTTGTCCCGCCGGACGGCGCATTCAGTGGCATAGACCTGGAGCTTGAACCGGCTGGAATCGAACCGCTTGGCGAGGCTGGCGATAGTGCGGCTGGTGGCTTCGTCGTCGCCGATCCCCGACACGATGTACGCGATCCGCGTCTGCTTGTTGTTCCATTCCCCCACCGGCGCCGGGGCCGTCCAGCCGGCGCATTGCGACACACGCTCGTATTGCGTTCCGACGAACAGGCAATTCTCGCGGTCAGCCGTATACACGCCCCCGTGCGACAGGTCGTAAGCCATGCCGTTTTGAATCGCCTCGAGTCCCAAGGCGTATTCCCGGCGGGCGATGGCGCTGGAACCGAATTTCACCATCGGCTGGGCGCGAAGATCGTTGAGGCCGAGGAACCCGCTGATGCTCACGAACTGGCTGAGGACTTTCTGATCGCTGTAATCGATGGCCTCGAGGCTTTGCAGCATGTGGTGATGCGCCCGCCGGAGGTCCAGCAGGGCATGGGCATGATGCGCCAGGAATTTTTCAGCGCTGTTGGGCGAATCCTGATAGATTTCGAGCAGTTCGCTCTCGATCAATTCCCCCTTATTGACACGTTCAACAAGCTCCATCAACGAGGCCATGGCCAATCCTTTCCGTAAACTTGCTTCGGCCGCCTCTCTTCGCAACGTAAAAGAGACGGGGCTGGGCCGGATTGGAAAGCCTTTTACCCGTTTTCGTTATCGGACTCAAGAATCGCGCGCGGAGATTGTCAACACCAAGTAGAAATGTCCGCCTCAGCCCGCGGCGGCGGGCAGCCAGCGAATCATGCAGTCTCGCGTCAGCGTTGCGGTCGCTCCACTGCCGGAG
>CAYQTE010000060.1:14848-30948 GCA_964420285.1 uncultured Tepidisphaeraceae bacterium
CAGCCAGCGAATCATGCAGTCTCGCGTCAGCGTTGCGGTCGCTCCACTGCCGGAGCCCGCGCCCGACCCGCTCATCGCCCCCCGCGCGGCTCGAACCAATCCGCCAACTCCCCTGCCGCGACGGCGGACCACCGGACGGCCCAGCGCGTCGATGGGATGGGCCCACGTCGTTGGCCAGGCATGTACCAGCGCTGCACACTGGCCGGCCGCCGAAGCAAGATCGGACATGCCTCGAATAGCCCCGCCGCATCGATCGGCAAATTGCGGCCAGTTCTCCCAGCCCGTTCCCCACACTTTGATCGGCAGGCCGTGATCGATCAGCGCCCTGGCCAGCCCGATCGCATAGGCCGGCACAATAAGTCCCTCGATAAACCGTCCCCGGTTCAGCGATTCCTCGCCGACGGCGAATTTCCGCATTCGCGCCGACAGGTAGACGGCCGGATCGCCTTCGCACGCCAGCGGATCGCGCATCAACTCGTCACGGATGAATTCCCACAGCAGCCGCTGGCTCGAGAGATTCGTCTCCGCTTCCGGCGCTGCCAGATCGGGGATGTCCGCCATCAGTCCCAGCCGATCCCCCAGCGGCGCATCACACAACCCCGGCCAGCCCGCGATCGCGATGCGGCCCTTGGGCCAGCCCGCCCGCAACGCCAAATCCATCCACGCCCCGTCGGCCAGCACGATCGCATCCTGCGGCTCTTTCCGGTCAAACGCCGGCACGCGCGGGCCGGTGATCCATGTCAACCACGCACACCCGGCCGGCACGACCGGCGGCGCATCCGATCGCCCCGTGTCGGCCGTCACCATCGCACCGCATCGCGCCGCCGCCATCGCCAGTGCCAGCGGTGAAGCCGACCCGGCCTGATCGGGATCCAAACTCCTCCACGACCAATCGGCGTTATTCGCCCCGGCCGATCCGGTTTGGTCAATCAAGGCCCGTCGCATCGCCATCCCCGCCAAACCCCACAAGCCAAACCGCGACGGCGCGACGACGAGAATTTCGCGAGATCGGGGCTGGCCATTGCCGGCCGTGCTCTCGATCCGCAATTCGTCCATCATCGCCGCACGCTTTTGAGTCTGCCGCGAGAATACGCCCTGCGCCGCTTCAATCAGCGAGCCAATGCCCTGCTCGTTGGCAAACACCGTCTTGATGAACTGATTCGGCAGCGGCAATCCCGGCAGCGATTCGAGCAACCCCTCAAGCTGCCGCGCCCAATTCAAACCGGTAACAAACCACAGCCGGCCGTTTTTGATCGCCGCCGAAAAATCCTCGCACCGCAGCATCACGCCCAACCGCCAGGCATCGGGCACGATGGCGATCACCGCCTGATTGCTCTGGATGGTCGCCAGCGCGGCGGTGATCTCCGCCGCGTGCAGAGGATCGAGATAACATTGAACCGTCCCCTTGGCCACAAACGTCCGGAGCAGCGCCTTGGCTGTCGCGCGCGGAACGGAACATTTCCCCCACCAACGCCCCGATTCATCCTGGGCGGTCAGAGCCCCATCCCGGCCGAAAATCCACGTCAACCCGATCGGACCGGCCAGCTCGATTTCCCCAAGAACATCCGCCTGCGATGCCGCCCGCGGTGAGCCTGTCGAATCCGCCAGCGCCGCCCGATTCGCCCGCCAATTCCCGGCCGCTAATTCGTCCGCCTCGGTTACCGGTTCATGGCATGGCGGCCCGCCAGGCCCCATCACGGACAACAAACTCTGCTCGGCGGCGGACATAGTCGTATCCCGTTCATCGACAGGACGACCTATAACGCATGAACCAGGTCGGCTACAATCAGGCCATGCGTTTCACCAAGATGCACGGCATCGGCAACGATTACGTCTACATCGACGGCTTTCGCGAATCCGTCGCGGACCCGGCGGCCCTGTCGCGAGCCATCTCCGACCGTCACACCGGCGTCGGTTCCGATGGGTTGATTCTGCTGCTGCCCAGCAATATCGCCGACGTCCGCATGCGCATGTTCAACGCGGATGGCTCGGAGGCCGAGATGTGCGGCAATGGCATCCGCTGCGTCGCCAAATTTGCCTATGACCGCGGCATCTCGCGCCATAATCCCATGACCGTCGAGACCGCGCGCGGAGTGCTCAGCCTCGAACTGTTCGTCATGTCCGATCGCGTCCAGCGCGTGACGGTCAACATGGGCGAGCCCATCCTCGAATCGGCCAGAATTCCGACGACGATTCAAAGCCCGCGTGTCGTCGATCAGCCGCTGCCGGATTTCGGCGACCTCAAGGCGGCGCCCGGCTGGCGCGGCGAAACCGAACTCGACCCGCGCATGACGTGCGTGTCGATGGGAAACCCCCACGTCGTCATGTTCTGCCGTCAGATCGGGCGCGTGCCTCTGGATCGCATCGGGCCGCTGATCGAAAACAGTCCGCTGTTCCCCCGCCGGATCAACGTCCATTTCGTCCGCATCGATTCCCCCACGGAGTTGACGATGCGCACCTGGGAACGTGGCAGCGGAATCACTCTCGCCTGCGGCACCGGCGCCTGCGCCGTGGCCGTCGCCGCCAGCCTCACCAACCGTGCCCAGCGCCGCACACTGATCCACCTCCCCGGCGGCGATTTGTCCCTGGACTGGCGGGAAACGGACAACAACGTCTTCATGACCGGCCCGGCGACGGAGGTGTTTGATGGGGAATGGACAGATCGAGCAACCACCACGTGATTTGTCATTGTGCTGGCGGCACGGCTACTTGTACTTCCCAGTCGCCGGCCTTCCTGGCTTTGGGTCCATCGGTATATCGATTAGACCCATTGCAACGAGCCGCGTCGCGAGTCGGTAGACGTCGCTCTTGTCGCCTTCCTTGCGAATCCCGGCCGCTACGAACATGACGACGATTCTCTCCTGCACTTGTCCGCCGGGCAACTTGGTTTTTTCCACCTTGTAGATAGCCCGATATCGGGCATATTTGATTGTATGGAGTCCTGCAAGCGGCCCAATCAGTGGCTTATGAACAGAGGCGGGGTCGGAAACACGGCGAAGTTCGTTCGCCTTGTCCAGCAGGCCCCGGCGGACCTTTTTGGGCAGGCTCGCCAAGCCCTGCTTTGCGGTTTCTGTCCACTGGATTAAAACTCGCTCCATAACTGCGTTTTACGGCGCGCCGCTTTGGCTTGCAACTGATTTTGTACAAAAAAATAAAATTTTGGGTCAGATGGACATTGAAAATCGTACGATTTGGTCTAAACTTCATACTTTCTTGCCAAGCAAGCGGACAGTGTGGATTTGCAAACGGCCAACAAAGGGCGCAATGAACAGCACCTTGGACATCTCGGAAGCTCGCAAGCAGCTTAATTCCATCGACGACAAGCTAAAGGACCAGCGCGTCATTGCAATTACCCGGCACAACAAGAAGGCTTTTTACGTCGTCGATCTCGAATACTTTTCAGCGGTTCTTGAGACGATCGAGATTCTCTCGGACCCTGATGCAATGCAGATGTTGGAAAAGAGCCTGGCGGATATCCGTGCCGGACGCGTCCACAACCACGACGAGGTGGAAGAGGAGCTTGGATAACCTCCTGACCTCGGACGTCATGCCCTATTGAGGATAGCGGGTCGCCCGCACATCTTCAGTGACCTCGACCCGTCAACGCACCCGGTCCCCAAATTCACCGTATCATCCCCTGCGGCTTTCCCCGCGGCTCGCCAGCGCGCACAATATCCTGATAGGTGAATATGCAAAGACCCATCATCGCCCAATTGAACGCGCATCTCCGCCGCACGTTCCTGGCCGGCGTGCTGGCCACGGCGCCGATCGCCATCACCGTGTTCATCATCTATTGGGTCGAGAAGAACACGCTGGTCTTTTCGAGCTGGATGTTCCACAGGCAAATCCCGTTTGTCGGCGTCGCCGTCTCCCTCGCCGCCATCTACCTCAGCGGCCTGCTGGCCACCACGTTGCTGGGGCGGGTTGTGCTGCGGCTGATCGATTCGGTCCTCACGCGCGTGCCGATGATCCGCGAGGTGTACATCGCCTGGAAACAGATCGCCCTCACGCCCGGCGGCGTCGAGGGAACGTTCTCCAAGGTCGTGCTGATCCCCGACGAAACCGGCCACGCCCGCACCATCGGCTTCACCAGCGGCCGGCCCGTCAACGCCGCCGGGAATATCCTCTGCGTCTACATCCCCTTCGCCCCCAATCCGGTCAGCGGCAAGCTGTCGTTCGTTGCCGCCGACAAGTGCATCTTCCCCGACATCAGCCCCGAAGAGGCGCTGAAGGTTGTGCTCTCGACCGGTAACTACGTCCCGGCCATTTTGGGTGACGCCATACCGCACGCGGGATCGCCCGCCCTGCCGGCCGCTGGCGCGGTACGTCAAATTGAGTTGACGATAACGACCGCCGATCAGCGCCGCTGATCCATCGAATGGATCGCGTCGCCCGCGTTGCAATCGTCAGCCCGATAATCAACGCACGCCCAATAGTTGTGCCCGCCATGAACCGTCGCCGCCTGCCATCGCCGTCGATCGCCTCACTAACATTTTAATTCGACACGGGGGCCATTCGATATTGTACATGATCTCTTGGCCGGCGCGCCGCGCACGGCGACACGCACACGGCGACACATGGAGGCAACCATGCTCAGCGGCTTTGATTCAATTCTTGCCCGCGCTACGGCCCCATCATCCGACTGGCGGCGGAAGAATTTCGTCGGACTTTTCGAGAGCCTCGAATCGCGACGGCTGCTCTCGGCGGCCCCGGTCATGGCGCCCCTGTCGCAATTGCAACCGATGACCAGCGGCACGTCGTTCAGCGGATACACGCCGGCACAGATCGCCAGCGCCTACTCCTTCAGCAAGATCACGCTTCCCAGCGGAACCAAGGCCGGCGCCGGACAGACCGTCGCCATTATCGACGCCTACAGCGATCCCAACATCACGTCCGACCTGGCCACGTTCGACACCAAATACAGTCTGGCCGCGCCGCCGTCGTTCAAGATCGTCTCGCAAACCGGCACGACGACGCTTCCGGCCGCCAACGCCTCTTGGGGCGTCGAAATCACCCTCGACGTCGAATGGGCCCACGCCATGGCCCCCGGCGCCAATATCCTGCTGGTTGAAGCCAAAAGCGCCGGCGACTCCGATTTGCTTGCGGCCGTCAATTACGCGCGCTCCACCGCCGGCGTTTCCGTCGTCTCCATGAGCTGGGGCGGCGCCGATTACAGCGGCGAGACGAGCTACGACTCGGACTTCACCACCCCCTCCGGCCATGCCCCGGTCACGTTCATCGCGGCCAGCGGCGACGGCGGGTCGGCCGCCGGTCCCGATTGGCCCGCCGATTCGCCCAATGTCATGAGCGTCGGTGGCACCACCATCACCATCAACACCTCCAACGCCTACGTCAGCGAAGTCGGCTGGGCCAACAGCACCGGCGGGGTCAGCACTCAGGAAACCGAGCCCACCTATCAGAAATCAGCCCAATCCACCGGCAAACGCACTGAGCCGGACGTCTCCTACGACGCCAACACCAGCAGCGGGTTCGCCATCTACGACTCGCTGGCATCCGGCGGCCTCAGCGGCTGGTACATCGCCGGCGGCACCAGCTCCGGCGCCCCGCAATGGGCCTCCCTTATCGCCATCGCCGATCAGCTTCGCGTCGCGGCCGGCAAGACCACACTCGACGGCCCCAGCGTCACGCTCCCGACTCTCTATGCCGCCTATTCCAGCTCGACCACGTACGCCGCGGATTTCCATGACGTCACCAGCGGCTCGTCATCGTCGACCATCTCGGCCAAGGTCGGCTACGACCAAGTCACCGGCATCGGCACGCCCATCGCGTCCGCCCTCGTTCAGACCCTGGTCGGCGGTAGTGCCACGGCATCGGCCGTCACGAAATCCGCCGCCACGCTTCCCGTCATCGCCGCCGGCAAATTCTCCCGCCACGCCGTCATCTCGGGCTTTGGGGCCGATGCCATTGCGGCTGCCGCGCCAATCGCCGTAACATCCGCCCTTCCGTCGGCCGGCAGTTTGATCCTCGATTCCGCCGGCTCGATCTCCGCCGTATACGCCCTGCCCGGCGCAGTTTTCGCTCCGGCCTCGGGCTTCACTGGGAACATCGTGATGGCTTCATCCGGCCCGGCGATGGCGATCGACGATCCGGCGGCGCTGGACTTGCCCACGATGGCCGACCAGGACGAGCCGGTCATCCCCGATCCGACATCCACCGACGCCCCGCTGGACGCCAACCATCCCTATTCGCACATCACCGAGCTTGTCCCGACCGTGGACGATTCGTCAACCGGCTCGACGACTGCGGCCATCGCGGACGACGTGCATTCCTCGGCAATCCTCAAGGCGGCCGCCGCGATCGGTCTGACGGCGCTGCTGGTGACAATGGCCCGGTCGCAGACGCGTGCGCGATCCGGCGCGATCGGCGAACAGAAACCCCTGGCCGATCTGGAAACGCCTTGGCTGTGATTATCGTTACTTGAAATGCATCGGCTCTTAGCGCAGCGCCGCCATCCGCGTCCTGTCGCTCACGATCGCACGGCTGGAAGAACGCGAAATCCGGTTGAATTGCGGCCGTGACGTGTAAATCAACGCCCCGCGCGCTATACTCTCATCATGCCTGCAGCCATTAGACAAACCGTGACTGTTCGAGCGGACGGGCTGGTGGAAGTGCGCTCACCAGAGCTGCGCCAGGGAGACCAGGCGGAGGTATCCATTGTCGTAACCCATCCGACAGGCGACCAGCGCGAGACTGCGAAGACCGGCGGTTGGCGCCGGTATGCGGGGGCCGTTGACAGCAGAAACCCGCGGGCAGGGGACAATCAGCGCATCGATGCGGACCTGGCGGCCGAATACGGCAAGCCATCATCGGAAGAGCCGTAATGCTGCTGGATACCTCCGGCCTTTATTGCTATCTGGATGCCGGAGACGGGCGGCATCACGGTGCAGTATCACTGCTTGAATCGGCCGCTGTCCGGCTGACCCACAACGATATTCTGGCAGAGCTTGTGGCGCTTTGCGGATCTCGTGGCATCGATCGTCGCGTTACGCTTGACTTCGTCAGCGAACTTGCAAATGACTCGAATGTCGAGGTTGTCTGGATCGGACAGGAAGACCATCGGGCGGCGATCAGCCTCCTGCAAGCTCGTCCCGACAAGGATTACTCGCTGTGTGACGCGGTGAGTTTCCTGTTGATGCGTCAGCGCGGCGTGACCGAGGCGCTGACAACGGATCATCATTTTGAACAAGAAGGGCTTGTCCGCCTTCTCTAATTCTTGGCTGCAACTCAAGAGCTCAATCGTGCCGCGATGGGCCCAAATCGCAGGCGCTGGCCACAAGCGTGGTTGTTGCAACAAAGCGGTGCGCGATGTTGTCGACCATGACGCCGAACCCTTCCACGGTGCGCACGCCCAGCAGGCTCAGATCAGTCGGCAAAGCGAAGACGACTTCATCCGTGGTTTCAAAGCCTTCGGCCCGCAATATGGCATAGCCCACGTCGCGCTCGATCAGTTGCTTGGTCGCGGTCTGAAAAGTCCGCTTGCGGCGAGGCTGGATGCCGATCTTCTCCAGCATCTCGGCCGGCAGCCATGTCAGTTCGGCCCCGGTATCAACCAACACATCGATCGGCGGCGTTACGCGATCCTCGCGTTGTGGGTTGCATGCGATGATGTTGACCCTGAAAAGGCGCATACTCAAGACTCTATTCACAGCGCCGGCCGCATGCAATATGCTGGCATGCCACGACCATTCCCGATGCACAGGCCAGGGGCGTCCTCGGCGTCACCGCGGCGCAATTTTCAAATGCCCAAGCTGATCGCGAAGCTGTTTGGCCCCCGCCGCATTCCCGGCTTCCTCCATCGCTGCGGCGAACTGCTGGCCGAGCAGATAGAACGGCGTCGTGTCCCCATACACCGTCGGCGCCGGCGCGGGCAGCCGCGACATCGCCTGCCGATACGCCGCCAGCAAATCCGGCATGCTGTTTGACGATCGCATCAGCGCGTCCAGCCGGTTCATCGCCTCCAGCACCATCGGCCCGTCGCCCGCCGCCAGCGCCATCGCCCGGTTATACGCCGCTGCCGCATCTCGCGGCCGCAAAGGCCCCAAGACATCGCCCTTGGCAATCAGCACGCCGGCGGCAATATCCGGCCGGTCCGCAAACATCGTTACGATCTTGTCGTATTCCGCCAGTTGCTCATCGGTGCCGCGCCCCTGCCAGGCGCGGCGAAGAATCTCGGCGGCAAAGTCCGGCTGCCGCTGGCGAAGCAATCGCCGCACCAGGCTCACCAATGCGGCCGCGTCCTGATCGTTGATCCGCTGCGACGACGCCGCATCCGCCAGGGCGAACCACGCATTGCGATTGCCCACCGAAAGCCCGGCCGCCGTCTCGTACAATTCGAGCAGCTTCTCCTTCTCCACCAGGTCCGCCGATTTCACCAAAGCCTCGGATGCCAGCCGGGCCTTGATAGCGGTCGGCGACGTTTCCGCCAGAACCATCACATCCGCTTCGGTGATCGATTCCTGCGTTTGCGGATCGATGGTCGATCCGGGCCAGCCCTTGTATTCCGGATACCGGGCCGCGGCGACGTTGAATTCCGCGTGCAATCCCACGCCGTCAAGGCATAGCGCCCATGACCGATCGGCGGCTCCCGCGTTTTTCGCCCCCGGCGCCGACAGGTCATCGGCCTTGAACGCGCACGCCGGATCGCCCAACACCTTGGACACCTGCGCCCCCACATACGCCTGCTGCACGCTCGTGCCGCCCGAGAGCAGAAGTTGGCCCAATGGCGGCGACACCGCCCCGCCGCTACCGCTGGCATCGCCATATTTCGCGTTGGGCCGATACGGCACATCCCAGAACGCCATGACCGGCAGACCCGTTCGCGGAGCGTACCGGTCCGCCGCCAGCTTCAAATCCGCAAACGTCAGCCGTTCGTCCACCACGTATACAGAAAGCTGCCACGGCAGTTCACGCAGATTGAATTTCAAGATCCGCCCCGGCGCGCCGGCGGCCATATAGTAATGCAACTCCGTGATCGGCCGGTCGATGTCCAGCGGCTTTTCCGTGTTATCCGGCGTGAAGCCCGGCTTGTCGGCCGTGATGCACAACGCCGTCGCCAGATCGGGAATTTTCTCGATCGCATCGTGCTGGTCCTTTTGCAGTCGCTTGACCATGCTGAGGATATTGTCCGGCGAATCCTGCGGACTGAGGGCCAACATGAGAGTCTGGGAGAACTTCGGCATTTCGGCCAGCCATTTCAGCGCTGCGCGATCCTCATCCGACAACGTCGCGACGCGCGAAAAGAACCGCCCGAACTCGCGGGCGGTGGCCAGCCTCGCCAATTTCTCCTGATCCAGCTTCGCCATATTCGACATGGCATCGACGAGTTTGGCAGAGAGTGCGGCATCCAGTTGACCCAGACCGTCGTGGTCGATCGCATCCTCGACCTGCGCGACCAATTCGTCTTTGGCCCCCCTGGTCGTCGCCGCCGGCATTGTCGCCGATGTACGCAACTCCCCGGGCGGAGCGGCAGCCGGCTGAACCTGCCCCAGCGTAGTCGACGCAATCCCCGCCGCACCCAGCACCGCCAGAATCAAACTCGCGACCTTCATCGCTCCACGCTCCCAAGCCATGCCCATCCAACGCGCGGAATTGTATCCTGCCCACCCGCCTTGGTCCTGTGATACCACTCAAAGGCCAACCCGCGATCGCTTCCCCGTCTTGCTGAAAATCTCGTCCGAGCGTGCAGCCGCCGGCCGACACGCACCAGTCACCGATTCATTACGCCCACCAGCTTCTCGTAAACCGCATCGACGTCGATCGTCTCCATCGGCCAGCCGCTGATGCACCCCACGCGCGGGCCCAGCGGACGCCAGACTGCCGCGTCGGTCGGGCCGAACAGAGCCACCGCCGCCACACCCATCATCGCCGCCAGGTGCGTCGGGCCGGAATCGTTCCCTACATATCCGGCCGCCGTGCTCAATTCGGCCATCAGGTCTACATACGACGCCGGCCGCACGATCGTTCCCGCCGTCGCCAATTTCTCCATCACGTCGCCGTTCCAAGTCTCCTGCTCCACTTCGCCGATCGCCATCCGCACCGAACGGCCAAGCTGGTCCTTGATTCGACAGGCCAACTCCACATACCGATCGACCGGCCAGCATTTCCGCGGCGAGCCGGCGCCGGCGTGGATCACCACATCACCGCCGCCTGCGCCGACAGGCAGTCCGCCCCGGCCGCAGCGCAGACCGCGCTGGTTCACCGCCATGATCATCTGCCGCACCGATTCCCCCACCGCCGGCATGGCTGACAATTGCTCAATCAAAAACTCGCCCCATGCCTGGCCGTATCCCTCCGCCGGCCGGGGTTCCAGAACCACGACTTTCGCGCCGGGCGCCAGTCGCCGGATATTGTTCATCCAAACCGCATCGGTCGGCGGTGCGTCGTTCACCACCGCCGTCGCGCCCGCCACAAAAGTATAAATCGAATGCGCATCGGCCAGAAGTTTCGCCCCGGCCGGCGGCAGCACGCCGTCCGGTTCATACAGCTTATGCCAGCCCGCCTCGCCGTCGGTCCATTCGACGCCCAGCGCCTTTTCCGCCAGCCGGCCCTTGCCGGCGGCGCTGACATAAACGATCCGGCTCTGCGGATGCAACCGGCCCAGCGCCAACGCCAGCGGCCAGGTCAGGATGAAATCGCCCAGGGCGCCGGCATGAAATATCAACACGTTGCGACGCATCAGTCCCTGTCCCCATTTACGCCCAGCGCCCGGTCAATCCATCCGCCGCCCAGCACGCGCTCGCCGTCGTACACCACCACCGCCTGCCCCGGCGTCACGGCGATTTGCGGCTCGGCAAACTTCACGTGCAGCGACCCGTCCGCATCCCACCGCGCCACGGCCGGTTGCGGATCGTGATTGTACCGAATCTTCGCCAGGCAACTGACCGCTGCCCCGCCGCGATCCAGGCCCGCCCCGGTCACTGTCACATCGCCCGCCACCAGCCCGCCGCTGAGCAGTTCCTCTCGATCCCCCAGAATCACGCGATTTTCCTCGGCTTTGATATCAATGACATACAACGGCCGGCCCAGCGCCACGCCCACACCCTTGCGCTGGCCGATCGTGAATCCCTGATGGCCCGCATGCTCGCCGACCACCGTTCCATCACGCAGCTCGACCGGCCCCGGCCGGACCTGCGCCGGCGTTCGCCGCCGAACCAGCGCCGCGTAATCCTGATCGGGCACGAAGCAGATCTCCTGCGAATCCGGCTTGTTGTATACCGGCAGATTCATTTCCTGCGCCAGCCGTCGCACGTCCATCTTCCGCATCGAGCCAACGGGCAGGAGCGTCCGTTCCAGTTCATGCTGCGGCAGGCCGAACAGCACGTAGCTCTGGTCCTTCTGATGGTCGACACCGCGATACAGCGCCTTGCGCCCGCTGGCCGGGTCCGCCAGCACCTGCGCGTAATGCCCACTGGCCAGGTAATCCGCCCCGACCGCCCGCGCATAACCGGCCAGCCGCCCGAATTTCAGCCAGTCATTGCAGCGCACGCAAGGATTTGGCGTACGGCCGCGGTTGTATTCCGACACAAAGTAGTCAATAACTTTCGAAAATTCATCCTGAAAATTAACGACATAGAACGAAATCCCCAGCGCCGCCGCCACCTTTCGCGCATCGGCCGCGTCCAATACCGA
Source organism: uncultured Tepidisphaeraceae bacterium (assembly GCA_964420285.1). GTDB lineage: Bacteria > Planctomycetota > Phycisphaerae > Tepidisphaerales > Tepidisphaeraceae > CAYQTE01. Next base: position 26,498 of record CAYQTE010000060.1, read on the forward strand.
ACAGCACCCCTGCCGATGCGCGTTAGCGCCGTCTGATGCCGAGTCATGTTCCGCATCGCCGCCGCTGGCCACGCCCTCCGGCGTACCGAGGCGCATGAACACCCCAATGACCTCAAACCCTTCCCGCACCAACAGCGCTGCGGCCACGGAGCTATCCACTCCGCCGCTCATCGCCACCACGACTTTTCTGCCAGCACGATTCATGGCAGGGGAGATTATAGCCCAACCGGCGACCGTTGCACCCGCGCGGCGAGGCATCGGACTTACGCTCATTGGCCCGGCAGAGGGCGTTCAGCTCGCCTTTCGCCTGATCGCCGCGACCAAAGCGCGTGCAATCAGTTCCGACCGGCCCCAGCCGTTTTGTCTTGCGAACCTGTCCGCTTGTTTCACCAGCCCGCGCTCAAGGGTGATGTGGATCTTTAGCGCCCCCTGCCCCACGCGCGGCCGACCGCGCAGGCGCGCCCGCTTGTCTTCCGCACGCTCCGCTGGCGTCATCGGCCGAGCCGTGTCCGCCACGAACTCGCGGTCAAATTCCCGAGTCGCCGCCGCCAATTCGGACTTGTTCATCTCCCAATATTTCTTGCTTCGCTTGGTCATGCTCTTCTCCTGCGATAGCGCCGCTTTTCCGAATCCGTCAACGGCCGGCAATGGATGACGAACGCTCGTCCATCCTCGTCCAACACGTAAATGACCTGCGCGTAAAGGCCGTTTCGCGTCTGGCCGATCACCAGTCGTTTTTCTTTTCCGATGGTCTGTGGATAGGGCGCTCTCGCCGCATTAACGATTTCCTCGGCTTCTTCGGGCAACATCCCGTGGTCGGCGATGTGCCCCTCGTTCCAGTCGTTCCAGCGGTATCGCACAACGAATAAGATAGCCACCAAAATCGCGAAACGCAAATGGCTTGGGCCTTTGCGGGGGTGTAGCGGGTCGCGTTGGAATTCCTCGGCCACGCCTTGCCCCTGTTTCCCTCCGCGGTGAATCTGGCTTCTCGGCTTGCGAAATTGTCCGCTTGCCGCCCCGGCCCGCCGGCCGTTATGCTGGTTTGTTCCATGGCACTTGACGTATCGGCGCCGGGTCGGCGGTTGAGGATTGTCTGCTCGCGCTGGCTGGGCCGGCTTGGGTTTGGCGAGGATTCGTTCCTGCTGGTCCTGGCCGTGTTCATCGGCGTCATCACCGGCGCTGCCGCCGTGGGATTCCATGAACTGATCAATCTCATCCGCGATCTGCTCTACAAGGAGACCGGCGGGCAGGCATTTCTGTATGGGCGGGGCGCGTGGCTACTGGTGGCTTGGCCGGCCGCGGGCGGGTTGGCGGTGGGTTGCCTGGGCCGGTGGGTCTTCCGGGCGCGAGAAGGACATGGCATTGTCGATGTCGTCGAATCGGTGGTGCGATCCAGCGGATTTCAAAAGCCCGTCGTCGCCGTGGAAAAGATCGTCACCAGCGCCGTAACCATCGGCAGCGGCGGCTCGGCCGGTGCTGAGGGGCCCATCGTCCAGATCGGCGCCGCCATCGCCTCGGGCGTCGGCCAGCTTTTCAACGTGACGCGAACGCAGATGCCGTTGCTCACCGGATGCGGCTGTGCCGCCGGAATCAGCGCGATCTTCAGCGCCCCGTTCGGCGGCGTGCTGTTCACGCTCGAGGTGATACTCCAGGATTTCTCGATCCGCACGTTCACGCCCGTCGTGCTGGCCAGCGTCATCGCCCAGGTGACGACGCTGGGCATCCTGCAGACCGTCCACAAGACCGGTCCCGTCGCCACCGCGATTTTTGCCATGCCGTCAATCTCCGTCGAACATCACACCTATCTCCAATGGGACCAGATCGGCAACTTCATGCTCCTGGGCCTTGTCTGCGCCGTTTGCGGCATATGCCTGACGCGGATGATGCCCATGACTGAACACATCTTCGATCGCGTCAAATTGCCGCGATTCCTCCGCCCCGCCCTGGGCGGAACGATCCTCGGCTGCATGGGGCTGGCCTATATCTACGTCTTTGGCCATTTACTGCTTAGAGTGCCGGGCAATAAACCGTTCCCCTATGCCGACTATCCCATGCCTGCGTTCTTCGGCGACGGCTACGGCGCGGTGCAGAAACTCTTCGATCCCGCCTTCTTCACCGGTTATCAGTGGACGCCGGTCGCTCTGTTCGCACTGCTTGGATTCCTCTGCATCGCCAAGATCGTCGGCACATGCCTGACCCTGGGCAGCGGCGGCTCCGGCGGGATCATCGCGCCCAGCGTGTTCATCGGCGCCACCGCCGGAAGCATCGTCGGATTTCTCCTCAAACACTGGCTGCCTCATTCCGACGTGCAGCCCGAGCTCTATGCGCTGGTGGGCATGGGCGCGGTGCTGTCGGCCGTTGTCCACGCGCCGCTGGCGTCCATCCTTATCTGTTTCGAGTTGACGCAGGATTACAAGGTGATGCTGCCGGCCATGCTGGCCTGCATCATCTCCACCGGAATCGCCCGCGCATTGCACCGCGATTCGATCTACACGGCCGGCCTGCGAGCTCGCGGCGTGCGGTTGGGCGACAAATCCGATTTGACGCTGCTGCGTCGCATGACCGTCGAACAGGTCGATCTCGAGCCCGCGGTGATCGTTCATCACACCGAGCCGCTGCGTCGGGCGCTGGACCTGGCGGAATCGGCCGAGGCGCCGGATATCGTCATTGCCGACGAGCAGGGTCGTTATATGGGAATGATTGTGGCGGATGACATCAAGGCCGCTTTGCTGGCGCCGGAGGCGATTCCGCTTCTGATGGCGGAAGAATTGATGCGGGTCGATGTGCCAATGGTCAGGAACACGGACGATTTGGCAACCGTATTGGACACTTTTTCGCGTTGTGACGTTGGGCGGCTTCCGGTTAAGATGCAGTCGGCCCCTGACCGAGTCATCGGGCTGATCAGCCGCGCTGGGCTGATGAAGCGATATCAACAGGGCCTGGACGAACCGACCTGACGGCGATCTTTGTGGCGTCCTGACCTGATGGGAGATGGGACATGACAATGCATGCCGCCGTTACTAACACCACCGCCCCCGCTGGACGAAAACAACGAATCCTGGTTATCGAAGACCACGCCCCAACCCGGCTGGCGATGAGCAAGCTCATCCGTCAGGCCGGCGCCGAAGTCGTCACCGCCCGCGACGGCGAGGAGGGGCTGGGCTATCTGCTGACCCAGCGATTCGACATCCTGCTGACCGACCTTCGCATGCCGGTCATGGACGGATTCGAGCTGCTTCAGCACTGCAACAATCTGCCCGAATCGCACCGCCCTGCCCGAATCATCGCCATCAGCGGCGAATACCAGGCCGGCGTCCTGCACGGGCAATCCGTGCAGTTCCTCCCCAAACCCTTCGACCTGCGCGCCCTTCTGGACATGATCGGCGGCAAGCCCAACTGATCCGAAAAAATGTCCCTCGCAGAGGCGCAGTGCCGCGGAGGACAAACCAAAAAGCCAAAGTCTGGAATTTGAGCGGCAAGGCCGCACCGCACCCGGCGGCAAGATGCTGCGGATGCACTTCCCCCTCTGCGCCTTTGCGAGGGATATTCTTCAATTATTGATTATGCCGGCGCAACCGTGACGAAACTCTCGACGCTGGCCAGATCGCGCATGGTCTGAGCGGTCACCAGGATCGTCGCCGCCGTCCCGCGGTCGAGGTTGGGATGGATAAGATTCGGCCGCTTGGTCCAGATGCACCCGCCGCGGCGCTTGGGGATGGCCATGAAGTTCCGGCTGCGCGTCTCGATCGGGCGCGCGACCGATTTATCCTTGAGGAACAGCCGCTCAATCGTCTTGCGAGCCGAGTCGCGGACGATGGTCCTGCTGATGGTAACCCGAATATTCTGTCCAGCCTTCACGTCCAACGCCATAGCGATCTCTTTCGTCAGGGGGTAGGAGTATACCAACTGCCGCCCGCGCGCCAAGAGCCAGGGGAACGCAAATGCCGACTGCCGACGAGCGTGCCCGATTTCCCGGGCGAGCGTAAATCCATGCAGATCACCTCTTGTTCCCCTCTCCCTGTACCCAGGGGGAGGGCTGGGTGGGGGTTCTTCAGCAAGTGGGCCATTCCCGCTCTAACTCGCTGCCAGGCCTACGATTACGACAAAAAGCCGCCGGCATTTCGTCCCGGCGTCACCCCGCTTTCCATCCGAATATCGCGGATCGGCGCGAAAGTCCCTCCCAAATCAGGCCCAAAAAGTGCCGAAAAAACTCGAACTTTGCCTGTGGGAGTCTGAACTTGGCCCGGCCGAGTCCATTTTCGTCTCAAATCGAATAGACCAGCCTGGTCACAAACCACACCAATACCATCGCAATTCCCCCATGGCCCGCATTCACGGCGCCGGATACCGCGGCGCCCGCCCGCACAAAACCTCGTAAATGTCCTTCACCACCCAGCTCATGTTCTCCATGGCGGTGTACGTTCGTGCGGCCAGGTGTGGGGTCAGAAGCA
>CAYQTE010000061.1:0-30293 GCA_964420285.1 uncultured Tepidisphaeraceae bacterium
GCGATCGATTGATATTTCGCGTCCTTATATGCGTACAAAATGCTCCGGCTGGCCGAGACGATCGCGCCCTGGCCATTGACGAACGCGGCGCGGGTCATGTCGGCCGTGGCGCCTTGCGTGCCGTAGCCGGGTAACAGGAAGATCGACTTGGGCAATCGCTTTCGCAGGCTGGCCATGGTGTGCGGCTGTGTCGCGCCGACCACCGCGCCAATGCTGCTGTAGCCGCTGGGGCCGACCAAGCCCTCCTGATCCGCGATCGGGGCCAGGTGATCGGCCAGCATTTCCGACCATGTGCGGCCGTCGGCTAAGAGCGCGTCCTGAAGCTCGGCCGATCCGGGATTGCTCGTCCGCACCAATACGAAGACGCCCTTGCCCAGTCGCTTGGCCGCATCGACGAACGGCGAGATCGTGTCCAGGCCGAGCATCGGGTTCACCGTCACTGCGTCGGGGAAAGCCCATTCATCCTCACCGGCCAGCGGATGGACGAATCCGGCCAGATGCGCATCAACATACGCCTGCGAAGTCGATCCGATATCGCCGCGTTTGACATCGCCGATGACCATAAGCCCCAGCTCGCGGGCTTCCTGGATGAGGTTGAAATACGCCTCGACTCCATCCCACAGGAACCGCTCGAAATAGGCCGACTGAAATTTCACGCACGGGACATGCGGCGCCACGATCCCCATGACGGCGGTGACGAAATCGAAGATCGAATCCAGATCCGCCTGCGATTGCCCGCCGCCGCCCAGGCGCGAGCTGGAACGTTTGCGGACTTCGTCGGGGATCAAGTCCACAATTGGATCGATGCCGACGCAGATCGGCGATTGCTTCGTCTTTATCGCGGCCAGAAGATTCTCGCCGAACCAGTCGGTCATGTGTGCTACCTTGGGTGAAAGCCCGGCCGTCCCGGAGCCCGGGCCTGGTCCGGGAAACTACTGTTCCGGCGATTCGCCCCACTGGACGAGCGTGCGCACCAGGTCATCGTTATCCGCACCGCACGCCGAGAGGGCCTGACGCACCAGGCCGCCGTCGTCTTCCAGAATCGCCAGCAGCAGAAACCGGGTCGAAACGGCGGTCTGCCCGGCCGCCTGCGCCTTGACCATCGCCGTGTTGACCAACGCCTGGAGCTTGGGAGACGGCGGTAATCGCCCGGTAACGACCGGCGGCTTTTTCACCTTCGGCAGGGCGTTGAGAATCCAGCGGCACAACTCGTCGGCCGCAACCGCCATCGTCATTGCCCTGGCCGCCTCGCTGTCCTGCACGGCCAGGAACGCCAGGACGACGTGCTCGGTGCCGACAAATTCCTGGTTGAGTTGGCGCGCCTCACGGTGGGCCTGGTCGAGCGTCTGTCGGAACGTTGCAGTCAACGCGTTATGCACACACGCCTCCAGTTCCGGAACGCCGCACGAGTTTCGCCGCCGGCGGGCCACTTATCGCTTGATCCGCGCCGAGCCGCCTTTGAAGACGTGCGTCAATTCCTCCAGGTCGATCTGACTGCTGTCGCCGCGGGTGGTCTGCAGCAACGCGCCGTGCGCCGCGCCCAGGTCCACGCATTCCTGCGGCGTTTTGCCGTTGAGAAATCCGTAGGCAAATCCCGAGCTGAATCCGTCGCCGCCGCCCACGCGATCTTCGATCTCCAGATTATCATACCGCCGGCTCTCGTAGAACGTCCCTTCCGCCCACAAAATTGCCGACCAGTTGTTGACCAGGCCGCTCTTCACTTCGCGCAGAGTGGTGCCGACCACCTTGATATTCGGGTACGCCTTGACAACCTTCTCGACCATCCCCTTGTACGCCCGCGTGTCCAGCGCCGACAGGTTCTCATCGACCCCTTCCACCGCAAAGCCCAGCACCTTCTGAAAATCCTCCTCGTTGCCTATGAGGCAGTCGATCATCGGAACAAGATCCTTAGTCACCTGCTGCGCCTTGGCCGCCGTCCAGAGTTTGCTGCGGAAATTCAGATCGTAACTGACGATGGTTCCGGCCGCCCGCGCGGCGGCGATGGCCTCCTTGCACACGGCCGCCGTGCCGTCGCTCAGGGCGGTAAAGATGCCGCCGGTGTGCATCCAGCGGACTCGCTTTTGGGCAAAGAGCTTGCCGAAGTCGATCATCCCCGGCTTCATGTTGGACGCGGCCGAGTGGCCCCGGTCGTACATGGTGACGCTGGCGCGCACGCCGGTGCCCACCTCGGTGAAATTCAACCCGACCCGGTCGGCCCGACCCACGCCGTCGTACTTGGTCATCACGACCTGCGACATATCCACGCCGACGGCCCGGCCGTGGTTGAGGATGATCCGCCCCACCGGATTGTCCACCATCCGGCTGACGAACCCGGTTCGCATGCCCAGGCGTGACAGGGCGTAGGCGACGTTGTATTCCCCGCCGCCCACCCAGACTTCCAGTGTCGGGCTGAATTCAATTCTGCCATGCCCCGGCGGCGAGAGGCGCACCATAGCTTCGCCAAGGCTGACCAGGTCGAGTTGTCCATCCGCGCGATCGATGATTTTCATGGCGATTCGATTGGTTAAGCGTCCAGAAATTTGTTGCGGCTGTTTTATCGGCTGGATGGGATAAGTTCAAGGCACGCACCCGATTTGACCAAACGCGCAGAGTGCCCGATTTCCCGGGCACGTGTAAAAAAGGTATAGTGTATGGTCGCAAGGCTGCCCATGGAGCACCGGTCTTCCCAAGAATCTGCCCCCGCCATTAACGCGTTGCTTGTCGGCGAGGTCGAGCGGCATTTGCGGCGGCGCGAGGCGGCGAAACAACTCGCGGTCTTGGCGCTTCTGGCAGTCGGCCTGCCGACCCTGATTGTCGGGCCTTTGGTCATCAGTTCGATCTTTTGGATGGTCGGGATCTTGTGGGGTGTCCATCTGCCCTGGACATGGGTCTTCGCGGGGTCGTTTGTTGTGCTGGTTCCGCTGCTATTCCGCACGGAACGCCGCACCGGCGGCAATTATTACTCCGACGCGGTTCTCGCCAACCGCAACACCTCCGCCGCCATCCCCATGTTTCTGCTGGCGTTCACAAATATCGGCTCGCTTGTCATGCTGGGCCAGCGGCCGCGCGATCCGGCCGTTGCTCTGGTGGAACTCTTTCTCTGGGGACCGCGGCAGATACTCGACGCCGTGCGCACGCTGCGCGGCGTGCGCATGGTGGCCGCGGCAAACCGCAGCCGGGTCATGAACATTTTCCTGGCTCTGCGCACGTGCGATCACGCCGACGTTCCCGCCCTCATCCCGGCCGGCGATGCCGAGGGCGGCCTGGCATTGGCCTATCTGCTCTGGTACGGCTGGATCGGCGTTTCCAAGGATGCTCAACGTGTCTGGCTCGAATTTGAATCGCGAAAGGTCGGGGAGATGCCGCCGCACAACTATTAGGAGACACCATGAAGCGCAGAGTTACCCGAGTCCCCCGAAAGACCGGCTCTCCGCCGCAAATCCCGCTATCCCGGATGATGAAGTCAGCTAATGCAACCAATTCGGCTGAACCATATCATGTTCGCGCTGCCGCACCAATCCCGTTCGCAACGCGCGCAATCGGCCCGCCTACCGGCGGCGGGCGCGGCAACCGAGCCAAATAGGTAGGCAAAGTGCATGTCCGGTTTGCCAATGCAGTCGCGGCAGCTTGGCGTACAATGCGGACATCTATGGAATTTGAAGAATTCACGGGCTCCGGTTCCGGCGAAGATCGGCTGGTCAGGCCGGGGCGCGGGATAACGATCTACCCCGGCGGCAATCCGCTTCAATTTGCCGAAGCGTTTCTGGGTGCCTTCTTCGCATTCCCTCTGGGGCTCGTCGTCGTCGTGTTTGGGGGAGATCTATCTTGGATCGCCTATTCGGAAAACCACTTGCTATGGGTCGGACAGGTGTGGTTTGTCGCCGCGGTTCTTGAGATCATTCTTCTCTATTGGCTGAAAATATCGCTCGAGCTACTGCTGGCAAGACGCTTGCCCTATCCCTTCGCGCCGGCATTTGCGATGCGCCAATGGAACTGGCCACGCATCCTCCGCCCGCTGGTGATGGCCTGGTGGCTGGCGCATTTTCTGATCGGCGTCGCCGCCGCCGTGATCCTCAACAATCTCATTATTCTGGACGGCCCGCACGATCATTCCCGCACGGTCCGCATCGTCGCCTTCCTCGTCACCGGATTCACCATCACCTATTCCGCCAATATGTATCTCCTGCTGGCCCTGCGCGCCATCGGGTTTAGTGAGCGCATTGTCCGCCTCGCCTGGAAGTGGCGGCTGCTCATCGACATCGGCGTGATCGTCCTGGCGGGGCTCTTTCCGTTTTAGGGCCACTGACCTGCACGACAATCCAAAATCCGGTATATTGCTTTCCCGGTTTTATAACGCGCATAGGACCGGCGGATGATTACAATGGGGCTTACATGGATTTCCTGAAATCCGCGGGCGGAAAGATTTTGAGCGGGCTGGTGGCGCTGGCGGTGCTGGCGGCCGCCATCTCGTGGTGGCGGTCATCGCCGGCCGAGCGCGATGCGGCCATCGCCGGGACCGAACGCATGGCCGCCTGGTGCGGAATCGTGCTGGTTGTGCCCTGGGCGAGTTTTTTCCTTATCGCCTGGGTGGCCCGGTTCCAGCGCAACGACGCCGGGGCGGTGCTGGTTCTGGCCATCACTGCCGCGGAAATGACCCTGTTGGCGGGGTTGTTTCAGTGGTCGATTCATGGGACATTGGCCTGGTCGGGGTTTGTACTCGGCGGGCTGGTCGCCGGCGTGTATAATCTGTTGACGTGCGATTGGCTGGCGGAAAAGCTCGAGTGAGCCGCCGCCGGCCGTGGGAGTGTCCTGCAATGCCACAGATCAATCAGCGAATCAGCGAATACGTGCTGGACGGCCCGATCGCCAGCGGCACGTTCGGGCAGGTGTGGCGTGCCCATCACCACGTGTGGGTCGATCAGCTTGTCGCCATCAAGATTCCGTCCGATCCGCAATATCTCCGCAACCTCCAGCGCGAGGGCCAAGCCATTCACGGCCTTGTACATGCCAATATCGTCCGCGCCATCGGCTTCGATCCCTACGCCGATCCGCCGTACCTGGTCATGGAATACGTCCCCGGAACAAGTCTGCGGCCGCTCATCAAGCAAAAGTCGCTGGATATCGCCGATAGCGTTTCAGTGATGAGGCAGGTTCTCCGCGGGCTGTCGTTCGCGCACAAGAAGGGCATGGTCCATCGCGACGTGAAGCCGGAGAATATCCTTGTCCACGAGCGCGCCGCTCGCGAAGGCTACGCGGCCGATGGAGTTGTCAAGCTGGCCGATTTCGGCCTGGGCCGGCCCAGTAGCGCCGCCAACGCGGCCGGAGCGGGCATGGGCGCGTCGATCGCCTACTCCGCGTCGATCTCATCGCCGGGCGATCGCGAAATTGTCGGCACCCTCGATTACATGGCCCCCGAACAGCGCGCGGGCGCCGCCCCCGAACCGCGGGCCGATCTCTATTCGTGCGGCATCGTGCTGTATGAATTGCTCACCGGCGAAAAGCCGGCGGGCACGGAATTGCCCAGCGAACTCAATTCGAAAGTGCCCCGTTCGCTGGACGAGGCATTTCGGCGTTCGTATTCGCGGCTGGACAAGCGATTCTCGACGGCCGACGAATTCCTGGCCGCCCTCAGCGGCTCGCCGCTGCCTTATCCGCAAGGCGTCCCGCCGCTGATCCGGACGGTGATGCCGCCGATCGGGCCGCCGCCGCTGACATCACCAGTCGGGCCGCCCCCGCTGAGACCATCTCCGGCCGCGGGCGCCACGATGTCCGGCCGATTCCTCTGCCCGCGCTGCCACAACGCTCACGAGGCGGGCGATCAATTCTGCATGCACTGCGGCGCGCAGCTTGTCGCGATGGTTCGCCGCTGCAACCGCTGCGGCGCCTATCCGGATATTTCCGACCATTATTGCATCTTCTGCGGCGAGACACTTTCCTCCAATCCGACCCCCGTCACCGCTTAAGCCGTGGGAAGCGCCATATCCATCTTCGCGATCCTCGTGGTGATAACGGTTGTCGCCGGCGTTGCCTTCGCCATGTGGACGCTCGGATTCGTGATTCACATCTTCGTGAGCATGGTCCGCGGCGTTTTCGGGTTGCCCCGCGCCCCCCGCCCAGCGCTCGGGCCGGGTTTCGTACTCTGCCGCAATCTGCGCTGCGCCCAGCCCAACCCGCGCGGCGCGACGTACTGCCGGAGATGCGGCCAACCGCTGGGCCCGACGGCCGGCGGCGGATCCGGCCGGACAACGCCCTTCGGCGCCGTCAATACGGCCGGCCCGTGGTTTTCGCGTTGCTCGATGGATCCGGCGCATCCGGCGCGGCAGTGGCGCGTGGCCCTTCGCGAGCGGCTTCGTCAGGCCAAATTCCGTCGGCGCCAGGCCCGCATCCTGCGCCGCCAGGCCCGGCTCCAGCGACGCCAGGCCCGCGCGATGTTCCGCAACTCCCTCTTTTCCATCGGCGTGCCACCCTATCGCAATCCCGAAAGTGACGCCCGGCTATGACCGCTTTCAGTCCCACCAACACCACGCTCGACCCGCCCGGACAAACCGACGAACTGGCCGGCGCCGTACTCGCCGGGCTTTCACGTCCGATCGACCGCGCCAAGCCCTGGGGATTGGTCGCGACGGTTGTTCTGTCCGTCCTCACATTCGGCCTGTTGCCGCTGCTGAGATGGCCCGCACGCTTGCGCAACGCCTGCCGCCGCGAACAACAACAACTCTGGCACCTGGCGGAATGGCTGCGCCTCAACAGCGGCCGGCCCGACGCGCTGGCGCTGCAGAACTCGACCCGCCGTCTGGCCTTTCGGCCGGGTCTGAATTTGGTCGCACTGGTCGTTCTTTTTCTTGCCATTCTCACACCCGCGGGAATGATGCCGGTGCATCCGCACTGGACGTGGGGGATCATCTATCAGTCCATGTATTTCAAAACGGCGATGGTACGACGGCAATTCACGATCGGCACCGGCGCCACCGATCCATTTCTGGTGAACTTCTCCATGACCTGGTCGGTCGCCGTCACCGTCGCCCTGTTGCTCCACTGGATACAAATTCAACTGCACGTCGGCGATATGCGCATGTTCCTGACGCGGTTCAACGCCATCACCGCGGCGCACGGACTTAAACCCGTTCGCATGCCGCACACCGGCATTGGCTTACGGCCGATCTGGCTGCTGGCGGGAATTGTCCTCATGGGAATGGGCGTGCGGTGGGCATTGCCGCTGATGATCGTCGGCGCGGTGCAGAATCGCTACCTGAGCCGGACCAGTTACATCGTTCGTCACGAAATGGCCCAGCGGATGAACCTGCTGGTGAGCCTGCAAAACCCGGCCGCCGCCGTCGTCAGGCCCATGCGGCTCTGGTCGTGCTGCACCAATCCCCAATGCGGGGCGATGGTTCCCCCGGCCGCAAAGTTCTGCCCGCGCTGCGGCGTGGCGGTCTCCGGTCGTGTATGATCGGATGGTACTGTGTGGGTCATCTACGCCATCTTCTGCATCGTCGGTTGGATATGGACCGCCTTGGCGATAGGATTTGTCGCGATGGCGACTCCACCCATCGCCCGCCAGCGACGGGGCTTTGATGTGATGATGCCGGGCAACCCTCCGGGCGGTCCGCAACAACCCGGCCCGGCCGGAAAAACATGAGCGACGATTTTGATTCATCCCGACACCGCCAACTGGAGGAAGAATTCGTCCTCCACGTCGAGCGATTGCTGACCGACCCGCGCGTGCGACTGGACACCACGCGCGGCCGATGGCCCATCGTGCGCTTTCACCGCATCGTCAACAAATCCGACCATTCGATCGACCTGCGCCGGCTGATGAGCGAACTGGGCAAGCCCGACCGCGACCTGGAAAGCCGCATGCCCCAGGGCAAGGTTGTCGATGTCACGCTCGCCGAACGCCGTTGGTTCTTCTTCCGCTCGCCGGTCGGGCGCCTGCGAGCCGTGTGCGCATCGCCAACGCGGCTGCTGCTGTCGGGTATGCCGTCGCGGCCGCTGGATGGGGGCGATGTGGCCCGCATTCTCGCCGAGCAGCCCCCGCCTCTGGCCAATATCCCATCGACGATGGTTCTCCTCTCGACCAGCGGATTCACCATCGAAGCCCGCGAGGCCGCCGAACGACGCACCGATCGCACCGTCCTGCTCGTGGAACCTAACGGGGCCGGCGGCTGGGCGGTGCATGGTCCCCCCGCGACGGCCGCGCTCAGCGATCTGTTCGATCCGGAACCCGATCAGGCCAAGCGCGAGCGCATCCGCCAGCAGATCGAGGCCGTCAAGATCGATCTCGAGGGCAGCGGCGCCGCCGCCGACAGAATCGCCGACAAGACCCAGCTCCCCCTTTCACTGGTCGAATCTGAACTCAAGTCGTTCGCCAAAGCCAACGCGGGCCTGGTTGCCAAGCGGCTGGACGGACGCATGGTGCTGTTTCGCCAGAGCGCCGAGCCGGCGCCGGCGGCCGGAGGCTCGAAAATGGCGTTCATCGATAATGTAAGGGCACTCTTTGGGCGCAAAGGCGAAACGGAAAAGAAGATCGCCTTGCTCTCCGAGCGGCGTGCGGCCCTCAGCCAGCAGCGCGACCGCGGCTATGAAGAGATGGGCGCGCTGGAAAAACGCGAAGCCGATCTCCGCGCCGAATTCAATTCCGCCACCGGCGACCTCTCGCGCCGCCGCGTCACCAGCCAGCTTTTGCAGCTTCGCAAGGACATCGAACGCCGCCAGCAGCTTCTGTCGGTCCTTAATCAGCAGATCAACGTCGTCGGCACCCATCTCCACAACCTGCAACTCGTCCAGCAAGGCTCGCACGCCAGCCTGCCCGATTCCGATGAACTGGCCTCCGACGCAGCCGCCGCCGAAGATGTCCTGGCCACGCTTGAAGCCGACAATGAACTGGCCGATTCCGTCGCCAGCGGCGTCCACGGCGGTCTCAGCGCCGAGGAGCAGGCCCTCTACGAAGAACTCATGCAGGACAAGGCCAAACACACCGAGGGCGCCGAACCCGCCAAGACCGACGCATCCCCGGCCGCCGCCAATGCCCCGCAACGCACGACCGCGACGCCGCCGCCCATCCCCGGGCGCGCCTCGACCCAGGCCGCGCCCAAGCGCTCTGAACCGGAGGCCGGCTGATGGCATTGATCGACCGCATCTTCGGCGCCAAGAAGACGCTCAGCGAGCTGTCGCGCCAGGAGCTTCGCAAGGAGGAAATCCTGCTGGAGCGCCAACGCGATCGCCTGTTCAAGAAAATCCAGACCATCGCGGATGATAAGCAGAAGATATTCAACCAGGGCGCCAAGCAGAAATCCCCCGAACTCCGCAAGGCTCTCGCCCAGCAATTCGAGCTCAAAAGCCAGGAGCAGGTCATGAGCGCCCGCGAACTCACCCTGCGAAGCAAGGAACTGCTCACCGTCAGCCGCCTGCGGATGATCCGGGAAAACAACGAGTCCGGCCGCATGACCGGCCGGCTCAATCTCACTGACAAGGACGTCGCCCGCATCAGCGGCTGGATCGAGGATGATTCGGTCTCGCAGGACGGGTATCAGGACCGCCTTGACGCCCTGCTGGAACTGGGGAGGGATTCGGACAAGGAAGCTCTCTCCCACGGCGGCCTGACGCAGGCGGGGCAGGAACTGATGAACATCTGGAACGATCTGGACAAGGGCGCCGTCAAGCCCGAAGAGGCCCTTGACGCCGCCAACGAAGCCGTCCAGCGCAAAACCCGAGCCAGCGAACCACCCAGCGAGTGACCTCCGGTAAACACATGGGACTTTTCAAAAGCAAAGACGAGCGACGGATCGAAAGGGAGATGAAAATCCGCGCCGGCCTGCGGTCGATCGAGAAGTCGATCCGTCAGCAGGAAAAGTTCGCCGAGGATTTCATCAAGAACGCCCAGCACGCCCGCCAGATCGGCGATGAGGGCCAGTACCAATTCATCCGCAGCGCCCTGAAGCGAACCGCGGCCGTCAAGAAAATGCTCCAGCGCCAGCTTCTGGCCATCAAGAACGCGATGCTGATCCAGCAGCAGGCGCAGGCCAACCAGGAATTCGCCCAGTCGATGTCCCTCATGGCGGCCGAGATCAGCCGCGTCTTCGGCGAAATGGACCTGACCAAAACCCAGGCCAACTGGGAAAAAGCGGTCGCTCAATCCGGCAGCATGGAAGAGCGCATGGAGGTCTTCCTGGATTCGATGGAACAATCGGCCGGCAGCGCCACATCAACGACAAGCGCCAAAGACGACGCCGTCAGCGACGAAGAAATCGACCGCATGATCCAAGCCGATGTACTGGCCTCGGAGAAAAACGATTTGGGCAAGCTCGATCAGCTCGAAAGCGAAATCGCCAAGGAACTGGGGACGACCAAGCAGAAGGATTAGGGCGGGGGCAGATTCGTTCCTCACCGCAGAGACGCTGAGGACGCGGAGATTTGCCAGCTTTCTCATCGCCGCCTGCGTCAAGTCCTTCGCGTCTTGGCGTCATTGCGGTTTATTCGTATTCCCCCGCATTGGACAATTCGCCTCCCAGCGTGTAATCTCCCCTGCCCTTTAAGAGGAAGTCTATGGCGTATAAGTTCAAGCCGAACAAGAGCGTGGCCAAGCGGCTGCGCCTGACCAAAACCGGCAAGCTCAAGCGAAACCATTCGCTGACCAGCCACCTGCGCAGCGGGCGATCGCCAGCGCTGGAACGCCGGCTGCGGCGACCGGCCATCCTGGTCGAGAGCCATGCCCGTAATATGCGCAAGCTCATGGGCGTCTCCGGCCGGCATCCGGGAAAGGTCAAACACCAGCGCGATCTGGCCGCCGCGGCCGCCGCAAAGGCCCAGGCTGCCCAAACGCCGGCTGCCACGCCGGCCGATGCTCCGGCCGGTACGCCGTGACGTGTCATCCATAACAAAGCCATCGGCCCGTCAACCGGCCGATGCAGCCATGCCCTCCGATTTCATTCGGGCAAGTGTGCCTCTGGCTTACAGAAAGGACGGTTGCTCTTGCCTCGTTCAACAGGTGGGCCATCCCACAGCCGTAAACGTAAACGCCTTCTCAAAGCCGCCAGCGGAATGGTCGGCATGTCCGGGCACAATTATCGCCCGGCGATCGAATTTGTCCGCAAGGCCGGCCAATACGCCTGGCGCGACCGCCGCCAGAAAAAGCGCCATTTCCGCACCCTCTGGATCACGCGCCTCAATGCCGCCCTCAAGGAACTGGGCGTGCATTACAACCGCTTCATCCCCGCCGCCGCCGCCGCAGCTGTCGAATTGAATCGCAAGATGCTCAGCGAACTGGCCATCAGCGATCACCCCACCTTTGTGGCCGTCGTCGAATTGGTCAAGCCGTTCATCAAGATTCCGGCGCCCCTCCCGGCCGACAAACAGGTGGTCTCCCGCCCGCGAAAGAAGCTCGCGGCGAGGTAGGCGGACATCCACGGGAAAACGGATTACAGCTCCGGCACGACCGGCCGTGGGCTCGTGCGCCCGCCGGCGGCGGTGTGTCATTTCAGGCAAGACCCGGATTCCGAGCCGCAACCATCATCCAACGCAATTCATCCCCAGCCATTTTACCGCACCGCATCCTGGCAGCCCCTGGCCAGAAGCCCCGCGAGCCGATTTTGCGGCATTGCACCTTTGGCTCTTCGCAGCCAATACAGGGCGTATTTTCCGCTTGCCGATTCCATTTTGCTCTCCTATAATCGCCGTCGACTAACCACGGAGATTCTTATGAAGCTCACCGCTCTTCTGGCGCCCCTTTTCGTTCTGGTCGGCTTGATGACGCTCACCGCTGCCGCACCCGACACCACCGCCACCGTCACGCTTTCCAATGTCCACCTCTGCTGCCCCAAGTGCGTCACCGGCGTTAACACGGCCATAGCACCGGTCACCGGCGCCAAAGCGGTCTGCGATACCTCGGCCAAGACCGTCGTCCTCACAGCCCCCGACAAAGACTCCCTGCAAAAAGCCGTCAGCGCCATCGTCACCGCCGGCTATTACTGCAAGACCTCCGACAGCACGATCACCGTGGACTCCGCCACCGGCGCCCCCGATGGCAAAGTCGCCACCCTCAACGTGACCGGCATCCACAACTGCTGCGGCTCCTGCGCCACCGCCATCAACGCGGCCATCGCCAAAGTCCCCGGCGTCACCTCCGCCCCCATCAAAGCCAACACGACCAGCTTCACCGTCACCGGCGACTTCAGCGCCAAATCTCTCTTCGATGAACTCCAGACCGCCGGCTTCGCCGCCAAAGTCGCCGCCGCCCCCAAATAAGACCCAACAGCAATAAAGCCTCGACACCGACGCCCTAGCATCCCCGTGCCCCAAGCACGTCACGGCCAATCGGGCCGAAAGCGCGTTGAACAACCAACGGCAACTGCGTTTCGGGAGAGAATTTGATTGAACCGCCATGACGCCAAGAGCGCCAAGGCGGCATGCCATGCGGGCGATTGCCAGCGAGTGCTACGGTGCAGCGAGGCCGGTTAGTTACAGCCCAGATCCTTCACCAACCAGCTTTCGGGCTTGATTCGCCGTAGCGAAACGCCCAATGCCGTCGCGATGCAGACTTGAACACGATGCCAGCTACTCCTGGGTATCGGCAGCCCCTTCTGCGACAGATAGCGGCATACAAACTCGTGAACCTGTCCTGCCTGAATGTCAAAAGACGACTTGCCGCGAGAAAGGAGTGGCTCGCGAAGTCGAAAACTGACGCGCCTGCCTCGAAGCTCGGGCCGGCGATGGAACACCTCGTCCAGATACGACTCCGGGAATTTGACCCCGAAGGACTTTTCCAGCCGAAAGGTCATGTCCAGCAGGTCCAGGCCCATAGCACTGCAGCCGCGATGCGTTTATCGGTGAAATCCGTGGTCATCTCTTCCAGTAGATCATCGTCCGACGTAGACGGGCGGAGGATGGCGCCGACCGAGACCGGCCGTATCGCCGAGAGCGATGGCCGATCCATCGAGCCGGTCAGCCGGGCGACGGGTTTGTCGTCCCGGGTGATGAGGACGTCCTTCCCGCTGGCCGCCGAGTCCATCAATTCCGGCAGCCGCGCCTGCGCTTCTTTGATCCCGACGGTCTGCATATCACGATGTTAGATTGGCCACCCGCCCATGCAAGGGAAATCTCGCCTCGTTTGGCCCTCGCCGTCATCTCCCCGTCAACACATGCCGCCCACGCCAATAAACGTGCTCCGCCGTGGCAAACAAGCGTGACGGTGTCTTACCCGCCGTTGCGTCGAATCGGCCGGGGAACTGCACGATCTCGCCGTTCATCCGCGTTTTGAATTCAGTGATCTCAGATGCCTCGTCATCCGGCATACCGCCGGTGTCGTACCAGCGGAAGCCCTTTTCCCTAGCGGCCGCGATGTTCGACCACTGGAGCAGATAGCCCGGGCGGCAGCTACGGCGCAGTCGGGGACTTGTGGCGCCGAGATAGTACAGCAGCGTATCGCCGCACGATGCGCATACCGTAGCGCCCACATCCTGGTCGCCGTCTTTGGCGATGGCGATGTGCATGCGACGCTCCTGAGGCAGCACTCGCTGCATCTTCCGGATGATGGAGACCCGCATACCCGTCGCAAAACGCTTGCGGGCCCACATCTCCTGATACAGGCGGTAAAAGCGATCGAACAACTCGGGACCGCCGCCAATTTCCAGGGTCATCCCGGCCCGCTCGGCGACGTTGAGATGGTTTCGCCACTTTCGGTCCAGCGCCTTGCGGATGGCTGGCAGATCGCGAGCCACGTCCACAATCACCGTCCTGTAGCGACACGCCGCCTCATTGTGGTGAAAACCGCTTTGCTGGAAGATGTCGCGGAACTGGCCGTCCTGTTCCGCGGACAAAGTGCCGCGCGGGATGATCCGCATGTCAAGCTGCCGCCGGATGCAATACTCTTCTCTGGCACGCACCAGGAACTCCCCCACCAGGTGCCGCTGTTCGGAGAACCTTGCCCTGTCGAAAAGCGGCCCCCACTCCACCTCGGCAACGCCCGGCCCCAGCGGCAGCTTCTTGATACGAAACTGCGCCATCACATGACATTTTGTACCGGCCAGCAGTGCCGCCCGGCTTACCTTCCGCATGGGGCCCTGAGAATGCAACTCCCCGTAGTGCCACAATTGAAACACATTGGCATTGGCGAATCCGTCCGCCATGCCATCCCATTCACCGGCGTTCCAGAGGTCGGTCTCGAACCGCAGAGTCATCGGCACCGCCCCACAAATCCACGTGTCCAGCCGTTGGCTGCTCCCATCCCTCACCTCCACACACCCGTCTGGACAAGTTGCCGCGCGGCCAATAGCCTGCGCACGCTGCCAGCTTCGTCCGCAGTGCGTCGTCTCGGATTATTCACAGCACGGCCCCCGTTATCCACCGGACGCGAAATTTCGACATGTCCCGGCGATTCCGTTATCGGACCATCCGACAGTTTCCATTCAACCGCCAAGCCGTCCGGTTCCGATAAAACACCAGAACAATGATGGAGATTTCATCCATGCGCGATTCCGATTCCGCCGCCCGGTTGGTCAATGTACTTTCGGCCTGCGATGATTTTCTCGCCCAATGGGCCGGTCAGTGCATCGAGGACCGCCCCGACGCCCTGGACCGACTCGCCCAGGATGCACGCCTTTGCTCGACGATGGCCGGCAACTGCGATTTCACCAATCGCTGTTCTTTGTTCGATGGCGATCCAATGGTCGATAAATAGCCCATCGCCGCCTCGCGGGCCGGCGATGGTGCGAGAGTGCCAACAGAAGCCCGCGCGATTCACGGCCAGTGGGCCGGTTGATATATGGCTCAGATTCAGGCACAGGTCGGGCTTATCAGCGGCATCAATTACGGCGCGCTCATCAGTCAGCTCATTTCACTCGACCAGCAGCCCGTAACCGTCCTGCAGGGCCAGGTTTCCAACGCGACCGAGCAGGAAGCCGCGTTTTCATCGCTTTCCACCAGCCTCAGTGCCCTGCAAACCATTGGAAACAGCCTGGCTCTGCCCCAAACCTTCGCCGCCGCCACAGCCAACAGCAGCAACACCAATGTCCTGACCGCCACCGCCGGCACCGCCGCCACCGTCGGCAGCTACCAATTCCAGGTCGAGCGCCTCGTCACCACCCAACAAACCGTCAGCCAGGGATTCGGCGACACCAGCTCCGCTCCCGTCGGCGCGGGCACCCTCACCCTCGAACTCGGCGGGGGCGAAGCCACCAAGCCCACAACGCTGGCCGCACTCAACGGCGGCGCCGGCGTCCCCGCCGGACAGTTCCAGATCACAGACCGCGCCGGCAACTCCGCCGTCATCGATACCACCGGCGATGTCACCCTCGACGACGTCATCAAACAGATCAATACGTCCCTGAACGTCGACGTTCATGCCAGCCTCGGCGACGGCAATATCATCCTCACCGATACCTCCGGCAAGACCACCGGCAATCTCTCGGTCGCCGATATCAACGGCTCGACCGCCGCGTCCCTCGGCATCGCCGCCTCCGTCGCCTCCAGCACTCTCACCGGATCGAATATCAACACCATCTCGAATTCCACCAGCCTCAACGCCCTCAACGACGGCCGGGGCGTGCGCCTCAACCCCAACAACTCCGCCGGCGATATTGCCATCACCCTGGCCAATGGGTCCACTTACACCGTCAATCTCGCCAGCGCGAAAACCGTGGGCGATGTGCTTACCGCCATCGATACCGCCACTGGCAACAAGGCCACCGCTTCGATCGCCAGCAACGGCCGCAGTATCAACGTCACCGACGGCACGACAGGGTCCAAGACGTTCTCCATCACCAATGTCGCCGGGTCGAACGCCGCCACCGACCTGGGGATCGCCACCGGGCCATCCGGCAACACGATCGCCGGCTCGGCCATTCTGGCCAGTCTGGATTCGGTTCTCGTCTCCAGCCTCAAGGGCGGCAGCGGCATCAATCTCGGCGGCATCAGCGTCACCAACCGCAACGGGCAGTCACATACCATCAACCTCGCCGGCGCCACCAGCGTCAGCGATATTCTCTCCACCATCAACAACGCCGGCGCCGGCGTCACCGCCAGCCTCAACGCCTCGCAGACCGGCATTCAAATCACCGACAACACCGGCGGCAGCGGCAATCTGGTCATCGCCAATGCCGATTCCACCGACACCGCCGCCAACCTCGGCATCGCCGGAACCTTCACCCCCACGCAAAGCGACCTGGGCGCCAATCTCCAGTTCCAGTACATCTCCCAAAACACGACTCTCGCCAGCTACAACGGCGGCCAGGGCGTCACACTCGGAACCTTCTCCATCACCAACTCCGCCGGCCGATCCACGAATATCAATCTCGCCGCCACGGGTGCATCGACCATCGGCGATGTCATTAGCGCCATCAACAACGCCGATGCCGGTGTCACCGCCAGCATCAATGCCAACGGCAACGGCCTGCTCCTCACCGACACCGCCGGCGGCGCCGGCAAACTCACCGTCGCCGATCAGAACTCCACCACCGCCGCCGATCTCAACATCGCCGGCACCGCCACTAAAACCACCATCGACGGTTCCCTCGAAAAGACCGTGACCGTCACAAACACCGACACGCTCAGCACCCTCCAAGGCAAGATTAACTCCCTGGGCTTCGGCGTCTCCGCCAGCATCATCAACGACGGGTCCAGCACCGATCCCTATCGCCTGGCTCTGACTTCACTCAACAGCGGCTCGGCGGGCCGTGTCGTCATTGACGGCGGCTCCACCAACCTCAACCCCACCACCCTCGTGGCGGCGCAGGACGCCGCCGTTCTCTACGGCGGCGCCGGGAATTCCCAGCCCCTGCTCATCACCTCCAGCAAGAACCAGCTCACCAACATCATTCCCGGCGTCACCGTCAGCCTGGTCGGCGCCAGCAGCAGCCCGGTCACGCTTAACGTCGCCCAGGATCCTTCGGCCGTCAGCAGCCAACTCGACCAGTTCACCACCGATTTCAACGCCATCGTCTCGAACATTCAGTCCCTGACCAATTTCAACACGACAACCGACCAGGGCAGCCTGCTACTGGGCAATGCCACCGCCCAGACCATCCAGAACAATCTGTACAACATCATCAACACCAACGTGCCCGGCGCCGGCCAATACACCAGCCTGACCCAAATCGGCATCACGGTCGGCAACAACGGCCAGCTCAGTTTCGACCCCAGCGTCTTCGCCGCCGCTTTCGCCAACGATCCAACAGCCGTCACCAATCTCTTCAGCAAGGCCAAGACCGGCCTGGGCAACGTGATCGCCAACCAGATCACAGACCTCACCGATCCGATCAATGGCGCCATCACGCTCGAAGACAATACGCTAAGCAATGAAGTTCAGGGCTACCAGGATCGCATCACCGAACTGAACAACCAGATTGCACAGAAGCAAACCCAATTGGAAACCACGTTCGCCAATCTCGAAACCACGCTGGCGACCCTCCAGTCCCAACAACAGGCCCTGGGCTCGCTCACCTCCAGCACGTCCACGTCCAGCAGCGTGAAGACCAGCACGCTTGGATGATTTGCACCTCGCCGATGATATTCGCGGCCCCGGCGCAATATCAATGGATTGCATTATCGGTCAATGCCTTGCTATACTGGGCCAATGGGCGTGCAACTGACGCCTGATGCGGCCAGGGAGTTACAAGAGCTTCCAGCCGTCATTCAGGCGCGTGCATCAAGAGTGATCCGGCGTTTGCGCGACTGGCCAGCGGTAAGCGGCGCAAAACCCTTGCGGCACAGGCTGGCCGGAAGGTATCGCATTCGCACGGGCGACTACCGTGTGCAGTTTTTTGTGCGCGGGAACGCTGTCGTAGTTGAAAAGATCGGGCATCGCGACGGATTTTACGAGGAATAACCCATGGTGGCCGGCACTTTCGAGATTGAAGGCAAGCGATTCGTTGTGCTTCCGCAGAAAGAATACGAACAGTTGATGAGCCGGCGAGCGCCTGGCGGGGATTTGGATTTGCCTCCACTCCCCAAGCCGCTGGCCAACGGAAATTATGACGCCTTGGCGTTCTCGCGGGCATCGCTGGCTCGCAGGATCATCCTCGATCGTCGCGCGTCAGGCATTAGCCAGGCTGAATTGGCCCGCCGCTCCGGCGTTAGGGTTGAGACGCTTAACCGCATTGAACGCTGCAAACTCACGCCCAGTGTTGCCACGGTCGAAAAACTGGATCGGGCCATGAAAAGTGCCCCCCGAGTGTAAGCGGCTCGCAGCTCGCAAGGTTACGGGCTAAAGTCAGTCCAACTCCGGCTAAACGCCCCTCGCTGCTGACTTCGCCCGGCAATTCCTGCGCAACCGCCGCATCCTTTGCCAACCTTTTCAATTCCGCAGCCCCTCCCGGCCGATAGTTCCCATAGCCGGATCGCCTTTGGCCGATTGTCAAACCGTATGAACCCGCAGGCTGCACAAAATTACCTTCGCGCCAAAGTCCTGACCGCCACGCCGGAACAGCTTCAGCTCATGCTCTTTGACGGGGCCATCCGTTTCGGCGAGCAGGCACGCATCGCCATGGAAGGCCGCAACTGGGAGCAGACTTATCTCCTGATCTCGCGCGTACAGAAGATCGTCACCGAGATGACCGGCTCCCTCAAGCACGATGTCTATCCCGAACTCTGCGGGAAGCTGAGTTCCCTCTACAACTACGCCCTGCGCAGCCTGATCGTCGCCAGCACGCAGCACAGGATCGAAGCCCTCGACGAGGCTCTGTCCGTCCTGAAATACCAGCGCCAAACATGGGTTCTTCTGCTGGACAAACTCTCGAGAGAAAAAGCCGCCACCGCCGCCCGCCAACTCGACATGCCCTCCCCCGACGCCCGTATGGAAGCGTCCATCAGCTTGCAGGGGTGAACCCGGCCTGTGGATCAGAACGCCGAAGTAATCATTGCCACGACGGGCGAACAACCGCTACACTATTGGACATGAGCACCGCACCGACCGCACAGCCCAGACAATATGTGACGAGCACGCCCGGCGTGTGCGGCGGCAAGCCGTGCATCTCCGGCACGCGCATACGCGTGTGGGACATCGCCGTCCGGGCGCAGGCCGGCATGTCTCCCGATGAGGTTCTGGCCGACTTCCCGCACCTCACGCTCTCCGACGTTTACGCGGCTCTGGCCTATTTCTATGACAATCGCCAAGCCATTGAGCAGCAAGCCGCCGACGATGACAGGTTCGTCGAACAACTGCGCCAACGCACGGGGCCAGGGCCTTTGGAAGAAGATCGCCGTGCCCAAGCTCGTGAGGATGCCAAGGCGTTGCTTGCCGCCAAGCTCTTGGAAGGTTTCAAGAGTGGCACGCCTGTTGCATTCAACAAGGGCTGCTTCAGCGCCAAGAAACGCGCCCTTATCCGGCGGGCTAGCAAAGCGAGGCGCGCATGAAATTCCATAAGTGTTGTCCGAACTTTAGTTCCACCCAAACAACCTCCGCGCGTTCCCCGTCGTGATCCGGTCCAGTTCTTCGACGCTCACCCCGCGCACCTTCGCCACCATCGCCGCCGTGTGCATCACCAGCGATGGCTCATTGATCTTCTGCCGCCGCATCGGCTCGGGTGACAAATACGGCGCATCGGTCTCGACCAGAATCCGGTCCTCCGGCACGTACGCCGCCGAGTCCCGAACCTCCGGCGCGTTCTTGTACGTCACCACGCCGGTAAACCCCACGTAATAACCGGCCGCCACGATCTTCTTTACCTCGGCCAGCGATCCGGTGAAGCAATGAAACACGGCCGGCACATCCGCGAATTCCTTCATAATCGCCAGCGTATCGTCCGTCGCCTGCCGGCAATGAATCACCGCCGGCCGGCCCATGTCGCGGGCGATGGTCAGTTGCGCCCGGAAGAATTCCGCCTGCCGGTCGCGCGGCGCATCCTGGTGAAAATAATCCAACCCCATCTCCCCCACCGCCAGCACGCCCGGCTCTTTTAGAAATTCCCCCAGCCGAGTCAGATCGGTCAATTCCGCCTCATGACAATAATTCGGATGCACGCCCACGGCCGCACGCACGTTGCTCCATTTTCGGCACATGTCAACGCACGCCGGCCAATCCGCCGGATGCGTGCCGATCGTCATGATCTGCGTAACGCCCGCGCCCGCGGCACGCTGCATCACCGCATCAATCTGATCGAGCAACCGAATGTCCGTAAGATGGCAATGCGTGTCGATCATGGCTTCTGGGCGTCCTCCGCGTCTTTGCGGTGAGTCCGAATTCGATTCTAGAACGTCGCCTCGAACGCCGCCTGGGTATGGCGGATTTTCGCCTCCTGGCCCTCCGGCCAGACGATGGCGACGACATCGAACCGCGCCGGCGGCTGCGGCCCGCGGTACTTCGACAGATAATACCGCGCCGCCTTGGTCAATTGGTGCTGCTTGACCGCGTTCACCTGCGCCTCCGGTGTCGGATCGTCATCCTCGCGCGTCTTGACCTCGACGAACACCAGCGTCCTGCCGTCGCGGGCGATGATGTCGATCTCCCCCATCTCGCAGCGGAAATTGCGAATGACGATGCGATACCCCGCTTCGCGCAAATACTTCGCCGCCAGAGTCTCCCCGCGCGGACCCAGCGCATCGGACTGGGGCGTCTCCTTTGCCAACAGACTTGCCAGCCACGGCCACATGGCGCCGATTATGCGAAACGCCCCGCCGGTTGGAAAGCCGCCGCGCCGATGAGTGGAAGTTTTCAACCGAGACCTTCGCTACCAATATAACAAGGTGACACGGTGACAAGGTGACGGAAGCGTTGTCATTGCCTTCACCAAGTCACCTTGTCACCCAGTCACCTTGTCATCCGAAATTCCGTCACCCCCGCACCCCCAGCATCCCCGATGCGTGATACGCCGCGATCCCATCGGCCAGATCGTATTTCGGCTCGTACTTCAAGACGGCTCTCGATCGCGTCAAATCCGCCTGTGTCCAGTCCTGTGTGAAACTATACGGATTCTCGAAATACTCCGGCGGCAGATCCGTCCCCAGCACGCGATTCAGCTCCGCCACCACCTGATTGAACGAATCGCCCCGTCCGCTGCCGACGTTGAAGATGCCCGATTCGCCCGCCGTCATCGCGTGGATATTTGCCTGAACGACATCGTCCACATGGACAAAATCGCGCCGCTGCTGCCCGGCCGTGAAAATCCGCGGACGCTTGCCCTGCCGCATCTGCACCGCCAGTTGATGCACCATGCTGGCGAATTTCCCTTTGTGATCCTCGCCCGGCCCATAGACATTGAAATACCGCAGCCCGATGATCGGCTCGGCCAACCGCGGCCGCCATCGCTCGGCCAGTCGCTCCATCGCCAGTTTCGAATACGCATAGACATTGAGCGGCTCGGTCGCTTGTGTCTCGACCATCGGCGCCTGTCCCCGGCCGTAGATGGACGCACTGCTGGCCCAGATCACCCGGCTCCTGCATCGCTGGGCCAAGCCGAGAATCTGGCGGAACCCCTCGACATTGTTGTGCATCATCTTCCGCTGATCGACCACGGTCGTATCCGTGATCGATGCCTGATGGAAGATGACATCGAACCGGTCAAGCCCAGGCGGCTCTGTCGCATCCCCCGCCACGTCCACGGTCAGCACATCCCCGCCGAACGCGCACAGGTTCGACCATCGCCCCGACGAAAAATCATCGGCCACGATAACATTGTGCCCATCGCGCACCAGCCGAATCGCCAGATTCGACCCAACAAAACCCGCCCCGCCGGTGACCAATATCCGCACGCAGCACCTCCATACCCGGCCCAGCCGGCCATCGTCCTAATGCCCGAGCTGAACAGGTCCGCCAAGATTATCGGGGAATGGTGCGTTTGGCTATGCGTCGTGGGGGCGAACAACGAAGTGGTTTGCGATGATTCCCCAAGCTCATGTGCTCGGTGTCACGCGGCCGACCCGGACGACTGCACCGATGGGCGGCGAAAGCCGCGGAATCTGTGTCAGCCTCTTGCCCCCATCTTTCCAAACTCGATAAGGCATTGCGGCAACGCCTTCTTTAGCGCCGCCGCGCCGTCGCGTGTCACTTTGGTATCATATACGCTTAGTATACGCAGAGCTTTCAGGCCTGAAAGTTGCTCCAGTCCCGCATCCGTAATCTTTGTATCGTTGAGACTGAGTACCGTCAGAGACCTCATGCCGCCGAAGTTTTTGAGCCCGTCGTCCGTTATTCGGGTAGCATCCAACCGGAGATCCTCGAGGGCCAACATATTCCTGAGATTCACCATGCCCTCGTCGGTGACCTTCACTCCGGTCAGATTGAGCGTCCTGAGCGATACCAAGCCCTCAAGATTCTTCAGTCCAGCGTCCGTCAAATCCGCTCCCTCCAGGGTGAGTACCTCCAGCCTCGTCAGCGTCTTGACGCTCGCCAGCTCTGCGTCCGTGACCCCCATGCTTGAAAGGCCAAGGTTCCGAAGAGCAGCCAATTCCCGCAAATGCTCGAAGCCGCCGTAGGTCACCCGTGTCGCTGACAAGTTGAGCTCCGCCAATTCCGGAAGCCCTTTGAGCCAGACCAGGCCCGCGCCTGTCACTTTTGTGTCCGACAGGTCAAGCGACCGTAAGCGCGATAAGGCCTTGAGGTGTTCGAGCCCCGCGCTGGATACCACGCTTTGGCTGAGACTCAGAGTCTGCAACGCCACCATGCCTTCAAGATGCTGCAGACTGGCGTCCGTGACCCCCGTAAACGTAAGGTCAAGCGTGCTCAGGGCGGTTAGCTTCTTGATATGCGCGAGACCGGCGTCGCTGCCAATTCTGCTTGACGCCAAGTTGAGGCTTTGAAGCCCCGTTAATCCCTCGATCTTCTCCAAGCCGGCAGCGGTAATTGCTATGCCGGACAGGTCGAGCGTTCGCAGTGCCTTCAGCGACATGAGATGGCCCAACCCCGCGTCCGTCACACGTAGATTGTCGTGCAGGCTCAGCCATTGCAAAGACGTCAGCCCCTCGATATTCGCCAAGCCCTCGTCTGTCACGTCAGAGTTGGATAGATCGAGTAGTCGCAGCTCGCGGAGATCCGATAGCTTGGCCAAATCCGCATCAGATCCATCCCAAAGACTCACTCCGGGAATCCGCTGGGCTCGAATCTCTTGGATCAACTTGGGCCCCACTGGGGAGTCCTGCGTCACATACCACAATCGCCCCGCCGGAATGGCCAACGGCTTTCCCGCCGGTACGCGGCCCAAATCGGTGGGATAGCGACGCACCCCATCCATATACGGGCCGCCATTCAGTGGCGCCAAAGCTACGCCAAGATCCAGCGCTGAATTGTACTCCCGCGCCGGCAGCGATGCGTCGTCGGCCGACCCGGCGGGCTGGCTTGTCGCCCCGGCCGCGCCAGTGCCGGCGGCCGATGCCGTTCGTTGGCTCGACGACGTAATTGCGAAAAGAGCGACCGCCGACAAGAAAGCCGCCAGACTGATTCCCGACATCCGCTGGGATGATGACATGATTGACCTCCGTCACATATAGATACCTGCCCCGAGGATGGTTTGTGGGCGCGAGATCGCGATTTTCATGCGGCAATCGCCCGGACCAGCGTGCGGTGATTTCGCGCACCAGCATCAGTGGCGTATAGTCTAACCATGCAATATACCCTCCGAAACATTCCGCCGGATGTGGACAAGGCGCTGCGGCAGAAGGCTCGAGAGCAAGGTCGGAGCCTCAACGAAGTTGCCGTCGAAGCTCTTGCACACGGAGCGGGAATCGGTCGAACGATCTTGACCAATCACGAACTGGATTTCGCGATCGGGTCGTGGGTCGAAGACGCCGAATTCGACTGGTCAATTACCGATCACCGGCGGATCGAGCCGGAATTGTGGAAATGAGACTCCTGCTGGATCAAATCTTCTGACCGAAGTTTAGTTATTCACCAAATCCGCCATAACGGATGGCTGGGGCGCGCCCGGCGGGTTCATTTTCAGGCCGGTGATTTTCAGGGTGAAGGCGTAATTGCACGGGCGCTGGGCGGGCATCTTGACGTGCAGGCCGGCGGCGTCCTGGGTGAAATCGAGATTGCCGGCGTTGCCCAGAAGCGTGACGCTGGTGATCTTGCCATTGGGGGCCTTGCCTGTGGCCAGTGAGGCGATGTTGGCGGTGCCGCCGGGCCAGGCTTGGGCTATGGCGTAGAGATTGTCGTCCTTGACGGTGAAGCGGTAAGTGACGCCGACGGCCGGGGTTGCTTGGGCGGGACTTGTCGCCGGTGCGACGGCCGTGGGCGTTGTGGAAGTTGCCGCGCCGGCGCCGCGCCGGCCGGCACGAGCCGCACCGCCGCCACCGCCCCGCGCAGCGGCGGGCGCGCCTTCGCTGGCCAGGATCCAATTGTGGGTTCCGTAGACGGCCTCGCCGTTGACGGCCAGCCACTCGCCCACCGCCTTGAGCGTCGTCTGCTGCTGTTGATTGACGGCGCCCTGGCCATCCGGCGACAAATTCAGCAGCAGACTCCCGTTCATGCTGAGAATTTCGCACAGTTCGCTGATGACCGACTGCGGGCTGCGGAAGGTTTCGGCCCCGCCGCCGGTCGCGTTGGCCGTCACGTAGCCCCAGGTGCTGCCGATCGGCTCTTCGGCGTCCCAGATGCCCTTGAGAATCTGCGTCGGGCCGCGCGGGTGGAGCTTTTCAAAATCCAGCACGCTGCCGGCCAGAAACGCCGAGTCCTTGGTGTCGATGGTCACCTCCTTGCCCCACTGTTTGGCGCGATTGTAGTAATACGCGGCCACCTTCTCCTTGAGCGGATCGAAATTCCGGCCGTTCACGCCGTTGTCGTACCAGAGAATATCGAGCTGATACTTGTCGATCAGTTCCATGCTCTTGGCGACCCACCATTCCAGGAACCGCTGCAAATTCGCGTCATTGTGGTTGGTCCAGTAGAAATCGGCAAAGGCCGGATCCCTGGTGTCGTTGGCCAGGCCCGCCGTGGGGTTGACGAAGGTGTAATGCTCGATGCTGTGGTTGCAGACGCCAAACTTGAGGCCCTGCTTGCGGACGGCGACGGCCATTTCGCCGATCAGGTCGCGCTTGGGACCCATCTTGGCCGCGTTGAACGGATTGATGTCGCTGTCCCACAAACTGAACCCGTCGTGGTGTTCGCAGGTCGGCATGAAGTACCTGGCCCCCGATGCCTTGACCAGGGCCGCCAGCGCGTCCGGATCAAACGACTTGGCCTGGAACAGCGGGATGAAATCCTTGTACCCGAACTTATCCGGCGGGCCGTAGTTCTGCGTGTGCCAGGCGCTGAAGCTCGTGTACATGTATTTTTCGTACCACTCGTTGTGGTAGGCCGGGATCGAGAACAGGCCCCAGTGCATGGTGATGCCGAACTTGGCGTCGATGAACCACGCGGGGACTTTGTAATTGGCCCGGATGGAATCCCAGTTGGCCTGAACAGGCCCATCGCAGGCTGGCGTCTTGGCGGCGGCCGCCGCCGCGACGATCGCCGGGGTGGTCTGCGGTCCCGATTGCGCCGGCGCCCTGCGCGGTACGGCCGCCATAAGGGCCAACATGAACAACGCTCCGATCACCTTCGCGGTCGACGACATGACATTTCTCCTTCGGCAAAGCCGAATCAAGCCGATTTTTCGGCCCCCCCTTTGAGATCGTGAGCGGGCGCGCCCGCAAACCGCCGCAGCCACCCAACGAGCAGCGCTTCCGGCCGCTTGTTCAGTCGGAAATGATACTCAAGCCGGGCCCATGCTGACAAATGACCAATGACCGGTCGAAATGGCCAGCAAGCGATTGGAGCCGGCCGGCAATGAGGCTGTGAGTTTGATTTTCGATACGCTTCCGCCATTTAATGATAGCGACATATTGTCGCATTGTGGTGCGACAAACACGACATATTGACGTATTGATGGCGAGCCTGTTGTTGCGACGGATTCTCAATTATCCAGAATTCGGCGCCCTATAAGAGTTAGTCTCAGCGTGTGTTAACGCAGTTTTGGTGCAGATGTCCCGAAACTCGCGCCGGTTTGGCACCGCGATTGACAGTCTCTGGTATTCCGCTTATGGGCGGACGAGAAAAGCATCCTGTTCTTTCCCCGATGTGGGGGCTCTTCCTGCCCTCTGGAAGACCCCGCATCAGCCCCATTGGGAGCGGTCCTTGCCCGGGACCGCTTCTTTTTTTGCGCCTTTCCGGCCAATCGCAAGCTGGATTGGGATGTGGAAATCAGTCCCAGCCGCCGCTCGTGGCGGCAAGGGCGAAATCGTGCAGTGCCGCTTGCCAGGGACGCAAAGGCAGTGAGCTTTCCAGAACGGAATACAACGGCCGGGCCGCCGAGTCCGGACGGATCGCCTGCCATTGGGCCGATGTAATGGCCTTGACTGGATAATCGGCCAGGCCGAATTCCACCAGTGCCGCCTTCGCCACGTCGAACCAGGTTGTCGCGCCGCTGTTGGTGAGATGTTGGATTCCGGTTCGGCCGTGGTCGAGCAGATCGAGAATCCCGGCCGCCAGGTCGCTGGCGTAGGTTGGGCAGCCGCGTTGATCGCTGACGACCGACAGAGGCTTGCCGGCGCGGGCGGCGTTGACGATGGTGCGGGGGAAATTCACGCCGCCGACGCCGAACACCCAGCTTGTCCGCACCAGCAGCCATTGCGCGAGATCGGCTTGGAGCAATGCCTTCTCACCGGCGAGTTTCGAGCGGCCGTATTCCTGCGTCGGATTCACCGGATCATCCGGGCGATAGGGCCGGAGCAGCAAACCGTCGAACACGAAATCCGTGCTGACGTGCATCAGGACCGCCCCGGCGGTTCGGCACTGCTGGGCCAGAGAACCGACGGCGGCGCCGTTGATGCGATGAGCCAGTGCGGATTCCTTTTCGCACAGATCAACCTTGGTGTAGGCGGCGCAATTGAGCAGCAGCGTTGGCCGATGTGCCGAAAACGCCGCCGCGACGGCGGCCGGGTCGCCGATGTCCAGATCGGTATGCCGAAGAGCGACGACATTTGCCCCGCGACCGCGCAAGAGCCGCGTGAATGCCCGCCCGAGCATGCCGCCGGCCCCGGTGATGAGTATTCGATCGTACATTCCCATGACGTGCCCGATTCATCGCCCGGCGTATTGCCGCTCGTAATACTTGAGATATTCGCCGCTCTTGATCGCGCGCCACCAGGCCTGGTTATCGCGATACCACTGGATGGTCGCGCCGATCGCCTCCTCGAATTTATGCCGCGGCTTCCAGCCCAGTTCACGCTCGATCTTGCCCGCATCAATCGCGTAACGGCGGTCGTGGCCCGGCCGGTCCTTCACGTATTGAACGTATTGATCCCAGTCGCATTTCATTGTCGAGAGGATCAATTCCGTCAGCCGGCGGTTGGTCAATTCGTTATTGCCGCCGACGTTGTAGACCTCGCCGATGCGCCCGCGTTCCAGCACGGTCCAGATGGCCTGGCAATGGTCCTCGACATGCAGCCAGTCGCGCACATTCAGGCCGTCGCCGTACAGCGGAACCTTCTTGCCCTCGATGAGATTGGTCACGAACAACGGAATAAGCTTTTCGGGGAACTGGTACGGCCCGTAGTTGTTCGAGCAGCGCGTGATCAGCGCCGGAAACGAAAACGTGTGCACATACGCCCGCACCAGGCAATCGGCCGCCGCCTTGCTCGCCGAATACGGGCTGTTCGGCGCCAGCGGCGTCTGCTCGACGAACTTTTCATCCGGCCGGTCTTCCGGCAGCGTGCCGTACACCTCGTCGGTGCTCACGTTCACAAACCGCCCGACGTTCTTTTTGCGGGCGACGTCGAGCAACACCTGCGTGCCAACCACATTGGCCCGCACGAACGGCCCGGAACCCATGATGCTGCGATCGACATGGCTTTCGGCCGCGAAATGCACGACCTGATCGACGTGATGCTCATCCCACGCCGCCTCCAGCCGCTCGGCATCACAAATGTCGCCGCGCACGAAGAACAGCCGCTTGTTGTCGATCCGATCGGCGATGTTGGCCAGATTCCCGGCGTAGGTGAGCTGATCGTACGCCACCAGCCGCACCGGCTCGTTGCGGTCCAACAGCATGCGCACGAAATTGGTCCCGATAAAGCCCGCCGCTCCGGTGACAAGAATGGTCCGCATACGAGATTCCCGTGCTGCCCGCGCCGATCGGGCGTATGTGTCCGGCCGCTCCGCCCCGCTACGGTTGCGGGCCGTCCTTGTTCGCCCCGTTCTGCGCCACCGTGTTGCACGAACGCAGATAAAAATCGATGTTCTCGCCGGCATCCGCCCAGAACCCGCTCACGCGGTCGGCGGTCATGGTCCCTTCCGCGATATACGCGTTGTTCACATCGGTGATTTCCAGTTCATTGCGGGCCGACGGCTTGAGCGTCTTGACGATGTTGAACACGTTCCCGTCATACAAATACACGCCAATCACCGCCAGATCGCTCCTGGGTTCCTTGGGCTTCTCCACGATCCGCGTGACCCGCTCGCCGTCCATCTCCGCCACGCCATAAGCTCGCGGGTTCTCCACCCGGCTCAGGAAAATCTTGGCGCCCTTGCCCTGCTCGGCAAACCGCCGCACCGACGCCCCGATCGTGAATTCCAGAATGTTGTCGCCCAGGATCAGGCACAGGCTGTCGCCGGCCACGAAATCCTCGGCCAGCCCCAGCGCCTGCGCAATGCCGCCGGCCCCGTCCTGGTAGGTGTAATTCAACTCCCTCAGCCCGAACTCCCGCCCGTTGCCCAGCAGACGGATAAAATCCCCCGCGTTATTCCCGCCGGTCACCAGCAGTACCTTCTCGATCCCCGACTTGGCCATGCACTCGATCGGGTAAAAAATCATCGGCTTGTCGTAAACCGGCAGCAGATGCTTGTTGGTGACTTTCGTCAGTGGAAACAGCCGCGACCCCGTCCCGCCCGCCAGTATCACACCCTTCATTTCGTCCTCTCCCTTTCAGCCACACAATAATCTATTCCATCACGGCCAGACTTCTGGCCGATTTCGGCAGATCGAAGAACATATCTTCCTCGACCAGCGTGTGGCTTTCAACCACCCCGTCAAATTCCGACACCAGCCGCTCCAGCAATTGCTCCACCAGATATTCCGGCGCACTGGCCCCGGCCGTCACCAGCACCGACCCCCGACCCGCCAGCCACTTCGGATCAAGCTCCGACGCATCGTCAATCAGATACGCCGGCCGCGACGCCTCGGCCGCCCGCTCGACAAGCCGCTGCGAATTCGAGCTGTTGCGGCTTCCGATCACCAGCACCACCTCCGCCTGGCCGACAAGCTGCGTCACCGCCATCTGGCGGTTGGTCGTCGCATAGCAGATATCGTCCTTTTCCGGATGCCGAATCCGCGGAAACCGCGCCCGCAGCGCATCAACCACGATCTTCGCATCCGACACGCTCAGCGTCGTCTGCGTCACGTACGCCAGCTTGCCCGGATCGGGAACCTCCAGCCTGGCCACATCACCGGCCGACTCGACGACGATGATCGAACCCGGCGCCTCGCCGACGGTTCCGATCGCCTCGTCGTGATCGCGGTGACCGACGAAGATGATCGTATACCCATCGCGCACATAGCGCAGCACTTCGATATGCACCTTTGTAACCAGCGGACAGGTGGCATCCACCTCCAGCAGCCGCCTTTGCCGCGCCGCCCGCCTCACCTCCGGCGACACCCCGTGCGCGCTGTATACCACTACCGCCCCTTCCGGAATCTGCTCGATATTGTCCACAAACGTCACCCCCCGCCCATGAAACCCATCCACCACGTGCCGGTTGTGTACGATCTCATGATACACATAAACCGGCGGCCCCTTGACCGCCAGAACCTTGTCCACGCACTCGATCGCCATGTTCACCCCCGCACAAAACCCACGCGGATTAGCCAGTAAGACTCGCATCATCGACCCATCCTATCGCCCAAAGGCGCGATTCGTCCACCTTTACGCTCCCCCGCTCTCCGGCACCCCTGCCCGCGGCGAGCCTGCCCGCCGTGAGCTTGCCGAACCGGTCGAACCGCTCGCCTGTTCATCTCCTCCCCTGCTCTGGCCAATCCCCGCCGTCGGCGGTAACCCCCCACCCGGGGGGCTGGGGGATTGTGGGACATTCTGCGACACGGTTGGGGAGCAAGGAGATCGCGGTGCCGGTGGAGAGGAGAAAGTGGAGCGTGAGGCGGAAGCCGTGGATCGTCGCTCTACTGTCTACTTTCCGCTCTCTACCCTCTCGGCCGCAGGCCGACCCCCACCCCCCCTATGTTGCATTCTGTTTCAATCTGCTGGAGAAGAAGCGGGGGAGATGGGGAGCCGGGGTGCAGCGGAGACGGCCATGCTGGCACGTTCGGCGCTGGCATTATTGCCGTCTTGGCGCTCTTGGCGTCTCGTATGTTCAAAGAGGCCAAGAAATGTTCTACTGC
>CAYQTE010000062.1:0-29236 GCA_964420285.1 uncultured Tepidisphaeraceae bacterium
TCGGACTCGGCCGGGCAAAGTTCAGACTATTTCAGCACATCTTCGAACTTTTTCGAGACATTTGGAGCGTTTTTTCGTCGCGGTTGGGAGGCGAAACCGCGATATTCGGCTGGAAATGAGGGTGCGGCCAAAGCGGTGCGGCGTCGCGGTTTCTGCCTAAGCGACGGTGTGGCAATGAGTTATCGGAAAGCGGACGCGATCCCATGGGCGGGCGACAGGGGCCGCCGCTTGGAGAGATCGTGCTACTTCACGATGGCCAACTGGTCGGGTGCGTTGATGATGATTTCAGGCCGGCCGCGGTAGAGGACCACGTTGCCCGTCACGCGCACCGTTTTGCCGGTGATCGCCTTGGCGATGTCGTTGTTGTAGGCGGCCAGGACGGAATCGCGGCCGCTGCTGAGGATGACGGCGTAGAACTGGGAATCGGCGGTGTCCTTGAAGTTGAGTGTGATAACGCTGTCGGCGACGGTGACGTTATCGATGACGCCGACGACCATGACGGTGGGCATGGCGGCCTGGATGCCGGATTTGTCGGAGGCGTTGATGGTCATCATGCTGGGGGCCGTGGTGGCGGCGGCCTGCGTGGTGGGCGCGGTTGTCGGCGCGGCGGCGGTGACAATTGCGAAGGCGCAAAGGACCGTGGCCAGCAGTGGCAGGGCGAGAATGATTGTCGAACGACGCATTGGGACTCCTTCTTTTGATATCACGGCGGTCGATAGTGCGTGGAAATGCACGCGGCGCTCGCGACACGGCCGTACAACCGAAGCGCTGAAGGGCATTCATATCCGCCGTTCATTGGCGCCGCGTTAAGCTGCGGAGAAGAAGATGTTGGTGGACAGTGCCGACCGGTCAGATCGAGATCGCGGTTTGCGCCGCCGGGACGGGCGCGGGCGGGCTTGCCGGGATGGGCGTGCCGCATTCCGGACAGACGCGGGATTGGAGCATCAGCAGCGAATAGCCGCAGGTGGCGCACTTGGGTTCTTCGACTTGGATTTGGATCAGCACGTGACCGTCAATCCAGCAACTTGAGTTGACGCGGGAAGTAGTCCTGTTTCATGGCCTGCTTGGCAAGTTGCAGGGTTTCCTCGGCGACGGCGTTGGCGCGGGCGGTGCCGGATTTGAGGATGGCCAGGACATCGTCGGGGCGGCGGTCGAATTGCTCGCGGCGGGCGCGAATCGGCTGCAGGAGAGTGTTGAGCACGTCCACCAGCCGTTGCTTGATGATCACGTCGCCGACCTTTCCGGCCCGATAGGCGTCCTGCTGCTGGCGAATCCAATCGGTGTCGGGGTTGAACGTTTCATGGAAGATCCAGAGCGGATTGTTCTCGACCGTGCCGGGATCGGTGGCGCGGAGCCGCTTGGGATCGGTGTACATGGACATGACTTTCTTGCGGACGGCGTCGGCGTCGTCGGACAGGAAAATGGCGTTATTGAGCGACTTGCTCATCTTGAGCAGATTGCCATCCGGGCCGGGCCCGCCGGTGCCGACGAGGCGGCGCACGCGGCCGAGCTTGGGCTCGATGACCGGGAACAGGCCGCCGGATTTGACGTAGTCGGCATCCTCCGTGTGCGGATCGACGCCGCAGTACATTTGATCGAATCGCCGGGCGACCTCGCGCGACATTTCCAGGTGGGGCAACTGGTCTTCGCCGACGGGCACGACGGCCGGGCGGAATGCCAGGATGTCGGCGCATTGGCCAACGGCGTAGAGCGGGAAACCGAAGGAGTAATTGTCGCCCAGGCCCTTGTCGCGGATTTCGTCTTTGAGGGTGGGGTTTCGCATGACGCGCGGATAGGGAATGAGCATCGCGAAGAAGAATGTCAGTTCGTCGATGGCCGGGACTTCGCTCTGGATGAAGATGGTGCTGCGGGCCGGATCGATGCCGGCGGCGAGATAGTCGGTGGCGATATCCAGGACGCTTTGGCGGATATCTGCGGGTTTGTCGGCGCGGGTGGTGAAGGCATGTTTGTTGGCGATGATGAAATAGCAGTCGTATTGATCCTGCAACGCCACGCGGTTTTCGACGCTGCCAACCCAGTGGCCGAGGTGGAGCTTTCCGGTCGGCGTGTCGCCGGTGAGAAGTCGGGGTTTGTGGGACATGGCATCTTCTTAACGACTTTGGCCGGTGGAGACAATTCCCCGCGTGCCTTGCGTGCTGGAATGTCTGGATGATCGGCAAAGACGGGATTCGATCGGGCTGATATTTTGTGACCGGAAACTTGCCAATCGGGCAAAGCGGAGATATGAATTTGCCATGCCACGACTACGAGCTCCACAACGACGTGCCCAACTGATGGAAGTAGCGACGCGATTGTTCGCCCGTTGGGGTTTTACCGCAACCACCACAGCCGCGATTGCCGAGGAGGCCGGAATCACCGAGCCGATCCTTTATCGCCACTTTGAGACCAAGCACGAACTGTTTGTTGCCATCGTGCGCGACATGAGCCGCAAGACGTTGGATCACTGGCGGGAGTTGATCGCCCGGTCGACCAATCCCAGCGAGCAAATCCGCAATATCGCGCGCGAATTTCCCGACCATCTCAAGCACCTCGGCTATGCCTATCAGGTGCTGCACGGCGCCCTGAGCACCAGCCGGGAACGCAAGGTCGTTGCCGTCCTGCGCGAGCATTACAACGAAGTCGAGCGGTTCTTCGTGGGGATCATCACGGCGGGGCAGAAATCCGGCGAATTCCGCGGCGATGTCGATCCGAAAGTGCCGGCCTGGATTCTGATCAACCTGGGAATCGGCTACGCGATGATCGCGCTGAATCTGAATCGCCGCAACCACTTCTCGATCGAACAGGCCGTTGAGTTTGTTCTGCGCGGCCTCAAGAGTTGAAGGCTCGCGGCTGGTGCGGCGCATCGATCAAACTGACCGGCCGCAGCGAGGGCAATATCGCGCGTGCCTCAGGTGCAGCGCGCCGCAATTGCGGCAGATGCGACGAAGGCGATTCTTGTATTGGTCAAAGCGTGGCGGGCGGCGCTGCAGCAGGGCCCGAAGCAGAAGGGCGATGCCCGCGAGCATGGCCAGCCAGATCAAAACGAGGAACCACGCGATGCCG
Source organism: uncultured Tepidisphaeraceae bacterium (assembly GCA_964420285.1). Taxonomy (GTDB): domain Bacteria; phylum Planctomycetota; class Phycisphaerae; order Tepidisphaerales; family Tepidisphaeraceae; genus CAYQTE01. The sequence goes on from CAYQTE010000062.1 coordinate 3,064, forward strand.
GCGGCGCCGGGCGCGTAAACTTGCCAATATTCGCTGACCGCTGTCGTCATATATCGCTATCCGGCTGGCGCAACGGTATAGTATACCAACTCGTTAAGCCGGTCACGTTGCATGGAATTCTCGGCCGCAAATCGTCAGGCGTTGATCCACTTGGCCGCCGACATTATTCGCTTTCGGCTGGCCGGTCCGTTGGGTGGGGTTCCCGTGCCGCAGTTTCCGGGCGTGCAGGAGCCGGTCTATCAGCAATTGGCGGGGTGTTTCACGACGTTGCACGACAGGTTCACACATGAACTTCGCGGGTGCGTGGGACGGCTGGATGCGTCGGTGCCGGTGTGGATTGCGGTGCGGGATTCGGCCAATTCGTGCCTCTCGGACCCGCGATTTGCGGGCAGGCCGGTGACGACGGCGGAAATTCCTCGTTTGGAGTTGGAACTGAGCGTTCTCTCGCCCCTTTCGCCGCGAGGCAATCCGCTTGAATTCGATCCGGCGCGAGAGGGAATCTACCTGACCATCGCCGGGCGGAGCGGATGTTTTCTTCCGCAAGTGGCGAGGGAAACTGGCTGGACGCGCGAGCAGCTTCTGGATCGGCTTTGTACCGAAAAAATCGGAATGCCCGCCGGCGCCTGGCGAATGGGAGCGGCCATGCTCTCGATATTCACGGCCGAGATTCTGGGGCCCAGCCCACTTGCCACGGCGTGAGGACGGCTCATGGCCAGCGCAAGATCATGGGCGAGTTGGCCGGGCCGGTGCTTCGGGGAAATTCTCGATCTGGTCTATCCCAGCCGATGCGCTGCGTGTCATCGGGCGTGCGAATCCGGCCAGCGATTTTGCGGAACATGCGCGGCGGGGCTGAACGAATTGGCCGCACAATCTCGATGTGATCACTGCGCGGTGCCGACGGCGCAATCCCTGGGCCATTGTCCGTATTGCCAGGGCAGGGGGATATATCCATTTCGGCGGGTGGTGTCGCTGGGCAAGTTTGCGTCGCCGCTTCGAGACATGATTCACCGGATGAAATACCACGGCCGATGGGATCTGGCCGAGGCCCTGGCGGATCGGATGTGGGATTGTTCGGCTGTGCGGGAGGTCTTGGCGTGGTCGGAGTGTCTGGTGCCGGTGCCGTTGCATTGGGCGCGGCAGATTGAACGTGGTTTCGACCAGTCGGACATCATCGCTGGGCGACTTGGCCGGCGAGCGGGAATCAAATCACGTGCGGCGGCAATGCGAATTCGAGCGACTGGGACGCAGACGGGCCTGGGGGCGGAGTGGAAACGGCGGGAAAACGTGCGCGGGGCGTTTGCCCTGACCCATGCGAACTGGATTCGCGGCAGGCGAATCACGATTGTCGATGATGTTCTTACGACAGGCGCAACGGCCCGATCGCTGGCAGCGGCGGTGCGGCAGGGCGAGCCGGCGGCGATATCGCTGCTGGTCGTGGCCGTTGCCGACCCGCGGCGGACGGAATTTGAAACTATTTAGCCGCACGAGAGTTACGATCAAGGCGGCAGGCTCAAGTAGGGCGTCAATATGTGCCGATGAACCATTCTCGGTCGTGATGCGTATTGACGAGGTTAGCGCATTGCAAAAATTTCTTTGCAAAGGGTCTTGACGGGAAGAGTGGGTTGAGTATGATCTACCTCCCGGCTCACATAACGGTGAGCGTATTGAAGTGGTCGAACGGAAGTAATTGAACAGGGCGAGAGAGACGATTGAGCACACGGCAACTCGAAGCTTGGCATCATCTTCCCTCGAGGTGACCCCGTCTTAAAACCCGGTCACCGAGTGGAACGGTGACGGCTGACCAGGAATCGCAAAAGCGATTCCCGGAGATGTATCGGCTGAATTCGGATCAGCTTACCCCTGCGGGGATAAGCTCACCCGCGTTTGGCGGGCCGTTTTGTGGTGTTTTCCGGACTGAGGCGAAAGCTGAGGTATGGAAGGATCGCGCGGCGGGCTCTTTGACAAGAGAAGATTGAGGTTCAAGGTCTCAATATAAGTGTAGACCTCCGCGATTCCTGCCCGTTTGGTTTTGGTTTTTCCGTCTGGCCGGAAGAGCGTCTCCGCATCGGGGACGTTTTGTACGGTGGGCAGGAATCGGTCGAGCATCTTTTTTGGCGAACGATTACAGTATCGATCGTATGTTCCGTTGCCGGCACGCCCGCCGGCGGTTTCGGCCAAGACGCAAGTCGAGGCTGGGGCCTGGGATCCAGGCGAAGCGAAGCTGGGTCTGAGAAGACGGTGATCGATAAATGTGGTCAAGCTACTAAGGGTGTATGGTGGATGCCTTGGCATCGAGAAGCGAAGAAAGACGTGGTAGCCTGCGATAAGCTCCGGGAAGCTGGCAAACAAGCATCGATCCGGAGATTTCTGAATGCGGAAACGCGGTCCTGATTAATCGGGATCACCGTGCGATGAATTCATAGTCGTACAGGAGCAAACCCGGGGAACTGAAACATCTAAGTACCCGGAGGAAAAGAAAGAGACATCGATTCCGTAAGTAGCGGCGAGCGAAAGCGGACATAGCCCAAACCGAGATTCGTCTCGGGGTTGCGGAAGCACTGAGGGGTTACAAAACCGTTCCTAGCTGAAGTCTTCAGGAATGCTGTCCCACAGAGGGTGAAAGGCCCGTAAGCGACAGGAATAGGTCCCCGTTAATATGTGCTCTCCAGAGTAGCACCAGACTCGTGGAATCTGGTGTGAAGCCGCCCGGACCACCGGGCAAGGCTAAATATTCCTCGATGACCGATAGTGAACAAGTAGGGCGATTGAATGGTGAAAAGCACAGCTACAAGCTGAGTTAAAAGTACCTGAAACCATACACTTACAAGCGGTCGGAGCACCATGCCAGCAATGGCGGTGTGACGGCGTACCTTTTGCATAATGGACCGGCGAGTGCATGTCTGCGGCAAGGCTAAGGTGTCAAGCACCGGAGCCGAAGCGAAAGCGAGTCTTAAGATGGCGTTAAGTCGCAGGCCTGCGGCCCGAAACCCCGTGATCTACCCATGAGCAGTGTGAATCCCGAGTAAAATCGGGAGGAGGCACGAAGCCGTGAACGTTGAAAAGTTCTGGCATGACTTGTGGGGAGGAGTGAAAGTCTAATCAAACGGGGAGATATCTGGTTCTCTTCGAAATGCCTTTAGGGGCAGCCTGGAGCAACTACACGTAAGGGGTAGAGCTACTGAAAGGAGACGTGGGGCTACCCGCCTACACGCTCCTACCAAACTCCGAATACCCATAGGACTATCTCTGGAGTGAGTCCGCGAGGGATAATCTTCGCGGTCAAAAGGGAAACAACCCAGACCGCCTGCTCAGGTCCCAAAATTCAGCTCAGTTCGATAGGAAGTTGTTGTGCTGAGACAGCCAGGATGTTGGCTTAGAAGCAGCCACCATTTAAAAAGTGCGTAATAGCTTACTGGTCGAGCACAGCAGCGCCGTAAATGATCGGGAATAAGCTGAATACCGAAGCAGCGGGTTCCAGCGCAAGCTGGAGCGGTAGAAGAGCGTTGCACGCAGCGTCGAAGCCATACCGTGAGGAGTGGTGGAGCGCGTGCAAGTGAGAATGCCGGTATGAGTAACGATAATGCAGGTGAAAATCCTGCACGCCGAAAGCCTAAGGTTTCCTGGGGAAGGTAAATCCGCCCAGGGTTAGTCGGAAGCTAAGACGAGGCCGAAAGGCGTAGCCGATGCACAGCGGGTTAATATTCCCGCACTGGCCGTAACGGTTGAACCCGCACATGTACCTTTTCAAGGCAGATCCCCTTATCAGATTGGGGTTTCGCAAGATCGAGGCCGCTTTGTTGCCGAAGTCTGTGGAGAAGGGGTCAAGAAAAGTGTGCGGGGGACAATACGACCACCCGTACTAAAACTGACACAGGTAGGCGAGGAGAGTATCCTCAGGCGCTCGAGAGAACTGCGGTTAAGGAACTAGGCAATCTAACCCCGTAACTTCGGGATAAGGGGTCCCTCCTCCTTCGGGAGAGGGCGCAGGAAGCGGCCCGGGCGACTGTTTATCAAAAACACAGTTCTGTGCTAACTCGTAAGAGGATGTATACAGAATGACGCCTGCTCGGTGCCGGAATGTTAAGGGAGTCGGTCAGGGGTTCGCCCCGAAGCTGGCAACCGAAGCACCGGTAAACGGCGGCCGTAACTATGACGGTCCTAAGGTAGCGAAGTTCCTTGTCGGGTAAGTTCCGACGCGCATGAACGGCGTAACGACTTGGGCGCTGTCTCAACCGCAGACTCGGTGAAATTGAAGTGGCGGTGAAGATACCGTCTACCCGCAGCAAGACGGAAAGACCCCGTGGACCTTTACTGCAACCTGGTACTGATGCCGGGTGTGAACTGCGTAGGATAGGTGGGAGGCGTTGATCTTCCGATCTTGGTCGGAAGGGAGCCAACGGTGAAATACCACCCTGTTTGCATTCGTCGTCTCACCCTGACCCGTGAATCCGGGCAGGGAACCGTGCTAGGCGGGCAGTTTGACTGGGGCGGTCTCCTCCAAAAGAGTAACGGAGGAGTGCAAAGGCAGGCTCAGGCCGGTTGGCAATCGGTCGTCGAGCGTAAAAGTAGAAGCCTGCTTGACTGCGAGTGCTACAGCACGAGCAGAGCTGAAAGGCGGCTTTAGTGATCCTGTGGTTGCGTGTGGAAGCGCCATAGCTCAACGGATAAAAGGTACCCCGGGGATAACAGGCTGATCGCCTCCGAGCGTCCATAGCGGCGAGGCGGTTTGGCACCTCGATGTCGGCCCATCGCATCCTGGGGCTGAAGGCGGTCCCAAGGGTTTGGCTGTTCGCCAATTAAAGCGGTACGCGAGCTGGGTTCAGACCGGCGTGAGCCAGGTCGGTCCCTATCTGCTGTGGGCGTAGGAATCTTGACGGCACCTCTTCCATAGTACGAGAGGATTTGGAAGGACGGACCCCTGGTGTACCAGTTGTCGCGCTAGCGGCATGGCTGGGTAGCTATGTCCGGAACGAATAAACGCTGAAAGCATCTAAGCGTGAAGTCTATGCCAAGACGATGATTCCATGGGAGCTTGCTCCCGAGAGACCCCGGGTAGACCACCCGGTTGATAGGCCGGAGCTGTACGGACCGAGAGGTCTTCAGGTTACCGGTACTAATGGTCGATTGCTTGACCACTTTTATCGATCAACGTCGGCACATTCCCCCCAGGCTCGAAAGACCCGGGAAGTGTGCGGACTCCAAAGAAGTTCTCGACTTGATATGTCGCGGACAACCTCAATTTTTTCCTGTCGAATTTCAGTCCCGACGCCGGGAAACCGTCGTCGGGGCTTTCGTTGGTGGCTATATCGGTAGGGTCACACCCGTTCCCATTCCGAACACGGTCGTTAAGCCTGCCGAGCCGATGATACTGCTTCAGCGGGAAAGTAGGTCACTGCCAGCGTTAAACAAGAACCCCGGCCCCTTCAACAAGGGCCGGGGTTCTTTTTTGCGCCGGCGGTCAGGTATAATCCCATCGACGGCCGTGCGTATGGAAAAAAGCAGCGTTGAAGCCATCGTCCGCGCGCTGAATCAACACCAGGTTCGATACCTGATCGTCGGCGGCCTTGCCGTCGTTGCCCACGGCTATATGCGCTTTACCGCCGACATTGATCTGGTACTGGCCGTCGACCGCGACAACCTCACCAGGGCGGTTGAGGCGATCAAATCGCTCGATTATCTCCCGCGCGTGCCCGTTGCATTCGAGGAGTTCATTGAACCGGCAAATCGGCGGCGATGGGCGTCTGAAAGGAACATGCTAGTGTTTTCTTTGTATTCGACGAAGCACCAAACGACGGCCATCGACCTGTTTCTCGACCCGCCTGTGGATTTCGACGCCGCCTATTCAAGAGCCGTCCCGCTTGACGTGGCGTCGGGCATTGTGGCCACCTTTTGTTCGCTGGAAGACCTCATCACGATGAAGACCTTCGCCGGCCGGCCAAGAGATCTGGAAGACATTGCACACCTTCGCGAACGGAAGAGACCATGAGCAAACAACCAAAACTACCTTCCGATCAAGCGTGGCCGCGGGGTTTCGAAGGGCACGAGGCGGACCAGCAAGCGCGGTTAGCCGAGTTGCCTTTGTCCGAAAAGCTGGCGTGGCTGGAAGAGGCGCATCGCCTGGCACTGCACCTCCAAGAAGGCGCCGGACGGGCAGACGATTCGACCTCGGTGGAAGACTTGACCCTTCCGGGCGTTGACCGCGGCATACCGGCGGATTATGTGACACAAGTTTTTACTGCCGACGATTTGGCGCGCCTAGCGAACAAGACAGGGAAATATTTCCGCAGATGGCTGCGAGCCGAGCTAGAGCGGGGCAATACGCTTGTCGTGGATCACACCCATGGAGAGCGCTGGCGTTTTTCCAAGGATGAGGCTGAGCAGTTGTTGAGGATGTTCCGTTCCAGCGCAAACTCTTCTTCGTCGAGGAAAAGGACTACGCCAATGTCATTTGATTGTCACACTGGCACACTGGCGGGGAGCTTAGGAGCGGAGGCTGATCGCCTTTTGCCGGCTTTCGATAGATCGGTTCGGCCGCAAGCTCTTGATGAATTGCCGACCGATCCTGGAGTCTATTCCTTTTGGACTGCTGGCCCCAGGGCCATTTGTGATTTGGGATTGGATGACATGGAAGGCGAGAAATCGCTCCTTGTCCGTCCACTTTATATCGGCAAGGCGGAGGATTCCATCGCCAAGAGAATTCCAACGCAACATTTCAAGACAGGGAAAACCGGATGGTCGACGGCGCGCCGAACATTTGCTGCACTTCTTGGATTTAGGAGCTGTCTACGACCGACAAAAATGAAGGCACCGACTTCGAAGCAGTTGCGAATTCTGATCGCGAATTATGGCGTTGTCCCGGCAGATGAGGCAAAATTGACCGAATGGATGATGTCGAATCTTCTCATCCGCGCGGCGGCATCCCGATGGACTCCTCTGGAGGCTTTGGAGAACGAGTTAATGTTGCGCCTGCGACCGCCACTAAACCTCTTCAAGGCGAACTGGTCGAATCCATGGCGCGATCGAATCGAGCGAGCGCGATCCATGATGAGAGAAAACGCCAGGGGTGCGGCGGTGATGTGACGATCGCTGAGAGCAATCCGTAACGCCCGAGCATAGCGTCAAGTCTGCCAGGGTAATGGCGGGGCGCGAAGGGAGACTACACGATCATATGCGGCGACTTGGGCGGCCAGGGGTGAGTGCCGCCGGATTTTTCGAGCAGGCGGATGCCAGTGATCGTCATGCCGTGGTCAATGGCCTTGCACATGTCGTAGATCGTCAATGCCGCGACGGCCACGGCGGTCAGGGCCTCCATCTCGACGCCGGTGCGCGCGGAAATGGTGGCCGTGGCGCGGATGCGGAGTTTGACTTCGCCTGGATTGCCGGGCCGGCCTTCCGGCTCGTCAAACTCGACATGCACGGTGTCGATCGGCAGGGGATGGCACAGCGGGATCAGTTCGCCGCATCGCTTGGCCGCCATGATGCCGGCGACGCGGGCCGTGTTCAGAACCTCGCCCTTGGGGACTTTGCCGAACGCGATGGCCTGCAACGTTGCGTGGGCCATGGAGATGAATCCCACGGCCGTAGCGGTGCGACGCGTGACCGGCTTGCCCGATACGTCCACCATGCGGGCGTTGCCCGATTCGTCCAGATGCGTGAGTTTCGGTTGGGATTTGTCAGCGGATTTACGCGGCATAAATTCCCCTTTGGCACGATCGCCTCAAGCGGGCCATGTCTTCCTGAGATCGACAAGCTGCCGAACCTGCTCAAGCAGCGGCTGGATGGAATCCAAAGGCAACATCGACGCCGCATCGCTCTTGGCGCTGGCGGGATCGGGATGCGTTTCCAGGAAAAGTCCATCGACACCGGCAACCACGGCCGCCCGCGCCAGCAGGGGCGAGAATTTCGGATTTCCGCCGCTTTGCGTGCCCAGCCCGGCCGGTTGCTGCGTCGAATGGGTGATATCGAAAATCACCGGGCAGCCGGTTTCCTTCATGATCGAAAGCCCCGTGAAATCGTTGACCAGCCGGTTATAGCCGAAGAATGTGCCACGCTCGGTCAGGAGGATGCGCTGGTTGCCGGTGGATCGGATTTTCGCCGCCGCGTTGGCCATTTCCGCCGGGGCCATGAACTGGCCTTTCTTGACGTTGACCCAGCGCCCGGTCTCGCCGGCGGCCACAAGCAGATCGGTCTGCCGCGCCAGAAATGCTGGAATCTGCAACACATCCACAACGGCTGCCGCCGCCTGCGCCTGGTGGGTTTCGTGGATATCAGTCAGCACGGCCACGCCGATCTCGTCTTTCACTCGCTTAAGCACGGCCAGACCGTCGCACAATCCCGGCCCGCGAAAGCTCGAATTGGCCGAGCGATTGGCCTTGTCAAAGCTGGCCTTGAAGACGTACCGAAACCCCAGCCGGTCGCAGTACGTTTTCAAACGTCTGGCGACGGTGAGGCACAGTTCCAGCGATTCGATGACGCAGGGTCCGCCGATGATCAGCAAACCGGCCCCGGAACTGTCGAAAAGGTCAGGCGTCGTATTCATGTTTGTTGCGGCCGGATGGTGTCGGGAAGGGTGCTCACAGGTTGGCCGGCAGGATAAGAGGCAGGCGCACGGGAAGCAAGTGGACTTCCAGCGGCGTATTTCCAGCCGCGTCGCCATCGACCTGAACGGCCACCGGTTCGACCGATTCGATCTGGACGCGCTGCCCTTTGACGTAGCGGACGCCTTCGACGGTCAGATGTTCGCCCGCCGCCGCGTACAGGGCTATTTCCGCCAGTTGCGCCGGCGACGCGCAGGGCATGGCGCAGACATCGAGCAGCCCGTCATCCGGCCGGGCGTCCGGCAGGACCGGGAATCCCGTCCCGTATTCCGGCACGTTGCCGATGAAGGCCAAAGCCGGCTCATCGCGCAGAATAACCTGTCCGTCCACTTTCACCGTCAGTGGCGGATAGGTGAACCGCGACAGGGCCAAGGCCGCCGGCAGGACGTAAGCCTGCTTGCCGATCGGGCCGGTGCGAAGGCGAGCCAATTCGTGAACAACCTCGCCATCGATGCCGACACCGGCCACCAGGAGCATGATGCGTCCGTTGGCGGATGCGACATCAACGGCCCGCATGCGTCCCGCTTTGAAGGCGGCCAGGACGCCGGATTCCGGATGTGGGTCATTGGCTCTAAAGCCCAGGTGCTGCCCCATGAGATTGGCTGTGCCGCGCGGGACGAGCAGAATCGGGGGCGAGCCTCCCATTTCGCGATAGTACCGGCCCACAACTTCGCCGAGCGTGCCGTCGCCGCCGATGACGATCGCCGCCTGGGCGTCGGCGGGCAGGGGTTCGGGCGATGTCGATCGGCCGGGAAGGAGCACGGTTTCATAGCCGGCGTTGGTCAGCGCCCGTTCCAGCCGTAGCGCCATGTCGCCGGACTGGCCGCTGCCCGCTATCGGATTGGCGAAAATGAGAACTGCCATGTGCCAGGACCGCACAGTCCAAAAGGAAAGCTGGCCGCCACCGGCGACACTCCGGTTTGACAGCCGACGATCTTGCTACTATCAATATACGGGAGTTTCAGCGTCTTAACCAAGCGAATAGCGAAATATGAGCGATACCAGCGTTACGACAATCAATGAGAAGGCTGCCGAAGAATACTTCCGCCGGGCCCGCGAGGCCGAGGAACAGGGTCTGCACGAGAAGGCGGTCGAGTTTTACGAGCGGGCTCTGAGCGAGAACAGCGACCACGAAATGGCTGCATTCCGGCTGGCGATCCTGTACGACCGCCGGGCGGAGGACGCCAAGGCGATCGAGCTTCTGGAGCGCATCTGCACCAGCCCGCCGGTCCATCTCAACGCACTGATGAATCTGGCGGTGCTGTACGAGGACAACAACCATTACGACGAGGCACATCGCTGCCTGGACGCGATCCTGCGCACGAATCCAAACCATGAGCGGGCCCGCCTGTATATGCGCGATGTGGAATCCGCGCGGCGGATGTATTTCGATGACGATGAGCAGCGCTCCGACCGCCGCAACGCCATCCTCGATGTGCCGGTCACCGATTTTGAATTGTCCGTCCGCAGCCGCAATTGCCTCAAGAAAATGAACATCCGCACGCTGGGCGATCTGCTGCGAACCAGCGAGCAGGAATTACTCAGCTACAAGAACTTTGGCGAGACCAGCCTCAGCGAGATCAAGGCTCTCCTGGCGCAAAAAGGACTGCGCCTCGGCCAGAACGCCGAAGAAGGCAAGTCGCCGCTTCAACGGCCGGCCAATCCGGTTGGCAACGTACCACCCGAAATCCTTTCCAAGAGCGTGGCCGATCTCGAACTCTCGGTGCGCAGCCGCAAGGCGCTGCAGCGGCTGACGATCAACACCGTCGGCGAACTGGCATCGCGCACGGAAGATGAGCTCCTGGGCTGCAAGAACTTCGGCCAGACAAGCCTCAACGAGATCAAGCAACAGCTCAGCCAGTTCGGCATGGCGCTGCGCAAACTCGAGGAGTGATCGCTTTTACAACAGGGCAAGGATGCCATGTCACACTGCAGCCGACGCACCGTTCTCAAGGGGCTGGCGCTGGGCGCCGGTTCGTTCCTGCTGGGATGCAGCAACCAGAATGACGTGACAGTTGCGCCGTCGAGCGTGCGCCGCGTGCGCGTGCGCCTGGTGCAGGATCAGACCCAGGTGATGCTGGGGGCGTCGGCCAATCCGATGGTCTCCACCGCCTCGGCGCCCACGCCCCGCGGTCTGCATTTTCTTGACCGCTCCGGCGCTGCCGTGACCCTCTCGCCGGCCGGTTGGAACATCGGATCGGTGTCGTTCGGCATTGGTGATCTGGTCATTCAGCCGGCCACGGAAGGATCGCTCAGCGTCAACGGCCAATTTTATCGCGGCAGCCTGCGTCTGGTGGCGCTCTCGGCCGATCACTTCGATGTCATCAATGAGAATCTCGACGTCGAGGGCTATCTCAAGGGCGTTTTGCCTCGCGAGTTGTATCCCCATTGGAGTCTTGAAACCTACCGGGCCCAGGCGATCGTGGCGCGAACCTACGCGCTATACGAGGTGCAAACCGCCGGACGCAACCGCTATTGGGATCTGTATCCCGATCAGCGCAGCCAGGTCTACGGCGGCGTCGGCGCCGAGACGGCCATCTCGCGGCAGGCCGTTGACGATACGGCCGGCATCGTGCTGGCCTACGGCCCGGCCGACAGGGAAACCATCTTTAAGGCGTATTTCAGTTCATGCTGCGGCGGCGTGACGCAGGCGGCCAGCGATGCCTTCGGCGATCCGCCCCTTGCGCCGCTGTCGGAGCAGAACGTCGGGCCGGTGTGCAACGCCTGCACCAAGTTCAACTGGAACCCGGTGGAATTGAAAAAGGACGAGTTGACGCGCCGATTTCACACCTGGGCCAGACGCAAGGCCGAGCAGGAGGGCAAGGCTCGGGCGGAGGAGTCGATGGCGGCCATCGACCGGGTGGAGATCATCCTGCTCAACCGCTTCGGGCGTCCTTCGCGTTTCCGCGTCACCGATGTCGCCAACAAGCAATACGTACTTTTCAGCGAGGAATTCCGCTCCGCCGCCAATTCGGTCGATTCCGCCGGCGAGCCGACCCTCTCCAGCAGCTTCCTGAAAATCGACAGCCGCCCCGGCTCGGACGTCGTGCGTTTTGTTGAAGGCCACGGCTACGGCCACGGCGTGGGCCTGTGCCAATGGTGTGCCCAAGCCCGCGCCGAGCGCGGCATGCGCCACGAAGACATCCTCGCCGCCGCCTATCCCAGGGCCCGGCTGGTCAGGGCGTATTGAGCGGCGAGCACGCCGATGTGTTATTCGGGCAGATTGGCCAGATCAATTTGATCCTTGGCCCGTCCCGACGCTTGCTTCATCTTGCGCAACCAATTGAGCGATGCATAGCGCAGGCCGGCGGACTCGATGCTTGATGCACGAAGGTGTGCGACGTCCTCATCCGGGAAACCAGGGACGTAGTCGAACAGGTCAAGGAACCCGTATCTAGTCGTCAACATCATCAGGTGGCTGGCCTGCACGAAGGCAAGCGTGACCGGATAGGTGCGCTCGATGCCCGTGGCTGGATCGAGTTCCTTGCCGATGTAACGAGCGTCCAGTTCCGTCAGCGCGCGCAAGAGTGCCAATTCTGAGTCGCCAGAGCGAACCCAGACAATATCCGTGTCTTCGGTGGCTCGTCCGTACCCGTGGAAGTTCACGGCGTGCCCGCCGATGATGAAAAACGGCACCCCGTGACGGCCCAGCACCTCAAGAAGTTTGCGATCATCCAGCGTGGCCATCGGAAAAACCCGCGACATCAATCGCCCGCGCCTTGTAATTACGGCGAAGGAAATGGGCATAGCCTACAGGTGACTGACTGAGCGTCGTCCACATTCTCTGCTGCATGCGGGCCATGTCCGCCATCCGCTCCTCGGGCGTCTTTTGCAATGCCAGATGGCGCCGATAGCGATCACGCCGGGCAAGTTGTTCGGCAATTTCGTTCATGGCGGCTCAGATTGTACATGGTAAGACGGATATCGGCATCGGCTGTTGCGTGCAATTTCGGATCATGCTGACGCGCAAGGCGGCAGGGGCTGCGGCCAGACTTTGCGTATCATGAACGGCACCAGGAAAAGGAGAACCAAAGACACGGCCAGCATGGCGAATGAGACAATGAGGCAAATGACGGATCCCAGCCACAATGAGATGGCAGAATCGACCCGCACATCATCGGGGTTCATGGGATCATAGCGCAACGCGATCGAATCCCCGACCGAATAGCCGGGTGGGTTGGATGATATGTCTGACTGGCTGCGATGCGACACGCCCGCGGCGTCGGAAAACGTGAAGACCGGGGAATACATGGTCCCGTTGTCGCCGGACACGCTTTTTAACTCGACGACCTGCCCACGGCACGCAACGGCAGTTTCGAGGAACTTCCTCGTGGAGCGGTAGAAATAGCCGCCGCCCGCGAGAGCACCAACTGTCGGCAGCAGGAACAACAGCCCGATGATCCGGGACACCGGGATGAAGCCGTGGACATTCATGGCCGCTGATCCTACTACGACCACCGCGCATGACAAAGCCAACCTTCAAGCGGTGAATGCTGACGTTCAATTTGTCGCTGGCTCGGGGACGTTGGGTCTACCGCGATCGTTTTTCCGCCGCCGTCTTGATGTTTGGCAGCAGCTTCTTCCATGCGCCGTGGATACGCTCCTCCAGATCCGCATCGCCGAATCCAAACGTCCGCTGGCCCAGGCGCAGCAGCGTCGCCTTGCCGGCCTTTTGCGGCTGAAGCTCGAAAATAAACACGTTGCTCACCGGCAGGTGGGTCATGCCGATCTGGCCGATCAGCCGCAGCAGTTTCCCCGGTTCGATGTACGTGACCGTCGCCAGAATGAACGTCGTTCCGTCCTTGGCCGTGGAAATCCACTTCCCGCCGGGCGTCACGTCCATCGTGTGCTTGTTCCACTTCTTCGGGTCTGGATCAAAGCCGAACCATTTGCCTGGATTGGTAACGGCGGCCCAGACCTTTTTGGGGTTGGCGTCGATGTGGATTTCCTCAATGAACTGAAAACCCGTGGCTTTGAGTTTCAGCAGCTTCAGCGGATTGGCCATGTGTCAGTCCTCTATAGGTCTCGATGCACGAACGCGGGCTCGATATCCGATCGGGCCGGCTGGAATTCTACCGGATTGTACTACCCGGCAAAAGTGGACATTCCACCGGTTGTCCAGACCCGGTGAGCGTTACAAAGAACCCGAGATGTTGTAGTGCCCGGCCACTGTTGTTGTGCGGCCGGCGCGGTACGATATGGGCGCGGTTAGAAACCATATCGGATGACCCGAAGGAGGTCGTTATGACGGGGTTGGCAACAATCGTGTTGGCGGCGCAGGCGGTGTTGGCGGATGCGGGCACGGACGCGATGGTCTTTATTGGGATTGGCCTGCTCGTACTGATTGTGGCCGCGATCGTCGTCGTGGCGATTGTCGGGATTCGCTACATCCCCAACAATCGCGTCGGCATCGTGGAAAAGCTCTGGTCGCATCACGGCTCGGTCGGGCAGGGGCAGATCATCGCTCTGCACGGCGAAGCCGGTTATCAGGCCGATCTGCTCCGCGGCGGCGTGCATCTGGGTTTGCGCCCGTGGCAGTATCGCATCCACAAAGTGCCGCTGGTCACGATACCACAGGGGAAGATCGGTTATGTCTACGCGCGCGACGGCCAATCGCTGGCGCCCAGCCAGACGCTGGGCCGCGTCGTCGATTCCAACAATTTCCAGGATGCCCGCAAATACCTGACCGGCGATCCGAACCTGTGCGGCCAGCGCGGCCGGCAACGCGCCATCCTGCGCGAAGGCGTCTATGCCATCAATCTGGCGATGTTCGTCGTTGTGACCGAGGACGCGATCTTCCGGCTGGATGTCAACGGCCGGCAGGAGTTGGCGACCGTCATCGGCTGGCAGAAGGAACTGGCCGACGTGCATGGATTCGATCCGGTGCTGATCGGCGGAGCGATCCAGATTGCCGACCCGCTGAATCCCGGCAAGGCGATCACGGTGGACAGCATCGGCATCGTGACGGTACAGGACGGCCCCAGCGTCGCCCCCGGCGAGATCATCGCGCCGTCGGTCGGAAACGACGCGGGCGATCCCAATTATCACAACAATTTCCAGGATCCCGAAGCCTTCCTGCGGGCCGGCGGCCGGCGCGGGCGGCAGTATGTGCCGCTCACCGACGGAACCTATTTCATCAACCGCTGGTTCGCGACCGTCGAGCCGATCGGGAAAACCGTCGTGCCCATCGGATACGTCGGCGTGGTGGTCAGCTATTACGGCCCGATCGGCACGGATGTGTCGGGAGATGCATTCCGGCACGGCGAGCGCGTGGCCCGCGGCGAGCGCGGCGTCTGGGAAAAGCCGCTGGGGCCGGGCAAGTATCCGTTCAACACCTTCGCCGGCACGATCATCTTCGTGCCGACAACCAACTTCGTGCTCAACTGGGTGACGGGCAAGACCGAATCGCATCGCTATGACGAGGGGCTGAATTCGGTGGACCTGGTCACGCTCGACGGCTACGAGCCGAAGCTGCCGTTGTCGGTGGTGGTACACATCGACTACCAGCGGGCGCCCAACGTCATTCAGCGGTTTGGCGATGTGAAGAAACTCATCACGCAGACGCTCGACCCGCTGCTCAGCGCCTATTTCCGCGACGTGGCGCATAAGAAGACGATGCTCGAACTTCTGCACAGCCGCGATCAGATTCAGGCCGAGGCCAGGGCCGAGTTGCAAAGGCGGTTCCGGGAATTTGATATCGAATGCGTGGACGTTTTGATCGGCAAGGTGGACACGGCCGAGCCGGGTGGCAAGATCGAAGTGCTGCTCGATCAGCTTCGCCAGCGACAGCTCAGCATCGAACAGGTCGAGACGTTCGATCGGCAGCGCATCGCGGCTGACAAATTGCGGACTCTCAGCGAGGCGCAGGCGATCGCGGCCAAGCAGACGGAATTGACCAATTCACAGGTCCAGATCAGCATTGCCGAAAACCAGGGCAATGCCGATTTGGCACGGGCGAGAAAACAGGCCGAACAGACGATCGTGGTGGCCGAGGCGGAATTGGCGCGATCGCGCCGTGCCGCCGAGCAGACGATCGTCACCGCCCAGGCCGAAAGCCAGCAGCGCATGCTGGCGGGCAAGGGCGAAAGCACGCAGAAACTCCAGGTTGGCTTGGCCGAGGCGTCGGTGCTTCTGCGGAAGATCAGCAGCTTCGGCGATCCGCGTTTGTATGCACTATCGCTGGTGTCCGAGCACCTGTCGCACAGCGCCCAGCCGCTGGTTCCCGAGCGCGTGTTCATGGCCGGATCGAGCAACGGCGACGGCGGCTCACAGGGCAATCCCGGCACGGGCATGCTGGGTATGCTCATCAGCCTCATGGTGGCGGAAAAATCCGGCTTCCAGCTTGGCAGCGCGGAGGACATGGCATCCATGAAGGAACTGGCCGACCGCATGACCCGCCAGGCGATGGACGCCATGACCGGCGACCCGGCGACTATCGACGCAACCCTGGCCAAACCGGCCGCTATCGCCAAGTCGTGATACGAGAGGGCATTCTCGCATTCTGTATCGAGCAGATGGCCGACGGACATCTGAGCCCCATTGCGTTCATGCCCCGCGGCGCGTCCGCTTGGGCGCCGTCGATGTGCCGCCGGCGGCCTTGACCTGCTTCCACCAATGGCCCAATTTTCCCTCCCGGGCGCACTTCGCGAAATAACCAATCTCCTGCGCCGGAGTCATGTTCCTGACGATCCGGTAGATGTCCTCCTGCGCCTGCCGCTTGAAAGCCACGCAGTCGAAAGTCTTGTTAGTCCCGATTTTTCTCTTCATATGCCACCACGGTCGGCGTTGCGATGGTAAGTTCACCGTAACCGAGCATCCGATTCACCCGATTATACGCTTTCATGCGATCGAGTCGAACGATGTGCCTGAAGTGTCCTGCCCCGATTATTCACCGCGTTCACTTCGCGGTGAATCCGGATTTACGCCCGGCTCTGGTATTCGCCGGTTTCGGTGTTGATGCGGATGGTTTCGCCGATGACGATGAAGCCGGGGACGCGGGTTTTCAGGCCGGTTTCCAGTTCGGCTTCCTTGAGCTGATTGGTGGCCGTCGCGCCTTTGATGATGGGGGGCGTGTCGACAATTTTCAGATCGACGGTCTTGGGCATCTCGTAGCTGACGATCACGCCGTCGTGGAACATCGCCGTGAGCTGCGTGTTGGGCTTGAGGTAGAGGATGTCGTCGCCGAACAGTTCCTTGGGCACCGTCGTCTGGTCGTAGGTCTCGATGTCCATCAGAACATGGCCGTCGGCGTCGGAATAGAGGTATTCGACCTTCCGGCTGTCGAGGGTGGTGGTCTCGATATCGTCGGTGGCGCCGACGCGCTTGTCGATGATGGTGCCCTTGCCCACGTCGCGCAGCTTGAACTGCACCTTGGCGCGCAGGTTGCCCGGCGTGTTGTGATCGGCGTTGGTCACGACATACAGCTTGCCGTCCACGATGACCGCCGTACCGCGTCGAATATCACTTGCCCGCATAACTCACCATCCTGGTCAGGAAACGAATTCTCACCGCAATGACGCGGAGACAACGCCGCACCGATGGAACGGATGCAAGTGGCTCAGCCTCGAATACCAGCCACGGCCGCGTCTCAGACAATCATATTTCATCGCATCCGCTTTTTTCTCTGCGGCCTATGCGCCTCCGCGGTGAAGCATGACTCATCCGCCTGGAGGGCCAGAAAATCTAGCCGCCAGCGGCCGGAACGTCAAATATGGGGCTGTGCGTTTCGATCTGTCAAATTGGCCGGAATGCGTCATCATCCCCGCCCGCCGCCTGGGGCTGCCGGTGCGGTTGCCGGCCCGCCGCGCCCGCCGCGAGGTGCGCCGCCGCCGCGAGCGCCCGGCGGCGTGTTGATTTGAACCGGCTTCCCCCCGGCGCCCAGCGGCTCGTGGTCGATCCAGTCGGCCGGGTCATCGGACGTCAGGGCGTAATCGCGCCATAGCCATCGGAGCATTTCCGGCATGAGCGCGCCGCCGGGCTTATTGCTGTGGGTGCCCAGGCCGAAGGAATAGTTCACATCGTAATGCCTTGCGGTAAGTGCCTGGACCATCTTGATGTTCTGGGCATGCCAATCGCGTGCGGCGCTGTAGGTGCCGCCGACAAGTTTTCCGGTGGCGGCATCGAATGTGAATCCGCTGAGCCCGCGGGCGTCCATGTCGTTCAGGCCATCCTGCATGAAGATGCGAATGGGCTTGGCATCGGCGTCGGCGATCATTTTCGGATAGGCATCGCCGCCACGTATTGCGGTGAAGCTGCCGATCGTGGTAATGACCTTATGGAACGCGTCCGGCCGGTGCCAGGCCACCGTGAACGCGGCGATCGCGCCGGAACTGGCGCCGCACAGCGCATGGTCATCGGGATTGTCCGAGATGCTGTAGGCCTTCTTCAGTTCCGGCATCAACTCGTCCATGATGACGTGACAGTAGCGGTCGTCCAGCACGTTGTATTCCTCAGGGCGGTTGCTGTCGGCGTCCCAGTTGGACGCACTGAAATCCGGCTGCGTCGCGGAATGGCCGGGATTGATGAAGACCCCAATCGTCACCGGCATTTCCCTGCGGTAGATGAGGTTGTCCAGGACATAGGGGATGCGATATTCCCCGGCCGGATCGGCAAACGCATGGCCGTCCTGGAAGATCATCAGGGCCGCCGGCTTGGCTGGGTCGTATTGGGCCGGAACATAGACTGTGTACATGTGCGATGTGCCGGGAAACACCTTGCTGGCGATGGTGGCCGGCTGGGTGACTTTGCCCTGCGGCACGCCCGCGTGCGGCGCCGAATCCGGCCCGAGCTGGTAGAGATTATCCGTGTTGGCGGCGTACAATGCGGATGCGAAAAGCAAGACAGTGCCCATGCAGACAGCGGGGAACTTCATGACCCAATCCTCCACAAATGCCGTAATGGGAGACAAGATGTCCGAACGCGGACAGCCGCAGTAATGTTAGGCCGGGGATTTGGCGATTACGCAGGAAATTATTGGGCGGTGTTCAGCGGGCCTCCGTGGCCTTCACGGAGAGAGTATCGTCGTCTTTCAGGTGAATATCGAATGTGCCGTGGAAGGCCGGATGAGGCGAGTCATCGACATAGTCGATCGTGAGATGGGAAGAATCCTCGGGATCGGCGACGCCGGGTTTGAGCGAGACACATGTGAGCACGCCGCTGTCCACATAGGGAAGGGAGTCGTCCTTAAGAATTACCGGCCCGCTCCCCATGAACGATGTGGGCTCAACAACCCAAGTATCATTGTCAGGCTGGCATTCAAATCCTTGCAAATCGACGTCAGCGAGCGGAACCACAACCAATCGCCGATGTCCCGCCGGGCTCGTACGTTCGCCCATGAAGGCGATCGCGGTTCCCGGACAGGGAATGTAAACTTGCGGGTCCGTGCTCAAGAGGCCCCGAAACTCTCTGGGACAGTAGATGGCCGTTGGCGGCAGGGGCGGAACCTTGCTTGGATCCTTCAAGAGGGCCGCATCGTACGATATCGCCTGCACGTAGTCCGGGTTGGTCGCCAGCAATTTTGCCGCCTTGGCCGGGTCGTCTTCTTCCAACACGGTCCCCTGCGGGGTGACGTGGTGCATGCACTCGTACAGCCAATACGCCCGCCGGGTGCGCAGCCAGAGTTCGGTTCGGAACATGAACACCATGACGCCGACGGCCAGAGCCAGCGTCCACAGCACAATCCGGCGGACCAGTCGCCACCGCCGCCGGCGCGGGTTGGCCGGTTCGTAATCCAGGGGATGAATAGGCCCGGAGGGACCGGCGTTTCCCATGTCGCACCTTCAGTGGGCCTCGATGGCCTTCACGGAGAGAGTATCGTCGTCTTTCAGGTGAATATCGAATGTGCCGTGGAAGGCCGGATGAGGCGAGTCATCGACATAGTCGATCGTGAAATGGGAAGAATCCTTGGGATCGGCGACGCCAGGTTTGAGGGACACCGGAACGAATCCCCAGCTATGCCCGAGCATGTAGGTGCCGAGGCCGGCGCTCCAATTCGCCGGTCCGCTTCCCAGAAACGAGGTCGGCGCGATGACCCAAGAAAAGTTGTCGGGTACGCTCTCAAAGTCATGCCAGTCAAGACCGGTATGCGGGATTACAATTAGCCGACGATGCCCGGCCGGGCTGGTCCGTTCGCCCATGAAGGCGATCGCGTCTCCGGGAAGAGGTGCGTAATGCTTCGGGTCCGTGCTCAAAAGACCCCGAAACGCCTTGGGACAATAGACGGCCGTTGGCGGCAGGGGCGGAACCTTGCTTGGATCCTTTAGGATGAGCGCATCGTACGATACCTCCTGCACATAATCCGGGTTGGCCGCCAGCAATTTTGCCGCCTTGGCCGGGTCGTCTTCTTCCAACACGGTCCCCGGCGGGGTGACGTGATGCATACACTCGTACAGCCAATACGCCCGCCGGGTACGTAGCCAGAGTTCGGTGCGGAACACGAACACCGCACCCCCGACGGCCAGAACCAGTGCCCACAACACAATCCGCCGCACCAGTCGCCACCGGCGTCGCCGCGGGTTGGCCGGTTCGTAATTCAGCGGATGGATAGGCCCCGGTGGGCCGGCGTCTGTCATGAATCACGGCCCCAGTGTGACGATGGTCATCGGGTCCATGGGGAACTGGTCCATCAGTTCGACCAGGGACGCGGTTGTTACCGATTCCAGCGTGGCCATGTCCTGTTCCAGCGAGCGGTATTCGTGATTGTACACCCATTGGCTGCCGATCGAGCGCATGCGGCCCATGGGCACCTCGCCGGACAGGACAAGCTGGCTGGCGATCTTATTTCTGGCGCGGACGACCTCTTCATCGTTCAGATCGGTCCGGGCCTTTTTCAGTTCCGATAGGGCGATATCCAGGGCCTTTTCGCCGCGATCGGGTTCGGTGGTCAGGGCCAGATAGAAACTGCCGCAGCCGTCGTGCGGATAGAATCCGAATTCCGCGTCCTCGGCGATGGCGTTTTCGACCAGTGCCCAATAGAGCCGGCTGCCATCGGAATCGCCCAGCACGTCGGCCAGCACCTTGGCGGCGAAGCGGCGCTGGTCCTGGGCGCTGGGGCCGGGTGTCATCGCCATCGTGTAACGCCGATTCAGCTTGGCATCGACGATGTCCTTGCGCGCGGAATGGATCGACGGCGTGGATTGAATGCGCGGAGCATCGGCCGGTTCCCAGTCGCCGCAATACTTCCTGGCCATCTCGACGACGCGATCGAATTCGAGCCGGCCGGTGACGGAGAGGACCATGTTGCCCGGCCCATAGCGGCGATGGAAATAGTCGGCCATCTCGTCGCGTTTCAGTCGCTCGACGGCGCTGGCGGCGCCCAGCACGCTCATCGCCAGCGGATGCCCGGCGAAATGCGCCTCCATTAGCGCCTCGTACAGCCGATGGCCCGGCTCGTCGAGATACATGGCGATCTCTTCGAGAATGACCTTCTTCTCCGTGTCAAAATCCTTGTTGCGGATCGCCGGCCGGAGAAGATGCGACAGGTGCTCGATCGCCCGCTCCGTGAATTCCGGCAGGACATTGGCGTAATAGGCGGTCATTTCCTGGGTGGTGAAGGCGTTATAGCGGGCGCCGATCTCGTCGAAGATGCGGTTGACATCCTCCCAGGTGTACTTCGTGCTGCCCTTGAACATCATGTGTTCCAGGAAATGGCTCACGCCGTTGATCTGCATGGTCTCATCGCGCGAGCCGGTCTTGACGAACAGGCCGGCGGCGAACGAATAGCTGTCCGGGTTCTCCTCGGCCACAATGTCCAGCCCGTTGGCCAGCGTCGCTTGTTGGAATCGCAGGGGCATCTTGTCTCCGTGTGATTGTCTTGTCGCAAATCCAATCGTAGGGTCCGCATCGCGGACCATCATTCGGTCGATCGAAAATCGCGGTCCGCGGTGCGGACCCTACCGCACTTCCGGCGGTTTGAGCGCATTGGGCCCGACGATGACGATGGTGAACGGGCCGGGACGGTGGCGGTTCAGATAGTTGTTCACCTGATCGACGGTAACGGCGTCGAGTTTTTCCTTGATCTCTTCGAGCGTGCGGATTCGGCCGCGCATAAAAAAGTCGTGGGCAATGGCGCCGCAGCGGGCGCTGGTGGATTCACCCTGCATGATCATGTTGGCCTTGACGCCGGTCTTGGCCCGGTCCAGTTCCGAGGCCGTGACGCCGTCGCACAGGCGGAAAAGTTCGGCGACAAAACAATCCAGCGTGGCCTGAGCCCGGTCGTTGCTGGTGCCGGCATATCCCATGATGCTGCCGCTTTCTTTCAGCGACGTGTAACCCGCCCACACCGAATAGACCAGGGCACGCTTCTCGCGGATTTCCGTGAACAGCCGGCCGCTCATCCCGCCGGCCAGAATTTCCACCGCCAGGCGGACCGTGTAGTAATCGTCATCCGTTTCCTTCACGGATGGCCAGGCCAGGCCGATGTGGGTCTGCTCGCTCTTTTGCGGCTGATGAATAAACGAGACCGGCGGCGTGGGCTGTATCGGGACGTCTGTCGTGCTCCCGGCGAACGAACCAAAATGCGTCTCGACGGCCCGCCTCGCCTCGTCAAAATCAACCCGGCCCGCCATCGCCAAAATCGCGCCCCGCGCCACATATCGCGACTGGAAATCCCTCTTCGCCTCGGCCAGCGTCAGCGACTTCAGGTCGGCCACTTCACCCATCGGATTGCGGCCGTAGGGATAGGGATAATGCTTTTCCCGCAGCGTGATCAGGAGTTTTTGCCGGGGCTCATCCTCGATGCCGGCCAGATTTTGCAAGGCCAGATCGCGGGCCGCGTCGAAGCCGCTTTCGGGGAGCATCGGCCGGCGCACGATATCGGAGTAGACTCCCAGCGATTCCATGACTCGCTCGGCCGGGGCGGCGGCGGAGAATCGCGTGTGATAGACACCGACGCTGCTGGATCGCTGCAAGCCGAGGAAGTCGAGATAGTCGGTCAATTGGCGGCTGTCGCGTTTTCCGGCCCCGCGCAGGACCAGTTCCGAAAGCACGGTGGCCGACCCGGACCGATGGGCCGGATCGCCCGCGCTGCCGGCCGGCAGGATCAGGGTCATCGCCGCCGACTGCACGCCCACCATCGTCTCGCACAGGAGCGTCAGGCCGTTGGGGAAGGTGTATTGATAGAACCGCTGGGTGGACGTTTGTTGATTGCTCACAGGCCGGGATTATAGGCATTTCATCGGCGGACGCATCAGCGCGGAAGGGGATTGGTTCATCACGGCATCGCCGGCGAGTCCGGCGGGGGATCGATGGGAGTGGTCTTGACCCCGCGCGGCCGGAGGCTTTGGCAGCGGCGATAGAGGAGAATAAACACGGCCGGGCCAAAGGCCAGGAGCATGACGGCGGCGCCGGCGGCGATTCCTGTCAGGGTGATGACCGTCGCGCAACAGTCGCCTCGGTTGCGGACAATCACATGGGCCGATATGGCGACGAGCAATTCCAACACGCTGCCGTTAATCAGGTATTCCTGCATGCGATAGGTGATCGAGAGCGGATCGCGCTGCCGGCCGGCCACGAGGAAGAAGACCGCCCATCCGATCCAGATCGCCACGGCCGTCGCCAGGGCTATCCAAATCCAGACGTCGGCAGGGCTGTTGTCTTTCTTCCATGCTGCGATGCTCGCCCATATGCCGGCATAGAAAAGCAGTGCGATCAGAAATCCGCCCGCAATCACGCCCGGCCACATCGAGCGTCGCGTGACCGGCCGGCGCGTCGCGACGCGCACGGGAATGAATAGCATCGCTGCCTCGCTCAAGACCATCGCCGCCACGATCGAAATCAGAAAGATCAACGTCGGTTTGTCATTCTCGTCGGTCAGTCCCATGCCCACCCAAACGACAAGCCCCGCCATTGCCAGCACCAGCAAGAGCCACAATCCGGCGATCCAGAACGCCCAGCGAGTCGCCTTTTCCGAGATGATCTCCCTCTGTCGCGGCGATATCCCCAATCCCCACTGGCCGTGCGTCGGCGTCGCGTAATTCAGCACCGGCACAGGCGCATTGTTTGGTGTTGGTTCCCCGGCCATGAACAAATCCTCCCTGCGGCGGCGTACTTCGGACGAATTCCCGCTATTCGTACGTCAGCGGATTGATCAGCATCCCCGTGGCCAGCTTGGGCACGAAATAGGTGCTCTTCTGCGGCATCACTTCGTTGGTCTTGCCCAAATCCTCCAGCGCCCGCAATGGCGTGGACTTGAGCAAGAACGCGATCTGAAACGTATTGCCATCCATTTGCGGCAGCACTTCGGCGGCATTGGCGGTATATCCCTTTTTCAATTCGCCAACCGCAAAATGCGGCGTCAGGATCTCCTCGACGAGATATCGCTGCAAGATCGCCACATCCAGCTTCCGCCAGGCCGGGCTGTGGTTCGGTTCGAGATTCTTCAGCATGTCCGGATCGCGCGGGCGGATCTCATACAGCTTTCGCGTGGCCGCATCGTACAGGCCCATCGTGTGCGGCGCGGTCTTGGGAAGATGCTCATCGGTGAATTCGACCAGCTTTTCGGCCGGCAGCGTTGCTTCGGCCACCTCGAATTGATCCGCGATCAACCGGATCAGCGACTCGACCGTGAATGACCTGAGTCCGCCGATGAGTCGATGCGTGGGAAGGATGAGCAGCCCGTCGTCCTGGAACGGGACCAGCACAAACATGCAGAAATTGGCCGGATGATTGGCCGGCAGCGGCTTGCCGCCGTTGGCAGCCACCGCCTGCGCCTGGTATTCGACGGCCGTTGTGTAGCGATGGTGCCCGTCGGCGATGTAGATCGGCTTGTGGTTCAGTTGATCGATGACCTGGTTTTGAATCTGTGTGTCGCTGATGCTCCAGAGATCGTTGCGGACGCCATCGAGCGTGGCGGAAACTTCCGGCCGGCTGGCGTTGCGATAGAGGAGATTGTTCGCCTCACCGCGAGGGTCGTTGAAGAGGCCAAAGATCGGCGAGAGTTGCGCCCGCGTGGCGGTCATGAGCTTGAGCCGATCGACGATCGCCTCTTTGTAGGTTTTCTCATGGGGCACGACATCGCCAGCGCCGAAGGGCGTGATGCGAACCAGGGCGACGAATCCGCGCCGATGAAATTCGCGATCGCCGACGGAATAGATCTGCGTGTATGGATAGAACGACGGCCGATGGTCCCGCTCGAGGATTCCCGCGCTCTGCCAGGCGCTGAAGGTGACGGCGGCGCGAGCGTAGGCCTCATCCGGCCCGACGGTCTTGGCCGGCAGATGCGGCAGATCGACGGCGACGATGTTGTTGGGACTGCGCGCGGTCAGAGCGGCTTTGCCGGCGGCGTCCAGAACATCGAACGGCGGGGCGATGAGCCGGGAAAGATCCAGATCCCGCGACCGCGAATAGCGAAGTGCGGTAAACGGCCGAATTTGTGGCAAGCGGCCTCCTTTGGCGTTGACAGCAAGGTTAAGCGAAGGGCCGGAAAGTTCAAGCGGGGAGCGAATTGTGCCGCGGCGATGGCTAGAGTCCCCGGTAGACCTCCCGGCGGTGGGCCACGTCGATCACCAGCACGACCAACTCGGCGTCGCGGATTTGATAGATGATTCGCCAATCGCCGACGCGCACGCGCCACAGGCCTTAACCTGAACCGGGGGATGGCACCGATGGGCCTGGGATTGTCGGCCAAACCCAGGATGTGCGCGTCGACGCGGCGACGGTCTCCCTTGGGCAAGCGAAACAAGGCGTGCTCCGCGGAACTCTTCACGAGCAAGCGGTAGCTCATGCCAGTCCAAGCCGCTTGCGCGCCTGGGCGTATGGGATTTCGCGGTCGGTGGGATCGTTCAGCCGCCGCAGAGCAACGGCAACGTCGCCTTTGTCTTGCGCGCTGGCCCGACGCGACTTGGCGGCGGACTTGAAGGCGATGCTCGCGTCACGCTCCAATTTCCGGTAGTGCGACTTGGGAACAATAACAAACTCGCGTCCGGCCAACTTCACTGTTTGAACAGTCATGGTCTTCACCTATCCGTTCGACTGCGCCTATTCTACGACGTGGGCCGCCATTGTCCCGCATGTCTCGCCGCCGTCGCACTGGCCGGGAGTTTGACAGCGCTGATGGGTGGAATAGAGTGCTCGCCGTGCGGCCCGGTCATTCGCTTCAGGAGATTCCATGGCCAAGATCACTCGGTTTGCCGTGTCCCTGGAAGAATCGCTGTTTCGGAAGCTTGAACAGTTGGTCAGCAAGCATCAGTATACGAATCGGTCCGAATACATCCGCGACCTGGTCCGGGCCGAGCTGGTCGAGGACCAATGGGCCAATGAAAACGCGATCGTCTTGGGCACGCTGACACTGATCTATGACCACCACACCTATGAATTGACCAAGAAGCTGACCGACTTGCAGCACCATCACCACCAGACAGTCCTGGCCACGACCCATGTGCATCTAGACGCGCATTTGTGCTGCGAGATGATCATGCTCAAGGGGCATCCCTCGGACCTGCGATACATCGCCGATCTGGCCGGCCAGCAAAAGGGCGTCCTGCATTCCACGCTGTCGCTGAGTTCGGTGGGGAAAGACCTGCATTAGGCCTTAAACAAGCGAATCCCCCGATAGTCTGAATCGGTGGTAGTGCGGACGC
>CAYQTE010000063.1:0-27271 GCA_964420285.1 uncultured Tepidisphaeraceae bacterium
TTTCCACTGCTCCACTGTTCTGCACAGAGTGGGGGTCTTTTCGCCTCCGCCGCGCAAGGGGCACCGATAGATCGGAACGCCGCCCTCACCCTAACCCTCTCCCAGAGTACCGGGAGAGGGGAAGGAGCAGACGCACTGATCGCCTCACCCACAAGAATTCCTGCAACACCAACCCGCGATCCGGGTATGATGGATATCCGACCATTTTCGCCCGTCACCAGACAAGGGAGGTCTTCCCATGCGATCCTTCCGCCATTCCCTCTGCGTCGCACAATTGCTGCTGTTCCTGCTCCTCCCCCCGGCCGCGACCCGCGCCGCCACCACCCAGCCGGCCACGCAGCCGACCACCCGGCCCGCTCCAATCGACCAGGTCGTCAACTTCCCGCCGATCAACCTCAAGACCAAGGGCCTGATGCCGGAGGAGGCGTTCAAGCTCTTGTCGCAGGCAACGGGCATTAGAATTTCGCCCGCACAACAAATAAGCTCGCCGGGCGTCGGCGTCAGCAAGAAGATCGACCTCTGGGGAGATCGCCCGTATTCCAAGATCGACTTCGATCTCGAATCGGTGTCATTCTGGCAGGCAGTGGATCGCCTCGCGGCGCAGGCGAAACTGCAGGTCGAAGACGACGACGGCTGGATGAGACTCTACCCGGATTCCGGCACTGCCATGGGTTGGGCGGATGCTAACCCCGTGTTCCATTTCCGTTCGGATGACGAGCTCTTTCGCGTCCGACTGACTGTCGAGCTTGATCCGCGCGTCCGCATTTGCGCCGTTTCGCCGCCCGTCCTGGAAGCGGCGGATCCCGACGTTCCGGCCCACGCGCTCACCGATTGCCAACTTACCCCCACGGGCATGAGTAGCGAGATAGGTATAGATCGAAGACAGCAATTGACGAGCCTGCGGGGATATGTGCCGGTTACCGTAGTGACAAAATCGAAGGAGGTGGAGTTGCCACTTACAGTGGGCGCCAAGGTAGTGGCCGGACCTTGGACCGTCCAAGTGGTCGGCTTCCGAAAAATTGGCGGGAACATCGGGATGACGACCCGGATCGATGTCAGTGTTGAGCCCAACGACAAGACATCGCGCGCGGTGCCGGCGAATTTGGATTCCGTAGTTCAGTTATGCGATCCCTTCGGAGTTCCCTTGAGCTTAAAGCAGCCGCCGGGGCCGCCAATGACCGCGGCCGGCGGCATTCGCCAGCAATTTACCTATTGGGACGATTACCCCGACCAGACCGTCGCCTTGCCGTGGAAGATCGTGATCACCGCTCCGGTCGAGAGTAAGGATGCAATCCTGCCCTTCGAGTTCAAGGATGTCGGGGTGCCGTGAGCGAATTGGGAGGCTCTCATGCGAACAACATGGACCCGGGCGGCGCTGATCGTCCTCTGCGTGGCATTTCACGCCCCCATCGGCCGGGGGGCGGCCACGCAGCCAACCACCCGGCCCGCTCCAATCGACCAGGTCGTCAACTTCCCGCCGATCAACCTCAAGACCAAGGGCCTGATGCCGGAGGAGGCGTTCAAGCTCTTGTCGCAGGCAACGGGCATTAGAATTTCGCCCGCACAACAAATAAGCTCGCCGGGCGTCGGCGTCAGCAAGAAGATCGACCTCTGGGGAGATCGCCCGTATTCCAAGATCGACTTCGATCTCGAATCGGTCTCGCTCCTGCAGGCCGTTGAACGTCTTTCAACTCAGGCCGATGTACATGCATGGGGCGAGGATAACTGGATGGGGATTCGACCCGGGCCCGCCGGGTACAACACCCGCACATCCCATTATTTCAGCAAGAACCCAGTGTTCACTGCCGAGGCAGAACCGGGATTGAGCGGGAAAGACAATCAAGAGATTCCGCCCGAAAACTGGCCGGCGCTTTGGCCGGCCGTGATGACGGACTGTCGAGTGGGCGTGCTTGTGGATTTTCATCTCGATCCCCGGATAAAAATTTGCGCGACGCGTCCGCCAGTTATCGAGGCGGCCCTGGACGGCGCGGGCGGCGACATGGAGATGCAGCCTTTTCGGACGGGTGTGTCGAGAACCCTCGGCCAGTGGGTTTCGTTCATGGCCGCCACAAGAAAGCACTTGTCGACCTTGTCGGTACTGCGCGGTTACGCGATTGTGACGGTGGTAACAAAGTCGCGGGAGATCGAACTCCCAATGCAAAGCGGAGCCAAAGTCGTCGATGGGCATTGGACTATCGAGGTGCTGAGCATCAAGAGGGGAAGCGGCGCGCAAGCGGGGCCTTTCACGACGGTTTCATTGAGCGTCGAGCCAAACGACAAATCGGCGCCCCCCGTACCGGAGTATCTGCACCAACTGGTGGAGCTGCGTGACGCGAACGGAGCGCCATTATTGCGAGCCTTTTCATCAGATGACCTTCCCCGTAGCACACCCACCAACGGCGTCATCGCAAGCCCCGCCTTCTGGTGGGATCTTCAAGACGAAACCCGGGTCACGCCGGCCAAACTCGTATTCATCCTTCCTTTGGAAACCAAAGAAGCGGCCCTGCCCTTCGACTTCAAGGACATCCAAATGCCGTGAGCGAATAGGGAGGTTCTCATGCGAACAACATGGACCCGGGCGGCGCTGATCGTTCTCTGCGTGGCATTTCACGCGCCCACCGGCCGGGGCCTGAAACGCGGAGGTAGCTCGAAGACAGCTCCCGCGAACGAAACCATCTCGAAATCGACCGGCGGGAATTATTCTCTTGCAGAAGGACCAAAGTTAGGTTAAAATCTGGTACAGTGCAATGGACAATGCACAATGGATAACGAGCGGCGTTCGGCCATTTTCAATTATGCATTATCAATTATCCATTGCGACCCCCACCCCCCCCTCCGGGCTATTCGGGGACATCTGGGGACAGGCGGAAGCAATGGATAATGGAAAATGGACAGTGGACAATGAGCAGCCGGCGGATCGTCATTCTACTGTCTACTTTCCACTTTCCACCCTCTCGGCCGAAGGCCGCCCCCCCCTACGGGGCATTCGGGGACGTTTGGGGACATACCCCACCCCCCCCCTGGTGGCATTCGGTTGCATTTGGGACGCGCTGCGAGAGAGAGGAGAACGGTGAGCACGAGACCTTCTGTCACCCAGTCACCTTGTCGCCAAGTCACCATGTCACCCCTACCCCCCACCCCCCCTCCCGGTGCATTTGGTTGCATTTGGGGTCATCGAAGCAGCGTGGGAGATCGACCGGCCGTGGGTTCGGCTGGCGAGGCTTCCGAAATGGCGTGAAAAGACCTATACAAAATCCCACCCGGCCGGGCCAAGTTCCAACTCCTGCGGGCCAAGTTCCAACTTTTTCGACACGTTTAGGGCACGTTTTGGACGCGATGTTTGCCGTAAACCGCGATATCCGGCTGAAAGGCGAGGTGCTGGCGATGCACAACTTGCGCGAATTGTGATCGCAGACCTATACAAAATCCCACCCGGCCGGGCCAAGTTCCAACTCCTGCGCGCAAAGTTCGAACTTTTTCGCGACATTTAGAGCACGTTTTGGACGTGATGTTTGGCGTAAACCGCGATATTCGGCTGAAAACGAGGGTGGCCGATACGCGGACGGCGGCATGTTTCCGATGTAAACATTGTGATGAAAACAACTTAAGAGAAATCTCTCGCAGAGGCGCAGAGGCGCAAAGGAAAGACTTGGGAAGGGCGCACCGGTAGTTGCGGGAGAATGTGCACCTATCGCCCACGGCGATTGACCTGATGGCCGCTGGTGGCAAGTCCTTGGCGTCATGGCGATTTATCTTTCTGGGGATTGGGGCCGCAGGGTGACAGAAATCGAAAAACTGTCACGTTCTGTAACCCTGCCAAGCGAGGCGCCTGCGGCCGACGGCGCGCTGGCCGCGATTCGACGGGGCGGGCTTCGCTCAACGAACCGGCTTGCGATATAATTCGCGGGGTACCGGCCGGGATTGCGATGCATGAGTGATGGATATTTACTTGTAACCAGCGGCAAGACGACACGGAAGGTCGCCTTGGGCGGCGGGCCGCTTACCATCGGGCGCAATTTCACCAATCTGCTGGCGCTGGAGGAATCGCTGGCCAGCCGGTTCCATTGCGTCATTGAGCCGTCGCCAAGCGGGCCGATCCTCCGCGATCTGGGTTCGCGCAACGGGACGCGGCTGAACGGGACGTTGATCAAATCGGCCCACTTGCGCATCGGCGATACCATCACCATCGGCGATACGCGGATGAAATACGTCGAGGGCGCCGCGACGGGCGGATCGGACGGGCCGGGGACGCGCGGAGCGGCGGCGTCGTCGCCGGTTCATGCGGACGATCCGCCGGACCTGAGCGCGCTGGAGGAACTGGCCGGCGAAGACGGCGGAGCATCGGCGCGGGCCGAGGCGCGAGCGGCGCAGTCCGGCGCTCGGCCGCCAGTCGGTAAACCGTCGTCGCCGCCGTCGCTGGCCGCCGAGTCGGACGCGCCGGGCGAGGCCGATTGGGTTGATCCGACGCCCGCGCTCGAGGCTGATGACGACGGCGGCGCGGACATGATCGACTTTGATGATGCGCCGGTGCGGCCGGAGTATGCGCCCGAGCAGTGGGAGCAATGCCTGCGCGACCGGGTTGCGGCTCTGCCGAACAAGGCGTTCGCGGATACGGACATCGCGCTGGTGAACGCTCGGGGGAAGATCGCCCAGCCGGCCACAGTGGCCGGAAAGGCGGAGGATACGTCCGATGCGGTGGTGCTGATGCGGCTGATTTTGCTGGCGTGTTTCCGCAGCCGGGCCAGTGACATTCACGTCGAGCCGAAGAACGAACTGGCGCACGTTCGCATCCGCGTGGACGGGTCGATGGTGGACGTGGCGCGAGTGAGTTCCGATCTGGCGGTGAAGCTGGCCAGCGTGGTGAAGGTGTGGAGCGACATCGACATCGCCCAGCGGAACATCGTGCAGGAGGGGCATTTTTCAGCGCTGGTGCCGGACCACAGCGAAAGGGGCGGCAAGCGGCGGGTCGATTACCGCGTGAGCTTCGCGCCGTCGCTGTTCGGGCAGAAACTGGTGGTCCGCATTCTGGACACCGGCAATGCCCCGATGCACATCGTCGATCTGCAACAGCCGCCGATGGTCGTCGAGGTGCTGTCCAAGACGATCCTCCAGGAAGCGGGGATGATCCTGACGTGCGGCCCGACTGGTTCGGGCAAGACGACCACGCTGTACGCGCTGCTCCGCGACATCAACACCACCGAGCGGAACGTGGTGACCATAGAAGACCCGGTCGAGATTCAACTTGAGGGCGTCACGCAGATTCCCATCAACGAGGCGCAGGGCAATACCTATTCGGCGCTGCTCAAGAGCGTGCTGCGGCAGGATCCGGATGTGATCCTCGTCGGCGAGATTCGCGACGCCGACACCGGCCGGGTCGCGGCGCAGGCGGCCATGACCGGACACCTGGTCTTTTCGACGGTTCACTCGCGCGACACGGTGGGAGCCATTTACCGGCTGCTGGATCTGGGCGTTGAGTCGTTTCTGCTGGGCGCGAGCCTGCACACGATCGTCGCGCAGCGTCTGGTGCGGCAACTGTGCCCCAAGTGCAAGAAAGCCGTCGCCATCAAACCCGAACAGGCCCGCATCATCGAAAAGGCCGGGCTTCCTGTTTCGCAAAAGCTCTTCGAGCCGCGCGGCTGTCAATTGTGCCTGCACACCGGCTTCTCCGGCCGGCGAGGTGTCTTCGAGCTTCTGGTCGTCGGGCAGAGTTTGAAGGAGGTTTTCACCAGGACGCCGTCGATGAGCGACATCATCGAGCGATTGAATAAGGACAATTTCCTGTCGATGACCCGCAACGGGTATTACCTTGTGGCCGAGGGGATTACCAGTTTCACCGAAGTCGAACGGGCGGTGGGGTGAAAAGGCGGGATTTACCGCAGAGACGCGGAGGACGATTTCAAAATCCGTTTCCATGCCGATGGGTGTACATGGACGGTGAATCGGCCGTGCGTCCGGCGGACGTGGACGGGAACGCCGTAAGCTTTGGACAGGTTCTTGGCCGTGAGTACATCGGCGGGTTTTCCGGCGGCGAGGATCGCGCCTTTTGACATCAGGACGACGCTTTGGGTTCGCGGCGGGATTTCCTCGATGTGATGGGTGATCAGCACGATTGTCGGCGGCGCTGGCTGTCGCAGCAGTGCGGCGGCCGTCGCCAGGACTTGTTCGCGGGCCAGCAAATCCAGGCCGGCGGTGGGCTCGTCGAGCAGGAGCAGGTGCGGTTGCACGACCAGGGCGCGGGCGATCAGGCTGCGCACGCGTTCGCCGCTGCTGAGAGTTGAGTAGGATCGGTCGGCCACGTTGCTCAGGCCGACGAGCTTGAGCAGGCGCGTCGCCTGGCGCGTCATGGCGGCGGTGGGGGTTTGGTAGAGAGTCAAGGTCGAGAAGAACCCGGTGAGGACGACCTGCCGGGCCGTCAGGGATGCGTCGATGTCAAATGGCCCGGCCGGTTGGACAAGGCGGATGGATCGGCGCAGATCGGGCAGGCTGGTTTGGCCGAAGGTCTGGCCCAGGACGGTGCATTGGCCGGTGGTGGGCCAGAGATGGGCGGAGACGACGCGGGCGATGGTGCTTTTGCCGCTGCCGTTGGGCCCGACGATGGCGGCCAGCGAGCCGCGCGGCACCTGCCAGGTGGCATTGCGGAGAATCCAGCGGCCTTCGCGGAAGACACCGATGCGGTCGAGGTCGATGACGGGATCGATCTTCGGTTGTGCGATTCGCTTGTTTCCGATACGGTTCACGGACGCCTAATGTAGAGGAGTTTTTCATGGTCGCAACCGTTGCCTCGTCCAGGCATTTCGTGCCCGTTGATCTTGATGTGGCCAATGTCCAGCAGCTTCTGGCCGTATTTCGCAAGCTCCAGGAGCGATCCATCGACAATGCGGCACAGCTTGAGAAATGGCTGGCGGATTTTTCGGAGTTGTCGGCCGTGGTCGATGAATACGGCGCCCGGCGCTATATCGAAAAGAGTTGCCACACCGACGATGAGAATCTCGAAAAGGCGTATCTGCATTTCATCAGCGAGGTCGAGCCGGCCATCAAGCCAGTCGGGTTCGAGTTGCAAAAGAAATATCTCGACAGCCCGTTTCGATCGAAATTGACCGACGAGCGTTATCGGCTCCTGGGGCGAAGCTGGCAGGCGGATGTCGATATTTACCGGCCGGAGAATATCCCGCTCCAGACGCAAGTGGCAATGGACGTGACGGAATACGACAAAATCAGCGGAGCGATGACGATTCAATTCCGAGGGCAGGAATTGACCATGCCGCAGGCGGGGCGGGTTCTGGAAGAGCCGGATCGGGCGGCGCGGCAGGATGTGTGGCAGCTTACTTCGGCGCGGCGGTTGGCGGATCGGGACAAGATCGACGCGATCTTCGAGAAGCTGCTGACGATGCGGCATCAGATCGCCGTCAACGCTGGGCTGAGCGATTATCGCGCATATGAGTGGAAACTGAAAAAGCGGTTCGATTACACGCCGGATGATTGCCTGCGATTTGCCGACGCCATCGAGAAAACCTGCGTGCCGCTGGTCCACGAACTGGACCGCAAGCGGGCACGGGATCTGAAACTGGATCGCCTGCGGCCGTGGGATATGGCGGTCGATCCGCAAAGCCGCCCGCCATTGCGGCCGTTTCCGGGGGACAGTTCGGCGATGCTGATCCAGAAGACGCGGGAGATCTTCAACCGACTGAGTCCGGAATTAGCGGGCGATTTCGATTCGCTCAGTGCGCACGGGAATCTCGATCTGGACAGCCGCAAGGGCAAGCAGCCGGGCGGATATCAAAGCTCGCTGGAGGAATCGCTGCAGCCGTTCATTTTCATGAACGCGGCCGGGATGCAGCGCGATGTAGAGACGCTGCTGCACGAAGGGGGCCACGCGTTTCATTTCTTGGCCGCCCGGCACGAGCCGCTGATGTTCCTGCGCTCAGCACCGATGGAGTTCTGCGAAGTGGCCAGCATGTCGATGGAACTGCTGGGCAGCGTGCATTTCGATGCCTTTTACGATTCGGCCGACGCCGCCCGCGCCCAGAGTACGATGCTCGAAGGGATCATCCGCTTTTTCCCGTGGATGGCGACGATCGACTGCTATCAACATTGGCTGTACACGCATCCCGGCCACGATTTGGCGGCGCGGACGGCGTATTGGGTTTCGCTGCTCGATCGTTTCTCGAGCAAACTGGACTGGACGGGGTTTGAGCCGGTGCGGCAATCGAGCTGGCAGCGACAACTGCATTTATTTCACAGCCCGTTTTATTACGTCGAATATGGGATCGCGCAACTGGGCGCGCTGCAGATCTGGAGCAAATCGCTGTCCGATCCGCGCGGGGCGCTGGAGGGATATCGGGCGGGTCTGCGGCTGGGCGGCACGCGCACGCTGCCGGAGCTGTTTTCCGCGGCCGGAATCCGGTTCGATTTTACGGATAAGACGCTGAGGCCGCTGATGGATTTGCTGGCGCAGAAAATGCGGCAACTGAACGCATGATCGAGGGCATCCTGATACTCGACAAACCGGCGGGCGTGTCGTCGGCCCGCGCCGTGGCGATGGTCAAGCGTCTGCTGCCGCGAAAGACGAAAGTGGGCCACGCCGGGACGCTTGATCCGTTTGCGACCGGCGTGCTGCTTATTCTGATCGGCAAGGCGACGCGATCGTGCGAAAGGCTGATGGATTGCCCCAAGACGTATGAGGCCGTTATGCGCCTGGGGGCGACCACGCCCACGGACGATCCGGAATCGCCGCCGGTTCCGAGGCGCGATGCGAAGCCACCCTCGCCGGGAGAATTGGCGGCCGCGGCGGAGGCGTTCGTCGGCACGATCTTGCAGCGCCCGCCGGCGTTTAGCGCAATGAAAATAGCCGGCCATCGGGCGTATGACTTGGCCCGCAGCGGGAAAGTGGTTGACCTGGCACCCCGGCCGGTGCGGGTGGACGCCATCCGGATCGAGTCATATCGGTGGCCAGATGTATATATGACTGTCGAGTGCGGGCGTGGGTTTTATGTTCGGGCGCTGGCCCGCGATTTGGGCGAAAGGCTTGGGGTTGGCGGCTATCTGACGGCGCTTCGTCGTACCGCAATTGGGCCTTTTGGCGTCGGCGATGCGGTTAAGGTCGAGCAATTGACTGCGGAATCAATAGAAACTCGGCTGCGGCCGGTGCTGGTAGTGGAGCCGCGTCCACCGACTTCGGTGCCCGAAATTTGAATTTTGCCCGCATTGATCCCATAATCCCGCAAGGCTCATCCGACGAAAGGATCGCGCGTGTCTTCGATGGCTTCCGCGAACGACGCTTCTCAATCGCATTCCAACGCGATCACGTATTTTGTTCTCCGCCGGCTGCACTCGTGTACCGGCATCCTCTTTGGCGGGTATCTCATCGTCCATTTGCTGGTCAACGCCACGCTGGCACAGAGCGGCGATATCTACCAGAAGCAGGTCGACAAGATTCACTCTCTGCCCATGCTGACCCTTATCGAGTGGGTCTTCATCTACCTGCCGATCATCTACCACACGATTTACGGGATGTGGATCACCTTCACCGGCCGGCCCAACGTCGGGGATTATCCGTTCAGCAAGAACATTTTCTATTTCTTTCAAAGGCTGACGGCGATTCTGCTGGCTCTGTTTATCGTGTTTCACGTTTTGGCGATGAAGGGGCTGTTCGGCGGTGTGCTGGTTTTCGATCCCGGGCACGCCACGTTCACCGCGACACGGAGCCTGACGGCCAATTGGGCTATTGAGTATTTCATCTATCCACTGGGCATTCTGTGCGCCTGCTATCATCTGGCCAACGGCTTCTGGACGGCCGCAATTACCTGGGGCCTGACTGTCAGCCGCGGCGCCCAGCGCCGATGGGGCTTTGCCTGCTTTGGACTGTTTCTGATGACGCTGGTGTTTGGGATGACGGCCTGGTTGACAGTGGTGATGCATCCCGCTCTCAAGTGAAAGACGATCGATGGATCGCGCGATCATTGAACAACTCGAACCGGCCGTCGATCGGCTGAAGAACGCCGTGGTCGGGCTGTCGCGCGCCGATCTGACGGCGTTTCCCGTGCCGAGCACGTGGTCGATCCAGCAGATCGTGATTCATCTGGCCGACAGCGATTTAATGATCGCCGACCGGATCAAGCGGATAGTCGCCGAGGACCGCCCGTTGCTGATGAACGCGGATGAATCGCTTTGGGTAAAAAACCTGGCTTGCGAGGAGCAATCCGTCGAGGATGCCCTGTTGCTCATGAAGGTCAATCGCCGGCAGCTTGCACGAATCCTGCGCAAGCTTCCCGATGCGGCGTTCGAGCGCGCCGGAGTTCACAGCGCGCGCGGCGTGGTGACGGCCGGCGGGTTTGTCGAAGTTCTCAACAAGCATCTGGATCATCACCTGAAGTTCATAGTCGAGAAGCGGAAGATGCTCGGGAAGCCGCTTCAATGAGATAGACCTTATTTCAACCCGGCCGTGAATGCCGGGGCCAAGGAATCTGCATGGCAATCGCGTCCAAGAAACGGGTCATCGTCATCGGCGGAGGTTTGGCCGGACTGTCGGTCACGATCAAACTGGCCGAAGAGGGCGTCGGCGTCGATTTGTTCTCGATGGTTCCGGTCAAGCGCAGCCATAGCGTCTGCGCCCAGGGCGGCATCAACGCCTGCAACGACATCGCCCGCCAGCAGGGGTATAGCGAATGGATGCACTTCGACGAGACGGCCCTGGGAGGCGACTTCCTGGCCGATCAGCCGCCGGTTTTGGAAATGTGCAACTGGGCCCCGCGCATCATCGATCTGCTGGATCGCATGGGCGTGCCGTTCAATCGCACTCCCGAAGGTCAACGCTCGCTGCGCCTGTTCGGCGGCTCACTGTTCAAACGCACGTTTTTTGCCGGTGCGACGACCGGGCAGCAGCTTCTCTACGCACTGGACGAACAAACCCGCTACTGGGAATCCGAGGGACGCGTTGAAAAGCACGAGTTCTGGGAATTCCTCTGGCCGGTGATCCATACCGGCCCCAATGGCCCATCGTGCGTCGGCATCGTCGCCCAGGATATGCGCTCGATGGAGATTCGCGCGTTTAAGGCTGATGCGGTCGTGCTGGCCACCGGCGGCTGCGGGCTGGTTTTCGGTAAGAGCACAATGTCCGTGATCTGCACCGGCGGCGCCGCGTCCCGCTGCTATCAGGCCGGCGCCATCTACGGAAACCCCGAGTTCATCCAGGTCCATCCCACGGCGATTCCCGGCGAGGACAAATGCCGGCTGATCAGCGAATCGGCCCGCGGCGAGGGCGGGCGGGTGTGGGTTCCCCGCAAACCCGGCGACAGCCGCGCCCCCAATTCCATCCCCGAATCCGAACGCTTCTATTTCCTCGAGGAACGCTATCCCAAATACGGCAACCTCGTCCCGCGCGACATCGCCACCCGCGAAATCTTCCAGGTCTGCACAGAACTCAAACTCGGTGTCGGCGGCGGAAACATGGTCTATCTCGACCTGGCCGACACCGTCAAACAGATCGGCCGTGAAAAAGTCCTCGGCAAGCTCGAAGGCATTCTCGAAATCTACGAAAAATTCGTCGGCACCGATCCCCTGGACGAGCCGATGAAGATCTTCCCGGCGGTGCATTATTCCATGGGCGGACTCTGGTGTACGTTCAAGAAGGACCAGAAGACCGGCGGCCTGAAGGCGGGCGACCCCGCCAACATGTCCACCAACATCCCCGGCCTGTACGCGATGGGCGAGGTCTCCTTTGCCTATCACGGCGCCAATCGCCTGGGAGCCAACAGCCTGCTGAGTTGCATCTTCGACGGGCTGTTCGGCGGGACGTGCATCGGCAATTATTGCACGGATGTCTCGACGGCCGATTCGGCGCCGCAATCGGCGTTCGATGCGGTCGTCAAACAGGAAACCGATCGGCAGAACTGGCTCTTGGGCAACAAAGGGGACGAAAATCCGTATCTCCTGTGGCAGGAGATGGGCAAGTGGATGACCGAGAATTGCACCGTTGTTCGCGTCAACGCCAAACTTCAGGCGACGCTCGATCAATGCCAGAAATGGAAGGAACGCTATCAGCGGGTGCAATTGTCCGACACGGGCATGTGGACCAATCAAAATCTTTCCTTCGCCCGGGCGACTCGCGATATGATCGTCTTGGCCGAGGCCATTCTGCGGGCGGCCCTCTTGCGCAACGAATCGCGCGGCGCCCACTATAAGCCGGAATTCCCCGAACGCGACGACGCCAATTTCCTCAAGGCGACGCTGGCCACGTACGACGCCGCCACGGGCACGCCCAAGATCGAGTTCGGTCCCGTCGATACAAGTCTGGTCGTGCCCCGCGCACGAACTTATGGCAAAAAGGGTTGAAACGATTCACATTCAATCGCACATCTTGCGGAGGTTCTTATGAAACGCGCTTGTGTTCCCGTTATCGCGGCCGGCCTGCTTGTCGGCATGCTGGCCAGCTTCGTCCACGCCCAGCCGGCGGCCACGCAGCCGACCACGCAACCCGGCAAGGGCCGGGTCGTCGCCGAGGACTATTTTTTCAATCACCAGGTGCAGAACGGCAAGCAGTATCATTACATTTGGGATGACGCGACGATCAACGGCTATTCCAAGTTTGGCGATGTTTTCAAGTCGCTGGGCGCGACGCTGGCCCATTGCGATCACGCACCCACCGCCGCTGATCTCAACAAATATTCCATCTACTTCATCGTCAATCCCAGCCTGCCGTCCAACGCGGCGGGCGGCAAGCCCAATTATATGGACAAGGCGTCCGGCGACGTCATCGAGGCGTGGGTCAAGGGCGGCGGCGTGTTGTGTCTCTTCCTGAACGATAATACCCGCAGCGATATCGAGCATATCGACACGCTCTCCAGTCGCTTCGGCATCACCTTCAACAGCGACCTCCGCAACGAGGTCTACGGCACCAATCGGGTGACCGGTACGTTCACGGCCGCACAATTCCCCGATCACCCCCTCTTCAAGGGCGTTGGGGCCGTCTACATGAAGGAAATCTCGACGATTGTCGTCAAAGACCCCGCCACGCCGCTGCTGGTGGTCGACAACGAGAAACACACCGGCAAGGACGTGATCATCGCTACCGCCCAGGTCGGCAAGGGCTTTGTTTTTGCCGTCGGCGATCCGTGGTTCTACAACGAATACATTGACCTGGTTGATCCGAAGATTCCGGAGATCGACAACCACAAGGCCGCCGTCAATTTCGCCAACTGGATTCTGCCCATGTCGGCCGCGCCGATGCAGCCGTGATTGCTGTCAGGCAACGGCGGGCGGGGCTGGCCGGTTGTGCTGCGCCCTCGCTTTCTGTTCATATTGCCTTGCCGGACTGGCTTTCGTCGGCGGTTTAGGGTAGGGTGGTCCTAGTTCGCAGGTCTTTATTACGCGCTTTTCCAAAACGCAGGAGATGCCTCATGAAGAGATTACTTCCATTGGCGTTGTTGGCGTTATTTCCGGTGCTGGCCAATGCCCAACAGCAGCCGCCGGTGCAACCCTACCGCACGATCACTTCGCCGACCATCGCCGAATTGAGCGCATCATTTGGCAAGCCGCCCAAGGTCTATTCGGCCATCCACTGGGCGATCTGGGGCGGGCCGCAGACCAAGGAACGGGTCATGTCGGACATCGACAAGATCGCTGCCAATGGCGGCGGCGTCTACATGATCAACAACTCCCAGCGCGTGGCGCCCAAATATCTCTCGCCGGAGTACCTGGATATCGTGAAGGGCGCCGTGTCGGAAGCCAAGAAGAACGGCATGCATGTCTGGATCGAAACCGACTGCGGATATCCCGACGGATTTGCCGGCGGGGCGATCAGCAAGGATTACCCGATGCTGGGCATGCAGGGCATCATCACCGACTGCCACTGCACCGTGGCCGCCGGGGCCACGCTCGATATTCCCCTGCCGCCTGACACGCTGGGGATCATCGCCAGTCCCGGTGGGGCGGCGGCGGGTGGCCCGGCGGGGACGGCGATGCCGATACCGGCGGATAAGGTCTTCAAATATACCCCGCCGCGCCGCGGGGCGGGAACGATTTCGGTTGAGTTGGCCAACAATGTTGTGATCCGTTACAACGTTTCGCCCGGCGAACCGTTCACGATCCCAGTGCCCGACGGCACCAAGAGCATTTCCCTGGGTGGCGGCGGTGGTGGTGGAGGCGGCGCCAGAGGCGGGCGCGGCGGCGGCGGTGGAGGCGGCGGCGGTGGAGGCGGCACGATCATCCCGCTTCCGGCCAATGGACAGCTTAAGTGGACCGCCCCCGCGGGCGCCGGATCGTATGATGTCGCGTTCATCCGCCGTGTTTACCGCAGCTCGCCGACGCGCAACGATAACGGCGAGGACGGCGGCGCCACCAAGGACGGCTTCTACACGCTGATCGACTACCTTGACCCACTGGCCACCAAGACGTTCATCAAGTGCGTTCACGAAAACTACGCCACGGCCGTGGGCGATGAGTTCGGCAAGACCGTTTTGGGCTTCCGCGGCGATGAAACCGACTATTCGGGCGTCACGCCGATGACTTCCAAACTGCTGGAAACCTTCAAGGCGATGAAGGGATACGATTTCCAGCCGTACATTCCGCAGATTTTCGGCGGCCGGTCGAGCCCCGAAGCCGTGCGCGCCAAGGCGGACTATTGGGACGTATGGAGCGCCATGTTCCGCGACAATTTCTACAAGGTCCAGGAGGATTGGTGCAACGCGCGCGGCATGGAATACATGATGCACCTGAACCACGAAGAATCGCAGGTGGCCTGCTGCACCAGCGAGGGTTCCTTCGAGCGCAGCATGCGGTACGTCGGCGTTCCGGGCATCGATAACCTCAGCCAGATCAAGCCGGGCACTGTGGCCGATTTCCCCAAGCTGGCGGCGTCCACGGCACACATGTACGGCCGTCCCCAGTCCTGGGCGGAAGAAGGCGGCGGTCCTGGCGCCGGCAAGTTCGTCGCCGACTACCAGCTTGTCCGCGGCATCAACTTCATGAACATCCAGGGCATGACCGGCGCCGGGGCCGGCAACATCGGCTGGTATGTCAGCCGTTCCCAGTGGGTGCTGGCCAACGGGCGGCCCGCCGCTCAGGTGGCCTACTATCACGCGACCGACAGCATTTGGCTGGGCGATACCGAAGCGGATCGGGTTTGTGTCTCCCTGGCCAACGAATTGTTGCAGCACCAGATCGACTTTGACCATATCGATCACGACTCTCTGGTCTCGGTCTGCACGCTCGAGGGCGGCGGGCTGAAGAACCTCAGCGGCCAGGTCTACAAGGCCGTGATCATCCCCTCCTGCACTGTCATACAGAAGGATATGCTCGATCGCCTGCGCGATTTCGCCAAGGGCGGCGGCAAGGTTGTGTTTGTCGGCCGCACCCCGACGATGGTGGCGGACAAGACGTTCCTCAACGCCACTGGCGCCCCGGATCTCAGCTTTGCAACGCTTGTTGAGCCAACGGCGCAGATCACAGATCGCGTTGTCGCGGCTCTTCCCAAGCCGGACGTCAAGCTCGACACCGCCTGCACGGCCATTAAATACACGCACCGGGTGATGAAGGATGGGGATGCCTATTTCTTCTTCAACGAGTCCGCCCAGGCGCAGACGCGCACAGCAACACTGGACGGCACCGGGCAGGTGCAGGTCTGGGACGCAGCCACCGGCAAGATTCAGCCCCTGGCAGGCGCCCCCAAGGCCGATGGCAGCGTGGCCGTGCCGCTGGTGCTTGGTCCGCAGGAAGCGAAGATTATCGTGATCGGCCCGCTGCCGACGACCGCGGGCTAACCAGGATCGGCGGCCAGTCCGGCGCCGGGCCTTACGCTTGCGAACACGCCGCCCAAGTCCTGCCAGGACTTGGGCGGCGGTGTGTGTGACGTATGGAGCGTCGATCGAAATTGCAAATCGGCTGCAAACAGGTAGGTTAATCGCGACGCGTATCATTCGGGAGCCAAACGTATGCGCATCCTCCGCGAACCCCTTGTGCATTTCCTGATTTTCGGATTCGCGATTTTCGCGCTGTCGCGAATATTCGCCGGCTCCAATGCCACGGCCACGGGAAGTGGCGGCGAGAAGACCATCATCGTGACTCCCGAGGCGATGCTGAAATGCGGGTATGTCCTGGACAATCTGAGCCCCGCGGAATTGCAGCAGCAGATCAACACCTACATTCGAGAGGAAGTGATGGTGCGCGAGGCGCGGGCGCAGAGCCTGGACACCGATGACAGCACCGTGCGCCAGGCCCTGGTCACGGCGCTGGAAAGGAGATTGCAGTACGGCGCGCCGGACCCGGCGCCGCCGGCTGACTCCGTGCTGCAGGATTACCTTTCCCAGCACGCGACGATGTTCAAGACGACCGACGGGAAACCGCCTTCGCTATCCAATTCCAATATTCATAACGCGGTGCTGGCGGCCTGGAATAACGATCAGCGCAAGGCGGCGATCGATGCGAAGTACCAGGAATTGCGCCAGAATTACACCGTGAGCGTGCAGATGTCGGCAACCACAAAGCCTGCCGGGGCGGGCAAGCCATGATGCGACGGCTTTGGCTGATGCCTGTGATTTGTTTTCTGATGCTCGGGCCGGGCATGGCCGGGGCGCACGACGTGCAGCCGCTCTTTCTCGAGGTGAAGCAGACGGACGCGACGCATCTGTCGGTGACGTGGAAAGTGCCGGCCAGCGCCGAAATGCAAAAACTGGCGCTCGCGTTTCCGTCGCAATGGAAGATCGTCTCGGGGCCGACGGACAGCACTTTGCCCGGTAATGTTCTCAAGCAATGGAATCTGTTTTGTCCGCCGGGCGGCCTGGATGGACAAACGCTGGGCGTGACCGGACTGGAGGATGTTCCGGCCGACGTGATGGTGCGCATCGTGCGTCAGGATGGCACGGCCACGATGACACGGCTGAATCCGACAATGACGTCGTTCGTGATTGCGCCGCAGCCGGGGTTTCTGCATCTGGCGGCGACGTACACGCGCCTTGGCATCGAGCACATCCTCACGGGCGTGGACCATCTGCTGTTCGTGCTGGGGCTGCTCTTGATCGTCAAGAACCGCTGGACTCTGATCGAGACGATCACGGCCTTCACGATCGCTCACAGCCTGACGCTGGCGGTGGCGACGCTGGGATATGCCAGTGCGCCGGTCAATCCGCTGTATGTGGCAATCGCGCTGTCGATCTTCTTTCTGGGTCCGGAGATCGTGCGGAAAAAGCGCGGCGGAACGAGTCTGACCATCGAACATCCGTGGATCATCGCGTTCATCTTTGGACTGGTGCATGGATTCGGT
This sequence comes from uncultured Tepidisphaeraceae bacterium, assembly GCA_964420285.1. GTDB lineage: Bacteria > Planctomycetota > Phycisphaerae > Tepidisphaerales > Tepidisphaeraceae > CAYQTE01. The sequence goes on from CAYQTE010000063.1 coordinate 17,255, forward strand.
TTTGCGGCCGGTCTCACCGCGCTGGGGCTGACGCACAAGGAGATTCCGCCGGCTCTGCTGCTGTTCAACGTGGGAGTGGAAATCGGGCAGTTGTTCTTCGTCCTCATTATTCTGTCGTTGGAAAGAGCCTATAAGGTTCTGGACGTACACTGGAGCAAGTGGGCGCAGTGGATTCCGACCTATGCGATCGGAAGCCTTGGAGCGTTCTGGACAATTCAACGCGTGGCGATCTTATTTGGATGGATACCCCAATGAAATCGGCAAAAAAGACAACGCGGTGGCTGACCGTTCTCTTCACGATGTTCACAATCCTGATGCTGACGCAGCACGCCCAGGCGCACATCGTGGCCGGCGATGTGGCCGGCGGTTTCCTTGCCGGGATGAAACATCCCTGGTCCGGCTGGGATCACATTTGCGCCATGGTGGCCGTGGGGCTTTGGGGCGCGCAACTGGGAATGCCCGCGATCTGGATTCTACCGGTCACGTTTCCGGTCATCATGTCGATAGGCGGATTTCTCGGTTTGATCGGAGTCAAACTTCCCGGCGGTCAGAAGGGCGACGAACTCGGCATCGCTCTCTCGGCCGTACTGCTGGGGTTGATGGTGCTGCTGAAAGCCCGGCCGCCGCTGTGGGCGGCGATGATCCTGGTGGGGTTCTTCGGATTGTGCCACGGATGGGCGCATGGGCACGAAATGCCGCCGGACCAAAGCGCTTTGCTCTATTCCATCGGGTTTGTCATCGCGACCGGCACGCTGCACGGCGTGGGAATCACGATCGGCCTGCTCAATGATGAATGGAAGGACCGCGCCTGGGCGCCGATCCTCGGCACGCTACTGCTGGGGTTCATGCTCGGCCTGGGCCTTGCCGACGGCATGGGCGTGAGCGGGTGGAACTATTGGGGTCATGTCGCGATCGGTTTCGCCCTGGCGTCGGCCATCCTGATGTTCGTCGTGGTCAAGGCACAATTGGGCGAGAAGGTTATCCGCGCCCTGGGCGCTGCCATTACGCTCGGCGGATGTTGCTTCCTGTATCAGGCGTTCACTGCCGAGGAGCAACCGGCGACCAAGCCCACCACGGTCGCAATCATGCCCGTCCGCACACCGCCGCTGTTTGACGTCAACGGGATATAACAATGCGGCAATTGCGTTATGTTCTCCTCGTCGTTTTGGCGCTGCTGGTCATGCAGCGATCGGCTCAGGCGCATTTGGTGACCACCGGATTGGGGCCGGTGTACGACGGGATCGGTCACTTTTCGATTGCGCCCGATGACAGCATCCCGGTTGTGGCGCTGGCGCTTTTTGCCGGGTTGCGCGGGAAACGGGCGGGGCGCGGAGTCATGTTTCAATTGCCATTGGCGTGGTTCTGCGGCGGCGTGGCGGGATTGATGGCTCACAGGGAGCCGTTTGATCCGTTGCGGTGCGTGTCATTTTTGGTCCTGGGCGTGCTTGTCGCCGCCGATCTCCCGCTGCCGGACTTGGCGGTCATGGCCCTTGGGGTTGCCATGGGATTTATGCACGGGTTCCTCGACGGCGCGGGTTTTCAAGCGGCCGGACTGGGCAAGGGAATGCTCCAGTTGCTCGGAATCAGTGCGATACTTTTTGTGCTGACGCCGCTGGTTTCGGCGTTGGTAGTCTCGATCCGCACCTATTGGGTGCGCATCGTGATGCGCGTGGCGGGAAGCTGGATCGCGGCCATCGGGTTGCTCATGCTGGGCTGGGCGTTGAGGCTCAAGCACTATTAGCGGGCAAAAGGGAACCAAACATGCCATTGGGCGCAAAACGGTTCTGCCTTGCAGTTTTCATGCTGCTGGTCGCCCAGGCTGGCGCCATGGCGCATGACATCGGCGAAAGCAATGCCACTTTCTATGTCCGGTCCACCGGCATCGACGTCACGCTCTTCATGGGGCTTAATTCCGCCGCTCTGCTGATCCCCAGCGAAGGTCAGGCCATCTCGATCACGCTTGATACCTTTGACAAGTATTCGGATCGCCTGCAGGCGGCGGCGCCGGACCTCCTGACCTTGACCGGCGGCGACGGCACGACGCTCAAACCCGATTCCATGGCCGTCTCGATGACCGAGGAATTTGATGTGCTCTACAACCTGCACTATCCACTGCCGGCTCCATTGCCCGGCGTGCTCAAGATTCATGCGGGCTATCTCACCAAGATGGTCGAGACCCATGTGGGAACCTTCTATGTGATGAATGCCGCCGGCGAGCAATTCGGGTGGGCCGAAGTCCGTCCCGATTCGCAGGATCTCGAAGTTCGTCTTCCGGCGATGAATAATGTCAGCGGGACGCAACAGCCGGCCAGCATCGCCGCAGCGAAGCCGGCTACCGAAGTTCACGGCGGCGAGCGATGGGTTCTCTGGGCCATGATCGGTGGCGGAGTTGCGGCTCTTGTACTTGCGGCCTTGCGAGCAATCGCGCGCAAGAACAAGGCTCGCGGAACTGACCATTGAGACGCATTTGGGCGCAGGCAGGCGGATTCAAACATGCCAATGACAGCAAAGCGGCTTTTGCTTGCAACAATCGTCCTGCTCCTCGTTTCCAGCAGCGTCGTGGCGCATGACGTGTCCGAAAGCAACGCCGATTTCTACGTCCGTCCGACCGGCATCGATGTTGAGCTCCACATGGCTCTCAGTTCCGCGGCCCTGCTGCTTTCCACTCCGGACCAGGCCGTCTCTATCTCGATCGACACCTATGACAATTATTCGGCTCGCCTGCAGGCTGTCGCGCCGAGCCTGCTGACGCTGACCGGCGGCGACGGCACGACGCTCAAACCCGACGCCACGGCCGCAACGATGACCGAGGAATACGATGTGCTCTTCACCCTGCACTACCCGCTGCCGGTTCCAATGCCCGGAAACCTCAGGATTCATCCGGACTATCTTGCCAGGATGATCGCCAGCCATGTGGGAACGTTCTATGTGGTGGACGGCTTTGGCGGGACGTTCGGCTGGGCCCAAATGGCCCCGGATTCGCAGGATCTCGACGTCCGCCTTCCCGCCATCACCGATCTCGGCAAGGTGCGATCCGCCGCAAGTATCGCCGCCACCCAGCCGGTTGCTGAATCTCGACGCGGCGTCCGATGGGTTCCCTGGGCCGTGGGCGGCGGTACGCTGGTCATAGTCCTATTGGCTGTGCGAGTATTCGCCAGGGGGAGCAAAGCGAAGGGCACGAGTTGTTGATGCGCGTTGGCGGCGACGTTAGAATGCCCGCCGCTTCGTGATCGCATCTGTCTTCGTGCAGCCGTCGCTAATGGAGGAACGCAACCGTGAAAAAACTGACATTGTGCGCGTTGATGTGTTTGTTCCCGCTGCTGGCCAGCGCTGCCCCGCCGTGGCAGGAGGTCACAGTTCCCAGCGTGGCCGAGGCGGCGCAGTCGTTCGCCAGTCCGCCCCGGCAATTTGGCGCCATTCACTGGGCGGTCTGGGGTGGCCAGCAGACCAAGGAGCGCATCCTCGCGGACATCACGAATATCAATGCCAACGGCGGCTGCGTCTACATGATCAACAACTCGCAGCGGGTGATGCCCAAGTATCTCTCGCCGGAATATTTGGATATCGTCAAGTTCGTCGTCGATGAGTGCAAAAAGCGAGGCATGTATGTCTGGATCGAGGGCGACTGCGGCTATCCCGACGGGTTTGCCGGCGGCCTGATCACCCAGGACTACCCGCAACTCGGCCAGCAGGGCATCGTCGCCGATGCGCATTGCATCATCGCCGGCGGGAAGTCGGTCAGTTTCCCCCTGCCCAGCGACACACTGGGGATTTACGCCAGCCAGGCCGCCGCGGCTGCGCCCGCTGCGGAAGCGGGGCAGGCGATCCAGATTCCGGCCGACGGAAAGCTCAACTGGTACGGAGCCAGCGGCTCGTCGTATGAAGTGACCGTCACGGATGCCAACGGTGTGGCGATTCGCTATAGCGTGGTAGCCGGACAGACGCTCCATATTCAGGTGCCGCCGAATACCAGGAGCATCGAGTCCACAACGCGCGCTGCCGGTCCGCGAGGCGGCGGGGGCCCGGCCGGAGGCGCAGCCGGCGCTCGCGGCGGTGCGGGCGGCGGGGCGGCCGGTGGCCAGCCCACGATCATTCCCGATCCCGCTGACGGGCAGTTCAAATGGACCGCCCCCGCCGGCGGCGATTGGGACATCACCTTCGTTCGCCACCTCTACCGCAGTTCTCCCACGCGCAACGATGCCGGCGAAAACGGCGGCGCCACCAAGGACAGCCGCTACACGGAAATCGACTATCTCGATCCGGCCGCGACGGCTGTGTATCTGAAGTGCGTTCACGAGGCCTACGAGAAGGTTGTCGGCGATGAGTTCGGCAAGACCATCCTGGGCTGGCGGTTCGACGAGACCGACTACACCGGTTTCTCACCGTGGACTCCCAAACTTCTGGAGACCTTCAAACAGCAAAAGGGCTACGATCTGCAGCCCTATATCGCCGAAATGTTCGCCAGCCCGCAGTCTCCCGAGTCGCAGCGTGTCAAGGCGGACTACTGGGACGTCTGGAGCGGCATGTTCCGCGACAATTTCTACAAGCCCCTCCAGGATTGGTGCCGGGCCCGCAACATGGACTACATGGGCCACCTGAACCACGAGGAGACGCAGATCAATCCTCGCGGCGAGAGCATGGTCTCCAACGAAGGCTCCTTCTGGCGCGACTTGCGCTACATCGGCGTTCCGGGCATCGATAATCTCAGCCAGATCGGCCCGGGCATCGTGGCCGACTTCCCCAAGATCGCCGCATCCGCCGCTCATATCAACGGCCATCCGCTGGTCTGGGAAGAGGAAGGCGGCGACACCAGCCCCAACGGCAAGTTCATCTATGATTACCAACTCGTTCGTGGAGTAAACTACCTGAATATCCGCGGCCTCAACGCCGCACCGTCGCGAAACGGGTTGCTGGATCGGGCATCGGCCATGGGCTGGTACGTGACGCGATCGCAGCACTTGATGGCCATTGGCCGGCCGGCGGCGCAGGTCGCCCTCTTCCATCCGACCGACAGCTATTGGCTGGGCGACACCGAGGCCGATACGGTCACCATCAGATTGCAGACGCAGTTGATCCGGCATCAAATCGACTTCGACCATGTCGATTCCGATGCCCTCGGTTCCTACTTCACGCTTGACAGCGACGGCTTTAAGAATTTAAGCGGCCAGGTCTACAAGGCCGTTGTCATCCCCACATCGACCGTGATCCAGAAGAGCGTACTCGACCGCCTGCGCACCTTTGCCGGCAACGGCGGCAAGGTGGTGTTCGTCGGCCGTACGCCGACGATGGTGGTGGACAAGACATTCCTCAATCCCGTGCCCGGCGCGCCGGACCTGAGCTTTGCGACAATCGAACCATCCGGTGAAATCACCGATCGCGTTGTGGCGGCGCTGCCCAAGCCGGATGTCAAACTCGACACGCCCAGCGACATGATCAACTACATCCACCGCTCGCTGAAGGACGGCGAGGTCTACATGTTCTTCAATGAATCCCGCCAGACGCTGTCGCGTACGGTTATGCTGGCCGGCACGGGGCAGGTCCAGCTTTGGGATGCCGGCGATGGAACCATCCATCCGCTGGCGGGCGTCGCCAAGGCGGATGGAACCGTCGCCGTCCCACTGACGCTGGGCTCGCAGGAGGCCAAGTTCATCGTCATCGGCCCGCTGCCGGCCAATGCCGCTGCGGCAGCGACCACCATCAATGCAGGCCAGACCCTCGTCGCTTTGGACGGTGACTGGACCGTCAAGCTCGGTGCAACGCCGCTGACCACCGGGCTCAAGTCATGGGAAGCCCTTGGCGAAGGAACGTTCACTGGCATCGCCGATTACACCAAGACGTTCGACACCCCGGCCGCTCTGCCGCAGGGCAAGCGGCTCTACCTCGATCTGGGCGAGGTGAACGACATGGCGCACATCAAGGTAAATGGAAAGGACTTCGACAGCCGCGGCTGGCCGTCCTATGTGTGGGACGTGACCGATGCGATCAAGACCGGCGCCAATACGCTAGAGGTGCAGGTGCAGGTTGCCGAAGCGGGTGGCGGCCGTGGCGGCGGTGGTGCCGGCGGCGGGGCAGCTCCGGCGGGCGGCCGAGGCGGCCGCGCAGCGCCCGGCGCGCCCCCAGCGGGCAATGTGGCTCCGGCTGACGTTCCGGCCGGTGTGGTTGGCGCACCGGTTGGCGGCGCCGCTGCTGCTGGCGCTGGACGTGGAGCCGGTCGTGGCGCCGCGGCCGGCGGTCGTGGCCGCGGAACAGGCGGCGGCGGTGGCGGTCAGGCTGCGGCGACGGTCGAGCGCGGGCTTATTGGCCCCGTGCGCCTGATCGCACAATAGCCGCCGCTTGGGACCGTGACATTTTGACGCACAAACCGGGACCGTCTCGAATTCTCACCTGAGCAATCACGCTCGTCCCGGTTGCATTGGTTGGCGCAGCGGGCGGCGTCGGTTTGATTGCCCAGCCGTCAATTTGTAATCTATGCGCAGCGGAAGAACTGGGGGGCTGGAGGCTACGAGGCAAATGAAATCTGGACGCTTTGTATTCCCGCGGGCATTGGTGTTGTTCTGCGCGCTCATTTCACTGCTTGCGGCGTCGGCACACGGGCAGGTTCTGGCGGATGCGGGCGCGATCTTGCCGCTGGCGGTCGCCAAGCCGGGACCGGGCGATGGTCCGGTTCACATCGGGACTGAAAAGGATCTTAACACCGGCGATACCGCTTGGATGCTGGTCAGCACCGCCTTGGTTCTGATGATGACCGGCCCGGGTCTGGCCCTCTTTTACGGCGGGCTGGTGCAACGCAAGAACGTCCTGTCCACGATGATGCACTGCTTCATCCTGATGGGACTGGTCAGCGTCCTTTGGGCGATCGTCGGATACAGCCTCGCATTCGACGCCGGCACGCCGTTTATCGGCGGCTTGCGCTTCGCATTCCTGCGCGAAGTCGGCAACGCGCCCTGCGAATACGCGGCGACCATTCCGCACACCACCTGGATGGCCTACCAGATGATGTTCGCGGTCATCACCCCGGCCCTCATCTGCGGCGCTTATGCCGAACGCATGAAGTTCAGCAGCATGGTGATCTTCTCCTCGCTCTGGCTGTTGATCGTCTATTGCCCGATGGCTCACATGGTCTGGGGCAAGGGCGGCCTATTCAACGCCTCGATGGGCGGCTCGATCGGCGCGATGGACTTCGCCGGCGGTACCGTCGTGCATATCAGCTCCGGCGTATCCGCGCTGATCTGCGCACTGATGATCGGCCCGCGCCGCGGCTACGGCAAAGTGGCCATGCCGCCGCACAGCGTCGTCCTGGCCGTCGTCGGCGCGGCGATGCTGTGGGTTGGCTGGTTCGGCTTCAACGCCGGTAGCGCCCTGCAAGCAAATTCGCTGGCCAGCATGGCGTTTGTCAACACGCATCTGGCCGCCGCCTGTGGCGCTTTGGCGTGGGCGGGCGTGGAATGGATCAAGAACGGCAAACCCACCGTGCTGGGCGCGATTTCCGGCGCAGTGGCCGGCCTGGTCGCCATCACTCCCGCTTCCGGGTTCACGCTTCCGATGTACGCACTGATCATTGGCGGCGCCGCCGGTCTGGTCTGCTTCTTCTCGGCCACCACGATCAAGCAGACGTTCGGTTACGACGACACGCTGGACGCATTCGGCGTTCACGGCACCGGCGGAACTTTGGGCGCGATCCTCACCGGCGTGTTTGCCGTTTATGTGGTCAATTGCCCGGTCGGCCTGGATAATGCCGCAAAGAAACTCGGCCTTGTTGAAGGCAATTGGACACCCGTACTGCACCAGCTCGCGGCCGTCGCTCTGACCTGGGTTCTCGCCGCCGCCTTGTCGGCCATGCTTTTGGGCATCCTCAAGTCGACCATCGGCCTGCGCGTCAGCGAAGCCGACGAATACGACGGCCTGGACCTCACCCAGCACGGCGAATCTGGCTACAACCTCGAAGACGGAATGTCCGGCGAAGTCGGCAATGGCGCGTCGTCCCACGGATAACGGCCCGCGCGGAGCGAGGACATCGCCGCCTTGCGGCTATCGCGCCGGCCGAGGGCTGGCGCCGATCTTGCCGGCGGTGTGTGGCGCGGGTGTGAACCAATCGGCGGGCATGACGTCTTCGCTGACCAGATCGAACGTCAGCCGCCGCGGCAACGTGCTGCCTTGGAACTTGGCTTGATCGAACACGATGCGCCGGGGCATGCCCGTCTTTGTATCCGCCCAAATCTCGATGACCACGGGCCCTTTGACATCCCGCGATTTGCGACTGGCCAGCACGTGGCGCAAAGGCGGCCCGCCCGCCGGCAGCGGCGCCAAATCGAACCGCTCAATCGTGTAATCCGTGCCGATCTGTTTCAGTGTCGGCTCGAGATCGGAAAACAGCGTGTCGGGCATGGTCTCGGTCAATCCCAGGCCGCCGGCGCCAAGACCTTCCTTTGTCTCAGCCACCTGTCCGCCGGAGATTCGCCAACTTTGCCGGCCATCGTAGCCGTCGAATTGAAATCCGCCTTTGGGATCGAGTCGAATCAAGAGATATTGGCTTCCATCGCGGAGATCGAGCGTGGCCCGGTCCAGCCCGACCTTCCCCTGCGAAGGAGGGTCCGGCGGCTGCACCGTGATGCGATAGGCGCGATCGCCCGGGCGGTTCAAGGCGCCAAGAATATCGCTCAGCGACGCCAGTGCCGGAGCGGGGCTATAGGTCATTGCAAAAATGCACGCCGCGACAAGCACCATAGCCGCCGCCGCCCAGGCGGTGCGCCTGGCCCATGCGGGGATTTGCAAACTACGGCCGGCCGGACGGGCAGCCGATCCATTATCGCCTCGCGGCGTTGCGATACCCGGCTCTCGCAGGGCCAGCATGGCACGCTCGACGCGCTGTTCGCGATACTGCAAGGCCCGCTCATCGTGCATGTGAAGCAGCAGGGCGTGTACAAAGCGATCGTCGGCCTGCTGCTGGATGTCTGGCGGATTGGAATCGATGTCGTCGGCCATGGTTTTCAACCCGTTCTGGCGAGCACCGCCTTGCGCTGCAGGCACTGGGCCAATTGGAGACGTGCCCTCTGGAGTCGTTTCTGGATCGCGTCCCTTGTCGTCGCTGATTGCTGCGCGATCCACTCGGTCGTCTTTTGCTGGCCGTAATGCAGTTCGATCGGCTCCCGGTACATCGGTTCCAGACGCTCGATGCAGTCTCTCAAGGCCGTGATTTTCTCGTCGAACGTGTCGCCGCTCTTGCGGCCGATCTGCGCCATGCGCCCGTCGATGTAGTCAAGAACCTGGTCGCTGGAGAACGGGATCTCGCGGGCGGATTTGCGGTAATGCGCCAGGATGAGATTTCGCGCGATCCCGCGAAGCCACGCCCCGAACGGGCGCACACGGTCGTATTCGCCGATCTTCCGCCAGGCGATCAGCATCGTCTCCTGAAACAGGTCATCCACGGCCGCCTGATCCTCGACGCCGGCGCGCAGAAAAGCTGTAAGAGAATCAGCGTTCTCCCGCACAAGCACCTCGAACAGCGCCAGCGGCTCGATCGGCCGCGAACTCTGCCCGGTCAGCGATCCTGCATCTTCATCATCCATTGCGGCGGATTCTCCTATGCCCCTTATTGTCGGTTGAGCCGTACCGGCGGACAAGAAAATGCCGGCCGGCCAATTTTATTGTCCGCAAGGCATGTCCTTCGCGCAATGTAAACTAATCGAAGTCCACTGCGGACTCGATGAACCGGCAGCCTCGAACAGGAGAGGACGCGATGAGAACAAAATTGGCGTTCATGACGCTGGTCGCATGCTTGTGTGCCTCGGTCGCAACGGCGCAGAATCGGCCGCCGCCGCCTCCGCAAGGGTCTCCTCCGCAGGGACCGCCGCGCCAAGGCCAGCAGCCCGGCGGCAATGCCCAACGCTATTCGATCGAGCAGGCCGTTTCCGATCAGGCGCAGCTCCACACAATCGCGTTTGACGGCCTGGCTTTCCTGACCGGGGACTTCGGCATGGACACGTTCCTGCCGCCGGGCAAAGTGTCTGACTATTTCGG
>CAYQTE010000064.1:0-26991 GCA_964420285.1 uncultured Tepidisphaeraceae bacterium
AACGCAAACATCACGAATTCGGCGGTGAAGATGCGATTGCCCTGCGCTCGCCCGCGGGAGAGTGGCGGCGAATTCCCACATCGCGTTCAATTTCGCTTACAATCCGTCCGATCTTTCCCATAAGGGATCTTATGCGCATTGACCGAATCATCACGCCCGGCCGGCCCACCGTCAGCTTTGAGTTTTTCCCGCCCAAGACCGATGCGGGATTCGCTTCCCTCTTCACCACCATCGAGGAACTGCATCCACTGCAGCCCTCGTACGTCTCGGTGACCTACGGCGCCGGCGGCAGCACGCGACAGAAAACCATTGACCTGGTCGTCCGCATCCAGAAACAACTCGCCATCCGCTCGATGGCCCACCTCACCTGTGTCGGGCACACGGCCGATGAACTGGGCTCGATCCTCGACGAACTTTACGCCGGCGGCATCCATAATGTCCTGTGTCTGCGCGGCGATCCGCCCACCGGCCAGGCCGGGTTCACGCCCGCGACCGGCGGCTTTGCTCACGCAGATGAACTGGTCGCTTTTGCCCGCGCGCGGCACGATTTCTGCCTGGCCGTCGCGGGTTATCCCGAGGGCCATCCCCAGTGTCTCAATCTCACCCGAGACCTTGAGCACCTGAAGCGGAAGTTCGACGCCGGCGCCCAGTTTGCCATCACGCAGCTTTTCTTTGACAACGTCGATTTCTACAGATTCCGCGACCGCGCCCGAGCCATCGGGATCATGGCGCCGATCATCGCCGGCATCATGCCCATCCTCAACGTCGCCCAGATCAAGCGCTTCGTGAGTGTGTGCGGCGCCAAAATCCCCCAGCCGCTCCTGGTGAAATTGGAATCCCTCGAATCCGACCCCGCCGCCGTTTACGCCGCCGGCGTCGATCATGCCATCGCACAATGCCGCGATCTCCTGTCCAACCACGCCGACGGTTTGCATTTCTATACGCTCAACAAGAGCAAAGCGTCGGCCGACATTGTCCGCGCGCTGAACATAAACCACGCGACGTGAGAATTACTATGCGCGAGACCCTGCGCGCAAGATCGCGAATGGCCATCCGTGAGAGAATCGTGCATAATCTCGTGCAAGATGATCTCGCGCAAAGACGCAACGCTCGCAAAGGAAATGCCGCCATTGAAGACGCTCTGCAACGACCGCGAACATGCTGAGGCGGTAAGAGTGCTCGCGCGTCTCCTGGGTCGGCCCGATGGCAGGCTCAGCGCCGGCGAGCGTGATTATATTGAGGTGCTGGGACGCCTGATGGAGGAATATGCCAACCGCAAGTATCCCGTTGTGCGCCGCAAGTATCCGCCGCTGGACATGGTGAAATTCCTCATGGGCGAACACCAGATGACCACATCGGACCTCGGCCGGATACTCGGCAGCATGACCGCCGCGTCCCTGGTGCTCAATGGCAAGCGCCAGTTGAGCAAGGCGCACATCCGCAAGCTGGCCGCGCGGTTCAAGGTGGACGGCGGGCTGTTCTTATGATGCTATGTTGATGCCATTTTTTCTTGCACGAGCGTCGCCATGCGCTATTCCAATTTCAATCAGCGCGGTACATTGCCCTTGTGCCGATTGAAAATAACGAACCCACCGTGGTCCGCAAACAGATCGAAGTCCTGCACGGCATGCAGGCCATCGTCGAGAAGAATCTCCACCTGTTAGCGCCCGTCGCCGACGCTTGGCAACCTTCTGATTATCTCCCCGATCTCTCCGCTCCCACTTGGCGCGAAGACCTTGAGAAGTTCCGCGCCCCGGCCGAACAACTCAGCGATGAGGTGCTGGTCATCCTCGTCGGCAACATGGTCACCGAGGAAGCCCTGCCCAGCTATGCCATCTCGCTGAACCTCATCGCCGCCGATGAAAGCGGCGATTCCCAGACTCCCTGGGCCCGCTGGATGCGCGGCTGGACCGGCGAGGAAAACCGCCACGGCGATCTGCTCAATACGTTCCTCCGCTTCACCGGCCGTACCGATATGCACTCGATCGAGCTGACCATCCATCACCTGATCGCCAACGGCTTCAATCCGCGCGCCTATCCCGACGCCTATTCCGGGCTGGTTTACACATCGTTCCAGGAACGGGCGACCAAACTCTCGCACGCGCGGGTGGGTGCGCTGGCCATGTCGCAGGGCAACACTGCTCTGGCCAAGATTGCCGGAAAGATCGCCCACGACGAATCGCGACACGAACAGTTCTATAAGACGATGATGAACGAGGTTTTCAATATCGACCCCGAACGCGCCATGCTCTGCTTCCGTTCACTGATGCGGCGCATCATCGCCATGCCCGGCCGGCTCATGTACGATGGCAAAGACCCCAACTTGTTCGATCATTTCGCGGCCGTCGCGCAGCGTCTGGGCGTCTATACCGTGCATGATTACATCGCCGTGCTGCGTCACCTGGTGGCGGAATGGAAAATCGCCGGGCGCTCGGTCGCCGGCAAGGCCGCGGCGGCACAGGATTTCCTCTGCAAGCAGGCCGATCACCTGGAAGCCATCGCCGAGGCCGTCGCCACAACCGTCGTCAAACAGCCCCCCGTTGCGTTTAGTTGGATCAAGGACCGATCGGTTTGAGTCTGAAATCTCAAATTCCGAAATCTGAGATTTGAGATCGAACTATTGCCCCTCCAGCGCCCGCCGTAAATTCCCCCCGCATTTTTTGAGCAATTCCACCGCCGCCGGTTTGTCGATCCGCTTTCTTTCCATCACCACGGCCGTCTTCACCGATCCATCCGCCTCGACAAGCCGGCGCATGGCCGATGCCTTGTCCAACCCCGTCAGCATCCCCACGATCCGCGCCCCGCGATCGCAGAGCTTCTGATTATTCAATCGCAGATCGACCATCAGATTCTCATACACCTTGCCCAGGCGCACCATCGCGATGGTTGTTATTTGATTCAAAACCAGCTTGGTCGCCGTCCCCGCCTTCAGACGCGTCGATCCCGTCAACACTTCCGGCCCGGTGAGCGGCCGGATCACCACATCCACGGCCGGCTCGCCCTCGAACTTCTCGACGCAGGTCATAAACACCGTCCGCGCCCCGCGCTCTTTCGCCCGCGCCAGCGCCCCATGCACAAACGGCGTTGTTCCCCCGGCCGCGATTCCCATCACCACATCGTGATCGTCCACCTGCCGATCATCCATCGCCGCCGCACCGTCGCCGCTCTCGTCCTCGGCCCTCTCGACCGCCCGGAACATGGCCGCATTTCCGCCGGCGATGATCCCTTGCACCATGTCCGGCTCGCTGGAAAACGTCGGCGGGCATTCGGCCGCATCCAACACACCCAGCCGTCCGCTGCTTCCCGCGCCGACATAAATCAGCCGTCCCCCACGCCCCAACGCCGCCACCACCAACTCGATCGCCTCGGCCACTTCCGCCCGCACGCCCGCTACCGCCGCGACGGCCGTCGCATCCGCCGCGCTCATTAATTCCACCGCCGCCGTGGTGCTGAGCCGGTCCAGGTCCATCGACTCGGGCAAGCGGCGTTCGGTGAGCAATTTCGATCGATCGAGCATGGGCTGGTGGTCCAACTATCCGCACCGCTGTTCGGGAAACAGCGACAGCAACCCCTCGCGCGTGGCGGGACAGACGCCGCGATCGGTGATCAGCCCCGTCATCAAACGCGCCGGCGTGACGTCGAACCCGTAATTGGCCGCCGGCGTGTCCCTGGGCGTCAGGCGAACGGTGGTAAGCGCGTCATCGTCGCTCCATCCAGAAATGTGCGTCACTTCGCTGGCATCGCGCTGTTCGATGGGAATCTCCTTCACGCCATCGCTCAGGTTCCAGTCGATCGACGGACCTGGCACGGCCGCATAGAACGGCACGCCGTTGTCACGGGCCGCCAGGGCCTTGAGATAGGTTCCGATCTTGTTGCACACATCCCCGGCCGTGGTGGTGCGGTCCGTTCCGACGATGCACAAATCGACCATTCCGTGCTGCATGAGATGCCCGCCGGCGTTATCGACGATCACCGTGTGCGGCACGCCATGATGGGCCAGTTCCCATGCGGTGAGGCTGGCCCCCTGGTTTCGCGGCCGGGTTTCATCGACCCAGACATGCACCGGAATCCCGCAGTCGTGGGCCGCATAGATCGCCGCCGTCGCCGTCCCCACATCCACCGTCGCCAGCCACCCGGCGTTGCAATGGGTGAGAATGTTCACCGGCCGATCGCGCGGGAGGGATTTCTTGATCAGTTCAAGCCCAAATCGCCCGATGGCGCGATTGATCGCCACATCCTCATCGCAAACGGCCGCCGCCAATTTCCAGGCCGCCGCCGCCCGCTCGGCCGGCGGAACAGCCCCTATCTCCCGCCGGCATCGCTCCAGCGCCCAGCGCAAATTGACCGCAGTAGGCCGTGTCGCCAGCAGTATCCCAATCGCCTGTTCCAAGGCTGCATCGGACGCATCGGCCGCCATCGCCAGCGCCACCCCATAAGCGGCCGTCGCCCCAATCAGCGGCGCCCCGCGCACCTGCATGGATTTGATGGCCGTCGCCGCCTGATCAATGGTCCCCAAATCAATCGTCGCCAAGTCATGCGGCAGGCGGGTCTGGTCGATGATCCGCACCACACCCGCCCCAACCGGCCAGATTGTCCGCATGGAAACGCCATCGACGCGCATGGCCCGATGGTATCAAAATTCACGGCGGGTCATAGCCGCTGCCGCCCCAGGGATGGCAGCGGGCGATCCGCCGCACCGCCAGCCAGCTTCCGCGCCACGGGCCGTATTTCGTGATCGCGTCGATGGCGTATTGGCTGCACGTCGGCTGATAGCGGCAATTCCCGCCGAGGAACTGGCCCAGCGTGGCCCGGTAGAGGTTCACGAATTGGATCAGAATCCAGCTCATGTTTTGTCGGCCGCCGCCAGCCGCACGGCCAGGTCGACAAAGTGCCTCTGATAATCGTCCAGCGCCAGCGGCTTATGCGGATGAACGACGATGACCAGATCACGGCCGGTGGGAATCTTATGCTGAGCCAGCCGGAACGATTCACGGAGCAGCCGCTTGATGCGATTGCGAACCGGCGCGGTTCCAACCTTGCGGGAGATGCTGATGCCGAGTCGCGATGTCGCCAAGGAATTAAGCCGCCAGAAAACCGTGATCGGCCCGAGGCGGATTCGCTTTCGCTCGGCAAAGACATCATCAAACTGCCGCATCCCCGACAGCCGTGCGCGGCGCGGGAATGTGAAGCGGGGATGGGCGGGCGCGGGATTGGTCACGATCCGTGCATCATATCCGGCGGGGATTGAATTGCTTGCAATGTCAGGTGGGGGAGAATGTGCCGGCCGTGACGGGTGGCGAGATGACAAGGTGACCGGGTGACAAGGTGACAAGGTGACGGGGGTAGGGCGAGGCCGTTGCGCTGCACTGGGCTATTCCGGCGATTTCCCACTTTTTTGTTGCGTCGGCAACAAAAATGGACATAATTCCACTGAGCATTTTGCCAGAATGGCCGGCGGTTCCGCGCCGGCGGGTTTGTACGTCGGAATGACCATCGTTGGCGGAGGGTGCGTACGTGTCGAGGCCGACATTACGTCGTCATCGCCGGGCAACCATCAGTGCCGCGCGGCGCGCGGGGCCATCCGCGTACCAAGTCGAGGCGCTGGAAAATCGCGTCCTGCTTTCCACGTTTTTTACCCTGGCATCGTTCAACGCCACCACCGGCGAAACTCCACGCGGCAGCGTGGCCGTGGACTCTTTCGGCAACCTCTTTGGCGCGACCGAATACGGCGGCACAAGCAGCGACGGCACAGTCTTCGAAATTGCCCAAGGCAGCGGCATCGTCACCAGGCTGGCCTCGTTTATCGGCGCCAACGGGCAATCGCCGTGGGGCGGCGTGGTTCTGGATTCGGCCGGCAACCTTTTCGGCACGACCAATGGCGGCGGCGTTGGCAGCAGTGATGGCACGGTTTTCGAGGTCGCGCACGGGAGCAGCGCCATCACCGCCCTGGCCTCGTTTAACAACGCCACCGGCGAAAACCCTCAGGCCGGCGTCGTCCTGGACTCCTCCGGCGACATTTTCGGCACGACCAGCGGCGGCGGCGCCAATGGTTACGGCACCGTCTTTGAAATCGCCCACGCCAGCGGCACCATCACCACCCTGGCCTCGTTCAACGGCACCAACGGCCAATACCCCAATAATGCCGGCGTAGTTCTGGACTCCTCAGGTAATCTCTTTGGCACAACTACAGGCGGTGGTGACAGCAGCGGAGGCACGGTCTTCGAGATCGCCAATGGCAGCTATGCCATCACCAAACTGGCCTCGTTTAACGGCGGCAACGGATCGGAATCCAACGGCGTGGTTCTGGATTCCTCCGGCGATCTCTTCGGCACAGCCCAGAATGGCGGCACTTATGGCGACGGCGCAGTCTTCGAGGTCGTCAAAGACAGCGGGGCTATCACCACCATGGCCTCCTTTAACATCGCCAACGGGCAATACCCTCGCGCCGCCGTGATTCTGGATTCCTCCGGCGACCTTATCGGCACGACCTACGGCGGCGGCACCAATGGCGATGGCGCAGTCTTCGAAATCGCACAAGGCAGCGGCAGCATCACAACTCTTGTCTCGTTCAACGCCACCAACGGCAAGAACCCTTACGCGGGCGTTGTTCTGGACTCCGCCGGCGACCTCTTCGGCACCACCGCCACCGGCGCCAGCCCCAACGGCACGGCTTTTGAATTGACCGCCGTTACGCCTGGCAGCACGGCCGTCACATCCAGCAACGCGTCGCCTATATACGGCCAGCCGGTGATTTTTACGGCGACAGTGACGCCCAGCGTCGGCGTCGGACCGACGGGGACTGTGCAGTTCCAAGTCGACGGCAACAACCTGGGCAGTCCCGTCGCCCTCAGCGGCAATACCGCAAGTTACACCACGTCAATGCTGAGCGCTGGCAGCCATTCGGTCATGGCCGTCTACAGCGGCGACGGCAACTACGCCGGCAGCACCAGCGCCGTCTTCACGCAGAATGTCGGCCAGGCGCCGCTGACGCTCACCGCCAACACGGTGTACATCAAGCTCGCTCCCGACGGCCAGCACGTAGACGTCTGGAACAACTCCACGGCCAGCGGCTCGCCCGATCAATGCGTGCCGTGCAGCGACATTTGCGGCGTGACTTACACCGGCCCGGCCGGGGGCGACACCGTCGTTCTCGATTTCTCCAATGGCGATCCGTTGCCGGCGGGAGGGATATCTCTTACTGGCGGGGCGGGGCAGAACACGTTGGAGCTCGTCGGCGATCCTGCGAGCGATAGCGACAGCGTCGCCATCAATGGCGGGTCGTTTGCCCTTCCCGCCAATGCGCAGGGCGCGGGCACGCTGAATTATGCACTGGGCACGGTTTCGATCGCAGCTGGGGCGGCGTTGGCGCTGGCCGAATCCGATTCGCAGACGGATCAAACCGTTTTCACAGCCAATGCTCTTTCTGTCGCCGGAATGTTGGATATCACGAACAACACGCTGTTGGCAAATGAAACCAGCGTGCCCCTGTCGCAGGTGATGACCTGGGTGCAGAACGCCGCAAGCCAGCCTTGCATCATGAGTTCCCTCGTCACCGGCCCGGATTCGCAAGCCAGCCGGGCGGTTGGATACGGCGACGGGAACGAAGATCCGCTGACTGTTCCAACTGGAGACGTGGAAGTGAAATACGTGCCGGTCGGGGACACCAATCTGGACGGGATGGTCGATATCACCGACCTGACCCGGGCGATCAACAACCTGGGCCAATCGGCGGGCTATGGGGGCGGGGACGTCGCCAACCAGGGAATAGTGAACATCGTCGATATTGCCGACATCATCAACGATCTTGGTGGCAACCTCAGCGCAGGCGGCGATGGCGCGGACGCGCCCCGTACGTCCGCCGCGGCGGTGCAACCGTCGCCAGCCGCAACGTCCACGCATTCGGCCGTGACACCGCTATTGGCCGGCAACTCATGCGGTACGCTGTTCTCGCAAACACAGATTCAAGAGAGTTGGCTGGATTGGCAGGCCGCGGCGCTGGCGGATTGACGGCCCGATCAGGATGCTTTCTTGAATGTTGCGCCATTTGCGGTGATCGAACCATCGCTGTTGATGGTAAAGACCGTATCAGTGACCGGAGTCTTGACGGTCACGGTGTTGCCGCTGACGGTGTAATCGGATGTTGATTTACCCATCATTCCCAAATCCAGCGTGGCTTTACCGCCGCTGAAAGTGATGGATGTGCCGCTCATGCTATTGACGTATTTGCCGTCGACGCTGGGTCCGCCGCAGCCGGCAATGGACGCGGCCACCCAAAAGGCCATGCCGATCATGAACAGCCGGCGCATGATTCGCGTTTGCATAGAATACCTCTGTTGTTTTGCGGTTGGATCGCGGGGAATGGAATCGCGGTGAGGCCAGTGGCCCATCAGGTCCACTTTTTGCCCATTTTGTCGATGCCGGATTTCTTGAGGTCTTCCGGCGTCATGGCGATGCGAAATTCGACATCAGCGCTGAATGTCAGGAACCAGGGCTCGGCGTAGGCCGGGATTTGCGATGCATCGGCCATGTCCACCACCAGCACCGCTCCGCGCGTGCCGTCCTGTTCGGTGAAATAGGCGGCCTGGGGCTTAAGCTCTTCGAGGATGTGCTGGAGCTTGGCGCCGGCGGTTCCATCCTTGACGGCGGCGTTGAATTCCTTGTGGGGGATCTTGACGTTCATCAGCATCCGCATGGCGAGGCTCCTCGTGTGAATGGACGGCGAAATCGGTTCATCGACGCAGGCATCGTAAATAGGCATGCCTCCGGAAATGGTCAACGGTGAAAATAATGGATGGAGGGCAATCTGCGCGTCGGCCTCGATGTTGAGGCGGCGGCCGATAATCAGGAGGCGCCAATGCAAGTCTCGCGCCAGAAGTCGATTTGAGGCTCTGGCGCCGCTTTGCACCTTCAATTTTTGGGGTGGTGCATCAAATTGTCTATTTTGCTGCAACAAACAGCCCCCGACGGTGATAAGAGAAGTGGATCGGCTCGCGGTGATGCGATTGGCGTCGGCCGTGATGTTGAGCCGATCAATAGATGTGTGGCGGCGGGACAGCGCCCCCGGCGGAATGGACGCTGCGTGTGGGGTTGCATCGACGCCCGGCGGAATGCACAATCGCCGTTAAGCGGAGAATAGTCGGCCAGAGTCCCGGGCGCGTTCCGTCCGGATCGGGCATTGAGTGACTGATCGAGGTTCAACTATGTGTATTCGGAGGAACAGGCGAGGGCTGGGCGGGATGTGTGTCGGCTTGATCGCCGCGTTGGCGGCGCTGCTGCCGACGGCCGCTCGGGCTGGAAATACCAACGAAGCGCCGGTCATGCAGGCGATTCCGCCCGGCACGGCGGACCCGCAGGTCACCAAAGACGGCCGATTCATCTTCATGATCGAGCCGGCGCCCAACAATCAGAAGATCATGGTGACCAACGGCCAGCCGGATCAGCCCTACGATGACGTCGGGCCGGCGATCTATCAGACCAACGGCCAGAAGGACCGGATGGTCTACCCCGCCGCCTTGGGGGGCATGTGTTTCTATGTCGATCGCGGCGCCCCCGGCGATGCGTTCGATGATATCGGGCCGGCGGTCATAAGCCCCGATACCAGCCAGCTTTTCTACGCGGCCAAACACAATGGGGCTTGGTGCCCGATTATCAACGGGCAGATCGGCCAACCCTGCGATGCGATCGGCACACCCGTTTTCAGCCCCAACGGCAAACACCTGGCCTATCCGATCAAGAATGGGCCGGTCTCGAACCTGATTGTTGACGGCCAGCCGGGGCCGGCGTGTGACGATGTTGGGACGGTGGTTTACAGTCCCAATTCCCTGCACCTGGCGTATGACAGCATTCAGAATAAACAGCACATTGTCACCTTCGACGGCAACGCGGGGCCGGCCCTTGATGACATCCTGCCCGGAACGCCCTTTTTCACCAGCGACAACGCCCAATGCGTCTATTTCGGCAAGAGCAACAACCAGTGGACGTTGTACATCAACAATAACCCGGAGCCGTACGGGCCCTATGACAATGTCACCGTTCCAGTATTCAACAGCAACAACAAGCATTTCATGTTCGTCGGCACCGTCAACGGCACGCAGGCGCTGGTCTATGACGGCAACGCCAATAATCCCTACAAGGCCATTGCACCCGAATCGCTGCGTTTCCAGCCCGACGTGACCAATGTCAACGGCCCGCAATTTTTCTACCAGGCCACGAATAACGACAACAAGCAACTGACGGTTCTCGAACATTTCGAAGGCCCCGCCTACGACGTCGTTGTCCCCTCGACCCTCAATTTTACTGTCGCCGGCAAGGATTATTACTACTGGGCCCAGGACGGCGGAAGGTGGCTCTGGCGCAATGATCGCCACACCGTCAATGACAACCAGGAATACGACGACTATAAGGCCGGGCCCAATCCCTTTGCCGCCGACAGCAAGCGAACCATGTACGCCGTCAGAACCCCTGACACCAAGGAAAAATGGCAGGTCATCATCGATACCAACCCGCTGCCTGATCTCTATGACGACATCGACGAAAGCCAGATGTTTTTCACGGCCGATGCGAAACACACCATTTTTTCCGCCAAGTCCAACGGCGCGTGGAAAATTGTGATCGACGGCATTCCCGGGCCGGATTACGCCTCGATCGTTCCCGGCGGCGGCCCGGTCGTTCAGCCCAATGGCACGATCACCTATTACGCCGTGAAGAAGAACGGCTCGCTCATGTTCGTCACGTACACGAATTGACCTTCGGTGCTATTGCGTCATCAGGTCGACGGAGCGGCCGTCGATATTGACCTGACGCAGGCGAATCCAGTTGTCCGAGCGCGGCGAATAAAGACGGCAATCCAGGCGGTCGATCTCGGCCTCGGCCTTGCGCAGTTCGTCGGCCGTCGCCGGGTCCAGGCGTCGATCCGGGTCTTCGTTGATCAGCAGCGACCACGTTCCAAAAATCGGCGCGAAGGTCGTGAATCCGTCATCGGGCTCGAACTGGCCGAACGACCACGCCCCGTTGGACGATTCGATCTGGATTGTCCCCACCCGCCGACCGTTGATGAACAATTCAACTTGTTCGCCGCGATCCATCGTCGCACCTGGTCTGCCCCCATATCATTCAGCCGCACCCTGCGGCAAAGTCGCAGTCGCCGCCAGCCGCAACCGCATTGCCTCCACTATTTTACGCTCCACATCAGCCAGTGGGCCGGTCATTTTCAACCCCGCCGCCCGCGCGTGCCCGCCGCCGCCAAATCCCTCGGCGAACCGCGATACATCGACAGTGCCCTTGCTGCGCAGGCTCACGCGAATCGGCCCGCCGTCGGGCTGTTCGACCAGCAGCACCGACACTTCGACGCTGGCCACCTGCAACGGGATGTTGATCAGTTGCTCGGTTTCGCCGACCGAGGCGCCGGTGCGGGCGAAATCGTCCCTGGCGATGCGCATCACCGCCAGCCGGCCGCCTTCCAGCAACTCCAACGATTGCTGTGCCTGTGTTTGCAATGCCAGCCGCTGCGACCGCTCGTTCTGATAGATCGACTGGTACATCCGATCGGTGTCCACGCCATATTCCATCAGCCGCGCCGCCAGACGCAGCGTATACGGCCGGGTGTTGGAAAACTGAAACCACCCGGTGTCCGTGACGATCGCCAGATACAGCGCCGCCGCCATCGGTTTGTCCAGTGGAATGCCCCAGCGATCCAGCAATTCCGCGACGATTTCGCCGGCCGCGGCGGCGTCGGTCATCACCAGTTTCCTGTCCGCCCAACTCTCCTGAGTGAGATGATGATCGATGACCAGCTTCGGCCCGTTCCATCCCGCGAGCTTCTCCTTAAGGCCGGGCAACTGCGACCACGTCCCGGTGTCCACGACGAGCAGCGTGTCAAACCGCGACAGGTCCAGGCCGGCCGGCCAGCCCTTTTCGGCGTCGTGAAGCACAATCGCATTCTCGGAAAAAACGAACGCATGTTTCCGCGGCGCGTGACTCAGCAGCAAGACCTCGGCCGCGATTCCCATCTTCCGCAGCCCCATCGCCATGGCCGCCGCCGTCCCCACCGCGTCGCCGTCGGGCTTTACGTGCGTCGTCACCAGCACATGATGACACCCCGACAACGCCGCGATCATCTCCTGATAGGCATCCGACATGCCCCCGAGCATACCAATACACGTCGCCGGCGTATAATCCCGGCCATGTCCGATCTGCCGATTCACTTCATCACCATCGTGCTCAACGGCCAGCCGTTCATCCGCTATCACCTGGACCGCATGAATGCCCTGCGATGCCCCTGGCACTGGCACATCATCGAGGGCATGGCCGATCTCGCGCACGACGGCGCGTGGGCTTTGAAGTTCGGTGGCGAATTGCCGGGCGAGGCGGTTCGGGACGGCCGCTCCATCGACGGCACGGCCGAGTATCTCGACGAAATCGCCTCGCAAAATCCTGCCCGGATCACGCTCTACCGGGCGCCGGGCCATCGCCGCTGGGACGGCAAGCTTGAGATGGTCAGCGCGCCCCTGGCCAACCTGCCTGAGGAATGCCTGCTGTGGCAAGTCGATTCCGATGAATTGTGGACTACCGAACAATTCACCCGCCTGCGCGATTTGTTTCTCCAGAATCCCCAGCGCACTTCGGCCGTCTTTTTCTGCGATTTCTTTGTCGGCCCCAATCTGGCCATCAATCGCCGCCGTCCCTATCCGCAGATCGAATGGCGCCGCGCATGGCGATATCAGGCGGGCATGAAATGGTTCGCCCACGAACCCCCGATTCTGGCCGCGCCGGCAGCCAACGGCCGGTGGATCGACCTGGCCACTCAGAACCCGTTCACACCGCAGGAACTGGAAGCCGACAATCTGGTATTCCAGCATTTTGCCTACGTCACGGCCGAGCAACTGGCGTTCAAGGAGTCCGCGTACGGTTACAAGGGCATCACCAATCAATGGCGCCGACTTCAGCAATACTCGGATTTCCCCGTGCCGCTGAAGCAATTCTTCAACTGGCCATGGGTAAATCCCAATGCCCTGGTCGATCCCCTCGATATATGCGGCATCGTTCCACTGGCGCACATCGAAGACCGTGCGTGGATTCTCGATCCGCCCGCGCCGCCGGCGCACGGACTGGCCGCACTTGAAGCCGATCCGCCCATCGACCGGCTCATCTCCCGCCGCAAGCTCGGCTATCACGTGCTTCCGAGACTCATCGAGAAACACGATCTCAAGATCGGCGCCATCGTCGGCCTGGCCACGGGCGGGCAGGCTCGCGCTATCCTCGAGCGCACTCATGCGACGCGCCTGCGTGGCGTCGATCCCTTTGTGCATCGCGACGGCGATCGCGACATCGCCGGCCTGCCCCAGTCGCGGCTCGACCTTCTCTGCCAGGCCGTCCAGCGCGACATGGCCCGCTACGGCGAGCGATTTGAACTGCTTCGCGCGACATCACAAGATGCGGCCGGACGAATCCCGGATGCGATTGATTTCGTCTTTCTCGACGGCGACCCGTCGCCGGAGGGTATCCAGCGGGATTTGCACACTTGGTTCCCGAAGATCCGCGATGATGGCATTATCGCCGGGTACGGCTTCAACCACCCCGATTTCCCAAGCGTGGCGCCGGCCGTTCGCGAATTCATCACCCGCGAAAACCTCGTCTTCCATCGCGAGGAGGAACATTACTGGTGGGTCCGGAAGATCCCCGTCTCCCATCGCCGGCCGGCTCTTTTTGTTAACCCCGTCGGCGCGGCGGTGCCGGCTGAAAAACATGGACGCGGCGTGCTCTTTGTCAAATGGGGCGACAAAGTCGAAGAACTTCTGCAACGCGCCATCGGTTCGGTCCGCGCCGTTCATCCCGAGCTTCCCATCCACGTCCACGTGCTGCCGGACAATTCCACGCTCCTCGACAAGGCCGGCCTGTACGATTTCTCGCCGTTCCAGGAGACGCTCTTTCTCGATCTGGACACCGTGATGCTGGGGCGCGTCGATTTTGGCTTTGAGATGGCCCAGCGCCACGGCCTGGCCTGCTGCATTTGTGAAAACCCCTGGGCGCGCCGATACGGCGGGCTCAGCGGCGACCTGATCGAATACAATACCGGCGTGCTGTTTTTCACCGAGCGGGCCAAACCGATCTTTGACAATTGGGCCGCCCTCGCCCGCAGCATCGATTCCTCGACTCGCTACGTTCGCGACGGCCAGGTTGTCTCCGACCCCAGCAACGACCAGGCTGCCTTCGCCCTGGCCGTCAGCCAGAGCCCGGCTCCGGCGTTTGTCCTGCCGCCAAACTGGAATTACCGTCCCAAGTGGTATCGCGTGCTGTGGGGCCCGATCAAGATCTGGCACGACGCCCGCCCCATCCCCGTTGAGATCCTCAACTGGACCAGGGCGCAGGCCCAGCCGGATGCCATCATTCAATGCACTCGATTTGAGAAGCTCTGCCCGTAATCAAAGCAGGGGAGCCGAGGAGATTGGGAGCGGGGGAGAAAATGCCGCCGTAGCGATGTCTGGTCTTTCTCCACGGCTGCGCTTCTACCCGTCTTCCTCGGTGTCTAATTCACTGCGACAACCTGTGTTACTTCCGGCACTTTCTCCCGCAGATTGCGCTCGATCCCATTTTGCAGCGTCATGTTTGCACTGGGGCAGCCCTGGCAGGCGCCGTGGAATCGAATTTGAACCACCCCGTTGCGGGTCACATCGACCAGTTCGATATCCCCGCCGTCGGCCTGAACAGCCGGCCGAATCAGGTTAATGACGACCTGAACTCGCTCTCGCATGGTTGGGACGGGTTCTGGTGCGATCGTGGGCATAGTCGTGCCTGTCATTGAACGATGACATTATAGCCGCCTTTGCCGAGATTGACACAATGGCCAATTGGCGCGAGTTGATTGAATTCCCGCCCTCTTGCGGGTAAGGTCTGATCGTGCGGTTTGGTCGTCGAGCCGGTTGTATGGATCGACGGTAGGACTGCGGCCAGCCGAGCCAGCGATCTATTGGTCGTCCGGGGAAGGACTTCCGGGGAACATGGTGAGCCAGAAGGCCAAAACGATGAACCCCGCGGGCGGGGGCCGACAACGCTTGGGGTTTGGGGAGGATTTCCGGCGATTTTTCATGCGCGGGTTGGCGGCTTTGCTGCCGACCATGATCACCCTCTACCTGCTGGTCTGGGCATGGAATTTCCTGTGGAACAGCGTCGGGCAGTACATGATCGACCTGGTCAAGGCGGTCTGGTGGCAAATTTCGCTGCGCAATGGGGGGTTCCCGCCGACGGGTTACATCGAAGCCTACTGGGATCCGAACAGTCCCGTCACCGGCATGCGCACGCACATGGTGGGCATGGGAATGGCCATACTGCTCGTCTATTTCGTCGGCATTTTCGTGGGAAATCTGATCGGCCGGACCGCCTGGCGACTCATCGAGAAGGCGGTCATGCGGATACCACTGGTTCGGGCGATCTATCCGGCGGTGAAACAGGTGACGGATTTTGTGATGTCGGAGCGGTCCGAGCAGTTTGCCGGCAGCCGGGTGGTGGCCGTTCAACCCCACGCCCAGGGGATTTGGTCGATCGGGCTGGTGACGGGATCGGGGCAGTGGCCGACCGGCGGGGAGGGAAAGAACCAGGACATGGTGACGGTGTTCGTGCCGTCGAGTCCGACGGCGTTCAGCGGGTATGTGCTGGTGGTGCCGCGGAACAGCGTGGTCGAGCTGCCGCTGAGCGTGGAAGAGGCGATGCGGCTGCTGATCAGCGGCGGGGTGATCGCGCCGCGGGCGAAAGGACCGCCGGACCTGGAGCCCGGCGGCAAGGCCGCGCATCCGGCGTCCCCGTCGTTGCCGCAGCCGGCAGTCCATACGAGCCAGGAAGTTTCTCGGGAGGTGCATACGATCTGATGGAGCCGCCGGGACGATTTCTCTGTACAATGGGCGGGACCACGACGGGCCGCCGTTTGCGGCCCCATTGGAGGCTGAATGCGGATTACGATTTCGTCGCGCCACATGGAAGTGACCGGACCGTTGCGTGAGTACGCCGAGCAGAAGGTCGTCAAGCTGGAAAAGTTTTACGATCGGATACTCGGAATCGAGGTGGTGCTGGACAATCACAAGGAAGGCATGCGAGTGGAAATGATCGTAACGGCGGACCATCAGAACCGGTTCGTGTCGCATCACGAGAACCAGGACGCCTACGCGGGCATCGACGGATGCATCGGAAAACTGGAACGGCAATTGAGCGACCACAAGAAAAAATTCCGCAACCGCAAGCACGCCGCGGCGACACTCAAGGGCGGCGTGCCGGCGGCAGCCGCCGGCACGGCCAAGGACGCGCCCAGGCAGGACCGGCCGTGACCGCAACCACCGGCTGCGGCCGCTGAATCAGAAATTTTCGTAAAGGAATAAACTCCAGATGAAATTGCGAGACTTTATTGTGACGGAAGCGATCGTGCCGGAATTGGCCGCGACGGATCGCGATGCCGTGCTGCGCGAGTTGGTGACGTCGCTGGCACACAGCGGAGCGTTGCCGGAGGCGGCCGTGGACGAGATCGTCGCGGCGCTGATCAAGCGCGAGCAGAACGGAAGCACGGGATTTGGCAAGGGCGTGGCAGTTCCGCACGCCAAGCATGCGAAGGTGAAAAAGATGGCCGGGACGGTGGGCCGCAGCGTGGCGGGAGTCGATTTCGCCGCCCTGGACCATCAGCCGGTGTATACGGTGGTGCTGCTGCTCTCGCCGGAGAACCAGCCGCAGCAGCACCTGCAGGCGATGAACATCGTGTTCAGCAACCTGCAGAGCGATATGTTCCGGCGGTTCTTGCGGCAGGCGATGACGCGCGACGCGATCGTGGAGTTGCTGGACGAGGCGGACCAGTCCAAGTGAATTCCGGCCAGCGGCGCCGGCGAGCCCCCCCAACGGGCCGCGGCAAGCCGACGGCGGTGGAGAACATGGCCATCGTGTCCCGAAAAACCATCATCCGCAACCGCGACGGACTGCACGCACGCCCGGCCATGGCGTTCGTGGATATCGCCAGCAAGTTCGAGTCGCGCGTCACCGTCGTCAAGGGCGGCGAGGAACCGGTCACCGCCGACGGCAAGAGCATCCTGCAAATGCTCACGCTCCTTGCCCCCCTTGGAACGACCCTGCGCATCGACGCCGACGGCAAAGACGCCGAACGCGCCGTGGCGGCGCTGGCGGAACTGGTCGAATCGAAATTCGGTGAAGACTAACTGCGGCTGCGACCCATGGAAATTAAAAAGGGAATTGGAGTCTCGCCCGGCGTGGTCATCAGCGCGGCACTCGTGCTGGACGCCGAAGACCTGGTCATCCCGCGCCGACTGGTTCCCGTCGACGAGGTGCCCGGGGAGATCGACCGCCTCGGTCGGGCGCTGTCGGAAACCATGGTCGATCGCATCCAGCTCCGCGACCGCGTCGCCAGCAAGTATCCGCGCGAAGTGGCCGCCATCCTCGATTTCCACATCGGCGTCCTCAAGGACAAATCGCTGCTCAGCCAGGTCATGGCCAAAATCCGCACCGAGCGATTCACCGCCGAATACGCCGTCAGCACCGTCATGCGCGAATACGCCGCCATGTTCAGCCAGATCGCCGACCGCTATCTCTCCGAACGCGTCAAGGATATTCACGAGA
Organism: uncultured Tepidisphaeraceae bacterium; assembly: GCA_964420285.1. Classification (GTDB taxonomy): domain Bacteria; phylum Planctomycetota; class Phycisphaerae; order Tepidisphaerales; family Tepidisphaeraceae; genus CAYQTE01. The sequence continues at coordinate 17,605 of CAYQTE010000064.1, forward strand.
TCGAGCGCGACCTGCTCAAAAAACTGATCGGCCAGAAGCACGAGGACATGCTCCACCTCCAGACGGATGTGGTGGTGATCGCGCACGACCTTCTGCCCAGCCAGACCGCCGCCCTGGACCGCAGCCACGTCAAGGGATTCGCCACCGACGTTGGCGGCCGCACCAGCCACACAGCCATCGTCGCCCGCGCCATGGGCATTCCCGCCGTTGTCGGACTGGGCAACATCACCGCCGAGGTCAGCGGCGGCGACACCATCATCATCGACGGCAATCACGGGGTGGTGATCGTCAATCCGGACGACGAGCAACTGGAAGAGAACCGCGAAAGCGAACGCAAACGCGTGCGGATCGAGGGGGAACTGGTCGGTCTGACCGAGCTTGCCGCCGAGACGCGCGACGGGCATGTCGTCAGTTTGCAGGCGAACATCGAATTCCCGGTCGAAGTTGATGACGCCCTGCGCCGCGGCGCCCAGGGAATCGGTTTGTACCGCACCGAATTCCTGTTCCTGGCCTCGGAAACCGAACCCAGTGAGGCCGACCATTACAAGGCCTATGCCGACGCTCTCTCGCGATTGTCGGGCCGGCCGCTGGTCATTCGCACGCTGGACCTGGGCGCCGACAAGCACAAAGGGGCGCTGCCGGCCAATCAGGAGCGGAACCCGTTTCTGGGCAATCGCTCGATCCGCATGTGCCTGCGGGACATCCCGATGTTCAAGCGGCAGTTGCGGGCCATCATGCGCGTGAGCCAGATGGGGGACGTGCGAATCATGTTCCCCATGATCAGCACGCTGATGGAACTTCGGCAGGCCCGGATGGTGCTCAACGACGTCATGGAAGAGCTTGAGGACGAGGGCGTCGAATTCCGCCGCGACATTCCGGTGGGAATGATGGTGGAAGTTCCGGCCGCGGCCTACATGGCGTCGAATTTCGCCAAGGAAGTGAATTTCTTTTCCATCGGCACCAACGACCTGATTCAATACACGCTGGCGGTGGATCGCACCAACGAAACCGTGGCCGGGCTGTTCTGCCCGGCGCACCCGGCGGTGCTGGGCATGCTGCGCGACATCATCCGCGCGGGGGCCAGGAATTCGATCGGGGTCAGCGTCTGTGGTGAAATGGCGGGGGAACCCCTGTACACTTTATTGCTTCTGGGCCTGGGGCTGAACATATTCAGCATGAACGGCCCGGATATTCCGGAGGTCAAGAAGATCATCCGTTCGGTGACCATGGACCACGCGCGGCAGGTGGCGCGGCGGGTCATGAGCTTCGATTCCGAACGGCAGGTGATGCACTTCCTCCGCGAGGAAACCAGGAAAATCAGCCCGGAAGCCGTTTGAAAACGCCCGGGTTTTTGCCAGCAAGGAACTATCGTCAATGGCCAACACGGATCTGTTGATCAACGTATCGGAAGGCGAGGAATGCCGCATCGCTCTTCTGGAAAACGGGCGGCTTGAAGAACTTTACATGGAGCGCGCCAGCGCCACCAGCCACGTCGGCAACATCTACAAGGGCCGCGTCACCAACGTCGAACCCAGCATCCAGGCCGCCTTCATCGATTTCGGCCTGGGCCGCAATGGATTCCTCCACATCTCCGATCTCATGCCGACCTATTTCGGCCGGCACGGCGAGGACATCCGCGAATCCGTCGGCCGCAAAATGTCCCGCCGCGATCGCCCGCCCATCCAGCGCTGCCTCCGCCGCGGCGATGAGATCGTCGTGCAGATCATCAAGGAAGGCATCGGCACAAAGGGCCCGACGCTCAACACCTATCTCTCCATTCCCGGCCGCATCCTGGTCATGATGCCGGGGATGGCCAAGATGGGCGTCAGCCGCAAGATCGAGGACGACACCGAGCGCCGCCGCCTGCGGCAGATTCTCGATTCGCTCAAGCCGCCCAAGGACGTCGGGTTCATCATCCGCACGGCCGGCATCGGCAAGAGCAAGGCCGAGATCATGCGCGATCTGAATTACCTGACGCGTTTGTGGACGACGCTGGTGAAGAAGCGCGACAGCGGTCCGGGCCCGATGGAACTGTATACCGAGGGCGATCTGGTGACGCGCACGGTGCGCGACGTCGTCACCAGTGATGTGGATCGCATCATCATCGATTCCAAGCCCGTGGCCGCTCGCGTGAAGGAAGTGTTCAAACTCGCCAATCCGCGCGCCCGCAACAAGGTCGAGCTGTACGACGAACCGGTGCCGCTGTTCCACAAGTTCGGCATCGAGGCCGAGATCGAACAGATGTACAGCCGCTACGTGCCCCTGCCCAGCGGCGGGTCGCTGGTGATCGACTCGACCGAGGCGGTGGTGGCCATCGACGTCAACAGCGGCCGCAGCCGCGAGCACGCCGACGCCGAAACCAGCGCCTTCAAGACCGATCTGGAAGCCGCCGACGAAATCCCGCGTCAGCTCCGTCTGCGCGACCTGGGCGGCGTGATCATCTGCGACTTCATCGACCTGCGCTACGAGCGCCACCAGCGCGAGTTGGAACGCCGCCTTCACGAAAACATGCAGAACGACCGCGCCAAGACCAAGATTCTCCGCATGAGCCAGTTCGGCATCATCGAGATGACGCGGCAGCGCATGCGGCCGAGCCTCAAGCGCTCGATCTATTCCGATTGCCCGCATTGCCGCGGGGCGGGCCTGGTCAAGACGCCCGAGAGCATGGGCCTGGACGTGATGCGGCGGCTGCGGATCGCGATAAACGACCTGCGCGTGGCGCGCATCGAACTTCGCATCAGTCCCGACGTGGCCTTCTTCCTGCAAAACCGCAAGCGCGGGCCGATGGCGCAGCTCGAGGAACAATCGGGCAAGTCGATCGTCGTGCGCGCCGATGCGGGATTGGGTCTGGACGAGATGAAACTCGAGCTCTTCGACACGCGCGACGGGCTGGTCTATCTCGAGGAACTGGGTCTGGTGCCGCCGACGCCCACCGGCGTGCCTGTCGTGCGAACGCAGGGACGCAGCCGGTTCGAGCAGCGCCGCGGTCAGCCGCAGCGCCAGCCGCCGCGCGGCGCCCTGCCGCCGCCGGCTCGTGCCGATGCCCGCGACATCGAGACCGACGACGACCACGATATGCAGAGCATGGAGGACGAGGTCGAGCGCCGCGAAGAAGGCGTCGAGGAGTTCGAGCGCCCGTCGCGGGACCGGGACATGCCCGCCGAAGACGGCGGCGAGGAGCACGACGCGGTGGCGTCTCAATCCAGTACATCCGCTGGCAGTGACAGGAGCGATCAGGCGCCGGCGGGCGAGCGTCGCATGGACGAAGGCGGCGGTTCTCGCCGTCAGGGGGGACAGGGCGGCCAGGGAGGCTTCGGTGAATCCGGTGAGCGGACAGGCCGGCCGAGGCGCCGTCGCGGCCGGCGAGGACGCGGACGCAATCGCGGCGATAACGCCGTCGGCCCGCGCGAATCGTTCGGCGATCAGCCGGCTGGTCCCGCCCAACCGGGCGAACAACCTCAGGATGATCGGGATTTCCCTGCCCGCGGCGCTGATGAGCCGTCGGAGCAAACGCGCGACGAAGCCCTGGACGATATTGGGCCAGCGCCCACGGAGATCGAATCGGGCGGCGACGAGGCTGGCCCGCCCGCAACGCACCACCGCGATTCGGCCGCTTCGCGCCGTGATACGCACGATGAGGGGGCCGACCGGCGCGATCTGGAACTCGACCGGATCGAAGCGGCCGACATACACATCGAGGATGAGGAGCCTGACTTGTCGGGTGGCAATTTGAAACATCCCCCGGAGCCCAGGCGGTCTGATGTTGATGGGAATTCGCCCCAGGGGCGGCAGGGATCGCGAGGCCGCGATTCCCAGTCGTCGCGGAGCCATTCCGGCCGTGGCGGGTCCGGCGGCCGTGGTGGCGCCGCGGGCGCGGCGGCCGTAGCCGGCGGCGAGCCGATGGCCGGCCCAGCGGACGATTCACCGGCGCCGCGACGACGATCGCGTGGCGGCCGTGGCCGGCGTCGTGGCGGCGGTGGCGGTGGCGGCGAATCCAACGCCGGCGGCACTGGCGGAGCCGGCGGCAGCGAGCCGAACGGCGATGCCGTGGACAAGTCTTCGTCGAAGCCGGCTTCCAGCGATATCTCCAGCGCGACCTCCACAGCGCCGGCCGTGGCTGTACCCCAGCCGCCGCCCGAACCTCGCGCCGCCGAAGCGGGCGACCACACTCCCACCGGATCGACCGATCGTCATCTGGCCGGTGATGAGCCGATCGCGCCCCAGCCGGTCATCCGGCCGCGGTCGTATCGCGATCTGGACGCGATCCCCGATGACGATTATTGAGATGGACTTCAAACAGAACCCTGTTCCCGGAGCAAACCGATGATTCGACGGACGTGGTTTATCGGATCGGTGGCCGCGGCCATGGGCGTGGTCGCCGTTGTTACCTTACGCGCCCAGCAGGCCCCCGGCCCTATCTCTGCGCCGCCGGGCCTGTCCAAATACGATCCCTATGCCATCCTCACGCTGCCGTGCAAGACGCGCGCGACGGGCGATGCCGTTCTTCAGCCGTCGGCCATCACTATCCACGCTCATGACCAGCTTCTGGCGGACGCTCTGACCAGCCTGGCCAGCCAGTGCGGCGCCGACATCGGCATCCTGGGCTCGACCGCGATCAACGAGTCACACGTCAAGAAGGTGACGCTGGACGTGGACAAGGGATCGTTCTGGGATGTGATGCTTCCGCTGTGCAAATCGGCCGGCATCGGGCCGGCGCCTGGGCCGGGTCTGCAACGCATGCTGCTGGGCGATCGACCGACGGGCCTTGGCGGCGGCGCTCCGCTGGCGGTGCAAAGCGGCGGCCTGCTGTTCATTCCACAATTCACCCAGATGGCGCGGCGCGTCGATTACGACGATCGGACTCTCGATCAGGCCGCTCTCTCCGTGCAGATCCTCGTGATCCCCGAGCCGAAGATACAGATCGTCGGCGGCCAGTTGGACAACTGGCTCGAAAGCTGCACCGACGACAAAGGAAATTCACTGGCCAACACCGTCGCGCGATCGAGCACCGGCCAGGTTGCCCAATCGTGGGTAACGCTGACCGCCAATCTGCTGGATCTGCCGGAGCAGGGCACACGCATCGCCTCGATCAAGGGCAGGGTCAGGCTTTCCGTCCGCATGCAAAGCCAGATTCTCACGATCAACAACATCATGGACGCCAAAAAGCCGCCGATCCAGAAGGCCGGCAACAACAGCATCGAGATCGTGCAGTCGTCCAGCGATCAGGACATGGATACGGTCAAGGTGTCGGTCGTGCAGGAAGGGGTCGCGGCGCCGGGACTTGGCCAGGCACGTCCGATCCCCGAGGGAATCACGTTCCTCGATCAGGCCGGCGCGATGCTGCCGTTCAGCGGCGCCAACGCCGGCGGCGGACTCGGCGGGATGACCGTAACCTACGCATTCATCACCGGCGCCACCAATTCCCGCCATCCCGCGACTCTGCGCTGGGAACTGACCACCCAAACCAAGGCGATCGAAGTGGCCTTCGAGCTCCACAATCTCGATCTTCCCATCGCCCGTCCCAAGCCCGCGCCGACCAATTGAGGTGATCCATGCCCGCCGCTATTCCCGTGAAGGTCGGCGTCGTCGGATGCGGTTCGGTCAGCGTGCAGTATTTCTCGCAGGCCCGGCGATTCCCCATCCTCGACATCACGGCCTGCTGCGATCTGGACATGAATCTCGCCGCCGCCAGAAGCAGGGACTTCGCTATTCCTCGCCCCTGCACCCTCGAGCAATTGCTGGCCGATCCCCAGATCGAAATCGTCCTTAATCTCACCAATCCCAGCGCTCACGTTCCGGTGACGTTGGCGGCCCTTGCGGCCGGCAAGCACGTCTACAGTGAAAAGCCCCTGGCCACCACGCGCCAGCAGGGTCTGGACATCGTTCGCCTGGCCGATGCCCGATCCCTCCGCGTCGGCTGCGCCCCCGATACCATCCTCGGCAGCGGAATCCAGACCGCCCGAGCGGTCCTGGACAGCGGTGCCATCGGCCGGCCCGTCGCCTTCACCGCCTGCATGATGACGCCCGGCCACGAGCGCTGGCACCCCAATCCCGATTACTATTACCAACCCGGCGGCGGCCCGATGATGGACATGGGCCCGTATTACCTGGCCGCCCTATTGCACTTGCTCGGCCCGGTCCGCCAGATCACCGGCGCTGCCACTTTCGCCATTCCCCGCCGGACCATCACCAGCCAGCCCAAATCCGGCCAGCGCATCGAGGTGCGCACTCCCGATCACATCTGCGGCACGATGCTCTTTGATTCCGGAGTTCTGGGCACCATCGTCATGAGCTTTGCCTCGGCTTTTGGCGATTACGACGCCCAGTTCCCGATCACGATCTTTGGTACGGATGGCGCCATGCGCGCCCCGGACCCCAACCAGTTCACCAACCCCGTCAAAATCCGCCGGCTCAAGGACAGCGGTGATTCGTGGACCACCATCGATCCCGTCTTCCCGCACGACCTGGGCCGTTCGATCGGCTTGGCCGACATGGCCACCGCCATCCGCGCCGGCTCTCCGTTCCGCTGCGATGCCCACCGCGCCATGAACGTGCTGGACCTGATGGTCGGCTTCCTCGATTCGGCCCACACCGGCCAGGTGCATATCCCGCCGGAGCCGTATCAACCAATGCAGCCGATGAACAGCGACGAGATTGCGGTTATGCTGGGGAAATGAACCCAATCGACTCCTACATCGGCAATGCGGATGTTTTTCCCATCCTGAAGAACTGGGCGTTCTTCAATCATGCGGGCGTGTCGCCGCTGCCGCATGCGGCCGCGATGGCTCTGGTCGATTTCGCCCGGCAGGCCGAATCGGCGTCGTATCTGGATGCCCATTGGCATCCCGATCTGGAAAAGCTCCGCCAGCTCGCCGCCGGATTCATCAATGCCCATCGCGACGAGATCGCCTTCGTCAAGAACACCGGCGAAGGTCTGAGCATCGTGGCCGGCGGTTTGGATTGGCGGCCGGGGGATCGCATCGTCACGACCAATGTCGAATACCCGGCCAACATCTATCCGTGGATGCAGGTGGCGAAATTGCACGGCGTGGATTTGGTGATGGTGGCCGAGGAAACCGCCAGCGACGGCAGCCGGTCGGTTCCGATCGAAAAGATCCTGCAAGCCGCCGCCCATCCGCGGACTCGGCTGGTGACGCTGTCGCACGTCGAATTCGCCAGCGGCCAGCGCCACGACATCGCGACCATCGGCCGGTTCTGCCGCGATCACGGCGCGCTCTTCTGCGTCGATGCCATCCAGTCGCTGGGCGTGGTTGCCGTCGATGTGGCGGCGATGTGCATTGATTACCTTTCGGCCGACGGACACAAATGGATGCTCGGTCCGGAAGGGGCCGGGATCTTCTATTGCCGTCGCGAGCTATTGGAAACAACCCGCCCGCTGACGGTCGGGTGGATGAATGTCGTTGATGCCGCGAACTTCGGGCATTACGAATTCAAGCTGAAAAGCGACGCCGGCCGGTTCGAATGCGGCAGCCACGCCATGCCGGGCCTGCTGGCCCTGAAGGAATCGCTGACGATTCTGGATTCAATCGCAAAGGATCAGATTGCCGATCGCATCCGCCGGCTTGGGGATCGTCTGATCGAAGGCATAAAGCGCAAGGGATATCAGGTGGTCAGCCCGCGCACGCACGACGCCTGGAGCGGCAACGTCTGTTTCACATCGCCGGTGCATGCCCACGAGCCGATCGTGGCGAACTTGCGCAAGGAACACAAGATCGAGATCGCGCTGCGAGTGGGGCGCCTGCGGTGCTCGGCCCATTTCTATAACACCGAGGCGCAGATCGACCGCCTGATCGCCGCGCTGCCGTGAAGAGGAATATCCCTCGCAGAGGCGCCAAGGCGCAGAGGTAAGAGCCGCTCTCTGCGCCTTTGCGCCTCTGCGAGGGATACATCTTCTTCCCATTTCATTACTCCAAGCCGTTGGCTGTTCGCACGATTCCATTCTTGATGAGTTCCGCGCCAAAGTTGATCAGCAGCCCAAGTCGCTTGTCGGCCAGGCGCAGGTAGGTCAGGAGTTGCTTCTTGAATACCGGCGCGATCGACTCGACGGATTTGATCTCGACAATAATCAGACCCGCGACGATCAAATCGGCGCGGAAACCGACTTCCAGCCGCACTTCTTTCCAGACCACCGGTATCGGAACCTCGGTCTGAACCTCCAATCCGCGTTGACGCAGCTCATAGGTCATCACCTGGCGGTAAACGGATTCAAGCAGGCCCGGCCCCAGCGCGCGATGAACGTGATAGGCGGTGTCCACGATGATGGCGGAAATCTCGTTGTGGGTCATGATTGACCTTCAAGTGAAGAAGAAGAATTTACCTCGCAGAGGCGCAAAGGCGCAGAGTTGAATGCCGGGCGAAACCGGCTTCCATACGCGAATCGGCCGCACATTGCGCCCGGATCGACAACCGGCGTTACTGTCCAGATGAATGCGACCATTTTGTCTTTACCTCTGCGCCTTTGCGCCTCTGCGAGGTATATTCTTCGCTGAACAAAAAAACGCCGGGGCGTCCGATGTGACGCTCCGGCGTTCGATTTTTTCTGGATCGCGCGATCCAGCCTCGGCGTTGGGGCTAGTAGCGGTTGCCCCGGCCGCCGAAGCCGCCTCGGCGTTCGCCGCCGCGGTCGCCGCGATCGCCGCCGCGTCCGCCGCCATAGCCGCCGCCTCCACCGCCGCCGCTGCGCTCTTCGCGCGGCTTGGCTTCGTTGACGGTGAGGGCCCGGCCATCGTGGTCCTTGCCGTTGAGGGCATCAATGGCTGCCTTGGCCGCCTCATCGGTGGCCATTTCGACAAAGCCGAACCCCTTGCTGCGGCCGGTCATCTTGTCGGAAATGACTTCCGCACTTGTCACCCCGCCGTGGGGAGTGAACATCTGTTCCAGATCGGAACTGCTGACGGCATAATTGAGGTTGCCGACGTATAAACGCTTGCCCATAGACGATCTCCTGTTACATGGGCGAAAAAGGCCTCTGCATCACTTTCCGGGCCAATACGAAAGGGGCCGACGTTCCGGCCCAAAAGGTGGACAGGCGACTGAGCGGACTTGGGGGCACCAAAACAAACCAGCCCTCGACTTCCCTCGTTCGACACACCAACCGATCCTGATACTACCGGCGAGCCATTTGGTTGAAAAGGGCGCCGCCAGCGCCAACTCACGGCCAGCGCGTCCGGAGATTCGCATACTCGCCAAACAGCCAGCGCAACCATCTCGCGGCGTCTTGCCGAATTCGGTGTTTTTCGCCTATCCAATTGTCCATTCAAGGCTTACGTCAAGATCGCCCTTTCAGCAGTCTCCCACGCACCCCGCTTTGGAGCCGGATATCGCGGTTTACGCCAAACATCGCGTCCAAAACGTGCCCCAAATGTC
>CAYQTE010000065.1:0-25936 GCA_964420285.1 uncultured Tepidisphaeraceae bacterium
CTTGCGACAGGGGATTGTTGGTCTCGTTGAGCAACAGGCCGTTGTTGGTGATATCAATCTGCCCGCCGCCGTTGATGACCAGCGAGCCGATGGAGCTTGTGACGCCGGGAATGTTCTGAAGGATTTGCAAAACGCCGGTCGAATTAACGGTAACGGCCGATTGGGAAACCGACACCGCCGACGCGACGGCCGGACTGCCCGTGGAACCGCCGACCTGAAGCATGCCGGCTCCGGAAAGCGCACCAAACGCGGCCGTGCCGGAGGAATGGTGGATAGAGCCGTTGTTGGACGTGGCGCTAGCGGTAACAGACCCGCCCGTGATGGAAAGCGTAGATGTGGAAGCGATGGCAAGCGTATTGGAAACGCCGAGAGTCTGGCCGGTTGGTAGAGACAGTGAATTGCCGAACGGCCCGGTGGCGCTGACGGTCAGGCCGCCCGCGCCGGTGATGTTGAGCGTGCCGGTGGTCCAGTGCAGGAGACCGGGATTCCCGGAGGTATCGAGCGATCCGGCGGAGACGATGCCGCCATAAATGTCAATTTGCGTGCCTGTGGTGTTCCATGCCTTGAGCGTTCCGGTTGTTGTGAACGCCCCGGAGCCGCTGACTGTCAGAACGCCGGTGCCGCCGCTGGCACTGGAAGAGCCCCCGATGTACGCGCTGCCGGTGATGTTGGTCGCGCCGCCGGTCATGGCGAAAGAGCCGGAGGAACCGGACGAGAATCCGACAAATAGGTTGTCGGCCGAGATGGTGTTGAGGCCGCCGCATTGGGTAAAAGCGCCTCGGCCCGTGTAGCCGATGCATTCATTTGCATAGGGCACCATCAGCGTGGAGGACGTGCCGCTGAGCGAATAGGTACCCGTGCCGCCACTAATGGTGAGGCCTGCGCTGACGAAAGACAGCGGAGGCGGTCCGCCGCCGAGGTAGAGATTGCCGGCGCCTTGGACAGAATTGGTACCGCCGGTCTGGATGAAGTTGCCGACTCCGCCCGCGCCGATGACCTGGGCGCCGGATACGAGCGATCCCGAGCCACTGAGTGTATAGGTTCCCGTGGCGCTCGCCTTTGCCGCTGAGGCGGTGGTGCAGAGCACGCCAAGGGAAAGCTGGCCGGTTGTGCCGAGGCTGTTGGTTCCGGCGGATTGAGTAAATGTGCCTATACAGGGCAATGAGTAATGTAGCCCGGCGCTGCCGATGTCCTCTTCGGTTGCATTCAGGACGCCGGTGCCGCTGAGGGTGTAATCGCCAGTGCCGCCTTCGGATCCGGACACGCTTCGCGCAACTACGTTTCCGGCAACATAAAGACTGGTCACCGAGTTTGAGCCGCCGGTCTGATTGAAGAACCCGCGAGTGATTCCGCCGACGATTTCACAAGGCGTAGTCACTACGCCGCCGCTTAGCGAGTAGGTTCCCGTCCCGCCCTGGCCGGGCGTCGCGAAAGCGAGAGCCAGCACAACCCCCGGCGTGTTAGTGCCGCCAGACTGGTTAAAATAACCAACACCCCCATCGCCTACGGCAAACGGTCCGGCCGGGATCGACAGCGTGCCGCCGCTTAACATGTAGGTGCCCGAGCTCCCGCCGACATCTATCTCGCCGGCCGACGGTCCGATTGTGTTTGTGCCGCCAGACTGATTGAATGTGCCGCCGCCCGGCCCGCTGCCGAAACCGATGTATTCACCAGGGCTGCCGGACGCATTGCTTCCACTGGAGTTTACAACCAGCGATGCCGTGCCGCTTAACTCATAGAGGGCGGATGCGCCGTTGACATATAATGTGCCGTAGTTGGAAATAGTGTTGGTCCCGCCGGTTTGGCAAAAAATTGCCGCACCGTTGTAACCAATATATTCATCCCCCGGGGTGCTGTTCCGCAGCCCGGGATTTGTCACATTGAGAGTGCCGCCGCTCATCGTGTAAGTGCCGGTGGAATTGGCCTGATAGCCGAGGTAGAGGTTGCCGGTGGCTTGGCTGCTGCCGACGCTGTTGCTTCCGGCGGTCTGGGTGATGCTGCCTGTACCTGAATAGCCGATGTACTCAACATTCGTGGCCGCGAGGGATTGATTTCCCCGCAGCAAGAGTGACGGCCCGACACTGGGTGCGGCGACGCTGTCGACCACAAGCCCGGCAGTGCTGGCTCCCGTGATTGTGAGGGCGCCGCTCGTCCAGTTGAGCAGCGAGGAATTGCCCGAAATGTCAAGAGTCTTGGCTGTGATCGACCCGCCGTTGAGGTTGATCTGCGAGCCGGGGGTGTTCCACGCTTTAAGCGTGCCGCTGGTGCTGAAGGAGGCGGTGTTGTTGACGATGAGGACGCCCTGGCCGCCTGCGCCGGCGCTGGAGCCGCCGATGTAGGTGTTGCCGGTGATGTTGGTTGTGCCGCCGGTCTGAGTGTAGAAGCCGGCGGAGTTGGGGTTGGCGGCGAGGTTGAGCGTGATGGTGTCGTTGAGGCCGGCGGATTGGTTGAATGTGCCCGAGCCATTCAGGCCGATGGTTTCGGCCGTGGTGGTGAGGGTGTTGGCGGAGAGGTTGAAGGTGTTCGTGGCGCTGGGGCTGCCTGCGGTGAGGTCGAGTGTGAGGGCGGCGAGAGTAATCGGGGATGCGGTGTAATCGTAGTTGACGGCGACTGCGGTTGAGCCGGTGGTGATGATGCTGGCGGAATCGCCATTGCCGGGGACGCCGGCGGACCAGTTGTTGGGGTCGCTCCAGCTTACGCCGTCGCCCAGGCCGGTCCAGAAATCGTCGGCCAGGGCGCGGGCGGAGGGCAGGACGGCCGACGCGGCGGCGAGGATCAGGCAGGCGGATCGACGACGGCGATGGCGGGGGCGCCTGGTCATGGCAATGCGACTACTGTTGTAGTGTGGGGGGGGGGGGTAACATCCGTTCTGCGAGGTTTTGCGGCCGATCGGGTTCCACGTTTATCGCCTCCATTCCCAAGTCCGCATCGAACTGGCTCCATAGCAATTCGCGCGAGACGAATCCCCTTTAAGAAAATGGCGTACAGAATTTCCGCGCCAGCCGGACTGTGCGCTATTTGGGGAGAAAACAGAGTACCGCGCGACACATGGAAATACAAAGACAAATCGGAGAAAAATGGCGAATTCAATCGCGCGGATGGAGATAGTACGACAATAGGCAAATTGGGCAATCGGCGGGGTTGGGACCGGCGGGCCGTGCCTGATCGCCGCCCGGCCTGGGCGGACGCGGGCGGGGAGAGTGCCCGATGTCCCGTACCGGCCGTTGTTTCCTCCTCCCGATGTACCGCACTGAAAACAGGACGGATCAACCGCAGATGAACGCGGATGAACGCAGATGGAATCTGGTTCTTGTCTTATCCGCGTCCATCGGCGTTCATCCGCGGTTCCGTCGCTTCACTTTTGTTTTCATCCTCTCAGGGCGAGCGGCGGCTTCATGTTCACTGCGGGGGATCGAGGTGGAGGTTCTTCGCCACTGGCTCTGCCAAATCGGGGCCGCGACCAACGCCATAGCGGTCAACCCCCACCCAACCCTCCCCCTGGGTACAGGGAGAGGGGTCTAAGAGGTGGCCCCGCATGGAGTTACGCGCGGCCGGGGAAGTCCGGCACTCTCGAAGAAGATTTCACTTGCAATTTGTCGCAAGTTAGGTTAATGTAAGGTAAAATGCCCACGCCACAGCGTCCAATCGCCACTCCAGACGCGCGACCAGCCCCCCCGGCCGCGTGTCACACCCTCACCCTGTCACCAAGTCACCTTGTCACCCCTACCCCCCACCCCCCCTCCGGGGCATTCGGGGACATTCCGGGACACCCCCCACCCCCCCTCTGCTGCATTCGGTTTCATTTGGTGACATGGCCGGAAATGGATAATGGACAATGGATAATGGATAACGAACGCGGCCAGCTTGGCGTTGGCGGCTCGGCGGTTGGTATCCCGTTTTTGGCGCGCCCGGATCGGACTCGGCCGGGCCAAGTTCAGACTTTTTCAGGCCAAGTTCGAACTTTTTCGAGACATTTCGGGCGTTTTTTCGTCGCAGATGGGGCGTGAAACCGCGATATTCGGCTGGAAACGAGGGTTGGTTGATATGCGTCGCAAAGGCGGAAAATGAGCGAAGTGATGAATATATAAGGAGATAGGAGCGAAACGTGGGGAAAATGGACCGGCGGGAAAGCCACGGCACAGGGGCAGTTGTGCGGAAGCAGGATAGCCCAACGCCCTTTGGCCGGCGAGCGGCTTTGGCTCAGCGGCGGGCGGTCGATGTGTCTTGTGACACCGTGACGACCGAGACGGGCTGGGTTTGCAAGTTGCCCGTAAGGCGTTCGCTGCCGCTGGTTCGGCCGCCGAACACCAGCGCACACAGGCTGGCCACAAATACTGACGCTGCCGCGACAACGCACAGGGGCGCTGCCCATTTATCGGATCGCATTTTCCACCGCTCCGTCTGCCCCATCCATTGCAGACTCAACTTTGCAGTTCCAGCGAACCGCTACGTCCAATATAGCTCGGCCGCGGCAACTGGCAACCGAAAAATGTCCCGATTTCCAAAATCTCGATGCGATCCGTTTCGGCGGTTAGTTGATTGTATTCAAAGCGTTACGATCGCGCTGGTGGATTGCCTAGTGATGGGTATGGAGGCGGGTTTGCTGTGGCGACTTTGCCGGCCGAGTCGGCAGAGGGCCATCGAGGTATGATCCGGGGATGGCCGTTCCATTAACGATTCACGGGCGCGGTGCGGCGGACAATCCCGCCAATCGGTTCCAGTCGCTTCACATCGAGCCTGATGCGGAATCGGCCGGCGTTGATCCTGACCAGCGCATCCATGCCGATACCGTGTTTCTTGTCGATTCTTCCCGTTCCATCATCGCCACCAACGACAGTCCGGACATCGGGTTCGACGCCAGCGTCAATCCCTATCGCGGTTGCGAGCACGGCTGCATCTATTGCTATGCCCGGCCGACCCACGAATACCTGGGTCTGTCGGCCGGGCTGGATTTCGAGACGCGGATCCTCGTCAAGACGCAGGCGGCGGCGCTTTTGCGCGAGGAACTGTCCAGCCCGCGATGGGAACCCAGGACGCTCAGCTTCTGCGGCGTGACCGATGCCTATCAGCCGATCGAGCGCCGGCTGGAAATCACGCGGGCGTGCCTGTCGGTGCTGGCGGAATTCAACAACCCGGTGTGCATAGTGACCAAGAGCGCGCTGGTGACCCGCGACACGGACATTCTCGGCCGGCTTGCAGGCGTGCGGGCCGCGGCCGTTTTCGTGACCATCACGACGCTGGACAACGATTTGAGCGGCCGGCTCGAACCGCGCGCCGCGGCCGCGCATCGTCGGCTGGGGGCGATCAGGGCGTTGTCGGAAGCGCGCATCCCGGTGGGCGTGATGGTTTCGCCGGTGATTCCGGGGCTGACGGATCACGAGATTCCCGCGATTCTGCAAGCCGCCGCCGAGCACGGCGCCGCGTACGCCAGTTACACGCCGATCCGACTTCCGCTGGCGGTGGCTCCGCTGTTTTCGGATTGGTTGATGCGGCACTATCCGCAGCGGCGGGAGAAGATTCTCAACCGTATCCGTTCGATGCACGAGGGAAAGCTGAACGATCCGCGATTCGGCACAAGAATGCGCGGCACCGGCCTGTGGGCGGACCAGTTCCGCACCATGTTCCGCCTGGCCCGCCGCCGGGCTGGACTGGATCGCTCAACGCCGGAGCTTTCGATAGCATCGTTCCGCCGGCCGGGTGGAAAGCAACTGACGCTGTGGTAAATTACCTTGAGTTCGCCAGTATCGCATGCGGAAGGTTGCTGTTTGATTCACTGGCGGTGAATGGCGTTTTGACAGTGGCCGATATTTCACAATTGCCGCGATCCACTACGACTTTCCCAGGATTTTTGTTTTGCGTATTTTCGGTCACAGGGAATACGACAAGGACAGATGGAAGGATGAGTTATGAAGCCGTCAACCAGCCATCTTCCCGCCCGGATGCCAACGCGGTTCAACGAGTTGAATTCGTTGTATCCACTGCGGCCGATCAATGACCGGATCGATCTGAAAAACGCCGGGGAAGTCATCGACCGCCTGGCGGTGCTGGGCCATCGGACGCGGGATCAGAACGATTATCTCGCCACGCTGATTCTGTTGAGCGAAGCGTATGAGGCCGAGGAAATCGCCGATGCGATGGACCGCGACAAGTCCTCGGGGCTTGACGCGCTGAAATATCTGATGAACGGTCGGGGCATGAAGCAGGCCGATTTGGCGAGGCTTCTGAGCCTGGGTGCGAGCGCGGTTTCCATGATTCTGTCGGGCGATCGTCCCATCACCGCCGATCATGCTCGGAAACTGGCCAAGCACTTTGGGGTTAATGGGGGCGTCTTTCTTTGATCCCGTCAGTCGCGCCTGCGTTGCCGACTTGTCCACCGTGTGCAGTTGGCGTCGCGGGCATAGTTGGTTAAAATAAGTTCATGCCAACGGGACCAGAAAAGGCTCGCCCCAAGACGTTTCAGGAGATCGCCAGCCGGGGCGGGGTTTATCCGCCGGAAGCGTATGAATTTGTCAATCGCGGGCTGGCTTATACGGTGTCGAAATTGCAGGGCGGCGGCGAGGAAGAGGACCGTGCGCGGCATGTAACGGGGCAGCAATTGTGCCAGGGGTTGCGCGAGTACGCATGGCAGCAGTGGGGCATGATGGCCACGGCGGTTCTGCGGCGATGGAACATCACCTGCACGTTCGATTTCGGGCGGATTGTGTACGAGCTGGTCGACTGCGGGATATTGCGGACGACCGAAGGGGACAGCGTCGAGGATTTCCGCCGGGTTTACGATTTTGAGTCGGCGCTGGAATCGGAGTACCGGATCGAGAGCAAGGCATGAAGGCTCGATCGGGGGCTAGCCGCGAGGACGCCGCGCAAGCACCAAAGGCGGGCAACAGCCAACAGCCGCCCGGGCCGGTGTACGGTTTGCGGATGCGGCCGCACAAGCGGCTGTTTGTCGTCTTGTGCGTCATCTTCGCGGCGTGGCTGGTGTTTCTGCTGGTGATGTACAGGGTCAGTAAGTGAAGGATCTGGGATTCGGAATCTGAAAATGCGGATGTCATGCAAGGCGATGCTGCCGGTGGCATTCAACTGGTGGGCGCATCGCTCTGGCGAGTCGGGCTTGTGCGGGGATTCTCGATACGGCCGGGGGCGTCGGGCAGGCCCAAAGCACCGCGGTGGTCGAGGATATAGGCAATGCTGGTGAGGATGACCTCGCCGGCGATGGTCCAGAGTCGAAGCAGAACGGCGATGAAGGCGAGAAAGACGTCATCGCCGGCGGTTGTGACCGAGCTGGGAAGGGCGTAGCGCAGGCTGGTGACCAGGACAAGTTCGCGAACGCCAAGGCCCGCCGGAGCCCAGACCGCGACGAAGCCAAAGCTCCACGCGAGGCTGTAAGCGCCGATGATCAGGCCGATGCGATCGAGGGGAATGTTCAAAGCGTTCTTTTGCCCGATGAGAACCCAGATGGCCAGACCCTGCCAGACGAGGCCGCCCAGCGCCAGGGCCATGAGCCGCAGCAGGACACGGCCGCCGACGCGCGTGGAGATGGGGGGCTTGCCGATCAGGCGCAGCGCGCGGTTGGTCAGGCCGTAGAAGATGCGGGGATTCAGCAGCAATAGCAGGAGCGGGGAGAGAGCGGCGGCGGTGATCAAGGCGGCTTTGGCGATGGCCTGATCATGGGGACTGGCGCCTTGGAAGAGAGCGGATCCGGCGCAGGCGGGCAGGCAGGCCAGGGCCAGAAGTACGTTGGCAAGCAGGAAGACGGACAGTTCAAGAATTTGACTGGTGGAACTGGTGATGGCATCCACGCCGTAGGGTTGGACGAGATAGACGCGACCGACGACCTGCCAGATGGCGCCGGGGACATAGCGGGCCAGTTCACTGGTGGCCCAGATTCGTGCGGCGGCGAAAAACGGGAGTTGATGCCCGAACCCCTTGATGATCAGCCGCCAGGAGACAACGCGGATGACGAAGAGGAACAGTGCGAACATGACGGCGGCCAGTATGAATCGAGACGGGCTGGTGGCCATGATGCGGGGGCCGACATCGTGCCATTTCTTATGGACGCTGTAGATGACCCAGGCGAGCCCGGCGATGGTGATGAGGCCGCCGACGATGTGCCGGGTTGAGCGTTTTCGGCTCGCGACATTTTCGCTCGCTGGCGGTGTGGCGCGTGTCATGCGGGTGGAGTTCCGGGGAGAAGCAATGCCGAAGCGATACAAGGCTCGGCGGGCTGGGACGCGATCGGCACTTTGTGTGTGGGCCGGCGAATCCGGGCGCGCGGCCCGCCCCGAATTCCCCGGCGGTGGAGCATGGGGCGTATCTTGCGACGGACTGATGGCACAAAGCGGAGCATGTGACTGAGGGCAATCATGAACCAGTCACTGGCTCTCCATGCGGCCAACGCCAGAAGCATAGCCAGAACACCGCGGCGCCAGGATTGGGCTACAAGCGGCTGAGCAAATGCCGGCACGCTCCAGCGCCCGATCGCCAGCATGGTGGCGGCGGGAATGCCCAGGGCCATGACCAATTTGAACAGCGAGGCCCGGATGCTCTGGCGGGCGATGGGCTTGCCGGCCAGAATGCGGGCGACCATCGGCCGCTTGCCGGGCAGCCAGACCATTGCCGTGCCTATAATGAACAACGTAAATCCGAGCGGCAGTGGAATGGGAATGGAGACACCGACGGGCACGGCGATGAGGATGAGCACCCAACCGATGAGATTGCGCGCGGCGAACCAAAGCCAGCGCATCGGCCGCCAACGCGATCGCGCCGGCCGGGCCGGTGCGATCGGTGGCGAGAGCTTGTCCGTCGTGGCTTTCATCAACGGCCCCCCGGCCGAGCGTGAATGTCCGTCTCAATCCGCATGCACGATTCCTAAACGGGAGTAATCTCTCGCCCCCGGCATGGTACGGGCTGGGCGGATAAATGCAAAAGGCCACGAATACTGGAGGACCAATGAGCCAAACGCAGTCAGGGATTGAATCGACCATGCAGGAGACGCGGGTTTTCCCGCCGCCTGCCGATTTTGCGGCCAAGGCGACCATCTCTTCGCGACAGCAATACGATTCGATGTACAAGCGGTCGCTGGACGATCCGGCCGGGTTCTGGGGCGACATCGCGGCTGAACTGCACTGGTTCCGCAAATGGACCGGCGTTCTGGAATGGAAACTACCCAATGCGAAATGGTTCGTCGGCGGAAAGACGAACGTGTCGTACAACTGCCTCGACGTGCAAATCGAACGCGGCAGGGGCGACAAGACGGCGATCCTCTGGGAAGGCGAACCTGTCGCGGCCGACGGGCCGGAAATTCGCCGCGTGACCTATCGCCAGCTTCGCGATGAGGTGTGCCGGCTGGCCAATGGGCTTAAGTCGCTGGGCATTAAGAAAGGGGACCGCGTTACCATCTACATGCCGATGGTTCCCGAGGCCGCCGTTGCGATGCTGGCCTGTGCGCGCATCGGGGCGATCCACAGCGTGATCTTCGGCGGGTTCTCCAGCCAGGCGATCGCCGATCGCGTCGATGATGCCAAATCGGAATACGTGATCACGGCCGATGGCGGACACCGGCGCGGGCAGATCGTCCCGCTGAAGGCGAACGTCGATGAAGGGCTAGCCAAGACGAAGCTGGTGAAGCGCGTGATCGTGCTCAAGCACAGCGGCGTGGCGGTGAATTGGGTGGAAGGCCGCGACATCTGGTGGAGCGACGCCATCGCCGGTCAATCCGATCGCTGCGACGCCGAGCCGATGGACGCCGAGGATACGCTGTTTGTCCTGTACACCAGCGGATCGACCGGCAAGCCCAAGGGGATCATTCACACGACCGGCGGGCTGATGGTCGGGGCCTACGTGACGTGCAAATACGTGTTCGATCTGCACGAGAACGATGTGTATTGGTGTACGGCCGACGTGGGATGGATCACGGGGCATAGCTATGTGGTATACGGCCCGATGTTGAACGGGGCGACGACGTTGATGTACGAGGGGGCGCCGAATTTTCCGGATTTCGGGCGGTTTTGGTCGATCATCGAGCGGCATGGCGTGAGCGTGTTCTATACGGCGCCGACGGCGATTCGGGCGTTCATGCGGGCCGGCAGGGCGTTTGCCGATCAGCACAAAATGACGAGCCTGCGGCTGCTGGGATCGGTGGGGGAGCCGATCAATCCCGAGGCGTGGATGTGGTATTACGAGGTGATCGGCGGGGGGCGGTGTCCGATTGTCGATACCTGGTGGCAGACGGAAACCGGCTCGATCATGATCACGCCGCTGCCGGGTGTGACGCCATGCCGGCCGGGAACGGCCACGTTGCCATTCTTCGGTGTCGATGCTGCGGTGGTGGACCGGTCGGGCAAGGAAGTGCCCGTGAATTCCGGCGGGCTGCTGGTGATTCGCCGGCCGTGGCCGTCCATGCTGCGCGGGATATTGAACGACACGGATCGTTACGTGCGACAATACTGGTCCGACGTTCCGGGCTTCTATTTCACCGGCGACGGCGCGCGGCGCGACGAGATGGGTTATTTCTGGATCATGGGTCGCGTCGATGATGTGATTAACGTATCGGGCCATCGACTGGGTACGGCCGAGATCGAAAGCGCATTGGTGTCGCATCCGTCCGTTGCCGAGGCGGCCGTGGTCGGCATGCCTCATGACATGAAGGGTCAGGGCGTGGCGGCATTCGTAACGCTGCGAGCCGGCGTCAGGCCCAGCGAAGAACTCAGAAAGGAACTGCTGAGCGCCGTCGCCAAACAGATCGGCGGATTTGCCCGGCCGGACCAGATTCAGTTCACCGACTCACTGCCCAAGACCCGCAGCGGCAAGATTATGCGGCGGTTGCTCAAGGAACTGGCGGCCGGGTCCGAAATAAAAGGGGATACGACGACGCTGGAGGATTTCAGCGTGCTGGCGCGGCTGCGCGAGCGAGAACACGATGAAGGGTAAGCGGCGATCGAGCCGAGCAACGGAATTCGCTCAATGAAATACAAGTCGATCATACTTTTCGGGGCGCCCGGCAGCGGCAAGGGCACTCAGGGCACGATCATCGGCGACATCCCCGGCTTCTTTCACAGCGCCACCGGCGACATTTTTCGATCTCTCGATCTGCAAAGCGAGATCGGCCGAATCTTCTGGCAATACGCCGGCCAGGGAAAGCTGGTGCCCGACAACATCACGATCGACGTGTGGAAGACGTATATGCGCGGCCTGGAGATGATCAACAAGTTTCATCCCAAGACAGAAATCCTCGTTCTGGACGGAATCCCGCGCAACGTGCGTCAGGCCGAGTTGCTCGCCGAGACGCTCGACGTGCTCAAGGTGATTCACCTGTCATGCACTGATTTGAACAAGATGGTCGAGCGGCTTCGCCGCCGCGCCCTTCGCGAAAACCGCTTCGACGATGCCAAGGACGAGGTGATCCAGAAACGGCTGATGGTCTACGACGTCGAGACCAAGCCGCTGCTGGACTATTACCCGCCGGAGAAGCTCGTCCGCGTGGAGGCGACCCAATCGCAGGTTCGCGTGCTGGCGGAGTTGTTGCAGATCATCGCGCCGCTGAAGGAACATTTCGACTTGACGATGGGGCCGGATGCGGCACATCCGTAATCAGCCGCAGTTTCTAAGAACGGGACCGCGACAGCACACGCTCAACCGCCTGATCTCCGCCTCCGGTCGCCAATGCCGAATTTGACTTGGTTCACTCGGCGGCCATATGAATCAACGGACCGCGAGCAAAAACCCATAACCGAGGAGACGACATGGCGGAAGCGAGCTTGATGCAAGTCAAAGACACCACGGCCAATCCGGCGCCGCTGGGGCTGTTTGGATTCGGCATGACAACCGTTCTGCTGAACCTCCACAACGCCGGACTTTACAAGCTCAATACGATGGTGCTGGCCATGGGGCTGTGTTACGGCGGAACGGCACAGGTCATCGCCGGGATCATGGAATACAAGAAGAACAACACGTTCGGCACCACCGCGTTTATCTCCTATGGCTTCTTCTGGCTGTCGCTGGTCGCTCTGATCCTGCTGCCCAAGAGCGATGCCCTCGGCGGTCCGGATGACAATGCCTGGGCGAGCTATCTGGGAATCTGGGGGTTGTTTACGCTCGGCCTGTTCGTCGGCACGCTGCGTTTGAACTGCGCACTGCAAGTCGTTTTCGGCTCGCTGGTCGTGCTCTTCTTTCTTCTGGCAAGCGAGCACGCGTTCAAACTCTCGCCAGGCGGCGGATTTGCCGAAATCACCGGCGTCGAAGGGATCTTCTGCGGCCTGTCGGCCATGTAC
Source organism: uncultured Tepidisphaeraceae bacterium (assembly GCA_964420285.1). Taxonomy (GTDB): domain Bacteria; phylum Planctomycetota; class Phycisphaerae; order Tepidisphaerales; family Tepidisphaeraceae; genus CAYQTE01. The sequence continues at coordinate 12,267 of CAYQTE010000065.1, forward strand.
ACCGGTCTGGCCGTGGTTCTCAATGAAGTCTATGGCTCGACGGTGCTGCCGCTGGGGGTTGTGAAGAAGGGATAGAACGGGCTCAAGGTGCGCCTGCGGCCGGCGGGCGATCGATCTTCCAAAGATCGGCTCCCATGGCTGGGAAAAAGACGTGGTTGTCGGGCCCGGTCAAAGTTGGGACTCCAGGAAGGAGCCGATCCGGCCGGTCAATGGGCCTGCCGCAGACGAGCCAGAGTCGCAGCGTGGTTTGTTGCGGCAACCACTGATCCCATCCAGGGGGCGCGGGTCGCGTCAACAGGAGGATGGGGCCGCGAACGTCGGCGTAGTGTGACACCATGAGGTAAAGGGCGCCCGCGTACCAATCGGGCCGGCCGGCGCTGGCGAAGACGACCGGCACACCGGCGTGCGCATCCGCGTTCAGGGCGTCGGCCAGAAGTTGCGAATCCGTATCCGAACTGTAGACGCGGCTGATCGTCGCCAGGCACGCAAGGCCGGTAACAGCGGGAAACAGATACCGATAGCGAGGCCTTGCCTCAGCGAACGCCGCCGCGATCAGAACATACAGGCCGGGGCCGGCAAGCTGCGTGTAGCGAACGATCGAGGTTTGGAGCCGGTGATCGGCCAGATCAATAGCCATCACCATGCAGACCGGCAGGATGAAGATCAGATACCAGAGCAGCAAGTGGGGCCGTTTTCTCAACAGAAACAACGGCGCGACGTAGGCAATCGCCGCAATCGGCGCCAGCGCGCAGTACCGCTCGGGATCGAGCGAAATCACGGCGAGGTTCTCGCTGAGAAGCCGAAGCGGCAGCACCGCGGCTCTCAGTACGGTCATGGATACGTGCTTCGAGGAACCGTCGATTTGCCAGGAATTGTTCGCCGCGACGCTGCTGTGCTGCTGCCAGAGAAACGGTCCCCAGGCAACCGCGAAGATCAGACCGGCCGCGAACATAGCGGCGATCGCCTTGAACCGGGCCTTGTCACGCAGCCGGCACAGTGCGTAGATTCCCAATGCGGCCAGTGGCGCCACCGCGTAATAGTGCGTCAGCAGCATAGCCAGCACAGCGCACGCCATCGCAATGGCGCGGCGCGGGGAGAATCCCAGGCATTGGCATCGCACAAGGGCGGCGCAGGCCGCCAACTCCGTTGCCACCAGCAAACTGTACCCGCGAGCCTCCTGTGCGAAATGAACTTGCGGCATCGCGACGGCCATCAGTGCGGCGCCGGCCAGCGCGACCAACGGCACGCGCGTCGAGACCAGCACGGCATCGAACAGAAAAATGATCGCCGCCAGCGATGGAATCAGCGACATTGAGCGAGCGGCCGTGTCTCCCTCCCCGAATAGATCCCGCCAAAATCGCAGCAGGATGAAATACAACGGCGGATGGTTATCCAGGCGCATGCTCGTCCAGATCGACCACCACGGCCGCGCGCCTGCCAGCGATGTCAGCGATCCCGGCGACGCGATGAACACGTTGGTTGGCAATGCGACATGAGCCAATCCCCGCCCGGTCGAGACTTCCATGCTGCAAAATTCATCCAGCCAGAAGCTGCTGTCGCTTATCGCATAGAGTCGCAGCCCTGCCGCCAGTCCCAGAATCAGCAACAGGCCAAGCATCTGCCCGCGCGCGAGCGATCGCCATGCACCCGGCGGGGTCGTGAGCGCAGTTCCGGCGGGCATGGATGGAATCGGTCGTCGCGGCATCCGACAGATGATACCGCCAACCATCGAGGAACACTCGCAAAGACTCAAGGCGTCGGTGTGCGAGAGTGCCCGATTTTCCGGGCAACCGCCTCTTCCTCCTCCCCATGTACTCAGGGGGAGGACGGAGGTGGGGGTTCTTCGCCAGTGGCTCTGCCAGGTCGAAGCCGCGACGAATGCCGCAGCGGTCAACCCCCACCCAACCCTCCCCCTGGGTACAGGGAGAGGGGAATAAAAGCCGGTCCCGCATGGATTTACACTCGCCCGGAAAATCGGGCACGCTCCGGTGTGCCCCAAATCGCACGCGCGGCCAACCACACCCTTCGATCCGATTTGGCATATTCCGCACGCCGGTAGTATCGTAGCCGGTTACATGAGGCGAATAATCCTGATCATCGTATTGCTTGCGGTCCTTGTCGGGGCTGCGGCGGGCTTGAATTGGTGGTGGACTCATCGCGCGGGCGTTAGCGGCGAACTGGTGCTATATGGCAATGTGGACCTGCGGCAGGCGGAATTGGCCTTCAACAACAGCGAGCGCATCGACAAGGTGAATGTGCGGGAAGGCGATCGTGTGCGTCGCGGCGAATTGCTTGCCCGGCTGGATACGAGCCGGCTCAAGCCGCTGGTCGATCAGGCCCAGGCTCAGGCCGATGCGCAGCAACAGGCTGTCGATCGGCTGCACAATGGCAACCGCCCGGAAGAGATCGCCCAGGCGCGGGCGAATGTGCAGGCCGCTCAGGCGGATGTTGACAACGCCAAACTGCGATATGACCGGCTGAAGAACCTGGATCAAACCACCGCTGGCCGGGCGGTAGTGCAACAGGATTTGGACAACGCCACATCCGCGCTGAACGTGGCCAACGCGAAACTGGCGGTCAATCAGAAGGCGCTGGATCTGGAAGTGGCGGGGCCGCGCAAGGAGGATATCGCCCAGGCCGAGGCACAACTCCGCGCCGACGAGGCGCAATTGGCTCTTTTGCGCCAGGAACTGGCCGACGCCGAGCTTGTGGCGCCGCTGGACGGCGTGATTCGTTCACGGCTGATGGAGCCGGGCGAGATGGCCTCGCCGCTGAGGCCTGTTCTTTCGCTGGCGATCATGGACCCGATGGAACCCAAGTGGGTCCGGGCCTATGTCTCCGAGCCGGACTTGGGCAAGGTGCATCCGAACGATGCCGCGTCGGTCGAGGTGGACAGCTTCCCCGATCGGCGGTTCAGGGGATGGGTGGGATTCATATCGCCGGTGGCTGAGTTCACGCCCAAGACGGTGCAGACCGAGGAACTTCGGACGAGTCTTGTCTACGAAGTTCGCGTCTTTGTGACCGACCCGTCGGACGACCTGAGACAGGGGATGCCGGCGACGGTGTTCCTCTCGCGCGGCCAACGCCAGGTGCCAGTGACGACGGCTTCATCCATGCCCGGCGAACCGTGAGCGTGTCCATGCCAGTGCTGTTCGGCCGAGAAATTCGCAAATCATTTCGCCGCGGGAACGGCCAGCCCGTGGCCGCTTTGGGCGGTGTCAGTCTTGCGGCCGAGCATGGCACATTGACGGCGCTGGTCGGGCCGGATGGGGCGGGGAAGACGACTTTGATTCGGCTGATGACCGGTTTGCTGGCGGCGGATTCCGGGGAACTGCGAGTCCTGGATATCGAAGTGTCGGCGGATCCGCAGCAAGTACAGACACGGATTGGTTACATGCCGCAGAAATTTGGGCTGTACGAGGATTTGAGCGTTCAGGAGAATCTGAACCTGTATGCCGATCTTCACGGAGTGAGCAAAGACGATCGCCGCGAACGCTACCCGCGCCTGATGGAAATGACAGGGCTGCGACCATTTACCGGCCGGCTGGCTGGTCGGCTTTCAGGGGGGATGAAGCAGAAACTGGGATTAGCCTGCACGCTTGTTCGTTCGCCGGAACTGCTGCTGCTGGACGAGCCGACGGTGGGCGTCGATCCGCTGTCACGGAGGGAGTTGTGGGGGATCATCCTGCAGCTTGTGCATGAGCAGGGCCTGACCGTTTTGCTCAGCACATCGTATCTGGACGAGGCGGAACGATGCGAGCATGTCGTGGTGCTGCACGAGGGCCGGGTTCTTGCCCAGGGGCCGCCGGCGGATGTGACAAAGCTCGCGGAGGGCCGGGCGTTTCTGGCTGATCCGCCGGCGGGGCATAGGGCACGCGAACTTCAGGCTCGGTTGCTCGATGATCCGGACATCGTCGATGCCTTGCCGACAGGTGGCCGGGTGCGATTCGTTCGCAATGGAAGTGGCGCCGCCGGCGCTGGCGTATTGGCCGGCGTGGCGATCGAACCAGCCGAGCCGCGGTTTGAGGATGGTTTCATGGTTCTGCTGCGGCGGGCGGTGTCGCACCGCTTCGCCGCCGCGATGCAATTGGAAAGACCGCCCGGCGAGCATGGCGGGCAGGTCGCCATTCAGGTTCGCAATCTGGTGCGGCGTTTCGGCGATTTCACCGCCGTCGATCACGTGAATTTCCAGGTGCAGCGAGGTGAGATTTTCGGCCTGCTCGGCCCCAACGGAGCGGGCAAGACGACGACGTTCCGGATGTTGTGCGGCCTGCTGGCGGCCAGCGACGGGACACTGGAAGTGGCCGGGGCCGATTTGCGCCACGCAAGGGCGTCGGCGCGGCAGCGGCTGGGATACGTCGCGCAGAAATTTTCGCTCTATGGCCAATTAACGGTGGCGGAGAATCTGGACTTTTTTGCCAGCGCCTACAATCTGCGCGGCGAGCACAAGCGGGCGCGCATCGAATGGGCCTTGCAGCAATTTGAACTGACGCCGCTGGCGGGGATTCCCAGCGGACAATTGCCCGGTGGATACAAACAGCGGCTGGCGATGGCGACGGCCTTGATGCACGAGCCGGAGACGCTTTTTCTGGATGAACCCACCAGCGGCGCCGACCCTCTGGCCCGCCGCGAATTCTGGCGGCGTATTACCGCACTGGCGCAGCAGGGCGTTACGGTGACCGTCACCACGCATTTCATGGAGGAGGCGGAGTACTGCGATCGCGTTGCGGTCATGGACTCCGGTCGCGTGCTGGCGCAGGGCACGCCCGCGGAAATCCGCCAGCACGCGCGCCCGCAAGATGGGCGCGAGCCGACGATGGAGGATGCATTTATCGCTATTGTTGAGGAGTCGCGCCGGGCGGATACAGGCCGACGCGAGACTGGAGACGCCGCATGAGACAGGCCGGAGCTGGTTCGCAGGATCAAGCGAGTTCGCGATTACGGCGCCTCAGGGCTCTGGTCGTGAAGGAGGCCCGTCAGGTTGTCCGCGATCCAAGCAGCATCGCCATCGGGGTTGTCCTTCCGCTGGTACTCATCCTGCTGTTCGGATATGGGCTGTCCCTCGATGTGAAGAACGTCCCGGTGGCGATTGTGCTGGAGGACACTTCGCCCAGCGCCACGGAATTGGCGGCCGGGTTTACGCTTTCACCGTATTTCGAGGCACATATCGTCAATTCGATGCCGGAGGGTCAGGAGTTGCTGCTGGATCGGAAGGTCGATGGCATCGTGCGCATCCGGCCGGATTTTTCGCGGCAGACGCATCGCGGCGATGCGCCGGTGCAGATCATTGTCAACGGCGCAGATGCCAATAAAGCGAGACTCATTCAGGCGTACGCCCAGGGCGCAGTTGGCCAGTGGTTTGCCCGGCAGGACGCGGAAGGCGGCGGGGCATCCCCCGGGCCGGTCGTCGTGCAGAACCAGCTTTGGTTCAACGAAGCCAACGACAGCCACTATTTTCTGGTTCCCGGCCTGATCGTGCTGGTGATGACTCTCATCGGCGCCCTGTTGACGGCTATGGTCATGTCGCGCGAGTGGGAGCGAGGCACGCTTGAGGCGCTGTTCGTCACGCCGGTGCGAGTGGAAGAGATTCTCCTGAGCAAGATGATCCCGTATTTTTGCCTAGGGATGATGGGTCTGGCGCTGTGTCTGCTGTCGGCACAATTCCTGTTTCGCGTGCCGTTCCGAGGGTCGCTTTGGACGCTGGTGTGTACGTCGATGCTGTATCTGCTGATCGCACTGGGCATCGGCCTGCTGATTTCGTCGGCGGTCAAGAGCCAGTTCGTGGCCAGCCAGGCGACGCTGCTGGTTACGTTCCTGCCGGCGGTCATGCTCTCCGGGTTTCTGTTCGACCTGCGCAGCATGCCGGCGGTGGTGCGGTTGATCTCCTATGCGCTGCCGGCGCGATATTACGTGACGCTGCTCCAGACGATCTTTCTGGCCGGCGATGTCTGGAGTGTGATCGTGCCCAACACGGCGGTGCTGGCGGTGATGGCGGCGGTGCTGCTGACCCTGACCCGCGCGACGATGCGCAAGAAACTGGCGTGAGGTCCGAATGCTTGAAGCCATCCTGCGCATCCTCGCACTGACGCGGAAGGAACTGCTTGCGGTTCTGAAGGATCCGCGCAGCCGCTTCAGCCTGCTCGTGCCGCCGATCATTCAATGCCTGATCTACGGCTACGCGGCGACATACGATCTGAACGATATTCCCTACGCGGTGCTGGATCAGAATCGGAGCGGCGCATCGCACGATCTGCTGGCGAAGCTGGATGGATCGGGCGTCTTCCATCGCGTGGCGAATCTGGACAACGCGGATCAGATCAAACTGTGCATCGATCAGCGCAGTGCATTGGTTGTGATCCAAATCGGGCAGGATTTTGAGCGGGATCTCTTTTCCGGGCGACAGGCCGACGTGCAGGTGATCGCCGACGGCCGCAACTCTAACACGGCCGGAACTGCGACGGGATATGTGAATGCGGTTGTCGACGCTTTCAACGCGCACTGGCGGGCGGATCACGCCCTTGCCGATCCGCCCATCCAAAGCATCACCCGCGCCTGGTTCAACCCCAACCTGGAGACCCGCTGGCAGATGATCCCCGGACTCATCGGCACGCTCACGCTCTTGCAGACGCTTTTGCTGACGGCCATGTCCGTTGCCCGCGAGCGGGAGCAGGGAACATTCGATCAACTGCTGGTTACGCCATTTCGTCCGGTCGAGATCATGGCCGGCAAATCGCTGCCGTCCATCCTGATCGGGTTGGTGGAGGCCACCAACGTTCTGCTGGTGGCGCAGCTCTGGTTTCACATCCCGTTCGCGGGCTCGTTCCTGACGCTGTATGTGGGGCTGCTGCTCTTCCTGCTGGCGGCCGTCGGCATTGGACTGTTCATATCGGCGTTGGTGGCGAACATGCAACAGGCGATGCTGTTTTCCTTCATGGTGATGATGCCGTTTGCGCTGCTGTCGGGCTTGACGACGCCGGTCAGCAGCATGCCCAAAGCGCTTCAATACGCCACCCTTTGCAACCCGCTGCGCTATGCGATCGACATTGCGCAGCGCGTATATCTGGAAGGGGCGGGATTCGCCCGCCTGGAGTCGGACCTCTGGCCAATGGCGGTCATGGCGGTCATCACGCTTTCCATCGCTTCGTGGATGTTCCGGCACCGATTGGGTTGAGCTTGCCGCCGGGCTGCACTGCCGCGCAGCGAGCTACTGAACATCAAAGCGTATGCAAGAGTTGTTCCCATTCCGCCGCGCGGACCGGCCAGGTGCAATGCGCGTTTATCGCCCGTACCTGATCCCATCGCGCCGACCAGAATGATTGGGGATCGCGTCCAATCCGGCCCAGCGCCTGTGCAAGTTGCTGCGCATACGCCCGAGCAAAGCGAATGAGATCGTCCTGATTTTGCGGGCCCGGCGTCAGCATCCCCGTGCCCATCGTCGTTTCGGGCAACGCGCCCAGGTCACTGGTCACCACGAACAATCCGGCCGCCATGGCCTCCATCACCGCGATGCAACTGGTCTCCGCGAACGTGTTGGGGTACGCCAAAATCATCACGGATTTCAGCGCATCGGCCAGGAGCGGTTGCGGCAGCGATCCGGCAAATTCGACGCCGGGAGTCGATCGACACTGCGCGTACAGTGCGGCAAATGGATCGGCGGATTCATCCTGCCCGTAAACCTTCATGCTGGAATAGACCTTCAGTCGCAACCGCGGCTCAAGGCGATAAAGTTCGGGAAAAACCGCGATCAATACATTGAGCCCGCGAAACGGCGTGCTCGTATAGGCCAGGACCGGCGCCGCCGATTTGGCCACTGCCAGGGCCGCTGCATTGGGGAACAGATTGGCAAATGCCGGGCTGATCGCGTTGCGCATCACGGCCATGCGACGGGGATCAAGGCCAAAGCGACGCTGCATGGTCGCGGCATGCCATTGCGAGACGCAGACGATTCTGTCCCACGCGCGGGCCACGCCAGGGTCTTCCAATGCCCGCATGGCCGGCTGGTCGAATGAGTGTTGCGTCCACAGAATCAGGCGGCATCGAGCCGGAACATGCGGCCGCAAATCAACGGATTTCTGCGCCGGGCCGTTCAACACGATCAGGGCATCACATCCGGCAAGGGAATTTGCCTGCACAGCCCGATACGACCGACACTGCACGCCCTGAAAGACGCGCGGATTCGTCGTGGCGGTGTAAGTCGTGACGGCATGGCCGCGCGCCGCCAAGGCAACGGACAAATAACAAAACGCGGATTGCGACCCGCCCAACGGCCGCTCGTAGGGCGTCGCCGCGTCATAATCCCACGGGATTCCATCGAAGAAGGCGAGATTCATGCACGGCTCCAGAGCCGGCATACTAAGTTGCCGAAGAAGAAACTTCGAGCCGTCCGCCGGGCGGAAATCCGCGTTTGCCACGCCGCTGCCGGACTCGCTTTCGGTTACCGCGGCATGGGCTTAGAATATCAACGATGACGCAAGTCACGATCGACCAGGCGATGCGGTTGGCGATGGCGCATCATCAGGCCGGGCGACTTCAGGATGCCGAGGCGATCTATCGGCAGGTGTTGTTCGCTCAGCCCAACCACGCGCAGGCACTGCATCAAATGGGAGTCATCGCCGGCCGGCTGGGGCAATTCAATCTGGCGGTGGATCTGATCGGCAAGGCCGTTTCTGCGTCGCCGGACAACGCCGATTATCACAGCGATCTTGGCATCGCCCGTCAAAGCGCGGGCTGGCTCGATGAAGCGATAGCCAGCTATGAACGGGCGTTGTCGCTCCGGCCGGTGTTCGCCGAGGCGCATTACAATCTGGGCGCCGCGTGCAAGGAGACGGGACAACTGGACCGGGCCATCGCCTGTTACCGGCGGGCACTGGAAATCCGGCCTGGTTTCGTGATTGCTCACGACGATCTGCTGAATGCGCTGCAATGTCATCCGGCGTGCGATGCGCGGAGTCTTCTGGCTGAATGCCAGGTCTGGAACCGTCAACACGCCCAGGCTCTTTCGCGGTCTATTCTCCCTCACCCGAACAACCGCGATCCCATGCGCCCGCTGCGCATCGGATATGTGTCGTCGGACTTTCACAATCACGTGTCGGCCTTCTTCCTGCTGCCGCTGCTGCGCAGCCACGATAGCGAGCAGGTGCAGGTGTTCTGTTATGCACAGGTCGCCCAGGGCGATGCGATCACCAGGCAAATGCAGGACCATGTTCCGCACTGGTTCAGCACCGTTGGCATGAGCGATTCACAACTCGCCGAGCAAATCCGCCGTGACCAAATCGATATTCTCGTCGATCTGAAACTCCACACGGCCGGTAATCGCCTGCTCGTGTTTGCCAGCAAGCCGGCGCCCGTTCAGGTGACATGGCTGGCGTATCCGGGCACGACCGGGCTGAACACCATCGACTATCGGCTCACCGATCCGTATCTGGATCCGGCGGGGGCCGACGAAGCCTGCTACTCGGAGCGGTCGATTCGGCTCCCCGATACATTCTGGTGTTATGACCCGCTGGAAGATGAATTACCGGTCAGTGCCTCGCCGTGCGAGAGAAACGGATCAATTACGTTTGGCTGCCTGAACAACTTCTGCAAGATGAACGACAGGGTGATTGACTTGTGGGCCAACGTGCTGATGGCCGTTCCCGGCTCGCGTTTGATTCTCATGGCCCCGGAGGGCAAATCACGATCTCGCGTGCTGGAGAATCTCGGTCGGGATGGCATCGGCCCCGATCGGGTCGGGTTTGTGGCCAGACGACCGCATTTGCCCTATCTGCACACTTATGACGGTATTGATATCGTTCTGGATACGTTTCCCTACAACGGCCACACCACAAGCCTGGATGCGCTGTGGATGGGTGTTCCCGTTATCACGTTGGTCGGGAACACGGTCGTCGGCCGGGCCGGGCTTAGCCAATTGACAAATCTGGGTCTGCCGGAATTGGTCGCTCGATCGCCGGAGCAGTATCGGCAGATCGCGGTCGATCTGGCGGGCGATCTGCCTCGGCTGGCTGAGCTTCGCTCGACACTTCGACAGCGCATGCAGGGTTCGGCGTTGATGGACGCCCCGCGATTTGCCCGCGGCATCGAAGCCGCGTATCGGTCCATGTGGCGTACCTGGTGTTCGACATAGAGATCAGCGAAATGTTCCGCAGTGTGTAAGATGCCCGGTATGTCGCAGGTGACAATCGAACAGGCGATGCAACTGGCGATGGCGCATCGTCAGGCGGGGCGACTCCAGGATGCCGAGGCGATCTATCGGCGGGTGCTGGCGGTTCAGGCGGACCATCCGGAAGCGCTGCATAGCCTTGGCATGCTCGCCGTTCTGGGCGGGCAGTTCGATCGGGCGGCCGAATTGATTGGCAAGGCCATCGGGGCCGCGCCGCAGAATGCGGAATACCATTGCGATCTGGCCGACCTGTTGCAAAAGCAGGGCCAATTCGATCAGGCCATAGCCGGCTACCAGCGGGCCTTGGCCATCCAGCGCGATTATGTCGATGCCCACAACAACCTGGGTCTGGCGTGGCAGGGCAAGGGAGAGTTCGATCAGGCCATCGTGTCCTTCCAGCGGGCGCTGGCGCTGAAACCCGATCTGGTCGAGGCTCACATCAATCTCGGTAATGCGTACAAGGCCGTGGGCCAACGCGATCTGGCCGTCGCATCGTACCAGCGGGCGCTTTCGCGGCGTCCCGACTCGGCCGAGGCCCAGTGCAACCTGGGTGCGGTGTATAAGGATCAGGGCGAGCTTGACCAGGCCATCGCCTGTTACCAGCGCGCCATGGCCGCCAAGGCGGACTTTGCCGAAGCCCATTACAATCTGGGTCTTGCGATGAAGGACAAGGGTCGGCTCGACGAGGCGATTGCCTGTTATGAAAGGGCGATATCGATCAATCCCGGCCTGGTGGACGCGCACAATAATCTCGGCGTGGCGTGGTATGACAAAGGTCAATTTGACGCCGCTATGGCCTGTTATCATCGCGCGCTGGCGATTGATCCGACCTATGCCCAGGCGCATTACAACCTCGGCACCGCCGTGAAGGGCAAGGGCCTGCTCGACGACGCCATTGCCTGCTATCAGCGAGCACTGGCCGTGAATCCCGGACTTGTTGACGCACATAACAGCCTGGGCGTGGCGTGGTATGACAAAGGCCAGATCGATCGGGCCATCGCCTGTTATCAGCGGACGCCGGCTCTTGATCCGACTTATGCTGAAGGGCACAGCAACCTTGGCAACGCTTACAAGGATTCCGGCCGGATCGACATGGCGATGGCGAGCTTCCGCAAAGCCATGGAGCTGAACCCCAATGCGGTGGGCCCCCACGACAACCTGATGGTGGCATCGAATTACGATCCGGACTCCGACCCGAGAACTCTCTTTGTCGAGAGCCGGCGCTGGAACAGCCAACATGCCGAGCCACTGGCGCGCTTTATCGTCGGCCACTCGAACGACCGCGATCCCGAACGTCGCCTGCGGATCGGATATGTCTCGTCCGACTTTCTCAGGCACGCGTCCGCTTACTTTCTGCTGCCACTGTTCTCTCACCACAATCGCCGGCAGGTGGAGGCCATCTGCTATGCACAAGTGACGGGCCCCGACAGGATGACCGGGCAAATGCAGGATCAGGTTCAGGGCTGGCGCAGCACCGTGGGCATGACCGATGCGCAAGTTGCTGCACTTGTTCGCCAGGACCGGATCGACATTCTGGTCGATCTGAAGCTGCACACGGCCGACAACCGCCTGCTGGTCTTTGCCCACAAACCGGCTCCCATACAGGTGACGTGGCTCGGCTATCCTGGCACAACCGGAATGGATGCGATCGATTATCGATTGAGCGATCCCTATCTTGACCCGCCCGATACCGATGAGGGTCGCTATTCGGAACGAACGATTCGCCTGCCTGATACATTCTGGTGTTACGATCCGCTGACCGATGAGCCGGAGGTGAGTCTGTTGCCTTGTTCGGCAGGCGGCTTGATTACGTTTGGATGTCTGAACAACTTCTGCAAGGTGAACGACGGCGTGATTTCGCTCTGGGCGAATGTGCTCAACGCAGTTCCCCGGTCGCGGTTGCTTCTTCTGGCGCCCGAGGGAAGTTCGCGACAGGGCGTGCTGGATCGTTTCGGCCGGGAAGCTGTCGCGCCGGACCGGATTGAATTTGTGGCCAAGCAGCCGCGAGCGGCATACCTGCGCACCTATCACCGCATCGACATCGCCCTGGACACATTCCCATACAACGGCCACACGACGAGCCTCGATGCTCTTTGGATGGGCGTTCCGGTCATTACGCTGGTCGGCAAGACCGTCGTTGGCCGGGCGGGTCTAAGCCAATTGAGCAACCTGCGATTGCCTGAATTGATTGCGCAAACACGCGATCAATACGTGCAAATCGCCGCCGGCCTGGCTGGCGATCTGCCGCGTCTGGCCGAATTGCGATCGGGTTTGCGTCCGCGCATGCGCTCGTCGCCGCTGATGGACGCAGGTCGGTTTGCCCGCGCGATGGAGGGCGCGTATCGAACCATGTGGCGAAACTGGTGCGCCCGGTAGAGATCGGCAAAGTATCCCGCAGGAGGTAGGATTCACGCCATGCCGCAAGTCACGATCGATCAGGCGATGCAACTGGCGGCGGCGCATGGTCAGGCCGGGCGACACCACGACGCCGAAACGGTCTACAGGCACGTCCTGGCGACCCAGCCGGATCATCCCGAGGCATTGCATCAGCTTGGCTTGATCGCTGCTCAGGCCGGCCAGGCTGATAGAGCAGGGGAGCTGTTTCGCAAGGCGATCGCGGCCGCGCCGCTCAATCCAGAATATCACTGCGATCTGGCCGACCTGCTGCAAAAGCAGGGGCAACTTGACCAGGCCATCGCCGAATACCAGCGGGCATTGGCCATCCAGAGCGATTATGTCGATGCCCACAACAACCTGGGCTTGGCATGGCAGGCCAAGGGACATTTCGATCAGGCCCGGGAGTGCTTTGCCCGGGCCGTGGCTCTCAGTCCAGATCTGGTCGAGGCTCACATCAATCTCGGAAATGCCCGCACGGCCACGGGGCAACTCGAACAGGCCATCGCATCGTACCAGCGGGCACTGGTGCTGCGGCCCGATTCGGCCGAGGCGCTATGCAACCTGGGCGCCATCTACAAGGATCGGGGTGAGCACGATCAGGCCATCGCCTGTTACCAGCGTGCCGTGGCCGTCAAACCGGATTTTGCAGAATCGCATTACAACCTGGGAAAGGCGATGAAGGCCCGGGGTTTGCTCGACGACGCCATCGCCTGCTACGAGAAGGCGCTGGCGATCAACCCCGGCTTGGTGGACGCGCATAACAATCTGGGCATCGCGCTGAAAGCGAAGGGCCGGTTTGACCAGGCCATTGCCAGCTATGAGCGGGCGCTGGCGCTGAAGCCCGATATGGCCGTGGCCCACTCCAACCTCGGCGTGGCGTTCAGCGGCAAGGGTCTGCTCGACCAGGCCATCGCGTGTCACCGGCGCGCCCTGTCCATCGACCCGGATTCAGTTGACACCCACATCAATCTCGGCAATGTCTGTAAGGACATGGGGCGACTCGACGAGGCGATTGCCTGCTATCGGCGGGCCTTGGCGCTGGCACCGCTGCATATTGCGGCTCACGACAATCTGCTGAACACGCTGCATTACGATCCCGCCTGGGACATGCACA
>CAYQTE010000066.1:0-25584 GCA_964420285.1 uncultured Tepidisphaeraceae bacterium
TATTACTTCAACCGCGCCAGGCAATGGGGCAAGGACGTTGCCATCAGCGCCAAGAGCGCAGCGTGGGTTGAAGGGCAGGTCATGGACTACGAGCGCGAAGGCCGGGCGCCCATGGAATTGACCGACTGGGTCTGGCAGCCGGATGATCCCATCACCGACAAGTTCGGCTACGTCGAAGGCCAGAAGCCCTTTGCACCCGACCAGTTCGTCTGGAAGATCGTCGAAAATGTGAGCAAGAACGGCAATCTGCTGCTGAATATCTCACCCAAAGCCGATGGAACCATCCCTCAGGAGCAGCAGGATGTGTTGCTGGCCATCGGCAAATGGCTGGATGTCAACGGCGAGGCCATCTACGGCACACGGCCGTGGATCAAGTATGGTGAAGGCCCCGTCGCCGATTTGGCGGCGGCGGCGATGGTTCAGGCTCGCGCGGCGGGTTTCGCCGGGCGCATCAACGGCCAGAACATGAGCGGCACAGGCGTCGGCGGCGGCGGTTTGCCTCGCGGCGGCGGTTACAAGCCCTCGGACATCCGCTTCACCACAAAGGGCGACACGCTCTATGCCACTGTGATGGCGTGGCCCACCGATCAGGCGGTCATCACGTCACTGGCCGCCGGCAAGCCCGTGCAGGGAAAAATTGAGAAAGTCGAGATGCTCGGCCACAGTGGAGAACTCCAATTCGCCCAGGATGCGGATGGATTGAAGGTCAAGTTCCCGACCGACAAACCGTGTGATTTTGCGTACGTGCTGAAGATCACCGGGCTGAAGCTGAAATGACCAGAAGCCAGCAACAAGCAGCGGTGATTGGCAAGGATGATGCCGTCGTGAAATACCGTGACCTGGTCAGATTGCCCCTGGACGACGGCTGGCAGCACATTCGTACGACCGGCAGCCATCTACACTACAAGCACCCGACGAAGCCGGGGCTGGTCACGGTGCCTGGCGGCGGCAAGTTGTCACACGACATACCTCCGGGCACTTTGCGTTCCATTCTTCGCCAAGCGGGAATAGAATGACTTTTATGCAATATACAGTGATCATCGAGCCCGCGGACGACGGTACCTTCAGCGTGTACGTGCCCGATTTGCCCGGCTGCGTCTCCACCGGTCGATCGCGGGAGGAAGCCATCGAATCTATTCGCGAAGCGATCCATGGCCACGTGCAGACACTGCGCGATCTTGGCGAAACCGTCCCACCGCCGCGATCGCAATCGGAGGTCGTCGCAGCGTAGCAGCCTGATCGCCGTCCGTCATGCGCCAAGGTCATTCGAGGCCAAATGAACTACACCCTGTGCTCCTTCACGAGGATGATCGCCGCAGCCTCCGCAAGTTGCCGCCCGCCTACGTACGAATTACATGGCCGGGGACCGGGCAATCGGCCCGGTTCTATCCAGAATACGTGGGACGGTCGGCCCGCGTGGTATCGAGTATTTCGCAGATAAAGGATACGAGAACATGAAAACAACAAATACCCTGAGCATGCTGGGAGCCCTGTTCCTGCTGTTTGGAACCAGTCTCTCAAGCTGGGCCCAGGCGCCCGCCACATCGCCTGCTGCGCAGAACCTTTCCGCCACGCCGGCCGAATTGCTTGTTGCCGGGCGGGAAAAGATCAACCTGAACGCGGACTGGAAGTTCTACAAGGGCGACGCGGCCGGTGCAGAAGCGACCGCCTATGGCGACGCCGCCTGGACCAAAGTCAACCTGCCCCATGTGTTTGACACCCCCTATTTTTCGCTCAAGCAAGGCGTGTTTTGGTATGTTGGATACGGCTGGTACCGGAAACATTTCGACGTTCAGGCCAAATGGAAGGAATCCAGCCGGGTCGTTTTGGAATTTGAAGCCGCCTATCAGGTCGCTCAGGTCTATGTGAACGGCACGCTCATGGGGGAACACAAGGGCGGGTACACCGGGTTTTATTTCGACATCACCAACGCCGTCAATCCGGGCGACAATGTCATCGCGGTGCGGGTAAATAATAAGTGGAATCCGCAAATCGCCCCGCGCGCAGGTGACTGGTTGTTCCTGGGAGGCATTCACAGGAGCGTCTATCTGGTTGTTACCAATCCGCTTCATGTCACATGGTACGGGACGTTTGTCACCACGCCGCAGGTTTCGGCGTCCGCGGCGAAAGTTAATGTCAAGACCGAAATACTCAACGAAAACACCACCCCGGCCAATTGCACGGTCAAGACCATCATTGCCGACGCAACCAATACAATTGTGGCCGCAATGGAAAGTTCCCAACTGATAAATCCAGGGGCGGTTTATCAGTTTGACCAGACCAGCCGGGACATTGCCAATCCGCATCTCTGGTCCCCCGAAACGCCCTACATGTACCGGGTCAAGACGATCGTCTCGGACAATACCGGCGCTGTCGTGGACACCTACGAGAGTCCGCTGGGCATACGGTCCATTCAGTGGACCGCCGATCAGGGCTTCAAACTGAATGGCGTGCGCTACCTGATCAACGGCGTCAATGCCCATGACGATCGCGCCGGATGGGGCATCGCCCAGACCAGCGCGGGCTTCCGAAGAGACGTCCTGCTTATGAAGCAGTGCGGGTTTAATTTCATCAGGGAATGCCATAATCCACACGACGATTCGTGGGATGATGCCTGTGATCAGCTCGGGATGCTGGCATGGCCGGAAAATTCCTTCTGGGGAGTGGGCGGATACAAGACCAACGAAGACGGCGGCTGGCGCCAAAGCTCATATCCCACCAACGTAGCTGACGAGCAGCCATTCGAAGACAATCTCAAACAACAATTGCGGGAATTCATCCGCGAACGAAGAAACCATCCGAGCATTATTATCTGGAGCATGGGGAACGAGACATTCGACTGCCCGGCCGGAACCGTCATGACCAAGTGCAAGGCGTTCTACCGGGTCCTGGCGGATCTGGCGCAATCGCTCGATCCGTCGAGGCTGGCGGCCGTGGGCGGCGCCCAACGCCAGGGGTTTGACAAACTGGCGCCCGTCGTCGGATACAACGGAGATGGTGCGACGATCGCCACGTATCAGAATCCGGGTGTTCCCAGCCTGATTACCGAGTATTACGATCACAAGGGTGTCGCGGCATTTCCGTGGCGGGCGGGTCAGGTCCGGTGGGTGGGTTTCGGCTACGGATCGTTCCTGACCAATAACGGCGGGCTGGGCGGCGTGGTTGATTATTACAGGATTCCCGGTCCCGAATGGTATCAATACCGGCAGGAAAATCTGAAGATTCCCTACACGCTGCCCGCTCCGGGCACGCCGGCAAGAGTAACCTTGACCGCGGACGCTCTCACCATTGGAAACAACGGCACGGACGATTGCGAACTCACCGCTCAGATTGTGTCCGCCGATGGCACGGCCATAGACAATAATGCGCCGCTGACACTTGCCGTGACTTCGGGAGCTGGATATTTCCCCACCGGCTCAACCATGACGTTTGACAATGCCACGTCTCCGGACACGAGGTGCATGCGGTATGGCATGGCGAGAATGACCATGAGATCCTATGTACCGGGAACGATCACGATCACCGCCACTTCCCCGGGATTACAGGGTGCGAGCGTCACCATCAAATGCGTCGATCGAGGCAACTAGACCCTCAACAAACTGAGATAGGCACACAGCCCAAAAGGACCCCGCTCACATGAAAAATCCAACCAGCCGTCGCGCGTTCCTTAAGGCCTCGACTCTTGCCGCTGGCGCCGGGCTCGCCGCGCCGCTCTGGCGGTCGAGGCTGGTTGCGGCCGCCACCACAGCTCCGACGACCGCGCCCGCCAAGCCACAGATTCCGCCCGGCCCATTCGCGGCCGACCGCAAGTCACTGGCCGCCTACGCCATGCCCGATTGGTTTCACGACGCCAAATTTGGCATCTTCGCGCACTGGGGTCCGCAATCGGCGGCCGAGTATGGCGACTGGTATGCCCGGCGAATGTATATCGAGGGCGAGGCGCAATACAACCACCACCTTCAGCATTACGGCCACCCCTCCAAGACCGGCTTCGCCGATGTCATCAAGAGCTGGAAAGCCGACAAATTCGATGCCGAGTACCTTCTGGGTCTCTACAAGAAGGCCGGGGCGAAGTATTTCGTCTCGATGGGCGTGCATCACGACAACTTCGACCTTTGGAACTCGAAATATCAGCCCCGCTGGAACTCGGTCGCCAGCGGCCCGCAGATGGACATCGTCGGGCTCTTTCGCAAGGCGGCCGACAAACTCGGCCTGCGCTTTGGCGTCAGCGAGCACCTCTCCAACAGCTTCTGCTGGTATGGACCGGCCCACAGCAGCGACAAGAACGGCGCGCTCAAGGGCGTGCCCTATGACGGCAACGATCCGCAGTACGCCGGGCTCTACCACGATTACACCCAGATGCCCGCGGATTTCGTCCAGAAGGTGGTGAACGCCCCGGCCAAGGGCGCCATCGCCATGAGCACCGACGGGCCGGCTTCCTGGCGGGCCAATTATTTCGACCGCATCCTCGACCTGGTCACCCAATACGAGCCGGACCTGCTCTACACTGACGGCGGGATTCCCTTCGGCGATGACGGCCTGGCCCTGCTGGCACACCTCTACAACACCAGCTCCCGCCGTCACGGCGGCAAGGTCGAGGCCGTCTATACGAGTAAGAGCCGCAACGACTCAACCAGCGGCATGTGCGTGCTCGACGTGGAACGCGGCCTGGTCGATTCCATCTGGCCGCGAGCGTGGCAGACTGACACCTGCGTCGGCAACTGGCACTACGACACCCGCGCCAGATACCGGACGCCCAAGTACATCATCGACATGCTGGTGGATATCGTCAGCCGCAACGGCAATCTCCTGCTCAATTTCCCGCTGCCCAACAATGGCATGCTCGACGACAAGGAAATGGCCATCGTCCAGGCCATCACCGCGTGGATGGCGGTCAACAGCGAGGCGATTCATTCCACCCGCCCGTGGAAGATCTTCGGCGCCGGCCCCGGTTCGCAGATCAAAGCCGCCCCCGGCCAGCAGTTCAACGAGAACACCCGTCAGGACTTCACCGCCGCCGAAGTGCGATTCACCACCAAGGGCGACACGCTGTACGCATTCTTCATGGGCTGGCCGGAAAAGGAAATCGTCATCGCACCCCTGTCCACCGACAGCAAGAACGTCGTCGGCAAGATCCAAACCGTCGAACTCCTCGGCCACACCGGCAAGCTCCAGTGGACCCACGACGCCAAGGGACTCAAAGCGCAACTCCCCGCCGAAAAGCCGTGTGAATATGGCTATGCCCTGAAGATCACCGGCCTGGCGACGGCTTGAGCGGCGGAGAATACAACCTGCCGGGCCATAGTCCGCCTACTTGCTCTGCAGGGGAAGGATCAAGAACAATAAACCGCAAAGACGCGGTGACGCAAAGATCCGGAAACGCCAAAACCTGTTCACGCGGGCGGGCGGATTCGACTTCGGCGGGCGGATTTGGATATCTTTCAGGACACGAAATCCACCGGACACCGCCTGGGCCTCCTGATGAACTTCAATACTGCCGTTCTCAAAGACGGCCTGAAGCGATTCGTCCGGTCCAATGAAAGCTAAAGGTATCTTCCATCTTTGCGTCACCGCGTCTTTGCGGTTTATTCGCCCTTGGCATCCCCGCCCAGCCGGTGCCGGATGTAATCCGCCCGCGCCGCGTTGCGCGCGTCGCCGTCGAGGCGCTTGCCCTGCATCTTTTGCAGGTGGGCCGGCTGGGTGTTCAGGAACAGGTCGTTGACCTTGTTGATATCGACATCCCGCACCCGGCCCATGTGGACGCCCATGCGCAGATGGCTCAGCAGCGACAGGGCATCCTCGCTGGTCATCAGCCTGGCCGTGCGCAGCGTGCCCAAGGCGCGGCAGACCTTGTCGTCCAGCAGGACCGGCTTGTCCTTGGCCAGGGCCTTGCGCGCGTGGTGCTCGTAGTCGATGATCTTGGGGATCACGTTGTGCTTGAATTCGCTGATGATGTCCTCTTCGCTCTTGCCGAGCGTTGCCTGGTTGCTGATCTGATAGAAATCGCCGGTGGCTTCCGTCCCCTCGCCATAGAGGCCGCGAACCGCCAGACGCATGTCCTTGGCCGCACGGAAGACCTTCTCGATCTCGCCGACAATCTTCAGCGCCGGCAGGTGGAGCATGACGCTGACGCGAATCCCTGTGCCTACATTCGTGGGGCAGGCAGTCAAATAGCCGAAACGCGGATGGAACGCGAAATCGAGCTTGCTTTCCAGGAGATCGTCGATCGGATTGATCTGTTCCCACGCCTCTTCAAGCTGCAATCCACTGCGAAGAACCTGGATGCGGAGATGGTCTTCCTCGTTGACCATGACTGACGCCGTCTCCTGCTCGTCAATCGCCACGCCGCGCGCCCCGCTGGCCATGGCGTGCGGCTTGGAAATCAGGTGCCGCTCGACCAGCAGCAGCCGGTCGATTTCCGGCGCCGCCTCCAGATCGACATACAGCGTCCGGCTGGCCAGGCGGCAGGACAGTATCGTGTCGCGGATGCGCGTCTCCAGAGCCTGCCGCTGATGCGCCGAGCACCGCGACAAAAACGGAAACCCGCTCACGTTACGGGCCAGGCGGATGCGCGAGGAAATGACGATCTCGCTCATCGGCCCGCTGCCGCGCAGCCATTCGCCCGCCTGGTTGGTCAGATCGCTCAGCTTCATATTCACCGGTCCATCGCTCACGTCACGCCTCCCGTCGGCCGCACATCCTGTGCCCTGCCGCAAATCCTGTCATTCCCCGGCCTCGGCCTGGCGGATGGAATCCCGCAGCTTGGCCGCCCGCTCGTAATCCTCCGCCTCGACCGCGCGGGTCAGTTCCTTGCGCAGCTTGGCCAGGTCGGGCATGCGCCGGGCCGGGCCGGCGCTGCTTCCGCGCCGCGCCGGCGTCTTGCCCACGTGATGCGTCGCGCCTTCATGGGCTCGCTGTAGAAGCGGTGTCAGTTCCTTCTCGAAGAACGTGTAATCCTGCTCGCAGCCCAGAAGCCCCTGGGTGCGGAAATCCGACCAGGTGATCCCGCAGTTCTCGCAGGCGCTGGCTCCCTCCTTCTGCGCGCCGCTGTGCGCCAGAACGAAATTCGTCAGCAGTTCGTTGATTGGCGTGTGCGATTTGACCGGGAATCCCTCATTCTGCGCCGCACAGGCCTCGCAGAAATGCCGCTCGACCTTCTTCCCCGCCTGAATCTCCGTCACAATCACCGACGCCGGCTTGCCACATTTATCGCATTTCATAGTTTCATGCCCGGCCCTTCCTTGTCACCGCGACACACCGTCCGCTGGCGCACACCACACGGCCGCACCTATTCTAGCGTCCCGCGAATCCTATTTCCCCCCCACGCCAGCGTCAACGCGACCGGCCCGCGTTCACCGCTTCCAGTCGCGCCCCGCGGCCTATTTCGCCTTGGCCACCTCCACCTCAAAGACATAAGACGGCCCGAACATGTTCGAGCGGAAAACGATCCATTTCATGTCCGGCGTGAACATGACATTGGGCTCCAGCGCGTATTGGTGGGCCGACATGTTCACCAGCCGTTCGGTGGTGATCGTGCCGGGCTGGATGAGCTTGGATGTGTCGTACGTTCCGGCGGTGGCCAGGTTGCGGGTCAGATGCGGCGTGTGCAGCATGATCCACATGTTGGAAGTATTTCCATCGCCGGCGAAATGCGAGCCATCGCGGGAAATGTTGACGTGGATCGAAACATCGGATGCGTCCAGGTGATACCAGGTCTCCTGATGGGTCTTGAGATTGGTTCCGGAGATCCAGTCCGTGGCGCCTGCGCCGCGCGGGAAATTCAATTGATACCAGGACATGGTTCCGTCGGCCGACCAGAATTCGTGGCCCCAGATTTCATTGATCATGGTGCGCGTATGCACCTTAAAGAGATTCGATCCGTCCGTGTTGATGGTCCAGACGCGATCGTTGTTCTGCCACGGGCCTTCGTGGCAATACATGAGCAGATTCGGATCGACCGGCGAGAACTGAAAATGATTGTCCCAATCGTTGCTCGGGTTGAAGGTCTTCAATTCGCCGGTCTTGGCGTCCATCGTGAGCAGCGCCATCGGCAGATGCTGAGCCCATCTCGCTTGCAGGTCGATGCGCTGGCCTGCCGCGGCTCGCACTTGCTGTGTCGGTGCGCCGCCCCGGCCGTCGAGATACGTCACCGCGCCGGCCAGCAGCGTCTCGTCGCAATTGACCGTGGCGAGATTGTAATTCTCCGGCAGCGATCCGATCTTGTGTTCCTCCTTGGTAACCGGATCGACCCACCAGACGGTGCGCTGGGCCGAGGACCGATCCTGGCTGACCGCCCCGGCTGTGCCGGCCTGCCGCGCATCAGCGCCCACGACGGTTCGCGTAAGGAAGATGTGCCCGGTCTTACGGCCGACGTGGATGATGTTGTTGCTGTAGGTGACGTTGTCCACCTTCGACTGGATCGGCAGTACAAGCTCGATCTTTCGCGTGTCCAGATCGACCTGATAGATCCCGGTGGGTGATGTGAACACCAGCTTCTTCCCATCCGGCGAGAAGGAATACTGGTGAAAATAGAGGCTCTGGCTGTTGGGTTCATCGGAGAGTCGCACGACGCGATGGCCGGTGTCCTTGTCGATCCATTCCTTGGGCACGGGCTGCGTGGTGGGTTTGATGGCGAAGGCCTGGCCGGTATTGGGGTCGCGCCCCTGGGCCGGCTGAGTTGTCGTCTGGCCAAGAGCGACGGTGCAGAGCGTCGCCACGATTAAGCAAGTCCGCGTCAGTACGCACATGATGAACCTCCGCCAAGTGATTCGCCGCCGCTTCGCGTCTCGGATTACATGCTCCGATCGGACGCAACGCCGGATCGGGGCGACGTCCGCCCGTGTGCCGGTTGATCGGTGACGATGAACCATCATACACACGGCCGAGTGATCATGGCGAGCCGAAAGGAGACCGCGGTCAATCGACAATACCCGCGCCTCAACTTGTCCGCGTCGATGCCGGCGATGCGTTTTGTTTGTTCACGGCCGGGTTGTCGGCACAGTTGACGCTTGATCGGGTTTCACCTGAACCCAATAGATCTTCCCGTCTTCGGCTCCGAAGAAATTCAATGTGCCGTCGGGGTCGAAGTGGTAGGGAACCTGGGAGATTTGAAAGACGGCGGCGTCCTTCCCAGAAGGGCGCAATGCGTCTTGCGATCCGGAAAGGCCACCGTCCAGCAAGGCGCGAATTGGCTCGTAGCCCTGCACCGGGTTATCGTCGAGAACCATCTCCCATCTGGTACCCTTATACGCCCTGCCGGCATAGGCGATATGCGAGCCACTGCTATCGAATTGCGGGGGCGTCACGTTGTCATAGTCCTTTTCGAGCGATCGAGTGTTCGCGGCATGGAACACTGTCCAGCGGTAAGGATCCCACGTCGCCGCGAATGCCAGCCGCGCGCCGCTTTCGCAGAAGGTGATGCCAGCCATTGAGCTGGACCAAAATAGAGGCGTGCCATCGTAGGCGGCGTCGCTGGTGTCGAGCGTGACGCCGTCAACATCGAGCCGATAGTGCCAAACGTAAACGGGCCAATTGGGACCGCTGAATATCATGGCGCGGGAGTAAAACCCAATTTGCTGTTCGATCGCGCGGTGATTACCGTCCGGACTGTAGACAACCTCGCGCGCCACGTAGGGAACCTCGGAAACCGCTCCGTCGGCCACGAGAAATGACCGCTCGGGCGGCACGATGCCCAGCGCCCACGTGGGGCCAAGCGTCGTGTCATACGCCGAATAGGCCACGTGGTTTTTGGCATCGCTGAAGATCGGGCCCGCTGCGATTTCGTAATGAACGGCGCCCGGCTTGCCGTCGATAATGGCCCGCCACTGTGGCGGACTTTGGCTTTCCATTGCACGGTATGCGTAGCGGGTTCCATCCGCGTTAAAGCAGAGGCCGTCAACATCCGCGTAAGGCGCGCCAGGCGCGCCGTCTACGATCGCAGCCCACTGCCCCCTCTCGCCCGACTCAGCGGCATAGGCTATGTGGCCGCCGGCTCTGCTGAAACATAGATCCTTCACCATTGCATAACCGTCGCCGCGCCGCCCGTCCAGCACCACTGCCTGCTGCTTGTCTGACGTATCGACGAAGGCAAGATGCTGGCTGTCCGGGCTGAAGGTGAGCCGCGACGGCTGGGTCGCGAAGATAGCGCCGGGCTTGCCATCAAGAACAACGGTCCAGCCAGCGGCGGTTGCCGCTATGAACGCGACGCGCTTGCTGTCGGGGCTGAAAGCCAGCGCAGGTTTATCATCATTCGCGATGCGGTCGAAATGGGTATCGCGCACGCCGTCGATAGATATAAAAGCCGCCCCTGAGTCACTTTCGAAATAGGCGAGGCGTTTCCCGTCCGGGCTCAGGGCGATCTGCGGGAATGTGTCGCCGGTCGCGATGGTCTTGCCATTGAGCGTGAGCACCATTTTCCGAGCGGCGAGATCGGCCACGGTCATCGCCAGAGTATGGCAATTCTCCGAAATCGCCATGCGCTCCAAGGACTGCGTCGTTGGCACCGGCCCAACCAGCACCGCCCTCGTGGTGGGTTTAATGGCGAAGGCCTGGCCGGTATTGGGGTCGCGCGCCTGGGCCGGCTGGGTTGTCGTCTGGCCAAGAGCGACGGTGCAGAGCGTCGCCACGATTAAGCAAGTCCGCATCAACACGCGCATGATGAATCTCCGCCAAGTGATTCGCCGCCGGTTCGCGCCTCGGGTTACAAACTCCGATCGGACGCAACGGCGGATAATTCAGGACACTCAACACCCCCGCCAAAGACCGTGCCGGTTGCACCATAGGGTGTGGAGTATACACGGATATGCCAATCACGCCCTCCCCTGCGCCAGCGAGGCCGTTGGCTTTATGGCTTACTTGACATCATTGCCCATGAAATGACCCAGAACCGCCAGGTAGAGAGCCAGCTCGGCCAACGTCATGAGCTTCCGCAACGGCGCCCAACCACGCCAAGGGGGCAGCAGAATGCGACAGAACGCTGCAAGCGCTGTTACGAACGCCACGGGATACAGGAGGTACAACAGTTGAGCGCCAGCCCCCCCCTTTTCCGCCGCCCAAATAACCAAGAGTTGCATGATAATCGCGCATGCGGCTTCGATTTCACCACAACTCGGAATCTTCCTGGTCGCCCAACTAGCCCAGGTCGCATGGGCATTCGCAGGATTGAAATAGTCGATCACCGGCTTTTCACCCTTGGTCGGTTGAGGCTCATGTTCGCCCACGCCATCTTCCTTCATTGGATCTGACCTGCCTTTCTGGTCACCGGCCGGCTCCCGAGACGACTTGCCGGCCTTTCAATGGCGAAGCGCGATTATACACTCCGCCGATCGTTCATGCGCCGCGCCGATGTCGACCAGCGATCGCTCTGTTGACCCGGCGGGGACTTGTGGGATATTTGGAGGGCATGGGCGGAACACTTTGGCGGAGGTTGGCATGAGGTTCATTCTATGCGGTATCGTTCTGGGCGTGATTTTGACCACCAGCGCGCAGGCGGCACAGAGCGTGACACTTCAACTGGCCAAGCCGGGCGAGGCGATCTCGCCCTATATTTACGGCCAGTTCGCCGAACACCTGGGGCATTCGATCTACGGCGGCATGTGGGCCGAGATGATCGAGGATCGCAAATTCTGTTTCCACGTAAGCGACGATTACAACCCTTGGAGTTTCGCCACCGACCCGCAGTGGAACACCGGACCGTATAAGGTGCTCACCGCATCGCCGTGGAAAGTGATCGGCCCGGCCGGAACGGTGACGGCGGCGGCCGCCAACCAGACATTTGTCGGCGACTACACGCCGCAGGTGCACCTGCCCGGCAATGGTGAGGCCGGGGGAATTCTGCAGGAAGGCCTGGCCCTGGTGAAGGGAAAGACCTACACCGGCCACATCGTGCTGGCGGGCGACAAGACGGCCGGGCCGGTCGTGGTGCAGATTCTTCAGGATGACGGCTTCCCGCTGGACTCGGGCGTCGTCACGCTGACGGACGATTTTGCCTCCCATCCGATTGCGTTCACCGCGACGACCGACAGTGAACTGGCCCGGATTTCGATCCTGAGCCACGGCACGGGAAATTATCGCATCGGCACGATTTCCCTGATGCCGTCGGACAATATCGACGGCTGGCGCGCCGATACGCTGGCGTGTCTGAAGCAGTTGAATATCCCGATCATGCGCTGGCCGGGCGGCAACTTCGTCAGCGGATACAACTGGCGTGACGGCATCGGCGAGCGTGACAAACGCCCGCCGCGCCGCAATCCGGCGTGGCATGGCGTCGAACTCAACGACGTCGGCATCCACGAATTCATGAATCTCATGTCGAAGCTCAAGTGCCAGGTCTATCTGGCCGTCAATACCGGCGCCGGCTCGGTGGACGAAGCGGCCGCGGAACTGCAATACGTCAACGGCGGCCCGGACACGCCGATGGGCAAGCTGCGGGCGCAGAACGGGCATCCTGATCCGTTCAACGTGAAATTCGTGGCCGTCGGGAATGAAATGTTCGGCACGTGGCAGATCGGTTACATGCCCGAGGCGCAGTACGTGCTGAAACACAACCAGGTCGTGGATGCGCTGCGGAAGGTGACGCCCGATCTGAATCTCACGGCCGTCGGCGATGTGGGCCGCGACGGCGGGTGGGACAAGCTGATGCTCCAGACGTGCGCCGATCACATGACGCTGCTGTCGGAGCACGTGTACGTGAAGGAAGAGAAGGACGTGCAGAAGCACGCGGATTTGCTGCCGGCGGCGATTCAGCACGTGGCCGATGCGTTTCGCGGATATCAGAAGGACATTCCGCAGATGCAGGGCAAGAACATCCGCATCGCGATGGACGAATGGAATTACTGGTACGGCGACTACATCTACGGCGAACTGGGCGTGGTCTATCACCTCAAGGACGCTCTGGGCGTCGCCCGCGGATTGCACGCCTTTTATCGCAACAGCGATATCTTCTACATGGCCAATTACGCGCAGACGGTCAACGTGATCGGCGCCATCAAGGCCAACCGCACCGCCGCCAGCCTGGAATCCACCGGGCTGGTGCTGGCGATGTACCGCGCCCATTTCGGGTCGATCCCGGTTCCGACGAATCTGTCCGGGACGGATTTTGACGTGTCGGCCGCATGGACGGACGATAAGAGCGAACTGACCGTCGCCATCGTCAATTGCACGGGCAATGCCGAGACAGTCGCTTTGTCGGCGGCGGGAACGGATAAGCTCGGAACCATCAACGCTGCCAAGCAGTGGATCATCACTGGCAGTGATGCGATGTCGTTCAACACGCCGGGCAAGTCGCCACAGGTGACGCTTGGCGAGCACGATGTCCAAATCATCAATAATACGCTACCGTCACCGCCGTTGTCGGTGACGTTGTATCGGTTCAAAGTCGGCTCGTGAGGTAAAGCGTGAAGATCATCCGATTCCAGAGCGGCGGTCGCGTGTATTGGGGCCAGCCGACATCGGCCGGCACGGCGCTGCGCATCGAGGGCAACATCTTCGATTCGCCTCGCGTGACGGCGGAGATATTGCCGATTAACCGGCTGCTGTCGCCGCTGGTGCCGGTCGACATTTTGTGCATCGGATTGAACTACCGCGACCACGTCGCCGAGACGCAATCGCAATTGCCTCCCAACCCAATGCTCTTCATCAAATCGAGCAACACGCTGAATGATCCGGGCGCGGATATCCAAATCCCCAGGCTCAGCAGCCAGGTCGATTACGAAGGCGAGCTGGCTGTCATCATTGGCAAAACCGCCAAAAATGTACCGCGCTCGCGGGCACTGGAATACGTCTTTGGCTACACCATCGCCAACGATGTGTCCGCCCGCGACTGGCAAAAAGACAAAGCCCTCAACGGCGGCCAATTCGCTCGCGGCAAGAGCTTCGACGGATTCTGTCCTCTGGGCCCGTGCATACTCACCGCCGATGATGTCCTCGACCCCAACAAGTTGACCATCAAGACGTTTCTCAACGGCCAGACGGTGCAGAATTCGTCCACCGCCGAGATGGTCTTCGACGTGCCGGCACTGGTGGAAAGCGTGTCCAGCACCATGACACTCCGGCCGGGGAGCATCATTCTCACCGGCACTCCATCGGGCGTCGGGATGGGCCGGACCCCGCCGCTGTGGCTCAAGGCGGGCGATCGCATCGTAGTCGAGATCGAGTCGATCGGCCGGCTGGAAAATAGCTTGGTGGATGAGATGGAACACCAGGACCAGCCGCAGCCGCCGCAATATCAATCGGCTGAGCCGGCGAAATCGCTCGCGAGCGAGCCGCCCGCACCAGTCGAGGCGGTGGCGGCGGCGCCGAGTGTCCTGGAATACCAACCGGCGCCCAAGCGGCCGCTGGGGCGGTGGATTGTGTTCATGTTGTGGCTGGGCGTGCTGGGATTGCCGGTGGTGGCGACGACCGTCTGGCTGGCGATGCGGTACAATTATCTCACCGTCGGCTTCTACACAGTGGAGACGATGGCCGTGGCGGGGCTGGGAACGGCGGTGGTGTCGCTGGTCGAAATCGACCGAAACCGCCAGGGATCACGCCGGCGGCGCAACGCATTGATCCTGGGGGCGAGCCTGACATTCATCTGGTCGGTCGTCGCGGTACTGCTCGGCCTGACGTTCATCGTACGTAAATGAGAAACGCTCATGCCCGGCTCATCGATTGATCGCGGCACGTTCGACATCCGGCGCGTGCCACCGGCGGACGTGATTGCATTGCGCCACGCCGTTTTGCGCGCCGGCCTGCCGATAGAAACCGCCAGTTTCGACGGCGACTACGAGCCGGAAACCGCCCATTTCGCGGCGTTTGCTGGCTCAGAGATCATCGGCTGTGCCACGGTCCTGCAACGCCCGTGGAACAACCAGCCCGCATGGCAGGTGCGCGGCATGGCCGTCACGCCCGATCGCCGCCGCACCGGCATCGGCCGTGCCCTGCTCGCCGCCATCGAGCGCCACATCGCCGAACGCAACGCGGCACTGCTCTGGTGCAACGCCCGCGCGTCAGCGGCGGGATTCTACAAGCAACTGGGATGGCGAATCGCATCGGAAGAATTCGAGATTCCCACGGCCGGGCCGCATTTCAAGATGACGAAGGAGTTGTGATGTGTACTATTCCGACTTCGCTCGGGTCGCGGGGTGTGGGTGGCTCAAATCCCGTTGCTGCGAAAGCACATTTCTTGTGGTCTCGACGAATGTCGAGGCCACGGGCGCTTGCACCGACATCCAACCGAGCGAAAATCGCTGATCGTGCGCGAGCCGCCTTGCCGACCGGAGCAAGCTTATGGACCCCTCTGTCATGCAGGCGCGAAATCAGGCCTATCTGGAGATCCTCAAATGGGGATTGTTAGCGATCCGCGAAGCAGCATTCACGGGCAAGACAAAGCTCTGTGAAATCGAAGCCGATCACATTCACAATCTACCCTCGTTGCTCAACGACGCCAACGAGAAACGGCATCACTGTTACATTGTCCCCGAGCGCAAGTACTATCTCGAGCAGCTCGAAAGGTACGGAGAAGTGGAATACCTGGAAAAACAGATGCGCTCGTATAAGGAGCCTTGGACGGTACTCATGAAGGCCGCGCTCCCCGAACTGGAGGCAGAGAATTCTGCTGCACGAGCGAAACTGATGGGCCATGATGGTAAGTGAGCGTGGGGGGCGCCGAAATATCGATGCCCAGTCAGTATGAGCAGAGGATGCGACTAGGTTCGCCTTGTGTCCCGTCGGCGCGAATTCCTAAGCCGCTTCCGACGGGGCCAGCGTTTCCACCGAGACAATTCCGCGTAAGCTGATCAGATGCACGTCCTCGGCCAAAGTGCTCTGCGGCTTGGCGGCAAAGACATGGAGACAAAGGCGGGCGATGAAACAGAGGCCGGGGTTGCGGCCGTCTATGTCCCCCTCGCCCTGTACGCAGGGAGAGGGTTGGGGTGAGGGTTGTTCGATTTCGGCGCGGTCACGCAACACGCCCCCCACCCTCGCCCTCCCCCCGAGTACATCGGGAGGGGATAAGAGGCGAGACGCCGATTGTGCCACGCACCGTGCGCCGAAGGTCGAGCGACGAGCGGCCAGCGCTTGGGTCGCGGGCATCCTGCATCTACAATGCCGACATGTCGAACGGGAAATCATGGGAAGCGCGGATCGGGTCGGATAAGCCGGCGTCGGCAGAGTCCAAGGCGCTGGACAAGCTGGCCGAGTCGTTTGTGCAGTCGATCAGTTACGATCGGCGGCTGTATCGGCAGGACATCGAGGGATCGATTGCCCATGCGGCGATGCTGGCGGCCGTGGGGCTTATCACCGAAGGCGAGAGGGCGCGGATCGTCGAGGGGTTGGAATCGATCCGCCGGGACATCGAGGCGGGGGCGTTCACGTTCGATCCGGCGTTTGAGGACATTCACATGGTGATCGAGAAGGCGCTGATTGACCGCGTCGGCGAGCCGGGGCGCAAGCTGCACACCGGCCGCAGCCGCAACGATCAGGTGGCGCTCGATCTGCTGCTGTGGACCATCGAGGCGACGGATCGGATTGTCGAACTGCTGGCGGATGTCCAGCGGGCTTTCGTGCGCCTGGCACAAAAGAGCCGGGATATCGTGATGCCATCGTACACTCACCTGCAACGCGCGCAGCCGATTCTCGCGGCGGCCGAGGCGCTGGCGTGGGCGACCATGTTCGATCGTGACGGCCGGCGACTGACGATGCTCTGCGGGCGCGGCGGAGCGAACGACGACCAGCCGCTGGGCAGCGGGGCCATCGCCGGCTCATCCCTGCCGCTGGATGCGTCGATCGTTCAGGCGAAGCTGCAATTGGGAACCGGCCCCGGCAACAGCATCGAGCGGACCAGTTCGCGCGACTTGGCCGTGGATTTCGTCTATGGGCTGTCGATGATCGCGATGCACCTCTCTCGCTGGGCGGAGCAGTGGATCATCTACAGCACGACGGAATTCTCGTTCCTGCACATCGACGATCGGTTCACCACCGGCAGTTCGATGATGCCGCAAAAGCGAAACCCGGACATGCTGGAACTGATTCGCGGCCGGTGCGGCAATGTGTATGGCAATCTCCTGTCGCTGCTGACGACGCTCAAGGGCCTGGCGCTGGGATACAACCGCGATTTGCAGGAGGACAAGCGACACGTGTTCGCGGCGTTTGATGTGGTGTGCGACACGCTGGCGATGGCGGCGGCGATCGTGGACACGGCCTTCTTCATCAGGGAGAACATCGAGCCGACGCTCGGCCGGGGATTCCTCGACGCCACCAGCCTAGCCGAATACTTCGTCACGCGCGGCATCCCGTTCCGCACGGCCCACCAGATCGTCGGGAAACTGGTCGCGCAATGCGAAAAGGAAGGCAAGACGCAATTGTCGCAGTTGAGTTTGGACGCTTTCCGATCGGCCGCCGAACCGGACGGGCACGCCGACAAAATCGGCCCGGATTTGTACGAATCCCTCGGCGCGGCCAACGTCGCCCGCCGCTACCAAACCCAGGGCGCGGCCGGGGGGAAACCGCTGGACGAGCAGTTGGAAAAGTGGGCGAAGCGGCTGAAGATATGACGCCGCCGCCGGAAAGGCGTAAGCAGGAAACGCGATGGGATTTGAAGTAACAACCACGCGGGAGTTTTCGGCGTCGCATCAGCTTCGGCTGTACGACGGATCGACCGAGCCGCTGCATGGGCACAACTGGCGAGTCAAGGTGACGGTGGGCTCGCAAGGGCTCGACGAAATCGGCGTGGTAATGGATTTTCATGAACTATCGGGGCAGCTTGAGAAGATCGTCGGCCGGCTGCATAACGGGCATTTGAACGCCACGCCGCCGTTCGATGCCATCAATCCATCGGCCGAGAACGTGGCTGCCTACGTGGCCCGGAGCCTGTCGCTGAAATCGGGGATTCGTCTGCTGTGCGTCGAGGTTTGGGAAACGGCGGACAATTCGGCGCTGTGGCGGGCGTGAGCGACGTGCGGCAATAAGCGGGGCATCGCCGCTTGGTCGATTGGCACATTCGTGATAACTTCGCATCGTGGCCGCACGGGATTCTGCTTTGGCAACTTCACTGCTGGCGCTGGACGCCGCCGTCGCATCGCTGCGGAACCGCGCAGCCGCATGGACCGCGCCCATCGACCGCTGGCGGGCGGATGCGGCCGCGGTGCTGTTTCATCTTTCCCCATCGCCGCTGCCGCCCGTGCTGGTCATCCTGGGCGGAACGGGAACCGGCAAGAGCACGATTCTCAACCGCATCCTCGATGCCAATCTCTCGGCGGCCAGTTTCCGCCGGACATTCACCGCCGGCGCCGTCGCGGCCGCCGCCGGAGCCGAACAGGTACCACCCGCGTGGCTCGGCCTTCCGGCGATCGTCGCGACACCCGATCAGCTTCCCGTGCGCGGCGTGCCGCAGTCGCTGAGCGTGGCGATCTCGCGCCATCCGCTGGCGGCCGTGATGACTCTGGTGGACACGCCCGACGTCGATGGGGATCAGCCGGCCCACGTCGAGCAGGCCGATCTCGCGTTTCGCTGGGCACAGGCCGTTTTGTTTGTCGTCTCGCCGGAAAAATACCAGATGACGGAGTTGCTTCCGTACTACGGGCTCTGCCGCCGGTGGTCGGTGCCGGCGATGTTCGTCATGAACAAATGCCACACGGCCGAGATGCTGGAGGATTACCGGCGGCTGTTGCAAAAGCAGTTTGACGGGGCGGTGCCCGCGCTTTTTGCCATCGCCCGCGATGATGCGCCGTTTGCGGTGCCGCTGGAGTTGAATCTCGATGCACTGCGCGGCGCGTTGC
This sequence comes from uncultured Tepidisphaeraceae bacterium, assembly GCA_964420285.1. GTDB lineage: Bacteria > Planctomycetota > Phycisphaerae > Tepidisphaerales > Tepidisphaeraceae > CAYQTE01. The sequence continues at coordinate 18,756 of CAYQTE010000066.1, forward strand.
CGAATCTCTTGACGGCCGTGGACACCTCCGATCGCGCAGCCGGCCACAAGCGCCGCACGCGCGACGTGCTGAGCCGGCTTGGCGACATGGTGGTCGCCCCGATGCAGGCCGATCGCGCGGATGTCGATCGGCTGGCCGGCGCCGTCGCGGCGTTGCAAACTCCACCCAGCGGCGTCGATGTCAATCCGATCACCCGCCAGCTCCAGCGCCGGCTTCAGCAGCGCAGCGTCCTGTATTTGATGGGGCCGGGTCGGGTGCTCGATCGCATCCGCCAGATGCCCGCCCTCCTGACGCGGTTGCCGCGAAACGCATGGGATATCGTGATGCGCGGCAAGACTTCGTCGGCCGCCGATGAAGCCGCAGCCGATCGCGGCCAGCTTCCGGATTTCCGCGCCACTCTCATCGACCAGTTCGTTGTCCTGCAAAGCCGCATCGACGACATTCTCCGCTCGTCGCCGGCCGGATCGCGATGGCTGGGAATCGATACCGAAGGTTACAAATCCGCAACACTCGATCGCAACGGCGCCGGGGAGATCGCCGATCAGGAACTGGACGATCTGAAGCAATGGCTCTCGCGCCGCTGGAACGCCACGCCGCGCGATACGGCCATGCTCCAGCGCCTGCTCAAACTCCTGCCCGGCGGGGAGAAGCTCACCGCCTGGAGCGAGGCCGCTCCGTACATTCTGGCCCTGGTCGTGGCGGCGCATCATGCGATCTTCGGCCCGGTCGATCTGATGGTGGTCGGCGGCTTCAGCCTGGCAACGTGGCTGACCGAGAAACTGAGCAACGAAGTTGCCTCCCGCGCCCGCGCGACCAATCGACGCATCGAGGAACGCTTTGCGCGCCTGGCCCGCGACCAGATCGCCGCCGCCATTGGCTGGATTCAGAAGCAGGCCCCGCCGCGATTCGAGCTCGATAGATTGCAATCGGCCGCCGAATCGCTGGCCGCGCAATGCGGAGCGGACCAATGACCGACATCGCACGCACAACTTCGCCGCTGCCAGCCGTCGCGCCTGTCGCGGCCGGATCCGACGCGGCATCGGAAATTGTCCGCCGAGCCGTCGAACTGACCGGCCAGTCGGCGCCGGAAATGCTGGACGACGATGCGCCGGTGTTGCTGGACGAATCCCCGACGCAGGCGGCGGGGTTTTATCTCGTCGGCCTCATCGGCGGAAAAGAGGTTGGCAAATCGGCCCTGGTCAATGCGCTGGTCGGCAAGCCCATCACGCGCCAGACGTCGCACGGGCCCGGCACGGAAACCGTCATCGCCTACAGCCACAAGAGCCGCTCCACGGCACTGGCCGCCATGCTCGATCGTGAAGTACCCGGCCGATACGAGATCGTCACCCACGAGATCGACGCTCTGCGCCGCCAGATCTTGCTCGATCTTCCGGACATCGACAGCCATTTCGCCTCCCATCTGGAAATCACGCGGCGAATGTTGCGGCATATGCTCTTCCCGGTCTTCGTGCAGAGCATTGAAAAATACGCTGACGCTTCGCCTCAAAAACTCTTGGCCCAGGTCGCGGCCGGAAATGACTGGACCAATTTCGTCTTCTGTCTGAACAAGGTCGATCAACTTGATGCGTCCCCTTCTTCCCCCTCGCCTCTTGAACCCCTCGCCCGAGACCCGGGGAGAGGGTTGAGTGAGGGTTCTTCGCATGGCGACGACAATCACTCCACGGCGACCAGCCCCGCCGATGATCCGGCCCGGCAGATTCGCGATGATTACGCCGCGCGACTGTCGCGCGCGCTCCGGCTGCCCGGCACGCCGCGTGTCTGGATGATCTCTGCCGTGCATCCGGATCGCTACGAACTTCCCGAACTGGCCGCCGAATTGTCGCAGCAGCGATCCGATGAATCGGTCGCCAAATCGCGCGCGTTGGCCGGTCGGCGCAAGGACCGCTCGCTGCTGGATTGGCTGGATCGCTGCGACATCCCCGGCCGGGCCGAGCGTTTGGGCCGTCTGGAAGCAGACGCGATGGAGTTGGCCGCCGATCGGCTGGGCGTGCCACTGCTGGAGGGCTCGCTGCCGCGCCTGCTGGACGATCCGGCATATCGGCTTCTGATGAGCGACGGCGTGCTGGAAAAGCGCATCGCGCGCTGGCCGCTGGTGCGATTGATCGACACCTTGCTGCGCCCGCTGACGTATCTGGTGCGGCAGAACGCGACGCCCGCGGCCGCCACGCCAAGAGGTTTGGCCGATCGGCACCTTCGCGCGCCGGAATTGCCGCTGGCGGAACAGATTCAGGGTGCCTTCGCGCAGCTTCAGCAGACCCATCCGGCCGTGTCGCGTTTGTATGCCGATCGCAAGCTCTGGGAGCCGATGGACGCGGAGACCGCTGCCGATGATTTGCGCGGCACGATCGCCGACGCGCTGTCGCGGCAGCAAGCCGTCGTGCAGGAAACGCTCACGCGCGGCGGGAATCTGGGAGCCCCGATCCGCTGGCTGCTGACCATCGGCGCCGTGCTGTGGTTTCCGATTGTCCAGCCGATTCTCGACATCATGCTGCAATCCAGCGTCGCCGCGACTGTCAAACAGGCCGCGTTTTTGATCGTCCACATTCTGGGCGTCACCCCGCTTCTTGAGACGGCCGCGTTTCTGGCGATCTACCTGGTGGCTCTGTGGCTGGTCATTCAATGGGATGCGCACCAGCGCGTGCGCCGGCTGCTGGATCGCTGGCGCATCGCCGAACATGGCGACGATGGATTGAATCTCACCGCGCAGGTTCTGGCCTGGATCGACCGCCAGCTCGATCCCATCCGCGCCGCCCGCCGGCAACTGGATGAGCTGGCCAAACGGGTGGAATCGTTGCGCCAATCGCTTGACCAGGGCTCGTCATAGCGTAAACGCCGAGATCACATGGCCGCGCTTGCCGCCAGCGCGGCAGTATTGCGTCGATCGGGCGGCCTGGGCGTCGCCGCCAGGTCGGCCTCCACCGTCGCCATCGCCCTTTCCATCTTCGGATATCGTATCTCGCGGTAGCCGGTGACTTCGTCCGGGCATTGCAGCGAGCGCACGGCCTGTTCATAGCCGGTGTCGCTGCTGAGATCGACGCGGCGGAAAAGGCTGATGTACCAATCGCGGAAGCTCGCCTCTCGCCGGTGCCAGCCGGGAAGTCGGCGCCACCATTTCATGTGTTGCACGATGCGGAGTTGCCAGTCGCGCGTGGTGATGCGGACGCGGAAACGCCACGGGCCGATATTGAATTCCGGGTTGGTGTGGTGGCGATAGATGAGTTTGTCGCCGTTGGCGGCGTCGATGCCGTATTTGGCCATGTCGCGCTGCTTCTTTTCGAATCGCGTCAGAAGATAAGATACGTACGGTTCGTCCTTGATGAGCGTCACCTTCGCCAGGCCCCAGATGGCGGCCGTGGTGGCGGCGAATTCGCGGGCAGCGCTGTCGCGGCGGTACAGGCCGTGCAGTCGCTCGACATACCGGCCGGCGGCCGCGAGGTTTTCGTATTGGCAGATGTCGTAAATACGAATCGCCAGATCGTATTTGGCCTTGTCGCTGAGGCCGGACATGTGCGAGACGGCCATGCGAACCAGTCGCTCGAATTGTTCGGAGATGCTCGGTCCCCAGAATCGCGTGCGGCGCAGGATGCGGGATTTGTTGGCAATGACCTGTTCCCATGTCACCGGAGCGGGCTTGACGGGAATCGCGCGGGGCTCGAGCGCCAGCTTACGCCCAATGTTGAACGCCTTCACGTTGCGGCGGTGATCGCGACGGATGCCGTCCTTGATGGCCCAGGCAAGGGATCGCGCGCCGACGGGGATCAGGCCCAGTTGATACGCGATGCCCAGGATCATGATGTTGACGAACTGCTTGCTTCCCAGGCGCTGTTCGCAGATGTCGGCCAGGTTCTTGGCGAAGCAATTTTCGGTGACGCAGGATTCGAATATCTGGTTGCGCAGCGCCTCGGGATCAAAATCACTGCGACCCAGAAGCGTGAGAACGGTGGGCTGCTTGTAGAGATTGAGGACCGCGGCCGTGCGATCGGGCGAGGCGACGCGGAACGGTTCGCGCGGGTCGATGGCGCGGGCGGCTTCCAGAATGTCGATGCCCAGAAGAAGATCGGCGCTGCCGTACGGGATCGAGCCGGTGACGGCGGCCGACGCGGCGGGGTCTTGTTGATCCTCCGCCGGGATTTCAGATTTGAGATTTGAAACCGGCTGATTGATGAACGTGATCTGGGCAAAGACGCCGCCGTTGCGGATGGCCAGGCCCTTCTTGTCCTGAAAGGCGACGCGGTAGCCTTCCTTATGTCCGGCCCGCACGAGGATCGCGCCTACGACGCCGATGCCCATGCCACCGACGCCGGACATGTGGACGCGCCAGGTGGCGCCGGGCTTGCTCAGGTCGTGGACGCGTTTGGGTTCCGGGAGTTTGTCCAGGTCCATGTTGGGAAGCGTGTAGCGTTTGCGCCGCGAGCGGACGACGGTCACCTGCTCGAAACTGGGGCAGGGCTTGATGTTCTGGGCGGCATCGTTGCTGGCGACGACGCGCTCACAGGCGCCATCGTTCACGCACCATGTGAGGTCGGTGTCGATCTTGCTGCCGTAATCGGTTGCGATCGTGGTCAATCCCGGGCAGGCGGTGGCCTTGGTGCATTCCAGGCAGTTTTCGCACACCTCGGGCGTCACGTTCATGTGCGTCTTGCGCGGGAGATAGCCGTGTGTCTTGATTTCGCGGCGCTCTTCCTGAAACCGGGTGCGGTGGTAAGTGATGCCACATTCCTTGTCGGCGATGATGACCTTCACGCCGGGAGCGAGGATCAGCGATTCAAGAGTCTGCCGGTAGCGCTTTCGATCAGCCGGCGAAAGGCGGGCCACCTGCAACGCGCTCTTGCCAGCCATCGAGCGGACGATCGACTCGATATCCTGGGCGAAACAGCGGTCGCCCATGAGGTCCAGTTCGGTGCCGGCGTGTTCCTGATGGCCGGTCATGGCGGTGGTGCCGTTCTGAAGGATGATAAAGCAGATTTCCTGATGGGCCTTGACGGCATTGGAGATGGCGAGCTGGCCGCTGTGGAAAAACGTGCTGTCGCCCATGAAGACGATCTGCTTGTTGGTGATAAACGGATCGATTCCCGATCCGGTTCCAGCGCCCAGGCCCATGCCGCTGTAATTGTGCATGAGCTGTTCCGTGGGCGGGAACATCAGCATGGTGTAGCAGCCGGTATCGCCGTGCGCGACCAGATCGACCGGGCCGGTGCCGTGGTGCTTGCGCATGTAGCCGGGATTGGCCAGATCGGAGCGCAGTTGCAGCAGCGCCGCCGAGCTGTCGCGATGCGGGCAGCCGGGGCAGAATGTCGGCGTCCGCGTCACCACGCTGTCAGCGAAGATGTTCAATTTCGGCTTGCTGGCGCGGCGGAGGCGATCCATCTCCGCGCCGAGCCGGCCGTTGCGCAATTCGGCGGGAAGCCGTTCGTCGGCCTTGATGAGGGGGATAAGTTTCTGGAAGACGACCGAGATGTTAAGCCCGCGCGTGTCGGGGAACCCCTCGACGGGAGTTGCCGCATTGCCCGCAGGGTCGGGGAATCGCTTGCCGTAAAGACGCGAGCAGATTTCCGAAGCCTCATCGCTGGACAGATCGCGATACAGCGACTCGCGGATGTTCGTCTCAAGAAACGCCCGCCGCTCCTCGATGACGACCATCGTCCGGCACATCGCGGAGAATTCCTTCACCAGCGCGGCATCGGCCGGATAGCTCATCCCCATGTTGAGGATGGGGAACACGCCGGACAATCCGAGATCGAACAGCGCGTGGCGAAGGTAAGGTCCGCCCATGCCGGTGACAATGAACCCGAGCGATGCCGGGGCGTTGCCCTCAGCGATGTTTCGCGTCCGCGGTTCGATGCGGTTGATCCGCAGTTCGCGGGCGACCTTCATGGTCTTGGCGAAGCGCTCGTCGGTGCGCAGTTCCATGCGCCACGTTCGCGGCGGCAGGAGAACACGTTCCAGATTCACCTGCGACGTGTTCAGGTTCACTCGCTCGTGCGTGTTGAGCGACGGGAACTGATTCGGCAGACACTCGACAGTCCCGCCGCCGTCGGCGTGGGCGACCGTCGTGATGTATCCGATGTAAAGCCCGGCGGCATTGCTGAGCTGGAAAGCGGCGGCGATCCAGTCCTTGAGTTCCTGATGGGTACCGGGCTCCAGTGCCGGCATGCGGAGATGCTGGCACATGAACCGGCTGTCGGCCGGAACCTGCGTGCTCTCGCACCACGGATCCTCGCCCATGATGACGACCACGCCGCCCTGCGGATGGGCGCCGCTCATGTTGCCCAGCGCCAGAGCGTCGGCCGCCACGTGAACTCCCACGCTCTTCATCGCGCAGATGGCGCGGCACGGAAGCATCTGGCTGCCATTGACGGCCGCGGAGGCCAGGGCTTCGTTGTTCGATTGAAATGCCCGTACACCGTGCGGCTTGAGCAGGTCCGCGATGTCGGTTAACGCATCGAAGAATCCAGCCACCGGCGAGCCGGGATATCCGGTTATCAGGTGAACGCCACCAGGAGTTTCCAGAGCGCCCTTGACGAGCAACTCATTGCCGGAAAAGACTTCCCGGCCGCTCCCGGTGAGGAAGCGGGGATCAACAGCCATATCAGTCTGTCCTTCCGCGGACCCGATGCCGAAGCACCGGCCGGCGTGGCTTACGGCGGCAGGATGAACCCGCCCGTCCGCAGGAGACGCCGTTATGCACCGCAGTTTAGAGACTCACAAGCCAATCGGGATTTTATGGCCGATCGGCACCGTACCCCGGTTATCGGAATTATCCGCCGGGGTACACAAAACATTATACACACCCGGCCGGAAAAATCCC